>NZ_JAINDX010000035.1:0-83065 GCF_026191775.1 Sphingobacterium sp. InxBP1 | reverse complement strand
GCACTCGCTTTAGGGCGAACAGGATTTTAAGTCCTGCGTGTCTACCAGTTCCACCACCTAGGCAGGTGAGCGAAAAACGAGATTCGAACTCGCGACCCCAACCTTGGCAAGGTTGTGCTCTACCAACTGAGCTATTTTCGCTTGGAATTTTATTTCAACTTTAAAGGAACCGCGTGTTCCTTTTTGGTGATGCAAATATAGAGTGAAAATTCAATATTGCAAAATATTTATTTACTTTATTGCTATGTTTTTTATAACTCCTTTGAAGTCAGTATGGAAAAAATGAGATCGCTTTCAAATCCCCGGGACAGTGCAAACTGATACACTTTGTTTTTGATTGTAAATGTATCTTTGTTTCCGATTTCACGGATTTTTTTGTCGATTATATTTTCAAGGATAGCTTCGTATTCGTCCGGTTCAATCTGTTTAAAAGCGATTTTAATCAACTGCTCAGAAACTTTCTTCGCCTTTAATCCTTGTTTGATCTTTATTTTTCCCCAGCCTTTCATACGTAGTTTTCCGGTGCAGTAAGCCACGGCAAAGCGCTCTTCGTTCAGAAAATTGTCGGCAATTAAATTGGCAATGACATTTTCGACATCCTCTTCGTGTAGCCCCCACGTATACAGTTTGTCCCGCATTTCCTGCTGGGATCGCTCTTGGTATGCACAGTAGCTTTCCGCTTTCAGCTGCGCCTGACGCGGCGTGAGTATCTTTTTGTGTTTTCTTTCCTCTTCGAACATATTGTCAAAATTTCAAAAATAATATGAAATAACTAAAAAAATGTTCAGTTTTGGTTCAATCAAAATTTCAGGAGAATGTACAAAATATCGGAAGTCGTCCAAGTTTTACATCCTAATCGCGCATTTATTACCGATCCCAGTTCTTTAGTCCAGCACATATTTTACGATAGCCGCAAGATTGTACAGGCCGATCTCGGTGTGTTTTTTGCACTGCAAAAAAATAGGGATGGACACTGTTATGTAGGGGAAGCTTATGATAAGGGGGTAAGAAACTTTGTGTTGCAGACCGATGAAGAGCAGGAAAAGCTTTTTCCGGATGCTAACTTCATCTGGGTGGACGATAGTCTTGATGCCCTGCAAGCACTGGCGGCTTTCCATCGGCAGCAGTTCAGTTATCCCGTGATCGGAATTACTGGAAGTAACGGTAAGACGATTGTCAAAGAATGGTTATACCAACTGATGTCACCCGAATACAGGATCTACCGTAGTCCGAAAAGTTACAATTCGCAGCTGGGCGTAGCGCTTTCGCTGTGGGGCCTTTCGGAACAGTATACGCTCGCGATCATCGAGGCAGGAATATCAGAACGGGGAGAGATGGCGCGGTTGGAAGATATGATTAAACCGACCGTTGGCCTGTTGACCAATATCGGTGTTGCCCATAAAGCAGGGTTTTCCTCCAAGGAAGAAAAGATCGCAGAAAAGCTCCTCCTCTTTAAGGACGTGGAGACCATGATCTTTCCCAATAGCTACGTCGAGAACATTCAGTTACCTTATCGGCCACGAAAATTTTCATGGGGATATGATGAGGGCCTGTCATTAGAAGTCTATTCCGTCAAGCAGCTCAATCAGAGGAGTACCATGGTCACATTATATCATGGTGGAAAGACATTTGCGGTGGAAGTGCCGTTTGTCGATAAAGCGAATGTTGAGAATGCGATCAGCTGCATTGCTCTGATGTTGCGTTTTGGTTATGAAACAGGAGTGATCGCTTCCAGAATTAAGGAACTGCAGCCCGTCGCCATGCGGCTTGAACTTAAAAAAGGAAAAAGGAACAGCTCGATAATCGACGATTCATATAGTAATGATCTGGATGCGCTGCAGATTGCGTTGGAGTTTTTGAACCAACAGCGGCAGCACGCCCGCAAGATATTAATTCTGTCTGACTTGCCGGGAGTAAGTTTAGCAGACGCAAAAAGCCTGGCCAAGCTCAAGAGACTCTTAAAGGAATATCGGCTGGATAAGCTGATACTGATTGGAGAAGTATTACCTCAGCTGGCAGATCAGTTTGATGTGCCGTCGATATCTTATCGCGGAACCGTTGAATTTTTAGCGGATTTTAGGTCGTTACAGTTTGAAAACTCAACTATCCTATTGAAAGGTGGAAGGGAGTTTCATTTCGAACAGATCAGCAGGCTGCTGGTTGCTAAGTCGCACGATACAGTCCTTGAGATCAACTTGAATGCGATGGAAAATAATCTGAACAGCTACCGTCAGTTATTGCCCAAAAACGTCAAGCTGATGACTATGGTGAAGGCTTTTTCCTATGGTAGCGGAAGTTTTGAAATTGCCAATCTTTTGCAGTTCAACGGAGTCGATTACCTCACGGTGGCTTTTGCAGATGAGGGCGTGGATCTGCGGGGAGCGGGAATCACCCTTCCCATTGTAGTTATGAGTCCTGATGAAAATACATTTGAATCTATTGTACAGCATCAACTTGAACCTGAAATCTATAGTTTTAGAATTCTAAACACTTTTTTGAGTTTTTTAAAGGATAGAGGGATTACGACATATCCCGTTCACATCAAAGTCGATACGGGAATGCATCGCCTTGGCTTTATGCCTGAGGAAGTAGACGAGCTTGTTTCCATACTAAAAAGAGATTCCATACTCGAGATCAGATCTGCATTTTCACATTTAGCGTCTGCGGGGAATGAAAAGGATAATGCATTTACACAGCAACAAATCGATCTTTTGGAACAATTTACTGCCCAGCTCAAAGCGGGGATCGGGTATCCTTTTCTCAGACATATTGCTGCCACATCCGGAATAGAGCGCTGGCCGCAGGCCTATTTTGATATGGTACGTCTAGGGATCGGACTGTATGGCATAGGGGCCGAACGTCAGGACCTGCCGTTGCGGGAGGTCAGCACGCTGAAAACGAATGTGACGCAAATAAAACACTTGCCCGCAGGGGAAACAGTGGGCTACAACCGGCACGGTGTGCTGAAGCGAGATAGCAATATAGCCACGATCAAAATTGGCTATGCAGATGGCTATGACCGGCGTTTTGGCAATGGTGTAGGTAAGATGATGGTCAACGGATATCTGGTACCGACTATTGGTGATATTTGTATGGATATGTGTATGCTGGATGTGACGGATGCCGACATCGCGGAGGAAGATGAAGTGATTGTCTATCCGGATATTAAACTCGCGGCCGAATCTATCGGAACCATCCCGTATGAACTTTTGACAAGTATTTCGCAGCGGGTAAAAAGAGTATATTTTTATGAATAATAAAGGATATTCTGCATTTTTGTACAAAAAAAATTGAATTACTGACCCATGCTTGGCAAATTTTTCAGAGGATTTATTAATTATTTGATCCGTGGTATTCTGGTGGTTGTACCATTAGCCGGAGCAATCTTTTTGATTGTATGGATTGTCGCATCAATCGATTCAGCACTCAATCTGACCGAACATTTTCTCCAGGATGAAAAGGGACATCCGTTATACATTCCTGGAATCGGAATTCTTACGGTAATTCTGGTACTTGTTCTGGCGGGCGTCATATTTACCAATTTCGTGACCGATCCGATAAAAGTATGGATCAATCATCAAATCAAACGTATACCGCTTCTGAATACCCTATATACTTCAATTAAGGATTTCACAGAAGCGTTTGTGGGCGATGCCAAAAAATTTAACGAGCCTGTGCTGGTGACGGTCAATGAATTTGGGCTCAAAAAGATCGGTTTTCTGACGCAGCATGATCTGAAAAGCATCGGTCTGGAGCATGAGGTCATGGTATATTTTCCCTATTCTTATTCTTTTGCAGGGCAGGTGGTCATAGTCAGCGGTGACAAAGTCAAAAAATTGGACATGTCTCCGACAGATGCCATGAAACTTGTGGTCTCGGGTGGTGTTAGTGGAATAGCACACTAGCTTCATCAATAGGATGCTTATAAAAAAGCTGAAAACGCAAATCGTTTTCAGCTTTTGTTTTTCAAGAGCGTGTCTAATCAGATTTCTTTTGTCCTAAGGTGGGATTGACCGGTGGAATAGGGATATAGCCGTCATCACCCGGGACGCTGGGAAATTCGTGCCGTTCCCATTTGGCGCGTGCGGCTTTCAATGTTTCTATATCCGAGGCCACGAAATTCCAGTCTATATAGCGTTGTTCGGCGAAAGGCTCGCCTCCAAATATATAGACTGCGCTGCCAGCTGCCATTTCAAATTCACAAAGTTTTGCATCTTTAGCGATCAGAATCTGTTTCGGACCAAATTCTTGCCCCTCGGCCTGTACTGAACCATGAAGGATATATAGACCGCTTTCACCATATAAATGTTGTCCCAATTTGATACTACTGTCTTTTTCTGCTTTGACTTCGAGGAGGTATAACGGGCTATATACAGGTACTTCGGAGCGATGGCCATTAATTTCTCCAGCGATTAAGCGGTAGCTTGCATCGCCTTCTGTCCAGTGTGGCAGCAGCGGCTCCTCAATATGGACGAAGCTTGGTTCCATCCGTTCGAGATCCTTGGGCAATGCTACCCAGATCTGTAGTCCGTGAAGGTCGTGGGGAGTTGATCGGAGGTAATCTGGTGTACGCTCGGAATGCGTGACGCCCTTTCCGGCTGTCATCCAATTCACAGCGCCCGGCTTTATTTCCACGGCATTGCCCAGACTGTCGCGATGCATGATGCTTCCTTCAAAAAGATATGTCAATGTCGATAAGCCAATGTGAGGATGTGGTGCAATATCCATGAAATGCGGTTCCGCAATATGGTCAGGCCCCATATGGTCAATGAATATAAAAGGGCCGACCATACGTTTTTGCCTAAAGGGAAGTAGCCTGCCAACTAGGAAATTGCCGATGTCTGCGGCTCTTTCCTCAATAACTATTGCAATATTTGACATAATGATTCCTTATTTTTGTGTGTAATCTATAGCAATTTAAACAATGTCGACTATAATCAATCGCATTCTGCGTAAAAAGAGTGTAAGAAATATCGAAGCGCTGGCCTTAGCAAATAGATTGTCATTTACAACTAGTCAGCTTGACCATTTTTTGCTGGGAAAGGTCATGGCAGCTGGGACCTCCGAATGGACGGCTTATGCGGCGCTTCAGCAAAAGCTTTTGATGCTCGACGTTGATCGCCCGATCCCTATGGAGGAGGAGGTCGAGATTTTGATTGCATATCTGACAATTGTCGAAACGCTAATGCCAGATGGATTTTTATTGAAATGGGATAACCGTTTTCAGTCCGACAGTGCGGTAATGCTGCCGCCGCTGTTGTTGTTTCCTATGATACAGCATGCTGTGGCAAACGGCTATAACAGAACGTCCTCTCACCCCATACGAATTCGTTTGTCCGGTTCTGACAAAATCCTGCTGCTTGAAGTCAGTCACCGTGTGAACCCTTATCTGGACGGTCAATTTGATACAACCTTTCTGAGGGATTTTCAGCAGCGGCTCCAATTCCTGTTTCCTGAACAGCATAGCCTACTATTAAATAGCAATAGCAATACCTGCCGGGCGACCCTGACGATCCGGTTTTAAATGATCTCAAAATGCTTCAATGCATTCCAGATGCCATTATTGTCAACATCGTTTGTGATATAGTCGGCAATTTCTTTTACTTCGGGATTTGCATTTCCCATGGCAATGCCGATCTGCGTGTGCGCGAGCATCGTAATGTCGTTGCCACCATCTCCAAACGACATCGTCTCTGACAGCTGGATACCGAAATGGTCCAAAAAGACGTCTATCCCAACTTTTTTGCTCTGTCCTTTCGGGTTGACATCGGCGAAGACCGGCGTCCATCGGGATGCGACAGAGTTCGGCATCACTTGTTCCATGAATTCGGCTTCCTCCTCGGGGCCAATAAATACATTGACCTGCATGACGGAGTCCAGATCAAAGTTCTCTTCATAGTTGCGGACGGGTGGTGTCGGAACGTTGACCTGCTGGAACATTTCTAGTACAGCAGGGCTAATCTGATTTAAGGTGATTTCTTTTTCTGACATAAAAGAAAAGGTGAGCTCTTTGTGGTATTTAGCATAGTCTAAAAGTGACCGGATATCCGCGGAGGCAATGTTATTTTTGTAGATCACCTGTTCCTTCTTAGTGAGGCAGTAACCGCCATTAAATGTGATGTATCCATCAAAATCAAGGTGTCGGATATGCTGTAGTTGGTTGAACGAGCGGCCTGTTGAAACAAATACTTTAATATTTTTCTGCTTTAACAATTGAAAAGCCTGTATAGTGGAGTTTGGAATCTGATGCGTTTTGAAACTTAGCAGTGTCCCGTCTATATCAAAAAAAATTGCTTTAATCATTATATTTGGAATCAAATTCAAACCTAACTAAAATCAGTTTTATATACAAGGGCAAAGCGTGAGCATAAGAAAGATTATTTGTTCGTATGCGCTCGTCTGTGATGGCGGAACTGGTAGTGGATTTTCGCAAAAATCTGACATAATCTTCTCTAAGAATTTCGTAAATTTCAAGTTCAGAAAAACGCAAGTGTTGTTGTGTTTAATCTATTGTATTAAAGAGTTTTAGAATTATATGTATATTATTTTCGATACCGAGACCACCGGTTTGCCGAAGCGTTGGGATGCGCCGATTACTGATACGGATAACTGGCCACGTTGTATTCAGTTGGCATGGCAAGTACATGATGAGATGGGAAAGTTGGTCGAACATCAAGATTTTTTGATTAGACCGGATGGATTTGATATACCCTATGACTCTGAAAAAATACACGGTATATCGACCGCATTGGCCGCGGAGCAAGGATTACCGTTGCCAGAAGTGCTGGAAAAATTTAATGCCGCTTTAAGCAAAGCTAAATTTGTGGTGGGCCAGAACATCGGGTTTGACCTCAACATTATGGGCTGTGAATTCTACCGTTATGGTGTCGATTCCAATATGGCCAGTATGCCTGTTCTGGATACCTGTACCGAGGTTACTGCGGAGTTGCTGAAAATTCCGGGGGGCCGTGGCGGCAAGTACAAATTGCCAAATCTAACCGAATTGCATTCGTATTTGTTTGGCGTGCCATTTGCCGAAGCACATAATGCTACTGCAGACGTCGAGGCCACCACACGCTGTTTTCTTGAATTGGTCAGACGAGAAGTGTTCACTGCAGAGGAACTGCAGGTAGATTCAGGCTATTTTGTTGACTTCAAGGTCAGGAATCCGGGACCTATTCCTACTACAGGGCTGAAACATATTAATTTAAAGGCTGCTTCGGATGCAATTAGAAAACGCACCGAACCAGAAGATGTCAGCATTGTTGTAGATGCAGAAATGCTTAAGACATTGGGTCAAGCCAAGTTTGCTCATCTGCACAATCATTCGCAGTTTTCAATCCTGCAGTCGACCATGTCATACGACAGGCTGGTATCCGCTGCAATAAAGGACAAAATGCCAGCCGTTGCACTTACCGATCATGGCAATATGATGGGGGCGTTTGAGTTTGTATCGAGGGTAATTAATCACAACAAGGATGTTGAGGCGCAGAATGCTGAGGCAGTGGCGAATGGACAGGAGCCTACGGGACAGATTCTTAAGCCAATTGTCGGCTGTGAGTTTTTTGTCTGCGAAGACCATAAAGATAAATCCCGAAAAGATAATGGTTATCAGATTGTGATGCTGGCCAAGAATAAGCGGGGATATCATAATCTAGCTAAATTAGCGTCTTTTGCCTATACCGCCGGATTTTATTATGTACCCCGTATAGATAAAGATCTGATCCTTCAGTATAAAGAAGATATTATTGTACTCTCAGGTAACCTGCAAGGCGAGGTGCCCAGCAAAGTGCTGAATATTGGTGAGAACCAAGCTGAGGAAGCTCTATTGTGGTGGAAGGAGCATTTCGGCGATGATTTCTATCTCGAGTTGATGCGCCACGGCCAGGAGGATGAAGATCGGGTTAACCAGACCTTGGTTAAATTCTCCCGTAAATACGATATTAAAATAGTCGCCACCAATAATACCTATTACGAAAAGAAAGGCGATGCCCATGCGCATGACATCTTGTTGTGTGTGAAAGATGGGGAGAAGCTTTCAACGCCAAAAGGCAGAGGGCGCGGCTTCCGCTTTGGTCTGCCTAATCAGGAGTACTATTTTAAATCTTCTGACGAGATGAAAGCTCTCTTCCAGGATCTGCCTGAAGCGATTATCAATATTCAGGAGATTGTTGATAAAGTGGAAATTTACAAACTAAACCGGGATGTATTGCTGCCTAAATTTGATATTCCTGAGGAGTTTCAGGTTGAAGCGGATAAAGAAGATGGCGGTAAACGGGGTGAGAATAAATACTTGGCACACTTATGCTATGTTGGCGCACAAAAACGCTACGAAGTGATCACGGACGATATCCGCGAACGCCTGGATTTTGAGCTGGCCACCATTGAGAAGACGGGTTATCCCGGGTATTTCCTGATCGTACAGGATTTTATCGCGGCGGCGCGTGACATGGGCGTATCTGTCGGTCCGGGGCGCGGCTCTGCAGCTGGATCTGCTGTAGCCTATTGTCTGGGTATTACTAACATCGACCCCATCAAATATGATTTGCTATTTGAGCGTTTTCTAAACCCCGACCGGGTGTCCATGCCGGATATTGATATTGATTTTGATGATGAAGGGCGTGGACGAGTGATGCAATATGTGATTGATAAATACGGCGCCAGTCAGGTAGCTCAGATCATTACTTATGGCACTATGGCCGCTAAGTCCTCTATTAAAGATACCGCTCGTGTGCTGGACCTTCCTCTTGGGGATGCCAACGAAATTGCTAAATTGATTCCGAATCTAAAGCTTTCCAAAATTTTTACACTGGACGATGCGGGGTTAAAGGAAAAGCTGCGGTCCGAAGAGATAGAAGCAGTCAACAGATTGAAAGCTATCGCAGACGGTGCGGGGCTTGAAGCGGAGACCATTCGGCAGGCACGTGTATTGGAGGGATCGGTCCGCAATACTGGAATCCATGCCTGTGGTGTCATCATTACACCGGATGATATCACCAACTTCGTTCCTGTGTCTCTGGCAAAAGACTCTGATCTGTACGTGACACAGTTTGACAACCACGTGGTCGAGAGTGCCGGATTGCTGAAAATGGACTTTTTGGGGCTGAAGACCCTGACGCTCATTAAGGATACCGTGGAAAACGTGAAACTCAGCCACGGTATCACACTAGACCCAGACAAATTTCCGATCGATGATGTCTTGACATATGAGCTATTCCAACGCGGTGAAACCATAGGTGTGTTTCAGTACGAATCTCCGGGAATGCAAAAATATATGCGGGACCTGAAACCTACCGTGTTTGCGGATTTAATCGCGATGAACGCCTTATATAGGCCGGGGCCGATTGAATATATTCCTAGTTTTATTAAGCGGAAGCACGGAATAGAGCCCATTGTGTATGACCTGGAAGCCTGCGAGGAATATTTGAAGGAGACCTATGGAATTACTGTATATCAGGAGCAGGTGATGTTATTGTCTCAGAAGCTGGCGGGCTTTTCCAAAGGTGACGCCGACGTTTTGCGGAAAGCAATGGGTAAGAAGCAGAAGGCCGTGCTGGATAAAATGAAACCCAAATTTATTTCACAGGCTGAGGAACGGGGACATAACGCAAAGGTGCTGGAGAAAATCTGGACGGACTGGGAAGCATTCGCAAGTTATGCCTTCAATAAGTCCCACTCAACCTGTTATGCATGGGTGGCTTATCAAACCGCCTATCTAAAGGCTCATTTTCCGGCAGAATATATGGCTGCGGTGCTTTCCAACAATATGAACGATATCAAGCAGGTGACGTTTTTTATGGAGGAGTGTAAACGCATGGGATTGGAAGTTCTCGGCCCTGATGTAAATGAGTCGTACTATAAATTTACCGTAAATGAGCGGGGAGCGATCCGCTTTGGTATGGGGGCAGTAAAAGGCGTTGGCGCTGGGGCGGTGGATGCGATTGTACAGACAAGAAAATCAGGGTTGTACAAATCTGTTTTTGATATGGCCAAACGTATAGACCTCCGTGCCGTAAATAAGAAGGCCTTTGAAAGTCTGGCTTATGCTGGAGGTTTTGATAGCTTCGAAAGTACACACCGTGCGCAGTATTTTCATGCTGACGATAATTCGACAGGTCTGGAAAAAGCGATTCGCTTTGGACAGCGTTATAAAGAGAATGAAAGCTCGGCTCAGGCTAGTTTATTTGGATCGGGAGGGGCAGCAGAACTCCCAGAACCTGTATTGGCTCCTTGTCCACAATGGGGATTGATTGAAAAACTGAAATATGAGAAAGATGTGATCGGTATTTACCTGACCAGTCATCCGCTGGATACGTACCGTTTCGAAATCGAGCATTTCTGTCATAATCCGGTGTCAGATCTGGCGCTTATCAATAAAGTGAAGGCCGCTGAAGTGGATGAGGAGACCTTGCTGGAATTTAATCGCATTAAAAATAAGGAACTGGTGATTGGAGGCATTATTGCCTCGGCAAGCCACCGGCTTACCAAAAATGGTAAGCCATTTGCATCCTTCATCATCGAAGACTATAGCGATTCTTATGATATGGCCGTATTTGGAGAAGAATACGTTAAATTAAAAGGGTATTTACAAGAAGGATACTTTGTTCAATTACGTGGATTGGTACAAGAACGTTTTAGGCAGGTGGGCAACTGGGGCTTTGAATTACGGAGCGTTCAGCTTCTTTCTGAACTCCGGGAAAAGATGGCCAAAAGTTTTACCATTAATATTCCGCTACCGAAACTTAATGAGGAATTTCTGGATGGTATTAAAGAGATTCTGGCACAGAATGAGATTGAGGGGGTGGTGCCAAATTGTCAATTGAAATTTAAAGTGTGGGATCCTCAAGATGAGATATCTGTCGAAATGCCAGCCAAAAGCTTAAAAATAAATCTAACAAACGAGTTTTTGGAATGTATCGAGAAGTTTGAGGGAATTCATTATCGGCTGAATTAGTTTGGATTGGATTTTGTGTAATTAAGATTACAATTAGATAGATAGTTGTTATTATCTTTGTTTATTGATTTTAGCAATTAAGTAGTAACATAAATATAACTTCGGTTTATAAAATTTAACGATTATGGCATTAGAAATTACAGATAGCAACTTTGATGAAGTTGTTTTAAAGGCAGACAAACCCGTATTAATCGACTTTTGGGCAGAATGGTGTGGTCCATGCCGCATGGTAGGTCCTGTGGTTGAAGAGCTAGCAAAAGATTATGAAGGGAAGGCTGTAGTAGGAAAAGTGAATGTGGATGAAAATCCGGAGATTTCGGTCCGTTACGGCATCCGTAATATTCCGGCTTTATTATTTTTCAAAAATGGTGAAATTGTTGACAAACAAATTGGTGCTGTTCCAAAATCAGTGTTGAATGAGAAATTAGAAAAACAATTGGGTTAATAGTCCTTTTGTAGGTATAAAAAGGTCTAAAACATTTGTTTTAGACCTTTTTTTATGTATTATTCCTTGTGTATTTTTAAAATTTACAGGATTATTCTATTTTTTAGATGTTTTGCATATATTTTCTTTGTTTTTATTTGATTTTATGTTGTTTTTTTTTGATTATTTATGATATTTATCATGTTTTTTATGTTTAATATTTATTTTTAATGAGAATTTTGGTTTTTTTTTTGATTAAAGTTTGATTTTTATTTTGATAAATGGATATTTTTAGCTTATTTTGGGTATGGAAACAAAAATAAATGAATTTTTAATAAGTGTTTTCATATTTTTAGATATGTAAAGAAGATTTTCCCTTTCAAATACCCTAGATTATGCCTCGCGTTGTTCTCAGCAACGCGAGTTTTTTATTTATAGCCCTGTGGGTGGGGTAAGAGAAAATATAAAGGGCCGTCCTAAAACAGGACGGCCCTTATGCTATATTTTACTAAATAACTAGCTTATTCAGCAACTACTTCGAAAGGAACCTGAACTTTAACTTCTTTGTGTAAGTTCAAGTTGGCAATGTATTCACCTAATTCTTTAGGCTCAACTTCGAATGTAATACGACGACGGTCAACATCGAAACCTTTAGCTTTTAACGCATCAGAAATCTGTATGCTGTTTACCTTACCAAAGATTTTACCGGATTCACCTGCTTTAGCACCAATTGAAAGCTTAACAGATTCCAATTTGCCGGCTAATTCAGTAGCGTCTTTCTTAATTTTTTCTTGTTTGAACTGAGCTTGTTTGATGTTCTCAGCTAAAACTTTCTTTGCAGATTCAGTCGCTTGGATAGCAAATCCTTGAGGGATTAGGTAGTTACGACCGAAACCTGGTTTTACGTTAACGATATCATTTTGCTCACCTAAGCCTTTGATATCTTGTTTTAAGATTACTTCCATTTTCTATCGTCCTCCTTATTTAATTGCATCAGCTAAGTAAGGTAACAAGCCGATGTGACGCGCACGTTTAACAGCTTGAGCTACTTTACGTTGAAATTTCAAAGATGTACCAGTCAAACGACGAGGTAAAATTTTACCTTGGTCATTTACAAATTTCATCAAGAAGTTAGCATCTTTATAATCGATATATTTGATACCATTCTTTTTGAAACGACAGTATTTTTTACGGTTGTCCTCTACTTTAGGAGCAGTTACGTATTGGATATTTTCGTTAGCCATTAGTTTGCGCCCTCCTCAGTTTTAGTTTCAGCTTTTTTGTTGAATGCACCGCTACGTTTTTTCTCGTTATAAGCTCTGGCGTGTTTGTCTAAGCTTACTGTCAAGAAGCGCATAATACGCTCATCACGTTTGTATTCAACCTCTAATTTATTGATTAATTCACCTGGAGCCTTGAATTCAGTTAAGTGATAAAACCCAGTAGTTTTTTTCTGGATTGGATACGCTAATTTTTTCAAACCCCAATTGTCTTCGGCGACAATCTCGGCTCCGCCTTCTGTTAAGATGTTTTTGAATTTTGCGATTACTTCTTTCGCAGCATCTTCAGAAAGCAACGGGGTAAGAACGATTACAGATTCGTACTGTTGCATTGTGTTAATTAATTTTGTTATTTAAAAATCCACTTTTGTGGAAGCGCAAAGATAGGTATTATATTGTTAGATTGCAATGCTTTGAAGCAAAAAAGTTTAGACGCTATCCGACGTCTAAACTTTTATTAGGCTTTTGAGCTCCTAGCTCAACTTTTTTAGTTCTTCTTTGATCGCCGCCCGAGTTTTTTCACTAACAGGCACTAATGGCAGCCTTAGGCTGTCTGTCCCTATGCCGAGTTCTTTGAGAATGAATTTAACACCTGCAGGATTCCCTTCTATAAAGCAAAGGTCAGTGATTTCAAGCAAGTCACTATGTATTTTCTGGGCTTCCTGATATTTGCCTTGTGCGCATAGCTTCGCCAGCGTGGCCACCTTTTTCGGAAACGCGTTGCCAACTACTGAAATAATACCTACTGCTCCTAATGCCATCATAGGCAAAGTGACTGGATCGTCTCCCGAAATCAGCATGAAATCTGCCGGTTTGTCGCGAAGTATCTCACTAAACTGAGCAAAGTTGCCAGAAGCTTCTTTGATTGCTACGATATTCGTAAACTCGTTGGCTAGGCGCAACGTGGTCTGTGCGGTCATATTGCTACCGGTACGGCCTGGGACGTTATATAAAATGATCGGCAAAGGAGAGACCTGAGCTATAGCTTTGTAATGTTGATAAATGCCCTCCTGTGTAGGCTTATTGTAATACGGCGACACAGAAAGAATAGCACAGAAGCCGGCTGGATCGAAGTTTTTGATTTGCTCCACGATCTCCGCAGTGTTGTTGCCCCCGATGCCAGCGACTAAGGGAAGTCTACCGTCCACGCGCTTGACAGTGAAATCCCAGATGCGCTTTCGTTCTTCTTTGGTTAAAGTGGCCACTTCTCCAGTTGTGCCCAAAGAAACCAAATAATCCATGCCTTCATTGATTTGCAGGTCGATCAGTTGACCTAACGCTTCGAAATCAACAGATTCATCTGAGTTAAAAGGAGTGACTAATGCAACCCCTGCGCCGTGAAGCTCGTTCATCTTGTTTGTTTTTATATTAATTTATTTAAATTGTTATTTGGAATGAATAAGATCCAGAAGATCTTTTTCGTTAATCATTGGAATGCCCAATTTTTCTGCCTTGGCAAGTTTCGATGGCCCCATTTTATCTCCGGCAACCAGAAAATCCAATTTAGCGGAAATGGAGGAGAGCATTTTTCCTCCATGGCTTTCGATCAGTGCCGCTAGTTCCTCTCTGGAATAATCGGCAAAAACACCTGAAATCAGAAAGGTCTTGCCGCTCAGGCTCTCGCTGGCCAACAGAATTTCCCTTTCCTCGACTTCAAACTGTAAGCCATAATTTCTTAAACTGGCAATCTGCTGCTGATGGATGGGGTTGTCCAGGTATTCTTTAACACTCTCTGCGATACGGCGGCCGATGTCCTGAACGCTTTCGATTTCTTCTGTAGATGCCTGGGCCAACGCATCTATATTTTTAAAATGCTGGGCTAGTTTTTTGGCAATCGTCTCGCCGACATGACGTATCCCCAGCGAAAACAGTACTTTCTCGAAAGGCTTTTCCTTCGACTTTTCGATCCCGGCAAGCATATTATCGATTGATTTCTGGCCAAAGCGCTCCAGCTGCTGTAAATCAGCCTGATGATCTTTTAAACCATAGATATCGACAATGTTATGTAATAAGCCTTTTTTAAAAAATGTTTCTACCGTCTCATCGCCCATACCTTCGATGTCCATCATTTTCCGGCCGATAAAATGCTGCATCTTGCCTACAATCTGCGGTGGACATCCGGTCTCATTGGGACAGTAGTGAACCGCTTCGCCATCCTGCCTGATCAGTGGAGTGGAACACTCCGGGCAAACCGCTGGATAGGCAAAAGCCATGGAATCCGGTCTCCTTTTCTCTAAGTTTACTCCGATGATCTTGGGGATAATTTCACCTCCCTTTTCAACGTAGACCGTATCGCCCTGATGTAAGTCCAGACGTGCAATTTCGTTGGCGTTGTGCAGAGATGCCCGTTTGACCGTCGTCCCAGCAAGTAGCACGGGCTGTAGATTCGCGACCGGAGTTACAGCTCCTGTGCGGCCCACCTGATAGCTGATCGAATTCAGCGTTGTCTCCACCCGTTCAGCCTTAAATTTATACGAGATAGCCCATCTGGGGTTTTTAGCGGTAAAGCCCAGATCCTCCTGTTGGGCATAGTCGTTTACCTTGATCACAATTCCGTCGATCTCATAACCCAAATGATAGCGTTGGGCATCCCAGTAATTGATAAAATCATAAACCTCTGCCAGTGTACTGCATTTTCGTGTATGTTCGCTCACATGAAAACCCCAGCTTTTCACGTGTTCAAGGCTGTTCCAGTGGTCGTGAAACAGATTGGTTCTATTGTCACAATAGAGGAAGTAAAGAAAGCAGTCAAGCGGCCTTTTGGCAACTTCCGAAGAATCTTGGAGTTTTAAAGTGCCCGAAGCAAAATTGCGCGGATTCGCGTATGTCTGTTCACCATTCTCTTCTCGCTCTTTGTTGAGTCTTAGAAAGGCAGATTTATGCATAAAAATCTCACCCCTGATCTCGAACTGATCTGGGTAGTCACCGTCTTTGAGCTTGATCGGAATGGAGCGGATCGTCTTCACATTGTTGGTTACTACGTCGCCCTGCGTGCCATCGCCACGGGTGACCGCACGGCTTAACCTGCCATTTTCATAGGTCAGGCTGATAGAAAGACCATCAAATTTTAGCTCACAGACATACTCAAACTGATCGCCTATGATTCTGCGGATTCTCTGATCAAAATCATGGAGTTCTTCTTGGCTATAGGTATTACCCAAGGAAAGCATCGGCCAGCGATGTTTCTCCGTTTGGAATCGGGATGTGATGTCTCCGCCTACACGTTGTGTGGGCGAGTTTGGGTCGGCAAACTCAGGGTATTGACGCTCCAGGGCTTCAAGCTCTTTTAATTTGAGGTCGAAGTCATAATCCGAAATAACACTATCCGCCAATACATAGTATTGATAGTTATAATGGTTGAGTTCCGCCGTTAAGTCTTTTATCTTTTTTTCAATATCCATCACCGACATGTTGCAAAATTACAAATTAAAAGTACGTTTAAATAAAATAAATAAAGAATCTTGTTCCGAAGAATGCTTTATTTTAAAATGCGTTTTTGTGCATTTTTGACTGAAGGCACTTCCGATGTTCTATCGAAAATCTCTAGGGTTCAACTGTGCAAATTTATGTTTGTTGTTTGCATAAAAATCAACAACGATTGACTTCTTATAGTGTCCTTTCTGATTTCCAATTGCCTTGTATTTTTTTCGTTTTCTAGCATTTTTGAAAATATTCATGAAAAAATACTGATGTGCGCGGCTTATTGCCCAGGCGTCTTTTGGTTTGCCGTCAGTCAAAAATTTGATCAGGGCTGCCAAGTCGAACCAAAACCGCATAAAAATCACCCAGATAGCCGTGCCAAAGGGCAGGTTTTTCTGTAACATGATCAGGTTATTTCTAAAGTTGAGATAGGTCTTTTTAGGATTGCTGGCGTTTAACGTTCCGCCACCGACATGGTAAACTACAGAAGCCGGACAGTAGCCGATACCATAGCCCATCCTCTTCAGCCGCCAGCACAAATCGATTTCTTCCATGTGGGCAAAGAAGTCTTCATCCAGGCCATTGGCTTCCTTCCAAGCGGTGGCTCGGATAAAAAGGGCGGCACCTGAAGCCCAAAAAATTTCAGATTCTTCATCGTATTGCCCATTATCAGTTTCTACCTCATGCAGAATGCGGCCTCTGCAAAAGGGGTATCCATAATAGTCCAGAAAGCCTCCCGCTGCGCCTGCATGTTCAAATTGATCTTTATTGTGGAACGATAGGATCTTTGGTTGTGCTGCAGCAAGATGAGGTTTTCGTTCCAGATAGGAGATAACAGGTTCTATCCAGTTTTGGCTGACTTCTACATCCGAATTCAGGAGGACATAATAATCGGCTTCGACACGTTCCAAAATCTTGTTATAACCTCCGGCAAAACCATAGTTCTTGTCGTTTTCAAGAACGGTGATGGTGGGATAGTATTGCTTTACAAATAAAATGGAGTCATCGTCGGATGCGTTATCACCGATGACAAATTCGATATTTGGATAAGAACTGTTGTAAACAGACGGCAGGAATTTTTCCAGAAAAAATCGGCCATTCCAGTTGAGAATTACAACAGCGACTTTGGGTAATGTACTCATTTTCTACGTTTCCTTTTCCAGCGATTGTGTGACCAGAGCCAATATTCGGGATTTTCCCGAATAAGTTGTTCCGCAAAACGGTTGTGTAAATCGGTTATCTCATGTTCCGCAAAACTAGTGGGATCTTCCACTAGAGTTACAAAACGGCAAAAATACTGTCCTCGTTTGGGCTTTCGACCAATATAACAATAGACAACCGGTGCTTTGCTGATTCGCGATAAGCGCTCAGCACCGGTATAGACCAATGTTTCCTGATTAAGCCAGTTGATGAAATAATCAGAATCTGAGTAGAGCGGGGTCTGATCCGCAACGAGGATACTGATATTGGGTTGGCCTCTTAATTTGACAATATGCCGCAATATCTGTTTCATGGGAACCATTTCAGCTCCAAACCGTCCACG
Source organism: Sphingobacterium sp. InxBP1 (assembly GCF_026191775.1). NCBI lineage: Bacteria > Pseudomonadati > Bacteroidota > Sphingobacteriia > Sphingobacteriales > Sphingobacteriaceae > Sphingobacterium > Sphingobacterium sp. InxBP1. Next base: position 65,444 of record NZ_JAINDX010000035.1, on the reverse strand, counting down.
CATATTGTTGTAAACGGTATCAATATCTTTATTGTTCAGTGGTTTGTATACAATTAGTGTCGGAAAATCGGTGATCAGGCTCAACCGGTGTATACCAAGTTCCCAATTGGCATAATGTGAAGTAACGCCAATAACATTCTTACCACTGGCGAGATGACGTGTCAGCTCGTCTTCGTCTTCCAGCGTCATTTTTTTTCGGACTTCCTCCGCCGTGATCGTTTTTAGCTTGATGGATTCGATGAAAAGGTCGGGAAAAAAGCGGTAAAATTTTTTGGCAATGACCAGTCGCTCTGCTTTTGTTTTTTCAGGAAAGGCGTTTTCAAGGTTCTGAAAGACAATAGTCTTCCTATACGCAATCACGTAATAGAGGACATAATAGAGCCCATCGGAAACCAAATATAGAAACCAATAGGGGAGAAGTGAAATGATATAGATTAACGCGTTTAACGCTTTTTGTTTCATGCTATAGCTAAAATTCCCAGTAGTATTTTACAAATATCCTTAATTTAAGTTATTTTTGCGTCACTTATAACAAAAATCATCAGTTTTTATGGAATCGCAGTTATTACTTCCGGCATGTTATCTTCCGCCAATATCCTATTTTCACGTCATTCAGGAGAATAATCTTCCGGTTGTCATTGAGAAATACGAGCATTTTCAGAAGCAGAGTTACCGGACAAGAGCCCGGATTGCTTCGGCTAACGGTGTGCAGGACCTGATTGTGCCCATCAAGCACGGGAACAAAGATCGCGTTCCGATGAAAGACATCCGAATTAGCTATGAATTTGACTGGCAACGCTTACACTGGTTGAGTATACAGACTGCCTACCGTAGTTCAGCTTATTTTGAGTACTATGAAGATGATTTTAGCCAATTTTACAACGAGAAGTTTGACTATTTGCTGGACTTTAATATGGCTCAGCTGGAACTGCTGTTCAAGTTGGTCAAATTGAACAGAACGTTGTCATTCACGGAAGAATATAGACCTAGCGAACCTGGAAGCCCGGACTATAGGGATTGCATCCATCCCAAAAAGGAAAGTATACTGACTTCCCCCAAGGAATACTATCAAGTTTTTTCTGATAAAAATGGCTTCCATTCGGACTTAAGTATTGTTGACCTTTTGTTTAATCAGGGGCCACAATCCAGAAGCTATCTCTAATCTGTCGCATCATTGAACAATATGCGTTTAATATTGTTTTTAAGTCAATAGTAAACGCATATTAATGAAACGTTTCATTCTTATTTTTGCTCTGCTGTCATCGGTTGGGGTTTCCGTCCATGCCCAGGGAGGAGCGGATACCATCCACTATAGGAAGGTGTATTATTGGGGGACCACAGGGATGGGGTTTCCGTTAGGTGAGACCAAGAATATCCTGTCACCGAAATTTTCCGGCAGTATCGGACTGGACATTTCCCTTAAAAATCCAATGTTTTTTGTGTCACCGACACTGTACACCCTTTCTTTTGCCTATAAGCAGCCTTTGGCGGATCCGGATTTTGCCTATCGCATAGAGGACGCCAACACGAATTTTTATACCGTGGCATTTTCAGGGGGCGTCCGTAAGCAGCTGCGTCGTTTAAATATATATGCGTTTGCCGGTCCGGGAGTCGGCCTTACCAGTGAACCACGGGCCCGGGTTATAGAGGCGCAGCGGCTTGTGAAAATGGAAAATAAAAACCATTTTAACCTTTCAAGCAAAATAGGTGCTGGAGCCGATTATAAATTTAATGGTTTTTTTCTGGGCATTGAACTCGGCTACCTGCATAACTTTAGGAAAATCCAGGACACGCCGGTCAATATCTTTACCGTAATGGTAGGGCTGAAATCAGATATCACACAAATCGGCGACAAAGTCATTGATGTTATCGGTATAGACGGCTCCCTCAGTGGGAAAAAGAGTAAAAAATGACACCTTATTTAGACACCTGTATCGTATCACCGATATGCGCTTCGGCGTCGGGCCCCATTTTTTTGACTTTTTCTGTCTGCTCTATGGCCACGGCAAATGCGGATGGCACGATCCCAGCTCCAAACTTGATCGCGTAAAATTTCGTAAACTCTGCACCGAAATAAAGAATGGCGGCGGAGTAGTAGATCCATAATAGCATAACGATGATGGAACCTGCAGCCCCATAAAAACTTGCGGTCGAAGACAGATTCAGATACAGCGAAATGCCGTATCGCCCCAACATGAAAAGCAGCCCAGTGAAAATGGCGCCGCCCAGTATGTCGCGCAGCTTGACCTTGGCATCCGGTAGGAATGAAAATATAAAGCCAAAAAGGATGACAATGACCGAGAATGTGATGCCTGTATTTACCCAGGAGATCAGCGCAATCGGGATGATTGGGAAATATGTCATGACCAGATTGGTTACGGCAACGATTATTCCGTTGATCATCAAGGATGCAATTAATAAAAAGCCTAAAGCGATAATAATAGAAAATGAGATCAGCCTATTTACAATCAGTTTTAACCAGCCTTTCTTCGGCTTAGGTTTTACTTTCCAGATGTTGTTAATCGAATCCTGGATATCCACAAATAAGGTTGTGGAAGAAATTACGAGTGTAATGATCCCGATAGTAATCCCAATATTGGATTTGTTTTCAAATGTAATTTTTTGAAGGTAGGACTGAATCTGCATAGTTACATCTTTGCCAAAGAGTACCATAACCTCGTCCAGCACTTCATCTTGGGCGGAAGAGCCGCTTTGTAGATGCTCTCCATAAAAGAAGCCTATGCACCAAATGACAATCATGAGCATTGGTCCGATCGAAAAAATGGTATAATAGGCTAAAGAGGCACTTTTCTTCATACATTTATCGTCGTTGAAGCCGTTGAAGGCATCCACCATGACCTGCCAGATATTTTTCCAGTATACAAGCGTAAACAAATCTCTAAACGTTACATGCTTCATATCAAGTTACCCGTTCCAATAATCGTGCAAAATGTTAATCCTGATGTTGATCCGCATATAATTTTTCGATGGCGTCCTCATTTTCTTTTAGAATGACTTTTCGTTTTAAACTCAATTTTGGTGTGAGCTGTCCTGCATTTATCGTCCATTCCTTAGGCAACAGGATAAACTTCTTCACAATTTCCCAATGACCAAAATTGCTGGATAATCGATCTATTTCCGTCTGATATTTTTCAATTACTTCCGGATTTTTGATGATCTCTTCATTGCTGCTGCTGGCTATACCTTTTTGTGCGGCCCATTTCGCAAGCACATCGAATGCCGGAACGATAAGCGCACTTGGGAATTTCCGATTTTCTCCGATAACCATCACCTGACCGATCAATGTGGATTCCATCAGCTTATTTTCAATGGATTGCGGTGCAATGTATTTTCCGCCAGCAGTTTTGAACATTTCCTTTTTTCGATCGGTGATCTTTAAGAAACCATCGCTGGTGATTTCGCCAATATCACCGGTTTTGAAAAAGCCGTTCTCATCAAACGCTTCTTTGGTTGCTTCCTCATTTTTGTAATAACCTGTTGTGATGCTGGGGCCTTTGACCAGGATTTCACCATCCGAAGCAATCTTCACCTCAAGATTGCTTAACGGCTTACCAACTGTTCCGAATTTTAGCCCATTCTTTAAGTAGGAATTTACGGCGATCACAGGGGAAGTTTCGGTTAGACCATAGCCTTCGAGAACTTTCAGGTCAGCGGCCCAAAATATCCGCGCCAGACGTTCCTGAAGCGCTGCACCGCCTGATACGATGATCTTAATATTGCCACCCAGTGCCTCACGCCATTTTGAGAAAATAAGTTTCCGCGCTATGCCTAGCTTGAAGTTATAGATCGCGCCGTTTTTTTCAGGTTCCTGAAATTTCAAACCTAAGCCGACAGCCCAAAAGAAAAGCTTCTTTTTAATCCCGCTTAACGCTTTACCCTTCTCAATAATCTTGTCATAAACTTTTTCGAGTACACGCGGTACCGTAGTGAATACATCAGGCTTGACATCATTGATGTCGGCGACAACATTGTCCAAGGTCTCTGAAAAATAAATCTGGATGCCTTTCGAATAATACATATACACCACCATACGTTCAAAAATATGACAGAGTGGCAGAAAGCTTAATGCAGTTTTAAAATCTTCTCTAATCAAGTAGTTGCACGCTGTTACGTTGCTGTATACATTTTTGTGGGATAAGTAGACGCCTTTCGGCCTGCCCGTCGTGCCTGATGTGTAAATCAGGGTCAGCAAGTCGTCTTCTGTGACAAGGTCACGGTACACCGATAGATCGGTGGTATCCTCTTGGGCACTGGCAATCAGTACTGCCAATGGTATGTGATGGTCTATCTGATCAAATGTATAAACTTTGGGCTGGATGCCGTGTTCTTGTATAGCCTGCTCAATCCGCGCAGTCAATTCTTTGTTGCTAACAAATAATACTTTGACATCGGAATCATTCACAATAAACGAGAGGTCCTGCGGCGATAAGGTAGGGTAGAGGGGCACTGTAGCAAGGCCGATCTGGTTACAGGCAAAATCCACCAAATTCCATTCTGGCCGGTTGCCCGACATAATACCTACGCGGTCTCCTTTCTGAAGGCCCAGTCGCAATAGCCCCCGGCTGACGGTATCGATTGCATCAATATATTCTGCTGTGGAATAAGATCTCCATTTGCCACTTCCATCTCGTCCCGCCACCATGACGTCCTTTGGATATTTTTCTTTATAAGAAGTTATAAAGTCAAAAATTCTGCCCATATCACTTGAGTTTATTTGGTTACTACTATTGTCTTAAATATAAAAAAAATATCAGAAATAAAGTTGCTGATATTGGGATTAATGTCATAACAAATTAAACATTGTGTCGTTATAGCTGTAATTGTTACTTTTGAAAAATATAGAGGAGAATAAATAAAGCGTACAATTTTTATGAGAAAAATATTTTTAGCCGTGGGTGGAATACTGATGTTGGGCGCATTATCCAACAGAGCAATGGCCCAGTTAGACAATAGAGGTGCTATTGGGGGGCGTTTTGGATCTGCGCAAGGAATTACTTATCGACATACACTCAATTCGGACCACGCACTGGAGGGTATTATGAGTATTCAGAGCAACTCAGATTTTCGCCGGTTTCGGTTAGTCGGACTATATGAGATCTACAAACCCTTAACTTCCGGACTAAATTGGTACTATGGTTTTGGTGGCAGCATCGGGTCTTATAAAGAAAAAGATAAGATAATAGAAGGACAGCGGCACTCTTTTGATTCACACCTCAATTTAAGCATCGATGGTATTGTTGGTATTGAATATAATATCCCACAAGCACCATTTCAGTTATCGCTGGATGTGAAACCCTACTTTGATTTTCTGAACGAGTCAAGCATTAAATTGTTGGATCCCATCGGTTTTTCGGTACGTTACAAGTTTTAATCAACAAAAAGGAGCAGCCTAACAGGGTGCTCCTTTTTGTTGATTAAAAGCCTTTAGTATCAGGCCAGCCATATTTTTCCTAACAGTTCCTGCAGGAATGTTTGTTCCTGAAGCGGGCGGATTACATGATTCTTTCGGTTGCTTCGTCTGACTTCAACAGGAATCTCCCGAATTAAACCGTCCCTCGCGATTAGACAATTCAATACGTCTCCTTCGTTTGCGTGCTGCATAATAAAATCGAGTTCTTTATCTTTTATATCCAGCCGGCTGTTGTTGATTGCTATGAGCTCGTCTCTGACGTTCAGACCGGCATCATAGGCCCCCGAACCTTTTTCCACAGTGGCAACGGTAATGAGTCCATCCACCTTGTTGGTCGTGATGCCCAATGTTACAGTGGCAGTGTCTTCGTTGATGTCAGCTATCTCATAACCGACGAGATTAAAATAGGTATTATAATCGAGCTCGCCGTCTTCATGCGCAGCGCGAAATATATCCTCCAAGGATGTACCTGCGATACGTTCGGCAAGATTCTGAAACTCATCTTCTTCAAATCCGCGATCTAATTTTAAGAAAAATTCTTCATACGCCGCGCGGATAATATCGTCCAGCTTGATTTTTCCCTCGGTGGCTGCAATAACCTTAATATCGAGCATTGCTGTTAGCATCGCTCCCTTATTATAATACGAAATGGAGGAGTTGATCGAATTTTCGTCTGGCCGGTAATATTTGATCCAAGTGTCAAAACTGGATGCCGCAGCCGACTGAATCGTATGTCCCGGCCGGTTTAACACGATGTTAAAATCATTAGCCAGCAATGCGAGATATTCTTTCTCATCATAAAAGCCACAGCGCTTTATAATCAGATTGTCGTAGTAGGACGTAAACCCTTCCATGATCCATAGCCCAGTGGTATAGTTTTCTCGATCATAATCGAATGGGCCCAAGGCTTTAGGACGCAGCCGTTTCACGTTCCATAAATGGAAATATTCGTGGGCCACAAGACTTAAATAGGCCTTATAGCTATTTTCATTTTGATAGGCGTTTCTGGACGCGCCCAGCACTGTCGAATTGAGGTGTTCCAGACCGCCGCCGCCCGACTGATAATTATGCGTGATGATGACGTAACGTTTGTTGGGATTGGATCCCCAAATGCGGGTTTCCTCTTCCACAATACGGCTAATATCTTTCGTTAACCGGTCTTTGTCGTAAGTACCACCACCTACCATGGCGCATTCATGTTCTACACCAGCGACATGAAATTTCCAGCTGTCCTGATTACCCACTTCAATAGGGGTATCGTATAGAACATCAAAATCCGGCGCGAAAAAGGAATGCTGGTCGATCTGCTCAAGACCTGTTGAGATACGTGCCCAGTTTTCTTTCGGAAGAATATGAATCCTGGACGACGCTTTGAGATACCCATCGATATGAAGAAAGGTCGCCGTTGGTACAATGAATGCATGATCGCTGTCAAAAAAATTAGTACGAACCGAGACTTCAAATCCATATACATCATAGTGTACTTCGATCTGATCAAGCGAATGTGTCGTGATGCGCCAGATGTTTTTTGCAGTTTTGTGAAACACAAGGTCATCGCCCACCGCATTGACAGTTTTAAACCGTTCTACATTCTTGGCATATTCACGAATCAGATAAGAACCTGGGGACCATACAGGCATCTTGAGATCCACATAAGGCTGTCTAAGGTTTTTGATGCTCATTTTCACGTGGATATAATGAGCTTGTACTTCGGGGAATGATACCTCAAAATCGATTTCAGGTATATTTAAATCGTCACTGTCCATGAAAGATAATTTTGTATGAGCCTACAAAATTAAAAGTATCCTAGGCTAATTCAAATAAATAATGACATCTGACCCCTAATATATTTGTTTCGCGTCGTCGGTACCACGGCAGGGCAGCTCGGATTGTCTCGTATTTATGTCATAAGGTTGGTAGCAGATCCGAAAAAATCTGTTTTTTTTCAGAATTTTTACTAAGTTTGATACACGAGTTTATAAGGGAAAATAATCGAGAATTTGTATGATCTTAGTTGTTGATAGTGGCTCATCCAAGTCAGACTGGAAACTGGAACTGCCGGATAGTGCACCCATTTCGTTCAGTACAAATGGACTTAATCCTTTTTTTGTCAATGAGAAAGAAATTACACGGGTTATCAAAGAAATACCGGAGATCATTCCATATGCCGACGAGGTTACCGAGCTCTACTTCTTTGGAGCAGGCTGTATTACCCCCGATCGGCGTGAGATGGTTTCCAATGCATTGACTCCGCTGTTTGAAAATGCCTATATTTCTGTAGAGAACGATCTTTTTGGAAGTGCGCTGGCGACCTGCGGCAATAAAAAGGGCTATGTAGCTACGATGGGTACGGGCTCGGATCTAAGCTTTTTTGATGGGGAGGAGCTCCTTCCGTCGCATAATGGTAACGGGTATGTCTTGGGTGATGAGGGCTCTGGAGCATATTTTGGCAAAAAGCTACTGTGTTTATTCCTCTATGGCCGTATGCCGAAGGATTTAAATGAAAAATTCGCTACCAAATACAGGATCAACAAAGAAATTGTAATCAAAAACGTTTATCAGAAAGAACGACCCAATGCTTTCTTAGCATCTTTTGCCCCCTTCATGTCTGATAATATTACCCATCCATTTATCATTGATCTCATTAAGAGTGGTTTTGAGGAATTTGTACAGGCCTCCATACTAACCTATCCGGATTATAATCAGTACGAATGTCACTTTGTAGGTTCCATTGCGTATAGCTTTGATCTACTGCTACGGGAAGTATGTGCCACGCACCAAATAAAAGTAGGAACAATTCTAAAGTCGCCCATTAACGAATTATTCGATGCTGTATTGGAGCGGGAGAGCAATTCATTGTTAAGTCTTTAAACTATATAAATATGATTATAGCAACTATTATGGTGTATATGTCGATGTTATTTGGCAATCCCGCGATTTATAATTTCACTTTCAAGACGTTGGAAGGACAAGAAGTGAAGATGTCCGAATTCAAAGGCAAAAAGATATTAATCGTAAACACGGCATCCAAATGCGGTTTTACAAAGCAGTATAAGGATCTCCAGGAATTGCATAAAACATTTGGTGATAAATTGGTAATCATCGGTTTTCCGGCCAATAACTTTGGACAGCAGGAGCCGGGGTCCAATACGGAGATTCAGGAGTTCTGTGAGCAGAATTATGGGGTAGATTTTCTAATGGCTGAGAAAGTTGAGGTGAAAGGCGAGCAGATTTCACCGCTTTTTAAATATCTCACTACACAGGACAATCCGGATTTCACCGGCGATATTAAATGGAATTTTGAAAAATTCCTCATCGACGAAAATGGTAAGTTGGTGCATCGTTTCCGTTCAGCTACCAATCCGTTGGACCCTGCGATCGTAAGTTGGGTACAAAACAAGTAATAAAACAGAAAGCCGCTACCGTAAGCGGCTTTCTTGTTTTTTATACCCTCTGAAGCTATTGGATGTAAGTCTCGTGAAGGGCACGGATACAATCTCGCAGAAGGGGATTGAAATCGTCGTTGTCAGGAATATTACAGCCATTCGTAATCACTACAAACCCGTATTTGCGTTTAGCATCAAAAAACATTGCACTATAAAGGCCATAAGCGGACCCCGTATGCCCGGTTAGGGTAACACCAGGGACGACGTCCTTTTTGTTCATGATGGCGAGCCCATAACCCGCATCTTTATTAACCGATTTTTGCATCAGCTTTGCATATCGCCGTGGCATAATGCTTACGCCCTGGCTTTTGCCGTAATTCATGTGCACGAGCATATACCGCGCTAGATCCATTGCTGATATTTTCATCCCACCGGTAGGGGATAGCACCGGCGTACTATATCCTAAATGATAAGACGACAGTTCTTCACGTCGCGGATGATAAGCATTTGGTTCGGGCCGATAATTTCCCTTTCCATCAAAGGAATATAGGGGCACAAATCTGTTCTTGTCGAGTGAATCAACGCAGTAACCGCCATATAAATGCAGTGGACTAAGAATATGGTGGACGATATAGCTGTCAAAGCGGGTTTGCGTTAGCCGCTCTAAGGCGGCACCTGCCATATTAAAGTTTAAATTGCAATATTCATACCGACTACCGGGTTTATAGCTGTTGTAGGACTTCTTCCAGTTCGGATTTTTAGATGGATTGATCACATCAAGATTGAAGTAACCATTGCTGTCGTTGATACTGGAGGTATGTGAAAGTATCATGCGGAGTGTAATTTTCGCATCGGGATACTCCGGGTTGCGGACAGGGAAACCTACTAAGTCGCCAAAATCATCGTCCAGTTTGCAAATACCTTTCGCAACGAGCTGCATAAAAGATGTTGCGGTAAAAGATTTTGAAATGGAAGCAATCCGAAAGATGTCATCGTCCTGTAATGCTTTCTTCTCTGCCAGCTGCTTATAACCATAATTCTTGTGGAAACTAATTTTGTTGTTTTTGACCAGTACCACGCTCAGCCCTACAGCCTGATACTGTTGCATGATCGCAGCCAGTTTTTGGTCGATCACTGTGCTGCTCTGCGCCATAAGTAGAGTTGGGAACAACAGGACCAGTTGCAAGAAAAGAATAAATGTCTTTTTCATATGTTTAGTAGCTTAAAATATTATCTGGCGCGTTAGATGATGAATTTTCGATACTCGGTTTGAATACAGTCAATAAATTCGCCCAAAGCGCTGTTCTTACTTTTTATATTTGAAACGAGGATGAGTTCTGTTTTGCTGTCTACATCCAGGATATCCATTGTTTTTAGTTTGAGATGCGGATACTGCCGGACCGTGGATGCAGGTACGACTGCCAGACCCAGACCCTGCGAAACGAGTTCAAGAATCGATGACATGGAATTGCTCTGGTGAACAATACGCGGCTCAAATCCCATCCTATTACAAGTATTGATGACCAGTCTGTGGTATTCTGCGGCGTACTTTTGATTAAAGGAAATGAAATTCTCATGAAAGAAGTTGAGGGTTTGGAAATCGGTTTCCACTGATCCGGCGATAATCAGAGGGTCCTCAAACAATGAAGTTACGCGGAGTTCACTCGAATAAATCGGAGCGCGCATAATACCAAGATCCAGCTTTCCGTTTTCCAGCGCGGCTTTCTGCTTTTGGGTCGATGTTTCGAACAGACTGACCCTTAGGTACGGAAATTTACCCTGGATTTGTTTTAATACCGTGGCGAGCATCTGTTTCGGGGTGGAACTGATATACCCGAGTTTAAACTCGCCTGAAATGTTGTTGTGGATTTGCTTGGTAATTGTTTTGCTGTGCTCAATATTCTGGAGGATATCAATCACCTCTTCCAAAAAGTATTTGCCTGCTTCCGTCAGTTCTACCCTTTTGTTTGTCCGGAAGAACAGGATGACTCCCAGCTCATCTTCAAGGTCTTTAATTTGCCTGCTCAAAGGGGGCTGGGACATAAATAAACGTTCGGCGGCCCTTCCAAAATGAAGTTCTTCAGCTACAGTTTTGAAATAAATTAGATGTCGAATTTCCATTGATACTTTTTTGGTATGAATTGATGACAAAATAAATATTTTTAATGAAATCAGCTTAACACTACCTTTAAATAATCAAAATTTATTCTCAAATGAACAAAGCAACATTGAAAGAAATAGAAGCAAGATTCGACAACGATGTCGAACGGTTTTCGAATTTGGAAACAGGGCAGGCGACGACGCTGGATGCGGTATGGAATATGGAACTGATCACAGATGCGATAAGAGGGCTTTATCCCGATCTGGCAGATGTTCTTGACATTGGCTGCGGTGCGGGTAATTACGATGTAAAGTTATTGCAAAAAGTACAGTCAAACCCTAACGTTACGTTGGTAGATCTGAGTTTGCCGATGCTAAATAGGGCTAAGGAACGCGTTTCTACGCTGACCAAGGGTAAGGTAGATATTGTTAAAGGTGACTTTCGTGAAGCGCCTCTCGCTGGACAACAGTATGATGTAATTATTGCCACCTCGGTTCTGCATCATTTGAGAGATGATCATGATTGGGAGAATGCCTTTAGGAAACTCTTTGGATTGCTTAGAGAAGGTGGCAGCCTATGGGTTTTTGATCTGGTCGAGCAAAGTGCTGAAGGACTTCAGCAGCTAATTTACCATGAAAAATATGGCGAGTACCTCACTCAGCTTAAGGACGAGCAATACCGCGATCATGTTTTTGCCTATATTGCGCACGAGGATACGCCCAAATCACTGATGTATCAGCTTAATCTGTTAACGAAGGTCGGCTTCAGCAATATTGATGTTCTGCATAAGAATCTCTGTTTTGCATCATTTGTTGGGTTCAAATAAAAACGGTAGACGGCAGCTGCAATGAGTATAGGCTTGCTCACTACCGAAACGAAAAAAATAAGGCGATACGGGGAGTATCGCCATAAAATCACACTAACTATTAAAAAACCTATAGGACTAGGAATTTGCAAATTCAATTAACCAACGTTTGTTCGATATCTATTTTCCCTTCATACATCCCGTCGGTAACGAGATATCAAATAAATAATAAAATGTAATTATTAAGGCTAATACTTCAAAAAAACGAAGTATCTGCATTGGTTTACGTAAAGATATGTGTTTATTTTTAAAAAACAAATAAAAATGACGAAAATTAAAAAATTAGTATGATTTAATTGTTTTCAAAAACTCTAACCATGCGATCTGGTCGGTTTTAAAGGTCAAATCCGCAATCGACAATTTCTCCAAAGGCACCCACCGAAAGGATTGTAGCTTGTTGTCTTCATCGCGCTGCTGTGGATCAAAATCAAAAGCTTTGGTAGTGGTTCTGATGTGTATGGCTGATGTATTTTTTACCTGGTAGTAAATTGAAATAATCTGGCTGTCATTGAAACTGGACTTTTCGTAAAAATCTGTTGTGTAGATATGCTTTAAGATAGCGATGTCAAATGCACATTCTTCTTTGTATTCCCGGATCAGTGCGTCCAATAGGCCTTCCCCATATTCGAGCCCGCCGCCGGGAAACTTTGTAAACGAAACATTTTCCGTCCGTTCGTCACTAATCAATACTTCTTCTCGGTCATTGACCAATATCCCGTATACTCTTACGTTAAATGGAAACATGATGTAATTATGTGTTATTTAGTTGATTTCTTGTTACAATGGCATGAAACCATTTTCTACGGCAAATTCATCCAATCCGATATAAGAGTAATGTCTCGGCAGAAACCAGCCTATTGCCTCCATGATGTCGGTAAATTCTTTCTCTGTTCTGAACTGATTGGCCACAATATTGAAAACTAGATCCTGAGAGACTTTCTTCTCGTCCTTATAGTTGCGGGCAATCAGCATCACTTTCGGATTCTTAACACCGTAATAATCTAAGAATTCACGGAGCTGTGCACGAGCAACCTGTGGCAGGATCACTTCGGAAGGCTGTCCAACCAGTATCTCTTCATCTTTGCCGATAACGGTTTGCTCATTTTTTCTGGAGAAAATACTATTGTCTGTATAAAACTCGTCGTTCAGGAAGTAGTTGACGAGATCACCGTACGTAAATACCCAGTCTGGATTTTCATATTGTGTGTTGATGGCAATACCGAAACCCTTCGGTAATACAAAATCTTTTAACCGGTTTTTTATAACAAAAGCCTGGAAGTTCTGATCTTTCGGCGCGCTTTCCAATTGAAAATAAGGAAAGCCATCTGGACCGATAACCACTTCAGTTTCGGCGAGTTTTAATGTGCTGGCCGCAATATTCGTTAAAAATGTATCCCGCCATTCTTCGTCCCGTTCTCCAAAAGGCACCTCCATTAAATTATTAATAATGATGGTCTTTTCAAGATCTCCTAACCTATTGTCGCTGGCGTTATTGCTATCGTCAAATAAATGTATTGTACTCATCTTGGATCTGTGATTTATTAATTGCAGGTAAAAGTAACAGAATAATTAGAATTTAACGACGTTTTCTGGATTTTGATTGCGCGTTCCGGCTATTACTGTGGCTGCTCGACAGCATTTTTTTCCAGCTCAGCAAATAAGGGTGCTGATCGTCAATTTTTATCTGACGTTTTAAGGACAGTTGTAGATTGATCCACTTCTGGTTGTCCTCGGCGTCACAAAATGTTAGTGCCGTCCCATTTAAATGCGAACGGCCTGTGCGGCCAATGCGGTGGGTATAGGTGTCGGGTGAATCCGGTACTTCATAGTTTATGATAGCCTCCAGATCTGGAAAGTCTATCCCCCGTGCCAACAGATCAGTGGCTATTAATATGCGGCTTTCTTTGTTTCGGAATTTCGTGATGATTTCCTCGCGTTGTTGCTGTGACTTATTGCCATAGAGTGCCAGGGCGGCGATGCCGTTTTTCACGAGATCAGCCTGTATGCGTTCCACACCGTGCACTGTTCGTGTAAAAATAATCGCTTGTGCCTGAATTTTGTTCTCGAGCAAATAACGCACAAGATTTTTTTTGTCATTTTTGTCCACATATAGGACATACTCAGTTATTCCTCCTGTCTTCCGTTCTTCCACCAAAATTTCGACCGGATCGCGGAGTTTCTTCCGGACGATTTTTTCAATTTCAGGCGTTTTCGTTGCAGACTGGAAGATTGATTGCCTCGTTGTAGGAAGTGTACCCATAATCGTATGGATTGCTTTGGCAAAACCCATGTCCAGCAGTTGGTCAAATTCGTCGATGACTAATGTGGTTATACTGTTAAGGTCGATAACACCCTGTGCCATAAAATCCATGAGCCTTCCCGGTGTTGCAAGAATGATCTGTGCATCTGCATACGCTGCCAGCTGCTTTTCGTAGCTTCCTCCGCCATAAAAGCTCACCGTGTGTATTTCGGTCCCAACGGTTAGATTCGCTATCCGCTCCTGTGTCTGGATACAGAGTTCCCTCGTAGGAAGCAGAACAAGGACTGTCGGCCCTTCATCTTTTCGCTGACGCAGCAACTGTTCTAAAATGGGAATGGCAAAAGCTTCCGTTTTACCAGTTCCGGTAGGTGCAATGGTTAAACAGTCACGGCCAGTCAAAATAGCTGGTATTGCCTGTTCCTGTACAGGAGTAAGGCTCGAAAGACCCTGCTTTTCCAGATTATGAAAAAGTTGTCGGTTAAGTGTTAATGCTGAAAAATCCAAAATATATTGCAATGATAAGTCCGTGGCAGAGAAACTAGCAGGTGCAGATCTCTCCGTCTGAAGCTTAATGTAATTAAAAATCCACAAAAATTAGGAATTTTTCTCAAAAAGTACTAATTTGAGAAATTAGAATATTCTATCTCAAATAACAGCTATTGATTGTCAATTTATTTGACAAACGCCAATTATATAGAATAATATTTTTGTTAAATTTGTTGAAACAAAAAAGAATATGTTTGATACTGCATTTGACCAAAACAATGAATCTACTTCTACTTTGAGCTTTGAAGAGTTCAAAAAGATCATTGTGAATGACTATCGAACTGCCTTGGAGAGTCGTTATGTGAGCCTATTGGGACGTAAAGAAGTACTTACGGGTAAGGCAAAGTTCGGTATTTTTGGCGATGGAAAAGAGCTGGCGCAGATTGCTATGGCCAAGGTCTTCCGGAATGGTGACTGGCGGTCAGGTTATTACCGTGACCAGACGTTTATATTTGCTTCGGGCATCAGTAATATCTATCATTTTTTCTCCCAATTGTACGCGCATCCTGACGTGGAAGCGGACCCGTCTTCGGCAGGTCGGCAGATGAACTGTCATTTCGCCACACGCGTTTTGGATAATCGGGGCAACTGGCTCGATCAGATGAGTCAGAAAAACTCTTTCTCAGATATATCGACTACTGGTGGTCAGATGGCAAGGATGCTTGGACTTGGGCTTGCCTCTAAATTGTATAGGCAAAACCGTAACCTGGATTATTTGTCCTATTTTTCCAATATGGGGAATGAGGTGGTGTTCTGTTCAATTGGTAATGCCTCCACTTCAGAGGGTGTATTTTTTGAGGTTATTAATGCTGCTGGCGTACACCAAATACCGGCTGTGATCTCTATTTGGGACGATGGCTATGGTATATCGGTACCGAACGATATTCAGACGACCAAGGGTGACATTTCCGAAGTGCTGAAAGGTTTCCAAAAAGAAGAACTGACCAATGGAATTGAGATCTTTAAGGTCAGAGGATGGGATTATGCGGGCTTATGTGAAACATACGAGCTCGCAGCCAATATCGCCCGGGAAAAGCATGTGCCTTGTCTGATCCATGTTACCGAGATGACGCAGCCGCAGGGGCACTCCACATCAGGTTCTCACGAACGCTATAAATCATCCGAACGTCTACAGTGGGAGGCTGATTTTGACTGCATCGCCAAGATGAAAGAATGGATACTGAGCTCGGGCATTGCAACGGAAGATGAGCTGGATCAGCTGGAACGTACAGCTAAGGAGCATGTCCGTCAGGAGCAGAAAAGAGCTTGGGCAGATTATATCCGGACGTTAAATCTGGAAGCAAAGGAAGCAATCGAGCTGCTGGCACGTATACCTCATGAAAAAGCAGATTTCGCAGCCAAAAAACTGCAATCCATGATCGAACCGTCCTTAAAGGAAGTGTATGGGCAGGTACGTAAGGTCTTGCATGAGCTTAAAGGACAGCATACTGCGGGGCGACAAGAACTGCTGGATTGGTATAAACAAAAACAAGAAATTAACGAAAAACGTTATAATTCCAAATTATTTACTGAGGGCGAGGACTCTCCCTTTGGGGTTCCATCAGTGGCTGCAGTCTACGACGAAAACTCCAAAATCGTAGACGGCCGTGAAGTGCTGAATCTATGCTTTGAGCAAAATTTTCAGCGTGACGAGCGACTGCTCGCTTTTGGAGAAGATGTTGGAAAAATCGGCGACGTCAACCAGGGCTTTGCTGGTCTACAGGACAAGTTGGGAGCACATCGTATCTTCGACACTGGAATCCGTGAAAACTCGATTATAGGGAAGGGGATAGGTCTGGCCATCCGTGGTTTGAGACCTATTGCTGAAATTCAATACCTGGATTATTTGATCTATGGAATCACTGTAGCCAGCGATGATTTAGCCAGCCTGAGCTACCGCACATTTGCCGGGCAAAAAGCGCCGGTAATTATTCGTACCCGTGGACATCGCTTGGAGGGGATATGGCATTCGGGCTCGCCCATGTCTGTTATCTTAGGTTCTTTGAGGGGGCTGCATGTCTGTGTACCACGCAATATGACGCAGGCGGCAGGGATGTATAATACGCTCTTCCGCTCGGACGAACCTGCAATTGTCATTGAATGTCTCAATGGATATCGTCTCAAAGAGCGCCTACCTGAAAATGTCGGTGAATTTACGGTCCCTATCGGTTATGCTGACTGTGTAAAAGAAGGACAGGACATTACCGTGGTTTCCTATGGCTCAACTTTAAGGGTTGTTGAGGAGGCAGCAGTGGAACTGGAACGTCTGGGGATAATGATCGAAATTATAGATGCACAGACCCTTCAGCCATTTGACAAGGGGCAGCTCTGTGCCCAGTCCCTGAAGAAAACAAATAAGTTGCTGATTGTCGATGAGGATGTTCCGGGCGGGGCCTCGGCATTTCTATTACAGGAAATACTCGAAAAACAAAACGGTTATTACTTCTTGGATAGTCAGCCAAAGACATTGACTGCGAAAGCGCACCGTCCGCCGTATGGCTCGGATGGTGATTACTTCTCGAAGCCTTCTTCTGATGATGTTGTGGAAACAGTCTACGCCATTATGCATGAAGCTAAACCAGAAAAATATCCATCTATGTTTTAATAGGTGGATATCTTTCTGGTAGAAATAATGCAGTTATTTGCGACTGCCGCAACTACCCCAATTAGCTAAATATACTGGCAGCGCCGATCATGGCGGCCTTCTCGCCGAGTACAGCGGTATAGAGTTTGAAGGCATCGAACTGCTCGCGTCCGGCGATAAAAATAGGGAGGGCTTTGGCGATGTTGCCACCGATCACGAAAATATTAGATTGATATTTTTTCGAGAAAAACGCCATAAAGTCAAATAAGTGGGTGGCATACTCTGATTTTATCAATTCAAATGCATCGCTCTCGCGGTAGTTTTCCAGAATTTCTTTCAGGCCGCTTACATCTTTTCCGGTAAGTTCCTTAAACCGTCTGACAAACCATCGCGTTACAAGATATTCTTCGAAGATACTCTCCGCATAAGGCGTATTCCATAGATCCGCGTCAAAAGCTTTTTCACCTTGGTTCCACACAGCAGATCCCAGACCGGTTCCTAAGGTAATCCCTAATATTCTGTTGTTTGACTGTAGGTTCTGCACAAAAATTTCGCCCTGTAGGAAAGCAGCCGCATCATTGATAAAATGAATGGCAGTAGGCGCCAGGTTCAATTCTGCCGCTAAGAGACTTTTAATGTCTTTATTATATAGCTTGTCGTACTTGCTCTGTCCTTGCATTTTGGAGATGCCATTCTCATAGTCAAATGGTCCGGGCATGGCGATGCCGACAAACTGAATGGCGGCGGGAGCACTGCAGACAATATCCTGAATGGTTGAGGCCCAGGTTTGTAAAATCGTTTTAGCATCTCCTTGCGAAAAAACGTGGTTTCTGACCACGTTCTCTAAATGTATATTCCATTGTTTGGTGTCAATGATACAGGCGGAAATATGGGTGCCGCCAATATCCACACCCACGACATAATTATCTTGCAGCATGTTTGTAACTTTGATGTTTAAGCAGATGATCCGCAATAACAAGTGCCGCCATGGCTTCAACAATGATTACCGCCCTCGAAACAACACAAGGATCATGTCTTCCCTTGCCACTGGCGATGGCGGGGTTGCCATGGACATCGACTGTTTCCTGATCTCTCATGATGGTAGCGACAGGCTTGAATGCTACTTTAAAAGTAATATCCATACCATTTGAAATTCCACCCTGTATTCCTCCGGAGAAGTTGGTATGTGTATGCACTTGATTTAAATCATGGTCATCTGCTACAAATATATCATTATGTTCGGAACCTCGCAACTCTGAACCTGCAAAACCTGATCCGTATTCAAAACCGTGCACAGCATTGATACTCATCATAGCTTTGGCCAGGTCGGCATGTAGCTTGTCAAACACAGGCTCTCCCAGCCCCACTGGAACGTGTCTAATGACGGCCGAAATACGTCCTCCGACAGTATCGCCCGCTTTACGCACCGAGTCGATAAATTCGATCATCTCATTTGCTGTGGCTGGATCTGCACAGCGCGCTATGTTGGATTCCCTGAGTTCATGCAGTGCTCCGAGATCTTTTGTGTCCAGATTGGGTGCCTCGATAGTGCCCACCCCCGATACATGGGCAAAGATTTCTATGCCAAATTGTTGTAGGAAGCTTTTCGCTACCGCTCCAGCGGCAACCCGTGCGGCTGTTTCCCGCGCCGAAGAGCGCCCTCCACCGCGGTAATCTCGAATGCCGTATTTCATCTGATAGGTGAAATCCGCATGTGAAGGTCTGAAGATATCCTTGATGTGTGTGTAATCTTTGGACCGTTGGTCCTCATTTGGTATTACGATGGCAATGGGCGTTCCCGTGGATTTGCCCTCAAATACGCCCGAAAGGATTTGTGCGGTATCGCTTTCTTTCCGCTGTGTGGTTATCCTGGATTGTCCGGGTTTCCGTTTGTCTAGTTCGGACTGTATAAATTCTTCGTCTATCGTTATGTTTGAAGGACAACCATCAATGATCACACCTATAGCTTTACCATGTGATTCGCCAAAAGTGGTGATCCTGAATAAATCGCCAAATGAATTTCCTGCCATAAAAATTAAATTTCAATAAACTTAGATAAAATTGCGTTTAAATCCAACCTTAGCTCAACAGTAAAACACAAAATTGTTCCCTCGCCTGGTCATGGCTATGTCCTGAATCCACTTTGCCAGAGTTGCCTTCTCGTGTTGCTTGCGGTTAAAAACGATAAGAAACTGGGTGACCAACGATGTTGCCCACCCAGTTATTTTATTATTCAATGATAAATGCCTGGGCCTGTAGATGTTTCCAGAAGTCAGGGTATGATTTCTCTACAACCTTCGGTTCGGCAATCTTGATCTGATCAAAAACGAGCGCCAATGGCGCAAAAGCCATAGCCATCCGATGGTCCTCGTAGGTGTCGAAAGTGAGATCTTGAGGACAATAGACTGCCTCAGTTTTCAAATGGTAAGTTCCATTGTCTTCGATCAATGCGGCGCCGAATTTTGCGATTTCCGCCTGCAGTGCTGCAATACGATCCGTCTCCTTGATTTTTAATGTTTCAAGTCCCGTGAACGAGACGTCACGACGTAATGCTGCTGCAACGACAACGACAGTCTGGGCAAGATCTGGGCATTCCTTGAAATCAAATAATGTTTTGTCCGTGGTCACCGGTTTTTTGATCAGATGCAGGCCGTCTGTCTGAAAACTAGACTGTACGCCAAAATGTTCCATAATATCAATAATCGCGATATCACCTTGTAGACTGTCTTTCCGAAGTCCCGGTAGGACAATGGCGGCATCCGGCCCCGCCAAAGCCACAATAGCATACCAATATGACGCAGCGCTCCAGTCCGGTTCAACATAAATTGTGCTTTTCAGGAAGGGTTGAGGCGCAATCTTTATGGCATTTTCTGTCCATTGGTGCTCAATGCCAGCACTTTTTAGCATATCCAATGTCATGGATACATAGGGCCTGGAGGTCAGCTCACCTTCGATTTCCAGTGTAAGTCCCTTCTTTAGTGCTGGTGCAATTAAGAGTAAGGCAGATATATACTGACTGCTTATATTACCCTTAATGCGGACACGGTCCCTTCCTTGAAACATCCCGCCAATTATTTTTAATGGAGGATAGCCCGCTTTTTTTTCATAATGGATGTCGGCACCGATTTCCTTCATCGCATCCACCAGGATACCGATGGGCCGTTGCTGCATACGTTCGGTACCAGTAAGGGTGAAGCTGCCCTTCACAAGGTTCAGGTATGCCGTCAGGAAACGCATCGCAGTACCAGCAGGGCCGATGTCAATTGTATTATCGCCAGGCTGAGGGTTGGCAGCAATCTGAAGTACACGGTTCAATGTTACTGTGTCTGCGGCCTCCGAAAGATTTTGAATATCAACCTGACCCTTACTCAGTGATTGGATAATGAGAGCACGATTGCTCTCGGATTTTGATCCCGTCAACTGAACCGTGCCTTTTATTTTCCTCGAGGGATGCGTCAGCTTGATCACGTGTCGACTCATTATGCTTCTGCTGTTGGTTGTTCTTGTACATTCATTACCGCATTTTGTTTGCGGATGGACTCGTTGTGAATTAATTCTAAGAATTTTGTAGCAAACTCATTGCTCAATGAAAGTGCTTCAGCAAGCTTGGTACGTTTTTGTACAATTTCATCCCAACGGTTGACTTGTAGGATAGTTACATTATTGTCACGTTTATATTCACCGATTTTCTCGGCAATTTTCATACGCTCACCGATTTTTTGGATAATCAAATCGTCCAATTTGTCAATATTGCTGCGTAGCTCGGCTAATTTATCTTCGAATGAAGGATTGTTTGAAGCCGCTTTACGCAAGGTCAAATGATCGATTAACTCTGCCAATGCCGCTGGTGTCACCTGTTGTTTAGCATCTGTCCAAGCAACGGATGGATCAATGTGTGACTCCATGATCAAGCCCTGCATATCCATATCCATCGCCTTTTGTGCGATGTAAGGCAGTAATTCGCGATTGCCGCAGATGTGGCTAGGGTCGTTAATGATGGGCAGGTCAGGGCAGGCAGTTTTTAGTTGAATTGCTAGATCCCACATCGGCTCATTGCGGAAAGCAGTTTTTTCGTACGAAGAGAACCCTCTGTGGATGGCGCCTAATTTCTTGATGCCGGCGCGGTTAATGCGTTCAAGAGCACCGATCCATAACGACAGATCTGGGTTGACAGGGTTTTTAACGAAAACAGGAACGTCTATGCCCTGTAGTGCATCGGCAATTTCCTGTACGGTAAACGGATTCGCCGTTGAGCGCGCACCCACCCAAAGGACATCAACACCCGCAGCCAGCGCTTCCTCGACGTGTTTTGCTGTAGCCACTTCTGTCGCTGTCAATAAGCCTGTTTCCGCTTTCGCTCTTTTTAACCATTCTAGGCCTACGGAACCTATACCTTCGAACTCTCCCGGACGTGTTCGCGGTTTCCAGATACCAGCACGCAAAATATTTACTTTTCCGGTATTTGCTAAAAGGTGTGCCGTTGATACTAACTGCTCTTCTGTCTCTGCGCTACATGGACCAGCAATGATTAAAGGTTTGTCTCCTGTGTCCAACCAAGATTTCAAAGGAGCGATGTCTAATGTATTTTTCATCGGAATAAAATTTTAAAGGTAAATGAAGCTGCTGTGAAGACCTTTATTCGCCTATGCTAAAGAAGGTATACCCAGGACAGATTCAGATTCAGTTTGATTATTTTTTATGTATGAGTTGATTATAGTTTTTCATTTTTGACGTATTCGCCCATAATATTAAAATTAATACTATGTTTCAGTACTTTACGGATCGCGGCTTCGTAGTCAGATTGCTTTTTCCATTCTACATCCACGAAAAAGTCATATTCGTTACGTTTTCCGATGACAGGCATGGATTGAATCTTGCTGAGGTTGATGTTCTGTTCAGCAAAGCACTGTAGGATGGTAGCCAATGAGCCTACTGTATTTCCTGTCTGAAATGATAATGAAGCTTTATTTGCATTTTTATGTTCAATCACCTCGTTTGACAGCACCAAAAAACGTGTAGCATTCTTTTTGTTGGTTTCGATTCTTTTTTCAAGGATCTCAAGGCCATAAATCTCGGCAGCCATAGTGCCTGCTATCGCCGCGGTATCCGTCAGCTTGCGTTCGGCAATCATCTTTGCCGTTGCAGCTGTGTCAGAACCCTCAGTGATTCGCACTCCCTCTAGTTCGGATAAAAATTCTTCGCACTGTCGAATCGCAATGGGATGCGATTCAATATGCTTGATGTCTTTTAACTTGACCCCAGGCAAAGCCATCAGGTTTTGCTGGATATTGAGGTACACTTCGCCTGTGATATGAAATTTATAGTCCCGCAACAAATTATAGTTGGGCAACAGGCTGCCTGCAATCGAATTTTCGATGGCCATGACAATATAGTCCACTTTCCGATGCTTAAGTAATTCGCAGGTTTTCTTGAATGAATCACATTCAACAATTTCGACATCCCGTCCAAAATACTTAAATGCTGCTTCCTCATGGAAAGAAGCCTTAGCTCCTTGTATTGCAATTTTTAAACTCATTGTTGTATCGCTATTTAGCCTTTAAACAAGAAGAGTCCCGGTCATTTTCACCGGGACTCTTCTTGTTTATATTTCATATGTATACACAATCTAATCCCGGCTCTTATTTTTAAAATAAAAGAAGTTAAAATAGAAATATGTATACGTTCTGTTCATCCTTTTGTTGTTTGACTCTTCAAATGTACGAATGTTTTCGGAATATCAAAGAAAAAAATATTTTTTTTGTAAAAATTTAGATGTTTATATTGTTGTTTTTAACTACATTTTTACGTTAAAATTTGGCGTTATTTTCTTCTTAATTTTATTGTGTTTATTTATTTTAAATTGCTTTATTTTAGTATAATAGCTTTATTTATCTCTTTTTTTTATGTGTTTTTATGTGGTTTTTTTATCTAAAAATATGGCAAAATTTAGCGTTTTTTATAGTAGTTTTTTGATATGAGAATGTGTCTTTTTTGAGGAATAAATGATGTGTTTATAAGCTGTTTTGTTAAAAAACAAATTTAGTACCTTTGCCCAAAATATTCAGTTTATGCTAAAGCGTGTAAGTTTTCTAAGTGTAATCAGCATCGTCGGTTTTGTGTTGTCAAGTTTTGTTTTCAAAGGCGAGGAGAAAGAAGCGAAAGTAAAAAGAGTAATTGACGGGGATACCTTTGTCATTGAAAACGGGTATCGAAAAGGTGAAAAGGTCAGGCTAATCGGGATTGATGCCCCCGAAACACGACGAACTACCCGTAAAGAAATTGGTTATTATGGAGAAGAGGCAAAAGAATACCTGAGATCCATGCTTGCAGGTAAGACAGTGCGGCTGGTATTTGATGTAGGAAAGAGAGACCGTTATGGAAGACTTCTGGCTTATGTGTATCTTGGAGACAAATTTGTGAATGCAGATCTGGTGAAAGAAGGCTATGCGGTGACGTACACCCTGACGCCGAATGTTCAATATGCCGGGCTTTTTGCAAAACTGGAACGCCAGGCCCGTCAGGCAAAACGCGGTCTATGGAAATAAATAAATTTAAATAAATAATGATCTTTGTCCTATTCAGTGTAATCTGCAGCGTTACTGTTGCCGTGTTGCTTAAAGTAGCAAAACAGAATAACATCGAGACAAAACAAGTCATCGTATGGAATTATCCGGTCGCAGTAGCATTGTGCTATTTTGTCTTGCAACCAGACTTGCTTGCTTTCTCTTGGAGGAACTTGCCTTTGTCGTTGTACGGTGTGCTTGCTGCACTATTGCCAGGTATGTTCATTTGCATAGCCTTATCCATCCGATATAGTGGTCTGGTAAAAACGGAAGTCGCACAGCGCTTGTCACTATTTATTCCTTTGTTGGCTTCTTTTTTTCTGTTCAACGAGCAGTTGCACGGGAATAAGGCTCTTGGGATAGGGGTAGGCTTGCTGGCTATCGTATGCTCTTTCAGTTGGCAAAAAGCCAGCATATCTGCTGGCAAGATCTCCGGTCGTTACGGGAGCCTGTATCCGTTACTGGTCTTTATCGGTATGGGCATCATTGATATTCTTTTTAAACAGGTCGCTCTGCATGGGACGATTCCTTATGTCAGCGCAATGTTTATTATCTTTGTGATGGCAATGTTGATCGCTTTTGGCATGCTGCTTTATTTTCTAGGGGTGGAAAAACAGCGCTTTTCAATACCTGCTGTCGGGTACGGTGTGGTCTTAGGTACATTCAATTTCTGCAATATATTGTTTTATATGAAAGCCCACAGGGCTTTGCCCGAAAATCCGTCGGTTGTGTTTACCGGAATGAATATCGGTGTCATTTCTTTGGGCGCATTAGTTGGTGTACTTTTTTTTAAAGAAAGACTATCGCGCTTAAACTATCTGGGTGTAGTACTTTCCATGGTTTCAGTTTTAATTATAGCTTATCTGTGAGTTTATTTGAGGATACATATCGTACCGTTGAGAGGACGTATGAAGGAATTTTTAGGGACAAGGGAAGTAAATTTATTGCTTATGCCTTTCCATTCCGGTCGGAGGATAGGTTGAAAGACATCCTGCAGGAAGTTAAAGCTCTGCATCCAAAAGCCAGACATCATTGCTGGGCATATCGCCTGACTCCGGACCGCAATGTATTCCGTTTCAATGACGACGGGGAACCCTC
The DNA here is from genome assembly GCF_026191775.1 of Sphingobacterium sp. InxBP1. NCBI lineage: Bacteria > Pseudomonadati > Bacteroidota > Sphingobacteriia > Sphingobacteriales > Sphingobacteriaceae > Sphingobacterium > Sphingobacterium sp. InxBP1. The sequence continues at coordinate 40,610 of NZ_JAINDX010000035.1, read as the reverse complement.
AGGAACAGCAGGGCGGCCGATTCTTAATGCTTTGCTTTCCGCAGATATCACCAATATAATCGTTGTTGTGGTACGCTACTTTGGTGGCACCTTATTGGGCGTGCCCGGATTAATCAATGCCTACAAATCGGCCACCCAGGATGCAATAGATCAGGCAGCAATTATTGAGCGCACGGTAAATGATATTTATGGGCTCAGCTTCAGTTACTTGAATATGAATGATGTGATGCGAGTTATAAAGGAAGAGGGACTTGAAATAATAAGACAGGAATTTGACAACAGCTGTTACCTGGAATTTGAGGTGCGCAAAATGCAGGTGAATACCGTCGTGGAGCGCTTTTCCAAAATTGAAGACAGTCAGTTAACATACTTACGGACGATATGATCAATGATTCAGAACTGATTTTAAATGCGGATGGTAGCATCTACCACCTAAACTTGTTGCCCGAAGATCTGGCCGAAACAGTGATCACGGTGGGAGATCCGGAGCGTGTAGCCAAGGTGTCGAAATATTTTGACCATATTGAGGTCAAAAAAGGAAAGCGAGAGTTTATTACGCATACCGGATATGTCGGCAGTAAACGCTTGTCCGTCGTTTCTACGGGTATTGGTACAGACAATATTGATATTGTACTTAACGAGCTCGATGCATTGGTCAACATTGACTTGCAGCGCAGGCTGGTAAAGACGGAACTGACAGCATTGGAAATTATCCGTATCGGCACATCCGGCGCTGTTCAGCAAGATATCGAAATGGGGACTATTTTAGCATCCGCTTATGGCGTAGGGATGGATGCGCTGATGCACTATTACGAAAAGCCCGACGATGCCGCCGAACGGAATATTCAGCATGCGCTGATTCAGTATTTGCCGCAATTAGGTCTCAAACCCTATGTGGCCCGTGCCAGTCAACCTCTCCTGGAACGTATAGCTTTTGATCTGCCACAGGGGATGACGCTGACAGCTCCCGGTTTTTATGCACCTCAGGGACGCTGTGTCAGGTCTTCAAATGTCATCCCTGATTTTATTCCCTTAGTTAGCGGCTTTCGCTGTAGTGACTTGCGTTTTACCAATCTGGAAATGGAAACCGCCGGTATCTATGCCATGTCACGCATGTTCGGCCATCAGGCGATTTCTATCAATGCTATTTTAGCAAGCCGGGTGGCGGGTAAATTCTCAGCAGATCCGGAGTCTATAGTGGACAAGGCCATTCGGCTTGTTCTGGAAAGAATTTAGATTAGACAACCCCCTTCCGGTTCGAGTCAAATTTCAACATGATAAACAGCAGAATGGTGAAGCTCCAGAGGGAGGACCCACCATAACTAATAAACGGTAAAGGGATGCCAATAACCGGTACTATCCCTATGGTCATTCCGATATTGATGAAGAAATGGAAAAATAGGATGGAGGCCACACCATAAGCATAGATCCGTGCAAAAGCTGACCGCTGTCGCTCGGCGATATGGATAATACGCAAAAGGAGGGTCACATAGATGGCCAGCAATGTGACTGAGCCTACAAAGCCCCATTCCTCCCCAACTGTACAGAAAATAAAATCCGTACTCTGTTCGGGCACGAAATTGTATTTTGTCTGTGTACCCTGTAAATATCCCTTTCCCCAGAACTGTCCCGAACCAATAGCAATTTTAGACTGATTCAAATTGTAACCCTGGCCTCTTGGGTCGTCCATTTTTCCAAGAATAATATCGATCCGGTTGCGTTGATGTGGCTGCAGTACGTGGTCGTACACAAGATCCACGCATAAAATAAATACCGAGCATGCGGCAAGAAGAATACTCAAATTAATCAGATATTTTCTCTTTTTGCGAAAGCTCCACATAAAAAAGCCAATAATGACGGCAAGCACAAGGATAAGTATCCAGGGGTTGAACAGCAGGGCGAGGACAAATAACAGGATACATAGCCCTCCAAATATCAAGAGTTCATTGTTAACATACCCTTCGCGATAAAAAACGAAGATTAAGGAGAAGAAAGCCAACGCGGATCCCGTGTCGGGCTGGAGCATTACCAAAAAAACCGGGAACAATACAATTCCGGCGCCCATAGCAAGCGTCTGCATCGTTGGTGCTTTGTTGCTTTGTGCACTTAAAAAGTTTGCCAATAACAGGCAGGTGGACAGCTTCGCAAACTCCGACGGTTGTAACCGGAAGAAGCCCAGGTCAATCCAGGCCTGATTGCCGCCCACATTGCGACCCACCACCAGTACGATAATCAGCAGGATGACCGTAATGCCGTAAAAAATAGGCGATGCCGAACTAAAAAATTTCGCATCAATGATCAGAATAGAAACACCCAGTATAATAGCGGATATCAGGTAAAGAGACTGTTTCCCATAGTTGGTGCCCAAGGTGAAAAAACTGGGCATCTCCGGATTGAAAACTGCGGCGCGGATATTGAACAGGCCGATAAGACACAAGGAAAACCATAAGATGATGGTCAGCCAGTCTATTTTTCCAAAGAAACTATTTTTTTGGTTATTCATATCTTCTTCTTATCGCGCTATGGTGAACAATGGTTTCTTTTGATTTTGTCAATGCCGCTAGTTGACGTTTTGATTTCGTGCTGTCGGTTTTTGTTTTGATGGTATCCGTCTTTTTGACATCTTTATTTTTCGGGTCCGTTACATCCTTTGGAGTCGGCAGGAAGTTAGCCTTATAGATGCGGTCCTGAATATATTTTGGTGTAGTTATTGTATCTTTAAGATACTTCTCGACCATCATACTGGCAATAGGACCAGCCCAGGTACCTCCATAGCCTGCATTTTCAACAAATACCGCAATGGCAATTTTCGGATTTTCACGGGGCGCGAATGCAAAAAAAACAGCATGATTCTCTCCATGCGGGTTTTGTGCTGTACCCGTCTTGCCGCACATTTCAATGCCGGCGATGCGGTTCGACCAAGCTGTTCCCTCTGGTGTGTTGACTGCATCGCTCATCCCCTGGATCACAACAGGATAGTATTTCTCATCTACACCGGCGCTGATCTTCTCGGTAAATTCTTTTTTGATAATCTTCTTTGCGCCTATGCCTTTGATAAGATGTGGCCTATAATAAAAGCCTTTATTGGCCACAATGGCCATGATATTTGCCATTTGTAATGGTGTTATCCCCATTTCGCCCTGTCCGATGGATAGGGAGATATTGAAGCTCGAACGCCATTTGTCGTTGCCATAACGCTTTGTATAGAACTCGGAGGTGGGTAGTAGTCCTGCTTTTTCACCCGGTAGATCGATACCCAATTTATGTCCTATACCAAATTTTGTGACGGCGTTGCGCCATAGATCATAGGCTTTTGGCCCTGAAAGTCCTCTTCCATCTATCATTTTGGCATAGGTAAATCCGTAATATGTGTTACAGGATACTGCCACAGAGCGCTGCAGTGTCGTCGATCCGTGATAATGGGTGCACCCCATCCAGCCCCGTCCGCCCCCGTAACTATAGCCATGCGGGCAGAAAAATACCGTGTTGCGGTCGATCACCCCAGCCTGCTGTGCTGTCAGCGCCGAAACCACTTTAAATACGGATCCGGGCGGGTAGGAGGCCTGAATAGGGCGGTTAAATAAAGGGTTGTTTGTTTTGTCCTCCAGCAATTTCATATAATTATTACCCGCCTGCCTGCCGACCATCAAGTTGGGGTTGTAACTAGGGCTACTGACATAAGCGAGGATTTCGCCCGTCGCCGGTTCGATTGCAACGATAGAGCCCAGCTTGTTCTTCATAAGCTTCTCACCCAATATTTGCAGATCCCTGTCTAGTGACGATATAAGCCCTTCACCTGCGACAGCAACGGTATCATATTTACCCTCCATAAATATGCCCTTAGGACGATTGAGCGCATCCACCATCAGATTGTTTACTCCTCTTTTTCCGCGAAGTAGATCCTCATAGGAACGCTCAACACCACTGCGCCCAATATAGTCACCGCTACGGTAAAAACCATTGGAGCGCTCGATGTCCCGTTCGTTTACTTCGCTCACATAACCAAGAAAATGGGATGCTATGCTATCTGGATAATTTCTGATCGTTCTTTTTTGTACATAGAAGCCACGGAATTGGTACTGATATTCTTGGTACTGTGCCCAGGTCCGGACCGAAAGCTGCTTTTCAAAGATGGAAGCCCGATAAGGCGAATGCGCCCTGGCCTTTTCCATCCGCTTGATGAAACCTTCTTTGTCGATTTCGACTAATTTACAAAATAAAGCAGTATCAATTTCTTTGACCTCCCGGGGAGTAACCATAAGGTCATAGACAGGTTCGTTTTGGACCAGCACTTTGCCGTTACGGTCCAAGATCACACCTCGGGCAGGGTAGACAATCACTTTGCGCATCACATTGCTGTTGGCCGAATGTATATAAGAGTCGTCAATGATCTGCAGATAAAATAAGCGGGCGACCAAGGTCAATGCAATGGCAATAAAAATTCCGGAAACGACGTACTTACGAGCAAAATAACTGTTCATAGAAATAAATTTCTATCCACCGGCCAATTACAGCCGATCTTTCTTTTTGTAGAATAATATGCTAAATACTAGCATGATAATTACCGTAAATATACAACTTAAAACAATACTGAGCAGTGTATACTGAATGTGCTGAAAGGAAAATGATTCCAACAGGTATAAGAACGTATGATGAATCAATGTTCCAAAGAAAAGATATGGAAAGAACCACCTGAAATTCATCAGGCCCAACATGGGGGTCAGAAATGATTCGCGCTCTTCGATTTCAAGTGTAATTTTCATGAAGAAAATCCGGAAGGCCGCCAGGGCTATACAAGCCGCTGTGTTTACCCCCAAGGTATCATAAAAAGAATCTACAGTAAGTCCCGTAAGAAATGCCAGCAGGTAGACAAGGAAATTTGGCGTGCCGGTAGGCAGCAAAAAAATAAATAAGACATAAGGAAAGGCAGCTACCAGATTGTAATACCCGATATTCTTGAATAAGAATACCTGTATCCCAATCAAAACGATAAACCGAATAATATTAAATATCAGAATCCTAGCCATTGTCTTTCGTCGCTTCTTCCAGTGTTTTTAGTTCATTGTTTAATAAGTCCTTGACAACATACACGTGCTGCAGATTGGAGAAATTGGTACTTAAAAGAATCCTTAGATCCAAAAATGCATCCCCGGAGGAAATTCCCGTCTGTATAACCGTGCCGACAAAAATGCCTTTTGGAAAATGGCCCGAATATCCTGAGGTGTATACTTTATCGCCTTTCTTTACTTTTACATGGTTGGGAATTTCCTTGACCATGGCTGCGCGGTAATCAATATTGTTTCCCCAGACCAAAGAACCAAAGACTTCGGTATGTCCTAATGTCACTGAGATACGTGTATCTGGATGTAATAAAGACTGTACCGTGGAAAAGTTGGGCGACACATTCAGCACGATGCCGACGACACCATTGGGAGCGATCACTCCCATGCCTTTTTCGATACCATCTTTAGTACCTTTGTCCAATGTTATGGTATTCGCTTTTTGATGAATGCTATTATTGATCACATTGGCCACGATAAACTGATATCGGCCAAACTCGCTGCTGTCTATGGGGGGGATAGGACCTATCTTGATGCTATCAGTGGATTTGTAAGCCTGAAGATCTTTTCGTAATTGGGCATTTTCTTTAGCCAGCGCTTCATTGGTTTCGCCCAGATGCAGATAGCTCTTCCATGAATTTATCCTCGCATAGAGATTGCCGATCACCTCATTGGAAGAGTTGAAAACTGCATTGCGCTGATAGGAGTTGTTGGTGATAACCAAAAACAGCGAGAACCCAAAAAATAGGATAAACCAAAAGAATGCATTATATCGTCTCAGGAATAACCACAGGTTTCTCATGTGCTGCTGTCGGTGTTGTATTTAATAAGCAAGCGATATAATAATTTTGCATATTATATCGCTCTTTAATAAAATATTGTTAATTAATTATCGAACGTTACTTATTGCATCAAAAATTTGAAACGGCCAATATTTTTAAGTGCAATACCGGTTCCCCTGACGACAGCGCGAAGCGGATCTTCGGCAATATGAACAGGAAGTTTTGTTTTGGCTTGAATACGGCGGTCCAGACCGCGTAATAAAGCACCGCCACCAGTGAGGTAAATGCCCGTTTGATAAATATCTGCCGATAATTCAGGAGGGGTAATCTCCAGCGCTTTTAAGATAGCCTCCTCAATTTTAGAGATCGATTTATCCAGACAATGAGCGATTTCTGTATAAGATACGGTAATCTGTTTAGGAACACCGGTCATCAGGTCCCGGCCCTGAACGGCAAAATCCGCGGGTGGCTCCTGCAGTTCGGGAAGGGCGGCACCGACTTCGATCTTAATTTTTTCTGCCGTGCGCTCACCGATCATAATATTATGTTGTCTACGGATATACTGTACGATATCCGAGTCGAAATTATCTCCGGCAACACGGATAGATTGGTCACACACAATGCCCGATAGTGCGATGACAGCAATTTCCGTCGTACCGCCACCAATATCAATGATCATGTTCCCCATCGGCTCTTCGACGTCGATGCCGATACCGACCGCTGCCGCCATAGGCTCGTGAATGAGATAAACTTCTTTGGCTCCAGCTATCTCAGCAGAATCGCGGACCGCCCGTTTCTCAACTTCCGTAATGCCCGAAGGGATACAGACCACCATTCGCAAGGAAGGAAAAAACCAGCTTTTGCCATTGTTGACCAATTTGACCATACCTCTGATTAGATGTTCGGCAGCGGTAAAATCAGCAATCACCCCATCACGTAAAGGTCGTACCGTTTTTATGTTATCATGTGTCTTTCCCTCCATTTGCATCGCCTGACGTCCGATCGCAATGACTTTGTTCGTCGTGCGGTCAAATGCGACAATAGAAGGTTCGTCCACTACTACTTTGTCATTATGAATGATGAGGGTATTTGCAGTACCCAAGTCAATCGCAACTTCTTGCGTAAACCAGTTAAATAAGCCCATCTGCTAATCCTTAAGCTATTTTAAAATAATATGCAAACCTACACAAAAAAAATTAATCTTTTTGAGGTTCTGCATCAAAAAAAACTATATTGTGAAAGTAAATTCTATCTGGAAAAAACTGTCTTTAAATTTAACGAATAATATCTACAATTCTTGTCTTGGGAGGACTAATTTTTTATTTTCTCAAAGAGAATGGGCAAGAAGCGGGAGTATGCTGTATTTTTTGCTCTTCCTGCATCGGTGCTGTCGAGGCGTACGAAAAAGGCACTACTACAACCAGTAATGCCTTTTTTATAATTTGTCAAGCTTTTAGGACGTTTCACTCTGCTATGTTCGTCTGCTCTTCGGGAACCGGTTTGTTGTATTTATGGAAGATCAGTCGGACACCACTGTTCTTTGTGAAGAATTTCACGGTCCAGTTGATGAAAGTGACGAGTTTATTTCTAAATCCATAAATGGACATCAGGTGGACAAACATCCAGGTCATCCAGCCGAAGAACCCATTGAAATGTATTTTGCCCATATCCACCACAGCCTTGTTACGGCCTACAGTGGCCATTGAACCCTTGTCAAAATAGCTGAATTTTTCCGTCGGCTGATTAGACATAGTTTGCAGGATATGTTTGGCTACATAACGGCCTTGCTGCTGTGCAACCGGGGCAACGCCTGGTAGACCGCGGGGCAGATCTTCCGTAATGAAAGCTGACACATCACCGATGGCATATACTCCAGGCATATCGATTACACGGCACTGATCATCTGTCTGTATACGGTTGCCCCGTTGAATCACGTCTTTTTTGAAACCTTCTGGATATTGGCCGGCCACTCCTGCGCCCCAGATTACCGTTTTGGTTTCGATGCTTCGACCATCTGCAAAGGTAATGGTCTTACCGTCGTACCCAGTCACCTGTACGTTCAGCATCACTTCCACGCCGAGGTCCTTCAGGTATTTCTCAGAATCCCGGGACGATTTTTCAGAAAGGTTAGCCAGCACTTTAGGAAGCCCTTCGACCAAGTACACCGACATTTCCGATTTTTTAAGTTCCGGATAGTCTTTTTCAAGCACATTGTTCTTGATTTCCGCTATCGCGCCCGAAAGTTCTACCCCTGTGGGACCGCCACCAACGATGACAAAGTTCAGGTTTGGTTTCCGATCTTCCGGATTGGAAATCCTGACCGCCTCTTCCAGATTTTGAAGAACATAACTCCGGATATTTAACGCTTCCTGAATGTTTTTCATGGGCAGCGCATATTTTGTGATCTGCTGGTTGCCGAAGAAGTTGGTTGTGGCACCGGTTGCTACAACCAAATAGTCATATTCAAAATCGCCAACATCTGTTTTCACTATTTTAGCTCCATTGTCTACGCTTTTGACGTCCGCAAGTCTAAAATGGAAGTTTTCCTGGTTTTTGAACATTTTACGGACAGGGAAGGATATCGAGTCCGCAGAGAGGGTACCTGTGGCAACCTGGTACATCAATGGCTGAAAGGTGTGAAAATTGTTTCTGTCTAGTAGTAGAACTTCAACTTCCTTATTTTTAAGCTTTTTAGCAACTTCAATTCCTCCAAATCCAGCACCAATTATGATGACTCTTGGGAATTTTCTATCTGAACTATTGCTTGGCATATTTTTAATAGTTTGTTGTAACAATTCGGTACAATCGAATTAAGTTGCAAATATCCTAAATTTCGGGGCAAAAAGCTAAAAAATATTTATTTATTATACCGATTAATTGTCAATTTTATTGCTTATCTACCATTTACCGCTTTTTCTTAGTAGTATATCGTATTGGTTGTTAGTGTGTTATCGTTTCAAAAAAGTGACAAAAAATATTTAAAATGTGTATAACATGCATTGTGTATTTTATACACAATGCTTGCTTACTGCAGCGCTCCTCTGATTTTTATTTTCAGCCCATTATTAGCATTGTGTAAATGCAGTTGGCAGGCCAGCCTGCTGGAGTTGTCTGCATCAGGTAAGGTATCGAGCATGTCCAGTTCCTGATCATTGGCCGCAGGGAGGTGTTCCATCCCTTCGAGTACGGTAATATGGCAGGTAGCACATAGTGCCATGCCCCCACAGGTGGCCAAAATCTCATATTCGGAAGCTTTAAGTATTTCCATTAATGAAAGATTGACATCCGTAGGCACCTCGATTGTGTTTTCGGTACCGTCGCGATCGACGACGGTCATTCGTATGATGTTTTCTTCCATGCTTAAAAAGTGTTGATGCCGTTTACCGTCGTGTATTTAAATGTCAGCTTCTGATCAGGATAGACAAACTTAAAAGCACTCTGGCACATCAGCGCTGCTTCATGATAACCACAGAGGATCAGCTTTAGTTTGCCCGGATAGGTATTAATGTCGCCGATGGCATAGATACGTTCAACGTTTGTCGAATAATCGAATGTATTCACTTCAATGGCATTTTTATCGATATTCAGTCCCCAATTGGCAATTGGCCCTAGTTTGGGCGTCAGTCCATAGAGCGGTATTAAGTAATCTGCGCCAAAGGATATTGTTTCGTTATCCCTGTTGGTCGTTTCGACAGCGGACAATATCCCATTGCCCCTTACATTGCTGAGGTTGTGGGACAGGAGCAGGTTGATTTTTCCCTGTTGAGCAAGCTTAAAAACCTTCTCAGCTGAATCGGGCGCACCACGGAAAGAGTCGCTGCGATGGATCAGTGTGACTTGCTGGGCGATTTCTGCCAAATGCAGGGTCCAGTCAAGCGCAGAATCACCGCCGCCGGCAATAATAATCCTCTTGTCGGCATATTTAGCAGGGTCTTTTACCATGTAATCCACTCCTTTTCCCTCGTAACGCTGTAGATTTGGAATATCCGGTTTACGGGGTTCAAAACAACCTAGCCCGCCAGCAATCACGATCACCTGTGCATGAACATTCGTGCCGTCTGCTGTGGTGACTATAAAAGATCCGTCCTGTTGCTTTTCAAGCTGCTCCACTCGCTCACCTAAGGTAAACGTAGGAGCAAATGGCTTTATCTGCTCGAGCTGTCTGTCTATAAGCTCCTGGGCGGTAATGCTTGGATAGCCCGGAATGTCATATATCGGCTTGTGCGGATAGATTTCGGAAAGCTGTCCCCCGACTTGGGGTAACACATCGATCAGATGGCACCGCATTTTCAGCAGACCCGCTTCAAACACGGCAAATAGCCCCACAGGGCCAGCTCCAATAATACAGATATCAGTATTGATCATGACCTTTATACATTTAAGTTGTTGTAAATTTTACTTAATATTCTCGTGAAATGCGCGAAATCTTCTTCTGTCAGCTGTTCCCAAGCTTTCATACGGATCTGTGTCACAATAGGAGAGAGTGACTCCACTTTCTGTTTTCCCACAGGCGTCAAGTGCAGATAAAGGGTCCGGCGATCACTCTCGGCAACAACACGCTCAGCCAGCCCTTTTTTTAACAGCAGGTCGACAATACGTGTCAGTGTTGGCTGATCTTTTCCGCAGCGTCGCGCCAGCTCTTTCTGTGAAAGCTCGTCCGTCTCATACAGCGTCTTCAATACCGACCATTGGTCCACGGTTACATCAAAGCCTTGTTCTGCAAATGAAGATTGTGCAAACTGCTTCACTTTCTTGGCAGTCTGGTCCAAGATAAAAGAATACCGGTCAAATTTTTCGTTTAGCATACAAATATTTAGTATGACAAATATATAAAAAAATTTAGTGTGACAAGTAATTTTTATGCCATAAAAAAGGCGTTCAGAATGAACGCCTTTTTTATCATTTTATAGATGTTATGGTCTTACCGGAACTGCTTTTTGAGCTTTGCCCGCTTCAGCCAGATGCTTTCCCTTACGTAAGTCATATACGGAAGGTGCAGCTAGAATAATCGAAGAATAAGTACCTACGATAACACCGATCAGGATGGCAAATGAGAAGCCACGGATCACCTCACCACCGAAGATAAACAAGACTGCCAACACGAAAACAATCGTCAACGAGGTAATGATGGTTCTACTCAATGTCGAATTGATCGCATGATTGACCACATCTCCCAGGTCTTCATTGTGTGCATTGGGTTTGGAAACGAATTCCCGTAGACGGTCAAATACAACCACCGTATCGTTTACTGAGTAGGCTATTACTGTCAATATCGCGGCCACAAAGTGCTGATCGATATCCAGTGAGAACGGCACGATACCATCTAGTAACGAAAACAGGCCCAATAAGATGATCGCATCGTGGATTGTTGCAATGGCGGCGCCCACTGAATATTCCCATTTGTGGAAACGGATCAGGATGTAAGCTGCCACGATGATGATGGAGAAGATCGCTGAGCTCGTTGCTCTTGATTTGATATCCGAGGCGATGCTGGGACCGACTTTTTGAGAAGAAAGAATCTCATGTTTGTTGGAAGCATCAACTTTTGATAACCCTTGGTTCAATTTATCAAGGACTTCTTTATCTGCTGCATCAGAAGTCTCCTCAATATGATAAGTGGTCGTTACACGGACTTGGTTTGAGGCGCCAAAGACTTTGACCTCTGTTGTTTTTTGGAAAATATCATCGAGGTTGGTCCGTACTGCTTCCAAGTCAACCGGTTTTTCGTAACGAACTGTATAGGTACGTCCACCCTGAAAATCAACACCTAGACTAAAGCCTTTTGTAAAAACCGAAGCCAGTGAAATCAATACAGCGACGATCGAGATGGCGTAGAATATTTTGCGTTTTTGAACGAACTTGAAGTTTGCATTGTGCAAGGTATTAGCAGACCAGGGGAAAGAGACTTTGATCTTCATATCTTTCTCCAGCATCCATTCAAATATTACGCGGGTTACCAGGATCGCTGTAAACAATGATGTGATAATTCCGACCATCAATGTTGTTGCAAAACCCAGAATCGGACCACTACCAAATAGAAATAAGATAATACCGATCAAGAAAGTGGTGATCTGAGAATCGAGGATCGAAGGTAAAGCATGTTTGTAGCCATCTGCAACAGCCTGACGTACGGATTTGCCTAAGCCGAGTTCCTCACGGATGCGCTCGTAGATCAGGACGTTTGCATCCACTGCAGTACCCATGGTCAATACGATACCTGCGATACCGGGAAGTGTCAGTACAGCGTTGAGGGAAGCGAGCACACCCATGATGATGAATACGTTCAATAATACAGCAATGTTTGCGACGATACCCGCTGTGTTATAATAGGCGATCATAAAGATCATCACGACGATGATACCGATGACAGCAGAGTTGATACCAGCGTCAATCGCGGCCTGTCCCAAGGTAGGACCAACGATGGCTTCTTCAACGATCTTAGCTGTTGTCGGAAGACGGCCGGCTTTTAGTACGTTTGCTAAATCTTTGGTATCTTCAACAGTGAATGAACCGGAGATAGACGAACTTCCATTTGGAATCTCGCCGTTAACCGACGGAGCGGAGTATACAACGTTATCCAGAACAATCGCGATGGCATCTCTGTTTTGAGCAGCTTTGGCTGTGATTTTTTTCCATTCGCGTGCGCCTTCACTGTTCATCTGCATACCAACTACAGGTTGATTTTTCTCATCAAAGTTTGCGTTGGCATCCGTAATCACGTCGCCTGTCAATACCGAACCATTATCGGGACCTACAGCTTTGATGGCATATAGTGACAGCTGTTCAGGTGTTTTTTGCTCAGGTTTTACTGCCCATAATAGTTTGAGGTTGCCCGGTAAGATAGATTTAACTTCGGGGCGCTGTAGGTAAGCATTCACTTTGGCAGTGTCCTTTAATGCAGCGATACCTACCATAGCACCTGGCATAAGCGCCATCTGCTGGTTTTCACCCATGTAAACAGCTGGACGCAATACTTCAAACAAAGGATTTTTCTGCCCCAGATTAAGCGCAGCACTGTCTTTCTTTGCTTTGCTGTCTTTCTGGCCTCCGGTCAGATTGGATAATAAATCATCCGATTTTTTACTTGTGTCGGCAGCCGCTTGATTCGCCACCGCAGGAGCCGCCTTTAACGTGCTGGCTAAGGTTCTGTCAATATTTTCAAGTATTGGATAAACTTCTTGGTTGGTGAAGGTTTCGTAGAATTCCAGTTTGGCCGAACCCTGTAGCAGATTGCGTACACGGCTTTCGTCTTTTACACCTGGCAATTCAATCAGGATACGGTTGGTACCTTGCTGAATCTGAATGTTTGGCGAAGCAACCCCAAATTTGTCAATACGCGTGCGTAATACCTTATAGGAATTCTGGATGGCATTGTCTGCTTCTTTCTGTAAAAACGCTTCGACTTTCGAGTCTGAGTCGCCTGGTTTAATTAAAGAAGCATTGTCTTTCGTCGAAAAAAATGTCGAAAGTGGAGTGGGAGCACCGATCGCTTTGTACTCTTCGATAAACAAAGCTACTACCGTTTTTGTACTGGATTTGCTTTTTGCTACAGCCTGCTCCAGTGCTTTGTTGAATTTCTCATCTTTTGGATTGTTGGCCAGATTGCGGATCAGTTCATCAAGAGAGATCTCCATGGTAACGTTCATACCACCTTTTAAGTCCAATCCTAAAGCCAGCTCGTTCGCTTTCGCTTCGCGATAGGTGTATTTCGCAAATCCCAAATTGTACACTACTTCACCGGCCATGGAATCCAGATAGCTCTTCTCTTTTGCCAAATCTCCCTTGGCAAAATTCTCAGCATCTCGCTCCACCTTGCGGGTCACCCAAGTAAATGATAGGGAGTATAGACACGCTAATGACACCACTATCACTAAAAGTTTAATCAGCCCTTTACCTTGCATCGTCTGTTATTAATTGTATTAATTTTTAATGTTAAATACTGTTTATGTAATTGATAATTAGTTCTTGTTTATTCACACTTTACCAAGAATGGCAAAGGTATAAAATTTTTATAGAATGAAAAGCTTTATTTCTGCCAATTAGGTCAAAGGCATAAAATTAGAAGAATTGAGGAAAAAATGAAATATGTGGAGCAATTTATTTTATAAAAAAAAAGACCCTGCTCATTCGAACAAGGCCTTCTGTCCTGTTAGTTGTTTAATGTTATCTCAATGTGTATTTAATACCGAAAGAAAACGTAGAAGCATCAAAATCACTATTGTGGTTTAATCTCCAGTCTGGTTTCCAGTCTGCATGGAATCCGATAGGTGCCGCCGGAATTTTAAATTCCAAACCTAATTGTGGTCTTAAACCTACAAGCGTCATATTATCGCCGGCATCTACAAAAGTCAATTGTGCACCCACACCTGCATACCAACCCAAACCGTTTACACCACGGAAAGGTCTTGCGTATTGCCAGTCAGCACCTACAGCCACAACGTTGTCATCAAACATCACTTGTGCCTGGCCGTTGTTGGCGCCGCCCATAGACTGTTTGTATTGGACACCCCAAAGATCACCACCTGTGCCATCAAATACAACGCCGATAGCAGCGCGTTGTGGGGATTGTGCTTTTGCTTCGTTTGCTCCTAAAGCTAATGCTGCAACTGCAGCTAAAGAAAGTAAGGTCTTTTTCATAATTATCTTATCTTTATATTCTCAATTAATTAAAATTACTTTTCGTGTTACCAAAAGCAAATAGCTTGCCAAAAAAATAGCAACCCGCTGTGTAACCTCTGAAGACTGTATGATTCATCATGTTTATCATTTGTCTACAGATTGTAATTTGTATATTTTATTTTTTAATATTGCTAATTTTTCTTAAATTTGCCTGGCAAATAGAAAACCCAATACATATTTGCCATGCAATTAGATCCACAAAAATTCGTAGCAGAAGGTCTCACTTACGATGACGTCTTATTAATTCCAGCTTATTCTGAAATTTTACCCCGTGACGTCGATACGAGTACTTCGCTGACAAAAAAAATCAAATTAAATATTCCACTGGTTTCTGCAGCCATGGATACGGTAACTGGTGCTGATTTAGCTATTGCAATCGCACAAGCTGGCGGTATTGGTATGTTGCATAAAAACATGACTATTGCAGAACAGGCTGCCGAAGTACGCAAAGTGAAGCGTTCGGAAAGCGGTATGATTCAGGATCCGGTAACCTTATTGGCAACAGCAACCGTCGGAGATGCCTTCAATATTATGAAAGAACATAAGATCGGTGGTATTCCCGTAGTCAACGAAAGAGGTCAGCTGGTCGGAATTGTAACCAATCGTGATCTTCGTTTCCAAAAGGATATGCGCCGTCCGATCAACGAGCTGATGACCAAGGATAATCTGGTTGTGGCACCAGAAGGGACGGATCTGGTCAAGGCGGAAGAGATTCTACAGAATGAAAAAATTGAAAAACTTCCTGTGGTCAATGAAGAGGGGATATTAAAAGGGCTCATCACCTTTAAAGATATACAGAAATATAAACATTATCCGAATGCAGCCAAAGATAGCCATGGCCGCTTATTGGTCGGTGCGGCGGTAGGGGTTACGCCAGATACATTGGACCGGGTGGACGCGCTGGTCAAAGCCGGGGTAGATGTGATCACTATAGATACGGCTCATGGTCACTCCAAAGGAGTAATTGATAAACTGAAGTTGGTGAAATCTCAATTTCCTGAACTCCAGGTTATCGTTGGTAATATTGCTACAGGCGCTGCGGCGACAGCGCTGGCAGAAGCCGGTGCAGACGCAGTGAAGGTGGGGATAGGTCCGGGCTCTATCTGCACGACGCGCATTATTGCAGGTGTGGGGGTGCCGCAGCTGTATGCTGTTTATGAGGTAGCCAAAGCACTTAAAGGAACTGGTGTGCCGATCATTGCGGACGGCGGGATCAAACAAACCGGTGATATTGCAAAAGCAATTGCCGCTGGCGCAAGTACCATTATGGCCGGTTCTCTATTTGCAGGTGTTGAGGAAGCGCCCGGCGAAACGATCATTTATGAAGGCCGTAAATTTAAATCATACCGTGGTATGGGCTCCATTGAAGCTATGGAAAAAGGGTCTAAAGACCGTTATTTCCAGGATGTGGAGGACGATATCAAAAAGTTGGTGCCTGAGGGAATCGTTGGACGTGTGCCTTACAAAGGTACCTTGGCGGAAGTCGTCTATCAATATATCGGTGGGCTGCGTGCCTCCATGGGCTATTGCGGTGCTGCGACTATTGAAAAGCTGCAGGAAGCACAGTTTGTCCGCATCACTGGAGCCGGACTGAGAGAGTCTCACCCGCACAATATCTCGATCACAAAAGAAGCGCCAAATTATAATAGCAGAGGTTAACTATCATTTTGTCCATAGATTATCCGGCAATTTAGATTGCCGGATTTTTTTTGCAAAAAATAGACTTCATATGACCTAGTGATCGGCAGGAAATTTGTACTTTTATACCCTATTCTCAGGTTTAAAAAATTAAGGAGTTAATTTGGATTATTTAGCGGGTTTAAACCCTTCACAACGAGGAGCCGTAGAGCAAACAGAAGGTCCTGTCATGATTGTCGCAGGAGCCGGTTCAGGAAAAACACGGGTGATTACATATCGAGTAGCGCACCTGATTCAAAAAGGTGTCGACCCATTCAATATCTTGGTGCTGACATTTACCAATAAGGCGGCCAAAGAAATGCGTGAGCGTATCATGTCCGTCGTCGGTAGGGAAGCAAAAAATATCTGGATGGGTACCTTTCACTCTGTATTTGCAAAGATACTACGTGTAGAAGCTGAGTTGATAGGCTATCCAAGAAATTTTACCATCTATGATACCGATGATACCAAAAGTTTGTTGCGTTCGATCTTGAAAGAAATGAACCTGGACGATAAGCTCTACAATGTCAATCATGTCTATGGACGTATATCGCAGGCCAAAAATAACCTCATATCACCGCAAGAATACAATAAAAATGAGGCGATCCTCGCTGAAGATATCTCCAACGGACGCGGGCAGATGGGACAGATCTATATGACTTATGCGCAGCGCTGTTATCGCGCTGGCGCCATGGACTTTGACGACCTGCTGTTCAAAACAAACGTCCTGCTCAACAAACATCCCGAGGTATTGCATAAATACCAGCACCAATTTCGTTACCTGATGGTGGACGAGTATCAGGATACCAACTTCTCCCAGTATCTGATTGTAAAAAGGCTGGCCGCAGTCAACGAAAATATATGTGTCGTGGGGGATGATGCACAGTCGATATATGCTTTCCGCGGTGCGAATATTCAAAATATCCTGAATTTCCAGAAGGATTATCCTGACGTGAAGATATTCAAATTGGAACAGAATTACCGGTCCACCAAAATGATCGTCAATGCGGCCAATTCGGTAATTGCGAATAACAAAAACCAGCTGGAAAAGAATGTCTTTTCGGATAATGAGGACGGGGAAAAGATCAAGGTATCCCGTGCATTTTCGGATAATGAGGAGGGTAAGATTGTCGCTGACCAGATTATCGAAGAAAAGGCCTTAAAAGGCCTCAACTATAAAGATTTTGCTATTCTCTATCGTACCAATGCCCAGTCCAGAGCGATGGAGGAGGCTTTGCGCAAGATTAATATACCTTATAAAATCTACGGGGGCACCTCGTTTTACCAACGGAAAGAAATCAAAGATCTGATCGCTTATTTTCGGCTGACCTTTAATCCCAACGACGAAGAGGCGCTGAAGAGGGTCATCAATTATCCGCGCCGTGGTATAGGTGATTCAACGATCGAAAAGATCATGATTGCCGCGGATCAAAATCAATACCGTATATGGGACGTGGTCGCCAATGCAGCTCATTTTCTGGACGGAAGGAGTGCAAGCTCTGTCGGCGGATTCGCACAGATGATACAGAGCTTTCAGGCATTAGCCAAAAATAATAATGCCTTCGATACAGCGATGCACATTGCACAGCACTGTGGTATACTCAAAGAGCTGTACGAAGACAAATCCGTCGAAGGTCTGGCACGTTATGAAAACATTCAGGAACTGCTCAATGGCATTAAGGAGTTCTCAGAACGGGAAGATATCGAAGACAGAGGCCTGGATGTCTATATGCAGGATATTGCGCTATTGACCAACGATGACAATGACAAAGACCCCAATGCTGATACGGTATCCCTGATGACCATACACTCTTCCAAAGGTCTGGAATTCCCGGTAGTGTTTATCGTAGGGCTCGAAGAAAACCTGTTCCCATCGCAGCTGTCGCTCAACTCCCGGTCAGAATTGGAAGAAGAACGTAGACTTTTTTACGTAGCTGTTACCAGAGCTGAAAAAAAATTGCTACTTTCGTATGCTACTTCGCGATACCGCTGGGGGACACTCAATAATTGTGAACCCAGCCGTTTTTTGGATGAACTGAATCCCGCCTGTCTTGCGTTGGATTTCAGACCTAGACAAACTTCTGCTTCTGCCGGAAGTTTTCAGGGCGAACGCATCGCCTGGCAGCAAAAAGACAGCGATGACATGTTTTCGAAACCTAAGCCCAAGCCTATGGTAAAGACGACATCCATCCTGCCCAAGGCCCACAAACCTACAGCGGGTTTTGCTCCTTCGGACACTTCAAACCTTCAGGTCGGCATGGAAGTTGAACATGAACGATTTGGATTTGGAAAGGTGGTCAATCTCGAAGGAAACAAAGGAGATATAAAAGCAACTATTTTCTTTAAAGAGTTGGGTCAGAAACAATTGTTGCTTAAATTTGCAAAACTTAGAATAATTCAATAAGAAAATACCAAAACGGGATCTTAATCGTTTATTAGGTACTTATATTAGCTATATGAACTTTGACTACAACAGCACTAGACCAAAATTGATCCTTGCAGAATATGGTCGCAATGTGCAAAATATGGTAGACTACATCTGTACTTTACCCACTAAGGAAGAAAGAAATAAACATGCGCAGATCGTCATTGATATGATGGGGGTGTTAAATCCACATTTGCGGGACGTCTCGGACTTTAAGCATAAACTTTGGGATCACCTACAGATTATCTCTGACTTCAAGCTTGATATCGATTCACCTTATCCAATTGCGACAGCCAAAAGCGTGAAGCACGAGGTAGAGCATCTGGGGTATCCGCAACATGCTATCAAGTACAAACACTACGGTTATACCGTGGAGAAGATGATCGAAAAGGCACTGAAGCTGACAGATGATACCAAGAAGGAGCAGATGGTATTAGGGATAGCCAACTTTATGAAAATGGCCTACTTGACCTGGAATAAGGATTCTGTGTCTGACGAATTGATCATTCAGGATCTGAAAGAACTGTCAGGTTACCAATTAACTCTGCCCGAAGGTACTGTATTGACTAAGCTGGATTTTAAAACGCCGCCTCCGGGTAACCGCGTGAAGGGTGCTGCGAATAGCAATTCAGGTAATAATAACAATAACAACAATAATAATGCTTCCGGACAGTCAAAGGGTGGAAGCAAGCCGCGCATCGCCAACAGCAACAATAATGCAAAGCGGAGCAATTTTAGCAACAACAACAATAACAACAACAGAAATAGAAAACCTCAGAACAACTACAGCAACAAAAGAGGCTAATTCTTCACTGAATATTAAAGAAGCGGGCAATTGCGAAGTGATTAAGATTTCTTTACAATTGCCTTCTTTTTTAGGGTAATACCCGTCCAGACAATGAATATGCAAAGCCTTAGGTGTTAGAGTAATGAGAAGATATCAGTTTTATAGATGAATGCATTTGAAATAATCGGTGGTAAACCGTTGAAAGGGGAAATTATTCCTCAGGGAGCAAAAAATGAAGCGTTGCAAATTCTGTCTGCAGTATTGCTGACCGAAGAGCCGATGACAATCAGCAATATTCCGGATATCAAAGATGTCAATAAGTTGATAGACTTGTTGGGCGCGTTGGGCGTAAAGATTAACCGGATTGATAAGGATACATATGTCTTCGAAGCAAGGGACATTAATATAGACTATTTTCAGTCGCCCGAGTTCAAAGAGAAAGGTGGCGGTTTACGAGGCTCCATCATGATTGTGGGGCCTTTATTGGCCCGCTTTGGAAAAGCGGCGATTCCCAAACCGGGCGGTGATAAAATCGGGCGCAGGCGGTTGGATACCCATTTTCTCGGTTTTGAAAAATTGGGTGCTAAATTTGTCTATGATTCTTCAACACATTTTTTTAACGTGGACGCCACAGAGTTAAAGGGAAGTTACATCCTCCTGGATGAAGCTTCTGTAACGGGTACTGCAAATATTGTAATGGCTGCCGTTTTGGCCAAAGGCACAACAACCATCTACAATGCGGCTTGTGAACCTTATTTGCAGCAGCTTTGTAAGATGTTGAACCGCATGGGAGCAAAGATTACAGGCATTGGTTCCAATTTACTGACTATTGAAGGGGTGGAACGCCTTGGTGGAACCTCACACCGTATGTTGCCTGACATGATTGAAATTGGCTCTTTTATTGGTCTTGCAGCCATGACCGGTTCAGAAATTACGATTAAGGATGTGTGTTTCCAGGAGCTAGGAATCATTCCTTCCGTTTTTTCGCGACTGGGTATCCAGTTTGAACTAAGGGGTGACGACATTTTCATTCCCGCGCAGGATTCCTATGAAATTGACACCTTCATTGACGGTTCCATTCTGACTATCTCTGACGCTCCATGGCCGGGCTTCACGCCGGATTTATTGAGTATCATCCTAGTAGTTGCCACACAGGCTAAAGGGAACGTCCTGATTCACCAAAAAATGTTTGAAAGCAGACTGTTCTTTGTGGATAAGCTGATCGATATGGGGGCGCAGATTATCTTATGTGACCCGCATCGTGCGACAGTGATTGGTTTAAATAAATCCCATCATCTGCGTGGTATCGAAATGACTTCACCCGACATCCGTGCCGGAGTATCATTACTGATCGCTGCATTGTCGGCGAAAGGGAAATCGGTGATCCACAATATTGAACAGATCGAACGCGGATATCAGGACATTGAAGAGCGCCTGCGTAGGCTGGGGGCTGACATCAAACGAGTAGATGTGGAGCCGAAAGGACATTAATCCGGTATACAAGACGCATTCTTGCTTACGACCATCCGCCTCGTGCCGGCCGACTGCTTATTTCCTCGGCCGAAAGCTGAAGTGGGGCAGCATACGAAAATCCTGGAACAAAATAAAACAAAATGCCTCCATAAGCGGCACGCTTATGGAGGCATTTATTGTAATTCCTGTTGATAATGCAATGACGGATTACATTAATGGAGCAGGAGCTTCTTCTTCAAACAAAGGAAATTCCTTGATGATATTGTACCAGGTAATAATTTTTTTGATATCAGAAGTATATACACGGGATTCATCATGGCCCGGAGCAACTTCACGAAAGAAATTCCGCAATGTCACGCCATCGGATTTCGTATCGGGCAGTGTCATCCCTTTTTCTTTGATCGTCTCAAACACATCCAAAAGACGAATTTCTTCTTCTTCACCGTATATGGTGATGTCTTCCAATGTAGCCATTTTGGTTGAGGACAGACTCACCACAGTTTTAATTTTAGCTTGGTCCAATGTTTCCAGAATGAAACCGCCTTTATTTTGTCCCACCAGTTTAAACAAGCCTGGCTTACCAGTAACAGATACTAATGCTCTTAAATTCATTTTAAATTTCTTTTAAATGTCCGGAAATTAATCTTCGATTACTTCAACTGATAATATACGATCTCCTTGTCTGATATCGTCCACTATATCAACGTTTTCGATTACTTTTCCAAAACAAGTATGGTTACGGTCCAAGTGAGCCGTATTATTGCGGCTATGGCAGATAAAAAACTGTGAACCGCCAGTGTTGCGCCCAGCATGCGCCATGGACAATACGCCTCTGTCGTGGTATTGGTTTTCTCCGGTTAACTCGCAGTCGATTTTATAGCCAGGACCACCTGTCCCTGGAATACCTGTAGCACCTTCGCGTGAGTTAGGGCAACCGCCCTGAATGACGAAATCAGGGATAACACGGTGAAAAGCCAGACCGTCGTAATAACCGGATTTGGCAAGTTTAATAAAATTCGCTACTGTATTTGGAGCATCTGCTGTGTAGAATTCCACAGTCATGTCGCCTTTTTCTGTTTTAATAATCGCTTTACTCATGTTCAAAATTTTTATCAAATACAAAGATAAGATTTCGGACTGAATTGAGAAGTAAAATCAGGGCTGCCAAATTTTTTTTAGTTCTTTCTGTAGCAAGTTTATTTGTCCGGACAAATAATCCTAAATATTTTATATCTTTAGGATTATTAGCCAATTGTTGTGAACTGTGATGTCAAATCTGCAAAAATTAGTCATTCGGGAATGGTCAGAAGCGGACCGTCCACGCGAAAAATTGTTGAGCCAAGGACGCAGAGCTCTCTCTGACGCCGAGTTATTGGCGATCCTGATCGGATCGGGATCCACAGACGAAAGTGCTGTAGCCCTATGCAGACGTATACTCGCCGACGCGAAAAATAGTCTACATATTCTTTCGACGATGGAGGTCAAAGAACTGAGTCGCTATAAAGGGATCGGCGAAGCAAAAGCGATTGCGATTGTTGCCGCGCTTGAACTAGGCCGACGTAAAAAAGATGCTCCCACAGAGGAAAAAAAAACCTTGAATAGTAGCAAGCGTGTATATGATTATGTGAAACCCATATTACAGGATCTGCCACATGAAGAGTTCTGGGCACTTTATCTCAATACCGGTTGTAAACTTTTGGATCAACAGCTTATCGGCCGTGGTGGAAATGATTTTACACCGGTCGATGTACGCATTATTTTGCGTAATGCACTGACGGTCAAAGCGCACAGTATCGTTTTGGTACACAATCATCCTTCCGGCACCCTCCAACCGAGCAATGCTGACAGAATTCTGACGCAAAAAATTGTGGCTGCATCAAAAATTATGGATATTAGAGTAAATGATCATCTCATTTATACAGACAACGGTTATTTTAGTTTCAGAGACGAAGGAATAATTGATTAGCTATAGTAAATCTATATGAATAAAAACAGTATTGAGCGGTTTACTGACAGGGTCGTAGACTACGAAAGATATAGGCCCAGTTATCCGAAAGAAATTATTCAGATTCTTAAAGAGCGTATAGGTTTGAACAAAAAGTGGCTAGTTGCCGATATCGGCAGCGGCACAGGGCTGTCTACCCAGTTATTCCTGGAGAATGGAAATGATGTTTTTGCTGTAGAACCCAATAGGCAGATGCGGGAATCTCTGGTACACCATTTTAAGACGTATAGAAATCTCATCGCCTTGAATGCTACTGCCGAAGACACCTCGATTGAGCCGGGATGCGTCGATCTCATTTTTGCGGGACAGTCTTTTCACTGGTTTGACCGTAACGCCTGTCGTGTCGAATTCGATCGAATCCTGGCAAAGAATGGTCATATCGTACTGGCTTGGAACCAGCGCGACCCCGAGGATGCATTTCAGCAGGAATACGAACAGTTTTTATGCGATCATATCCCCAACTACCGATCCCTGACGCATAAGCATATTTCGGATCAGGATATACAGGAGTTTCTTGCTCCGCGACCTATGATTAAAGTATCGCTTCCCAACCAGCAAATCTTTGATCTCCGGTCTTTCTTGGGTAGAGTAAGGTCTTCGTCCTATTTCCCGAAAAACCAGACAGAAAACAAAAGTCTCTACGATGAACTGCATGTTCTTTTTGACAGGTACGCCATATCCGAGAAAATTGTATTTAAATATATAACCGAGATCTATATCAGTTAGATTAAGATACTGGTATCTGCTGAGCATCTTTTGCTGTATTCCGATTCCGCCAGTCGAAAACTTTTCGGATGGATGACGAATGAAAAGGGAAGATCAAGATGATGAAAGTCAGCAACAGTCCCGCTATAAAAAGCCAGTTATAGCTGTCACGGATCGCCAACAGCGAGGATTGTATTTGTACCGTTTTACCCAGGCTGGCATGTCCGGCTATAAAAACGCTGGTCTTATCCATAAGTGTGGCGAGATGGTTTGCGTGTATAAGCTGTAGTCTATAATATCCATTCGCAAGCACATTGGCCCATATCACGGGCACCAGAAATGACCGGGTAAGTATCAGGAATACCAGGCCGGAGAGATAGTATCTGGATGGAATATTGCCCGCCATATAGACGCCGATGCCGATATAGGACGTGATAACGCCCATGCCTCTAAGAATCATGGGTAGCCAAAAGAGTGACTGTGCGGCTTCAGAGCTGACAATATGGGCGAAGAAAAAGCAGGATAGCGTATAGCATAGAGCAGAGAAGGCCAGGATGAACTTGCATTTTTTCGTGATCCTGAAATATAGGTACGCTATCCCTGTACCGAGGATATAGCCCGGTATCACATAGGTGTTTACTGCAGCCGTTTCTTCGGGGTTGACACCCAGCGTAATATTTAATAAAGAGGTGTAGAGTGAGGTGGAACTATAAAAAATCCCGAACAAAAATATGGTTACGACCGAAATGGGCAGAATCCTGGAAGCGAACGAGCTAAAATTCATGAGGGACTTCCTGATGAGCAGACTTCGGTTGACAAATAGGACGAGGAACGCTATGCTGGCAAGACCCGTTATCAGGATCCTAGGAGAATGGAGCCAGTTTTGTGTCAATCCATAAGTCGTAAAATACGAAAGATTCAGTAAGGAAATGCAAAGCAGGATATTGCCAAACCAGTCGTACTGGTATAATGGAATTCTTTTGAACTGGGAGGACTGCATAAACAGAATGCAGATCAGTAGGCCAATGCCTAATAGTATGTTCTGAAATAAAAATACAGCTTCCCAGTAGAATACGCCAGCTAAACGGGCGGCGATATAGCTCGCCAGGGCTGGTATGATCATCGTCATTGGATAATACACGGCATACAGCTGATAGCGCTCACCTCGCGGCATTAAAAATGGAATCATCTCTCCAATAATAGCCATGGTGACAATCATCTTGGCGCTTCCCACAAAAAACGTGGCCATGCAAATATTAATACCATTGCTCGCATGTTCGAGAATCATATTGGAAAAAAGCAGGATAACAATACAAACAATCAGCACAGCTTTCTTCGGACTGAGCTTGAATAGGCGAAATACCAAAGGAATAGCGCACACCATACCGGCATAATAACAGTATGTTGCCATGCTGAGGTCAGCACTGATACCAGCGTAACCATTCATCACATAGGTGTTGATGGAGGATGGAATCCCGTTATTAAAGGAGAATATAATATTAAGTATAAATAGCAAGAAGAGTTCCCAACGAGGGGAGACCCAATCTCTGAAAATTCGATCTCTCATGATTTATTTAACACGTATGATGGCATTCATGCCGGCGCGGAGCAGATCTAAATCGGACTTGGCATTGGCCGCTGTAAAATTGATCCGTACTGGAATACGCTGTTGTACTTTAACGAAATTGCCGGTGGAATTATCGACGGGGACGGCAGCATATTTTGAGCCAGTTGCTTCTGAAATGGCTATGACCTCACCTTCAAAGGTCTTTCCGGGCAGGGCGTCCATTTCAATACTCACTTTTTTCCCGATCTGTATGTTTTTCATCTGACGCTCGGTATAGTTGGCCGTGATCCACTTTTGTTCATCACGTACGATATGAACGAGGGGTGTTCCATTCTGAACGAGCTGCCCTTGCTCAATAGTCCGTCTGCCCAGTACCCCATCATATGGGGCGGTAATGACGGTGTAGGAAAGATTTAGCTTTGCCAGATCAATGGCAGCCTGTGCCCGTTGTAATGACGCATCATTTACTGACAATTTTTGCTCCGATTCACGTGTGCTGAGTTTTGATGTCTGTTGCTGGGCAAGCAAGGCCTTGTATTTAGCCGCCATTGCCTCATATTCTGCCTTGATCTGATCAAACTGATAACGCGTTACTGCTTCGTCCTTCACGAGACTTGCGTATCTCCTGTAATTGGCCTCCATGTTGTCCAGACGTGCTTTCATCTCCTCGATGTTAGCGTTCACAATCGTGGTGCTGTTGTTGGCAATAGCTATTCCTGATCGGACTACGGTCCGGTTGGCTTTGGCATCCGACCACGCCGCCCTTGCATTCTGCAATAGAATCCTGTACTCCGAATCATCCAGGATGACAAGTGTGTCACCCCGATGTACTTTTTGATGCTCTTCAAATCGGATATCTTTGATATAACCGCTGATGCGGGCATTGATCGGTGTAATATGGGCGTCCACCTGCGCGTCGTCTGTATAAACAGATTCGTTGATGTGGAAGAAGACCATAACGCCCCAAATGATAGTTACGGCGATCACTAAAGCGGATATGCTATTAATTACCCATATCCTTCTTCTTCTTTTTATCTCTTTCTCACTTAATGTTGGATTATTCATGGCTCATCGTTACTGTTCTACAACTTTTAATTAATCTCACGCCCGCATTATTGGGCGCCAATGATACGGGCCAACCTCTCCAGGAGCTCCGTGATTTCCGAGACTTGCTGTGGAGGAATTTCCCTTAAAATTGATGCGTAAAGATCTTGTTGTACCGGATTGAGCAGCGCTCTATAAGCGTGGCCTTTGTCCGTCAGTTCTATGAGATTGTTGCGCCGGTCGTTGGGATCACTGACACGTTTCACCAGTTCACGTTTACATAGATTGTCGATGAGTGGTGTGACACTGGCTTTATTTTTTTGGATAGCAGCTGCGATATCCTGCTGATTCATCTGCTCTCTTTTCCAGAGTACCGCCAGCACCTGCAGCATTTCGTACGTAATATCTAGTTGCTGCTCCTTAATTTTTTGGATGTAATATTGTTTTAAGCTTGTTCTTAGAGCAATGATACTATCCACCAAAGGTTTTACGGGATTGATCATTTCGTTTTTCATAGTGCAAAGTTAAATATAAAACAGTTAAATATCAAACTATTTATTCTTATGTAGTTAAATATATGTTAAACCTTCCTCGTCAGAAACTAATGGCATTTAAATTGAAAGTACATGAAAGATAAGTGAAAAAAAGTATGGTCAGAGTTGAATTCATATTCCTAAAGCGTTGTGTGCTTCTCCTGCCGATTTTAATTTGGGCAGGGAAGACGAAGGGTCAGCAGTTACTGTCTTTTGGCAGTATCGGTATGGATTCCCGTTTCGTACAGCGTTGGATAGACCCTTTTTACCCGATAATAATGCAGCCGAATGATAGCGACCCTGATGTAGTGTATACTGCTTCAGCAGAAAACGCACACCTGCATACCGGAGCGACGCTAAAGGCGAAGGCAACCAAAAAGGTCTTCAATGTTTCGGAGTTTGGGGGAAATCATGCTCACCGCGAGCGCCAGACAGATACCATAGCTTACGTATCTTCATCTTCAGGTGCAGTCTATCGCGTTGCACTTGATAGAAAGACCCAAGAACGACATGATGGGAAACCAGTTTTTATCGATGCAAAAGGTGAAAAATATATTATCGATTCCAAATATCAAAAGAAGTTAATCAAGTAACCCTACTCAAAGTTAAAGTTACGTTAAAAGGTGGTTGCGGATCGTTCGCAAACTCGTTATGGCATTCGTATTGCACATTTATTTTCGACTATTTAAATAACAATTGCGTTATGAAAGCAATAAATCGTTTCAAGAACATCACAGCTGCGTTAGCCGTGATGGGCGTATTAGGATTAGGACAATCCTATGCACAGACTGCTCCAAAGAAAATAGAAAAAGCAGCTAAAAAGACTGAACACAAAACAGCCATATTAACCAAGGGGATAACCACGTCGGAGGCAAAAGCAAAAAAAGCACCAACAGCGACGGCCGAAAAGAAAAATGCTGCATTGAAACCACAGGTAACGCAGACAAAAAAGGTTAGCGCGAAAGAGCCTGTCCATACCGCAGGCACAGAAAAAGCGGTGAAACAAGAAGTGAACAAAACGCAAAAAACAATTACAGCAGTAAAAAAAGAGACGGCTGTACATGCAGACAGAGCAACACGCGAAAAATATAATGGACATACCGTCTACGCTGGTCCAAAAGGAGGTCGTTATTATATGAACGCAAATGGCAATAAGACCTATCTTTCGGATAAAAAGTAAATCAGCGGAAGCGCAGTAATAAAAAGGGACATCTGTCCCTTTTTTAGTTTAGAGACTGTTGTGAAGTATATCGAGCAAGTAGTCTCTATCCAGATAAAATGTGTTTAAACTTCCCCCTTCCTCAAGGATACTGCTGCTAATTTCTTTTTTATGCTGTTGGAGCTGCTGTATTTTGTCTTCAACTGTATCGGGGCTGATCAGTCGAACGGCAGTGACCTGCTTTTGCTGCCCTATGCGATAGATGCGGTCGATGGCCTGTTGCTCTACAGCCGGATTCCACCAGGGATCCACTAGGTAGACCACATCGGCAGCCGTCAGATTCAGCCCTGTACCACCAGCTTTTAAACTGATGAGAAATACCCGTAAGTCCTGGTTAGACTGGAACTCGCTCACCAGCTGACCCCGATTTTTGGATTGGCCAGTCATCATGAGTGTGGGAATACCGTTTTTGTTCAGTGCATGGCGAATGAGATCGAGCATACTGACAAACTGTGAGAACACGATGATTTTATGCTGTTCCTTTTTATGCTGGATTTGTTCGACCAGCATTTCGATCTTAGCAGAGTCCTCAGCCACAGTTAGCTCCTCGCCTTGGAGCAGTTTGCTTGAATTGCAGATCTGGCGCAATTTTGTCAGGCCCTTAAGAACGTGCATGGGACTCTTTCTAATTTCGTCACCGTCTTTGGCTGAGATAAATTCGCGGAATTCCTTTTCGTAGAGATCGTAGATACGCCGCTGGGCGGTCTTCATTTCGCAGTACAGCACAAGCTCATTTTTTGCCGGAAGATCCTCCAGTACATCCTGCTTGGTTCTGCGAAGGATAAAAGGCCTGATTTTTTCGCGCAACATTTGTTTTCTCTTTCGGTCGTGAAAAGCATCAATAGGCATGGTATAGACGTCCTTAAAATATTTTTTATCTCCCAAGAGCCCGGGGACAATAAAAGAAATCTGCGAAAACAAGTCCATGGTATTATTCTCAATGGGCGTGCCCGTTAAAATGATCCGGTTTCTCGAACGTAATAAGTTGACCGCTTTATAGCGTTGCGAATCTGGATTTTTAATTTGCTGGGACTCGTCGAGTATTACGTAGTTGAATGTATATTTTTTCAGTACATTGATGTCCGTCAGTAGATTATGATAGGAGATCAGTGCGATATCAGCATTGGCGAGCTGGCCGGTCATTGATAGCCGTTTACTGCCATCCAGTACAAGAACCTCAAACGACGGGAGAAATTGCTGGATTTCACGCCTCCAATTGAAAATTAAGGTTGTGGGAAGCACCAGAAGCGTAGGGTCAGCGTGTCCCAATTTCTTTTGTAGGGACAGAAAAGCCAAAACCTGTACGGTTTTTCCAAGCCCCATGTCATCAGCGAGACATGCGCCAAAATGGAGCTGATCCAGAATGCTAAGCCATTGTACTCCTTGTTGCTGATAGGGGCGCAGGGTTCCTTTGAAGCTGTCGGGGATTTCGGTTGGCGGGAGAGCTGCCCAAGAGGAAAGCCGGTGGCGAAGACTTTTTAGTTCGTCTGATACGGATTGATCAAGCTCGTTCGGATCGAAGATGCTGTCGATCTCGTTAAACCGATATTTGGGAATCTGGATAGATGAATCCTCGACGACCGTCGCAGCACTAAAGTAGCCTTCAAATTTGTCTAACCATTCCGTTGGTAAAATCCCCAAAGTCCCGTCATCCAAGGTGATAAATTGAGAACGGTTGCGGACAGCTTTTTCCATCTTCTTGAGCGAAACGCTTTTTGGGCCAAACTGGACCTGTATTGTTGCGTTGAACCAGTTCAGACCACTTAGCACCTCTACGTGTATCTTCCCCTTAAAGCGGCTTAACTTATTGCCACGTAACGTATTGAATCCAATAATATGAATTCCTTGCCTATGCCATTCATCAAACGCTTCCAAAAACCAGTCCTTATCTAAAAAATACCTACGGTGCAGGTAGAAATGCTGAAAGCTGCCCTCATCCAATTGTTCCTGAAAATAGGGGTGCTGTTTTAGCAGCAGCGCTATGACTTTGCTTTCCGCCTCTTTCTTGCGGTCCACCAAAAACTGTTTTCCCTTGGTATCCGTCCCGAATATGTTCCGCTTGCTGAGTATCGGGACTTCCACATCTCCATAACGCATGACCGGAATAATATTTACGAAATCTTCTGATTCCTCTAGAAAAAGCAAGGGCTGCATATCCTGATAATA
Organism: Sphingobacterium sp. InxBP1; assembly: GCF_026191775.1. Lineage (NCBI taxonomy): Bacteria > Pseudomonadati > Bacteroidota > Sphingobacteriia > Sphingobacteriales > Sphingobacteriaceae > Sphingobacterium > Sphingobacterium sp. InxBP1. The sequence continues at coordinate 10,488 of NZ_JAINDX010000035.1, read as the reverse complement.
GAGGTTTTCCTTTAGCTGCAGCTTGTTTGCTTTGGGAATATCCTTGAACCGCAATTCCACTGTATTTGCGAGAGGATCCAAAAAAAGCTTGCTAAATGCATTGAACTTGCTTTGGTGTACCCGTAGGCATTGGCCCTTTTGTATGAATAGGCGAAAGAGCTTCAGATGAATTTTGTCGTCCAACAGATAAAGCTGCTTGTTGACCATAATGAAATGGTCGAAAACAATGTTAATGTCCTGCAGATTATAGGCGATACCATGGATACACCATTTCCCCCGGATGGTGTAAAAGGTTTTATCCTGTTCGATGCTGAGCTGTATTTCGCCTTTGTGCAGGCTGATCTGTATTGGAGACAGTGCGCTGGCGGTGATATGTTCTCCCTTATCAAAGTCGTGGAGATAAAAAGGCAAAGAAAGCGGGTTCCTAACGAGCGCCTTCAAAGCCGGCACAATATCTTGTTCCTGTTGGAGAATAGGTTGAGCCAGCTGGCTGACCGCTGTAAAAAATTGCGTTTCTTCCACCGCATTGGTGCGCCAGATACCTATTTGGCTGTCTTTGACAGAAACAGGGTTTTTGGGCGCTCCCGATTTCGCAAGTGGTGCCTGGCAAAGCCGCACCTGTAAATGCCGGTAATAGCGGCTACGTGTCAGAACAATAAAACTGTGCTGTTCTTCATCCGCTGGTAGTGCGGCTGCTGTCACTGGTTCCAGAAGGTCAAAATCGTCAACGGAGGTCAGCTGTTTGTCCTTCAGCACAAATTGCAGCTCACCATCGCGGATTTCTGCTCCAAAGTACTGCTCCAGCGACATTTCATTTTCGAGCCCATACTGTGAAGCTACTTTTTGTAACAGCTTGCCATAGCGCTGTGAATCGAAAAACGAAAGCCAGCTTTCCTGCCCAAACAACTTCGTCAATGTAGCTTTCTGATGACTGCAAAAGCCTTTCTGACTACAATTACAAAAGACGGTCGTGATCGGTGGTTGGTGTACGACCATCACTTGGAAGCGAGTATATTGGTCCTGTACGTAGAATATGCCGCGGTTTAGCTCAATTGCGACAGGATTGACCTGGCTAGATGAACTGGAGGTATCCATCCACGGAAAATATGAATAGCGGCTGATGATCTTAAAATCTATTGTCGATAAGCTGTGTTCGTGGAAGTCCATAGTTAAAAGTTAAAGCTCATGCCACCATAGTAATTTCGTAAAGGCGCTGGATTAAAATAACGGCCCCCAAAAGCGTTAATATCGTTGCCGAGACTATATTTTTGGTTCAATACATTGTCTGCCCCCGCAAATAGCACAATTTTATGGCCTGCTCTTACGGATTTCGTCCAGGATATTTTTCCTTGCAGGAGATGATAACGGTCTGCATATACGGTATTTGCATCATCCAACGGTAGTCTTCCTGTTAGATTGGAAAGTACATCCAGCTGAACCCCCTCTGGGAACAGCATACGCAATGTATTTACCCAGACCGTCTTGGGCACTGCTGTCAGTCTGTTGCCACTATAATCTTTATCGGCTACCTTATAATCGCTGAACACATAATCATGGAAGGAAAAGTTGCTCGACATTTGTACACTGCGGATAGGACCATCCTTGCGTGGCACGATCAGATAGGCCATGACGGACGCTTCAATACCTTTTTGGCCAATTTTTCCGGCATTCTGAAAATACTCCGCACCGCTCTCGCGGACCTGCCTGATGATGGCATTGTCCATTTGATAACTATAGACTGCGGCGTCGAGTGCCAGCCGGCGGTTCCATAAGTGCCACCGGAATCCGAGTTCATGATTGGTGCCAGTTTCGGGTAGCAGGTCGGCATTGAATAGGTTGTCGGACGACCGAACTTCAGCGATGGTCGGTGCTGAAAATCCCTTCGAAACCGAAGCTCTAACCGCCAATGACGGATTGATTAAATAGGAGGCTGCAGCGCGGGGCATCCAGGTATTACCAAAGTCTATTGCTGTCGCACGATCTTGTTCGAGTGGATACTGCTGTTGGTAGCCGAGCTTATTGCCATTCAATCCAATGGATAACTCTAGCTGCAGCCGCTCCATCCATTCCAGTTGTGTGCGGGCAAAGAATGCGCGTTGCCTGTTTTCCAGTTCGTCCTTGGCCTGAGGATTTCCCGTTTGCCCTCCATTATTATCATAATTATCGATATCATACCAGCCTTTTTGTGCCTCCACCCCGAATTGGAATTCATAGCTCAGGCTCTTTGTGATCACGTCGGTGTAGGATAGGTATATTTTTGTTCCCAGATTTTTCTCATTCCGCTTTTCATAATTGGTTATAAATGGATTCTTGATCAGGTTGGATGATCCAAAAATATTTGCAAACAAAGTTAATTTTGAATTGACGTTGATTTGGTTGCTGATACCTCCAAAAAATGTTTTGTCATAGATGGCTGCTTCCTGTTCCGCCGCGCCGGGGTTAGGTCCGCCCTTAGGCCGCGATTGCCGTCGGTCGCTCTCTAGTTGGGCGAGTGTCAGTCCTCCCGGTGTCTGATAGTCCAAATCGGCATATAAACCTGTGAATTTCAATTCAGCCTGTTTGGCATATTGCCAGTTGTAATTTAATTGGAGAGTCTTCTTGTTTAGGTTTGAATGTTGCCTATAACCGTCGCTGCGTGTCCAGCTTTGGTTGACAGCGAGCTGCTGGGTCGCATTTACAGGTAGGACAACACTGAGCTGCTGTTGCACAAGACCATAAGAACCTCCGGTGACCTGCAAGTCCGCCTTTGGGCCGGTGGTTCTATTAAAACCTTTGCTGTATAGGGATATCACGCCGCCCGAATTGGCCCCATAAAGGGAACCATCCGGTCCTTTTAATATATTTATCTGATCGATGGAGTAGGGGTCGATCAAGTTGAGATAAGTGTTGCCCCCTGCATCCGTGAGTGGAAAGTCGTCCAGATAGATTTTTACATTGCGCACACCAAAGGGCGAGCGGATCATACTGCCGCGCAAGGCCAAACGATAGCTGCCCGGAGACCGTTCCTCCATACGGATTCCGGGCACGGTATTCATCGCAGATACCAGTGAAGGCGATTGCTGTGCCAGCAGTGTCTGCGAGCGTAGTACAGCAGCTGAAGAAGTCAGCCAGAGCAGGGGCTGCTTGTTGAAATAAGCTTTGATTTCTACAGAGTCAAGCCTATAGCTGCTGCTGTCTGCCATTTGTGCATATAGCTTGCTGCTGAGACAGGCCACAGCAAGAAAATAATATTTTTTCATTTCAAAGTTAAGGTTGCTTACACTGCATCTCTGCCTCCCTGAAGGCGAGAAGAAAACGCCTGCTGTCACCCGCTTTTGATAACAACAATCTCGGCTAATTTAATCATTTTATGCAAGAAGTTTCAGGATCCCCTAAATTAGAAAGCTTCGTTCAGGCCTAGGAAAAAGCCGCGTGACCCATATTTTCCGATGGCATAATCCAAGCAGAGATTCGTCCGGGTGGCCTTATTGAACAGAACCCGCAGTCCTGCGCCCCCGCCCGGCTGCCATCTTTCAAACAGTTTGGTGCCCAGTTCATCGCTTGCGCTTTGCAGGTTGAAGAAAGCTGCACCGCTCAGAAAGCGGTTTTTTAAAATAGGGAAACGGTACTCAGCTTCGGCATATGCAAAAGAAATTCCTTTGAAATAACCGATGGTATAGCCGCGTCCTGTCCGCACTGCTGCATCTCTTCCCGTGCCGGGCAAATCAAAGTAGGGAAGGGTACCTCCTAATTTGTAGGAACCCCAGTACCAGAATGCTAATATATGTGCTGGGTCCGACTTTGAGAGGCTGAAATATTTGCGGAAATCGGTGGTCAGCTGCACAGCGTTTTTACTGCTGCCCAAGATTGTAGTGTTCCACCGAATGCCGACATCGGAATAAATACCTTTATACGGCCTATTGGGATTGTCTCTGGTCGTATACTGCATGTTTAACAGCACTCCGTTGGAATTATAACTATCGGGAGAAAATCCATGTTTCTGGGTGTAAATGGTATTGGGCGTAACATCACCCAAGGGGCCGCTGCTCGTAATTTTGCGGCGGAGGTCAAAAGCCAGGCCAGCACCAAGGAATAGACCATCGGCCACTCGTTTATACACTTTTTCGTTGAATGTAAAGGCATTGTATTTGGCTCCGTATTTCCTATGTTCGGGATTCGCCAGTACTTCTTCGTCTTCATTGGTCCATTTGCCATGCGGAGTCATACCCAGTCCGGCATCCAGAGCGACCATCTTCACCAAGGCAAATGCACCTTGAAAATTGAGTTTGTTATTTGGCGTAAAAACATTGTGGCTGATATAAAAGACCATAATGTTTTTTGTTGTGATAGATGCCGATGTGGCTGCAATGGACATTGTCGTTGTCTTTGGGTCCCCCAGTACTTTGCCTGCAACAGCTTTTATGCCGATCTGTCCGCCAATTGTTGGATTATAGGCGACGTTTGGCATCAATGTGATCGGTGAGCGTTTACTGGACCTTTCTCTTTTTCGTTTGGGATGGATAATTCGACCAATAAGGTCCGATATGTCGTATTGGCTCGCCAATATGGAATCACGCTGATGCTTATATAGTAGCGTCGAGTCTGTTTCGTGTGCAGATTGAGCATCCGCCCGAATCGGGAATAATAAAAAACAGAAGATGGAGAAGCAAAAAGTGATTAAATATGTATATCGTAAATAATGCTGCATATATTCGGGTTTATCTCCAAACTAAACGTCGAAAATACCAAAATTGTTTTACGGCGAGGATGGCTATTAAGGTGAGTGCTTTGCACAAAATTCCGCCTATTATCCCGCACATGTGCGGCCGCTGTACGGATGGATACACTATTGCGTGATAGTATTAGGGTAAACTCCCTCGGAAACCCTGACAATAAACTTGCAAATTAGTGGGAATTTATCTTAGTTTTGGTGATGTAATTCGGAATATATGATAAAATCAACGATACGTTACTGCAGTATGGCATTACTGTTATCAGCAGGCTATGCGCAAGCACAGGATCTATATACCCCCCGTAATATTAGGGTGGCGATGGAAAAGGGTACGCGGGCGGCAAATGGTGCGCCGGGCAAAAAATATTGGCAGAACTTCGGTAAATATAATATCAGTTTTAGGCTGGATCCTGCTAAAAGGAAAGTGACTGGGAGTGAAACTATCCAATATTCGAACAACAGCCCCGATACCTTGACCAAGTTGGCCATCCGGTTCGTCAATAATGTACATAAGCCGAATGCCGTCCGGGCCAACTATGCTTCGGACGACTATCTGACCTCCGGTTTGAAGATTACATCATTGAAGCTCAATGGGCAGGCTTATCAGGTGAACAGTCAGGACTGGGGCACGGTGAAATTGACTGATTTTGCACAAAAAATGCTCCCGGGAAGTATATCAACCTTGGAGATCAGCTGGGAATATCCACTTTCAGCCGAAAGTGACCGCGATGGAATGCTCAACGAATCAACATTTTATTGTGCCTATGCTTATCCACGCGTGTCGGTATATGACGATTATAATGGCTGGGATCTTTTGGAGCACAATGGCAGACAGGAGTTTTACAATGATTTCAACGATTATCAAGTGACGATAACTGTTCCCAAAAACTTTGTTGTATGGGCAACAGGCGAGCTTCAGAATGCAGCAGAAGTATTGCAGCAACCTATACTGGCCCGTTTTGAAAAGTCAAAGCATACTGATGCGGTCATACATGTCGCAACAGCAGCAGAGATGAAAGCAGGTAAGGTAACGGCGCAGCATGAGTGGAATAGCTGGAAATTTAAGGCAAGCTATGTCTCTGATTTTTGTTTCAGTGTGAGTGACAATTACATTTGGGACGCTTCCAGTGTGGACTTGGGAAGCAAACGTGTAAGTGTACAGTCCAGCTATGTTGCCGGGACACCCGATTTTGAACAGTATATAGGCTGGCAGCAGTACTGCATTGAGTGGTTTTCGAACAACTGGCCCGGAGTCACGTACCCGTATCCAACGATGACTGCAGTGCAAGGTTTCGCCGATATGGAATATCCCATGATGATCAATGATTCCAGTGTACCGGACAATTTTGTTGATGCCCGTCAGACCGCCGATCATGAAATTGCACATACGTATTTCCCATTTTATATGGGGATCAACGAAACCCGCTATGGATATATGGATGAGGGTTGGGCCACAGCCCTGGAATATTGGATCGGTAATGCCGAAATCGGCGAAGAAAAAAACAAAGAACTTTTCAAGGACTCTCGTGTAAAGCGTTATATCTTTGATCCTTCAGCAGAAGAAGATCAGCCGCTGATAACCATGACCTCGCAACTGAATGGATTGGGCTACGGCAACAACGCCTATATCAAAGCTGCGTTATCTTATATCGCCTTGCGGGATTACTTGGGTGATGTGGTGTTTAAAAAGGCCCTGCATCATTATATGGATCTTTGGCACGGCAAACACCCCACCCCATGGGACTTCTTTTATAGTATCAATGCTGGTGCGGGCCAAAACCTGAACTGGTTTTGGAAGAACTGGTATTTTAGCAATCACTATATAGATTTAAAGGTGGATAGCTTTGACCAATCCGGTCACAACAAAAAGCTGACTATTGCCAATGTGGGCGGATTTGCTGTTCCTTTCGAGGTGAAGATTACCTATGCGGACGGATCGGTGGAGACCAAGCATCAGACCCCTGCAATCTGGCAGCAGGATGAAAAACGAGCTATTATCACTTGGACATCTTCTAAGAAGGTTCAGAACATAACATTGGATGGCGGTGTGTTTATGGACTACACGGCCAAAGATAATAGCTGGCAAAATGTAGATTAACAGGTAGCTTTGTGCCGGCCATGGGGACCAGTGGAATGGCCGGCACAAGATCCTCACACGGGACCTTTGCCAGTTATGACGTTTGGAGGTTGTCAATGGTTCTGAATGTCAAGTTGATCCGCGGTTCAAGTACCTTTTTAGTAGGAGGTAGGCGGTGCAACCAATAGGTCTGCGTACGGTCCTTCATGACCAGAAGGCTGCCATTTCCCAATGTAAGTTCGACTTTTTCCTTTGTCGTCTTGTGCTTAAATGCAAACTTGCGTTCGGCTCCAAAGCTCAAGGAAGCAATGGCACCATTCTTTTTCAGGTCTTTTTCTCCGTCACTATGCCAGGCCATACCCTCATCGCCGTTGTGATAGAGATTAAGTAAACAGGAGTTGTAAGTCTCTTTCGTGTGCGCTTCGGCAAGGGCTTTCAGTTCAAGCAGCTCCTTTGTCCAGGGCAGGGCTTTTTTAGTCGTATTGGAATAAGTGTATTCAAACGCACGCTCGCCGTACCAGGCGACTTTACGTTTGGTGATGATTTCATTCCCAAAGATGACAGCCCGGTCATTGACCCATTGAATGGAGCGAAGCAGCAAATCAAAATACTGGTTAGCCTGCTGATCGTTCAATATCTTACCATAGTAATTGGCAGTACCGTCATAAGGAAGCAGGTTTTTATTACTATCAAATAGGTTGTCGAAAAGTTCCATGATATCTCTATTAAGTTAAGTCCTTTATATGGCAGTGTACAAGCCTTCCCAGCCGATCATCGCTGTTTTTCGCATCGGATCCCAGCGGTAGCCACCAAAAATGCCACTGTTCTGAATCACACGGTGACAAGGGATGAGATAGGCGATGGGGTTACTTCCCACTGCCGTGCCGACCGCCCTGGATGCCGTTGGTTTTCCGATCTGTGCCGCAATGGAGCCATAGGTGCTTAAATTGCCCATAGGGATTTTTAGTAATGCTTCCCATACTTTCAATTGAAACTCTGTACCCTTCAGATGCAGCTTTACGAGACTCAGATCGTTGTTTTGAGGGTTTAACGCTTTTAATGCGCTCCCGTGCATGCTATCGCTTTCAAGCCTAAAGTTTGCTTTTGGAAATCGCTGTCGCAGGATTTCGAAAGCAGCTATATGATCTTCCTCATATGCGATGTGGCAGATTCCTTTGGGAGTGGAGGCAATGATAATTGGACCAAAAAGCGTTTGATAGTAATTATAGGAAATTAACAGATTTGCGCCTTCATTTCTGTACTCAGCCGGAGACATGCCTTCGATGTTGATAAACAGTTCGTGCAGCCTGCTGCTGCTGGACAGTCCCAGCTGAAATGTCGTTTCAGCGATGTTATTCTCCTTCAATAAGGATTTGGCGTGGTTTAAGCTAATATATTGAAGAAACTTCTTGGGGCTAGTTCCAGCCCAAGAGGTAAACATTCGCTGGAAATGTGCTTCACTCATATAAACGTGAGAAGCGATCTGTGCCAAGCTGGGTTGCGTCTTATAGTTATTTTGTAAGAAATGAATTGCCTTGGCGATACGTTGAAAATCTACTTCTTGCTGAATAGTCATGATTGTCCTTTTAGTTTATACAAAGTTGCGAAGAACAAGACACTCCTAAAATCCGATTTATGCTAAACCAGAGAATGGTTAGACGGTTTTGTCCGAATGGCCGAGGGACTTTTCGGGTGCAACAACATTACGTATCAGCTGTTTCAGTTCTTTGATTTCCGGAAAGCGGCCTTCTCTCTTCCGGTCGAAGATTTCGTTGCCATCTACACGTACTGTATAACGGCCGGCAATTTCACTCGGGACAAGCGTTACGCCGTATACGTCTTCAGTAAATGAGCTTAATACTTCCTGAGCCATATAGGCAGCGCGCAGCATCCAATTGCATTTAGGACAGTATTCTATTTCGATAATGGGTTTTGTTGCCATGAGGGTTTTCGGTATCTTTTTACCTTAAAACAAAGATACCGAACTCGTTGCTGGTATCAAAGGATATTGGGAAAAAGCTGTGGCAGGCTAGTGGTCTCCTTGTCTAGGCGTATCCATTTCCGTTTAGCCTATCTTTAAAGATGTCATATAGAGTGAACCAGCGACCGAATTATCGTTGAAGAGGAGCAGGTCTTCATTTTTTTCCTGCAGCGCCAATGTGTAGATCAAAGGTATATAATGTTCAGGCGTAGGGATGGCAAGGTCAAATTCACGCCCCTGTTTTCTAAAGTCGATCAATGCCTGATGGTTGCCGTTCTGGATAAATGTTTTCATTCTCTCATTTGCTATCGCTGCCCATTCGTAGGCGTATCCTGAGCTATGGAGTTTGTCCCAGTCGACCATCCTGAGATTGTGGACCATGTTGCCGCTTCCGATAATCAATATACCTTTATTTCGGAGGGCAGCCAGCTGTTTGGCAATTTCATAATGGTAAGACGCTGGTTGTGTATAATCAATGCTCATCTGTATGACGGGGACGTCGGCAAGCGGATAAAGGTGTTTTACGACCGACCAGGAACCATGATCCAGTCCCCATTTTTCGTCTAGGTGTACAGGCGTTCTTGTAACCAGACGCTGTGTCTCTATTGCCAGTGAAGGGCTGCCGGGGGCAGGATATTGCACATCAAATAAAGCCCGGGGAAAGCCGCTAAAGTCATGTATGGTGCTAGGATGCTCCATCGCAGTAACATATGTTCCACGTGTTTCCCAATGGGCAGAGATCACAAGCATTGCTTTTGGCTTTTCAAAGGTTTGGCCTATGGCTTTGAAACCTTGTACAAATTCGTTGTCTTCAATGGCATTCATAGGACTTCCATGACCAAGAAATAATGCCGGAAATTTCGCTGTTGCCGTCAATGCGGCACTGAATTTCGCCAATGTGCCTGCCTTGCCAGCGATGCCAGATAGGGGGAAGGTTGTCATACTCGTTTTAGATTGCTGAATTGCGTATATCTTCTTTGTATATCGATGTAATAAACTTTGAAGAGTTTGTTCCAAAGATTGACTTATGTGATTTTTCCGGATACGAATATACTAAATTAGATGGTATTAACTTAAAACTGCGATACGACCTCAGAAAGGTAAAGTTTAAATTGTAAGGCGGATTGTCGGCCAAGTGTATATTAATTTCTGAATAATTTCCTATCAATTTCAGCAATAAAACCAGATTTATAGTAGTTTTACAAGGATATAACAAGGGATTAACAAGGGTACACCCCTATAATACCCCTGTTAACCCCCTGTTAACCCGCTGTTATATCCCTATTAATGCAGAATTTAGGCATAACTTGGTGAAATTTAGTTAGGAGTAGGGGCAAAATGCTGTAAACTGATTGGGATACTGCAGTTGCTTGTATCAGTACGTTTGCTATTTATCGGCCGAAGTCTTTCCGTTCATATCGTTTGCCCCGGGCCGGATTTTCCGGCCCCGTCTCAAACGCCCGTCCATTTTTCCTGGGAGCTGGCTGCTCTGCCCTCTGCTGTCCGGTTCGGCTTTCCGGTAGAACTGCGCCCGGCTCCGGGCAGCTTGTCGTGCTTTCGGACCCTGTTTGCGGTCCCGGCGCAGCAAGTTTGAAAAACAATCGTGCACCTGTCCAGCGTGTTAGGGCAAAAACAAAAAAAATAAGGACAAAAGTCTTGGAAGTTTGTTCCAAAAGTTTCTATCTTTGCACCACTCCGCAAGGGAGGGCGGGCTGCTGC
>NZ_JAINDX010000041.1:0-452872 GCF_026191775.1 Sphingobacterium sp. InxBP1 | reverse complement strand
AAGGGGAACGGAAGTATGCCCGTTCGGACTGCAGCATTGGAGACAGCAAACCTATGGTACATCGGCATGATCCGCCGGACGGTGATAGACCGGACAGCTTCCGCAGACCATGGCCAACAGCGACGCCCCCCGGAGCCCAGGGAACAGATCCTGAAGACGGATTACCAGAGCCGGCAATACTCAGATAATCCTTGACAGTAGCATGGACTCAGCACGGTGGCTCAGCCCTGTTTCCGTGCTGAGCCCGTGTTGAGTCCGTGTTGAGTCCGTGTCCTGCACGCTCTCAGCGCCCCCCGGCCCTGTTCTCACTCCACGGTCATCCTGCCCCGGAGGCGGATAAGGCGCAGAGCAGCAGTAGATCCGCGGTGCACCGCAGCCCGAGAAAACATGGGGCAGCACCGACACACGCACTCCGGACACACGATCTGCTGACTGCCGGGCTGATACAGGCCGGAGGCGCACGACCAGCTATGGATATCCGGTCCAACGCCCAAACGACAATTTGGTAGAGGACAACATATATATTTAGATAGGCTTTACTTAGGGTTTGTTTAGGTTTAGTTTAGGTATTCGTTAGGTAAAAGCTAAACTAAACCTAACGAAAACCTAACTAAGCAATATGTAATATCTAAGTAAATATGGGACTTGGTCACTGTCAATAGAAAACCAGTTCATACAACATGCCGGACAGTGACAAGGCAACAAATACGGATGAAATTGTAAGATATCGTCAGGTAGTTGTTCATCAAAACATCGCGAACAGACTTTTAGCTACGAGGCAGACAATAAAGCAGAGCAGACAGGAAGGAATAGGCTAATTTTCATTAAATTTGATCTAGGTTAAGAAATTACAAAAAGAGATAATATTTATTTAAGATGTTAAAGATATTAGATACTTTTATTCCGATTAACATATTGGTCCATGATAGATTATAACCAACTTTTAAAACAGATAGAAGAATATTCTGGAACATATATCTCAGAAAACATATCGACATGCCACTGTTTTCACAATAGCTTGCACACCCATTCGGTGGTTCAGGCAGCTGAAGAGATTTCTTCATTTTATCAGTTGGATGAGGTGGATCATTTTATTGTGATCAGCGCTGCTTATTTTCACGATTTGGGTTATGTAAAATCTGACAACGCAATTGGTCACGAAAAAAGGAGTGTGGAGATCGCACTGGACTTCTTAAATGATAAAGGTATCCCCGAAGAGGTAAAGGAGAAGATTAAGGGCTGTATCCTCGCGACAAGAATGCCGCAAGAGCCCAATACCCTATTGGAAAAAATACTTTGCGATGCCGATCTATTTCACCTTGGAAGCGATGACTTTGAAAACAGAAACAAACTTATGAAGGCAGAAGCTGAAGCTGTTCTAGGTAAAGAAATCGATAAAGATATTTGGCGCGCAGGAACCATAAAGCTATTATTGAGTCACCATTACCACACGGACTATGCCCGGCAAAAACTTAATGCGAAGAAAGAAGAGAACTTAAAGGAGTTAGAACGAAAACAGGAAAAGTCTATTTCTAAAAATAAAGAAAGCAAAAAAGACGACAAAAAACCGAAAGAGAAAGACAGGAATGGGAAGCCCGAACGGGGTATAGAAACGATGTTCCGAATTACATCCGCCAACAACCAACGACTGAGCGATATGGCCGACAACAAAGCCAATATATTGTTGACAGTCAACTCGATTATCCTGTCGGTTGTCATTGCTGTGTTGTTTAGAAAATTAGACAGCAACGAACATCTCATCCTACCTACGATTATTTTGACGACTGCAGTCGTCGCTACGATGGTTATGGCCATACTGTCCACCATTCCAAAAATTCCTTCTGGAAAATTTTCAAAACATGAAATTGAACAGAAAACGGTTAATCTGCTTTTTTTTGGAAATTTTTACAAAATGAAGCTTGAAGATTACAACGAAGGCATGCAAAAAGTAATGGCCGACTCAGAGTTCCTTTATGGCATGCTCACCAAGGACGTATATTCCCAGGGTGTCGTTTTGGGCAGGAAATATAAGCTGTTACGTTATGCCTACGGTATTTTTATGTTTGGTCTAGTGATTGCAGTCATCGCGTTTGTATTCGCGACACTATTGTAAACTCACAGTTGACCTATTATTGTCATTTCTTCAATCGTTTTATCGATGAAAAAAAAAGACCTATACATCAACAGAGATATCAGCTGGCTTTCCTTTAACGAGCGTGTCCTCGGTGAAGCGGGCCGCCAGGAGGTTCCTCTTTTAGAAAAGCTACAGTTTCTCGCCATTTTTTCATCTAATCTGGACGAATTCTATCGCGTCCGGATGCCCGTATTAATGGCATGGAAAAAAATAAAAAAGAGGAGCGCCGAGACTGGCGTTCCAAACCTTGATATTGGAACCTATAAAAAGGCGGCCAAAATCATAGATAAGCAACAGGAAAAATTTGGAACGTTCCTGTCCGATATTATCCGTCAGCTGGCCGATGAGCGCATTCTGCTCATTTATAATCAACAAATTCCGCCCGAGATTGAAGCCGAAGTTGCCAAATATTTTTTCAATACCATTGCTTCCTATCTACAGATCGTCAAGCTTGACGAAGAGCTTTCTTTTTTTCCTGTCAACAACCAGCTTTATTTCGCGCTTTCAGATAGCAGTTCGTCCAATCTGTTCATTGTAAATATCCCTGCTGACCGAACGGGCCGGTTTTTCACCTGTGAGGTCGATGCCAAGACCTATGTTGTATTCGTTGATGATATTATTAAACTCTTCCTCCCCAAAGCGCTCAATAATAACAACTTAAAATTCTACTCCTTCAAAATCACACGGGATGCTGAACTCAATTTACAGGATGAGTTTGACGGTGACATCGCATTAAAAATCGAGGCTGAGGTCTACAAGCGGGACCTCGGCTACGCGACACGTTTTTTGCACCAGCCCAATTTTCCGGATCATCTGGTGGAAAGGCTGGCCTCGCTTTTCGATCTACGGAAAAGTAGCATTGTAGAAGGCGGTTTTTACCATAATCTGAAAGACTTCTTTGCCTTCCCAATTAAACGGGAAAAGCTATGCTATCCCAAACAACGACAGATCGAAGTCCATCAGGACTTTGGCCATTCTCTTTTCGAACAGATTGATCAACGTGATATTTTAATCTGCACGCCTTATGAATCATTTGATCCTGTTCTTCGTTTCTTTAATGAAGCAGCCATAAGTCCGGATGTAGAGGAAATTCACACCACCCTGTACCGCATCGCCAGCGATTCGCGCATTGCACAAGCACTGGCTAGTGCTGCAAAAAATGGCAAAAAAGTACACGTGTTCGTTGAGTTAAAGGCACGTTTCGATGAGGCAAACAACATACATTGGTCAAGACTCATGAAGGAGCAGGGGGTAAGGATCAGCTACAGCATTCCCAACCTGAAAGTACATGCCAAAATTGCACTTGTCAAACGAAAAAATGGACAGGAGACGGCATTGTTCGGAACCGGCAATCTAAATGAAAAAACAGCAAAGGTATATACCGATTATTTCCTGATGACGTCCAACCGTCAGCTGACCAGCGAACTAAGGCTTTTATTTGATTTTTTGCCCAGCAGAAGAAAGCCTGAGAAGCCAACGGAGATCCCTTTCCAGCAGTTGCTGGTCGCCCAGTTCAATCTTAGGACAGCATTCCTGTTACAGCTCGACGAGGCTATCCGTCAAGCTAAGGCTGGAACAAGGGCTTCCATAAAAATTAAGCTAAACAATTTAGAGGAAGAATCGTTAATCAATAAACTGTACGAGGCGAGTCGGGCAGGGGTACAATTACAATTATTGATTAGGGGAATTTGCCGATTGAAACCGCAGGTCACTGGATTAAGCGAAAATATTAAAGTAAAACGCATCGTGGGCCGCTACCTTGAGCATGGACGGATTTTCATATTCAGCTACGGTGACGACACAACAGTCTATCTGGGGTCATCCGATTGGATGAATCGTAATATTTATCGGCGCATAGAGACCTGCTTTCCGATTGTCGACCCCGACTTGTCCAGAAGGATACAGCAACTTTTTGACATACAGTTTGCAGATGATGTTGAAGCAACTTTTCTAGATGATCTTGGACAAAATGTTCCAGTAGACAAGCAAAGTGGCATAATATCACAACAAAGAATTGTTGATTACTTAAACAACTAATTAATGAAACCAGCAACATTGATGACAACATTGGCCTTTGGATTGACTGCAGCAATTTTACTAGCCTGCAACCCCAATAGGGGGAAAAATGGGAATTCAGGTGAGCCCTCCACCGTAACAGTGGATCGTGGGCAACAGCAGGGCATTCCCTACAAGCTATCTTCGGGCCAGAAGATAAACCTTCCGGATGAACTGCTTGAAATATCGGGCATCACATTTATTGAAGGGGAGGATGACCATATTTATGCTATTCAAGATGAGCAGGGATTGCTATTTACCTATAATCTAACGACACAAAAAGCAACCTATACCCCTTTCGGTAAAGATGGCGATTACGAAGATATCGCCAGCAGCAAAACACATCTCTTCATCCTAAAAAGCAATGGGACTATTTATTCTTTTCCCATCAGCGAAAAGGATAATATCAAAGCGGTCACAGAGCAGAAAGATCTTGTGCCGAAAGGAGAATACGAAGGTCTTTTCGTTGACAAAAGTACCAATCAGGCTTATGTATTGTGTAAAGAGTGTAAGGCGGATAAAAAACAACCACAGACCTCCGGCTATATCTTCACCATAGGCCCGGACGGAGGGCTAAGCCCACAAGGGGAATTTGCTGTTCAGATTGACGAACTGAAAAAGTTCGATCCTAAGATTAAAAAAACATTTAGGCCGTCAGCCTTAGCTAAAAAGCTAGACAGCAATGAATGGTATATTCTTTCTTCTGTTGATAAGGCGCTGGTGGTAACAGATGATCATTTTCACGTTAAATCTGTGACAACTCTTGATCCAAAACTTTTTCCGCAACCTGAGGGGATCACCTTTGATACAAAATTCAATCTCTATATCAGCAGCGAGGCGGGTAGTCAAGATAAAGGAATCATCTATAAGTTCGAAAAAATATAAGCATGAAATCGGCCTTACCTTTCTTTTTACTTTTCCTATCCTTGCATTCCTTTGCTCAGCAGCAAGACATGTCGGCAGGACATAACGGCCTTCCACTTAGCCCTGCAGTGATCAAAGATAGTATAACCGTAGTTGCCAATGCTAAGTACGGAACAGCGGGAGGGTTCAAAAGATTCTTTCTTGGAGAGAATTACCGAAAAGAATGGGCAGCTCCAACCACCCTGCCACGATTACAGCTTTCGAGGCTGTATGGTGGACTGACCCCCGTGAAACAGGGAGGGGGCATGCAATCCGTCTCGCTGCGGCTGCAAGATTCCAGCGGTCGTCAATGGGCGCTTCGTTCAGTCAACAAACGTACGGAATCGCTGATCCCGGAAGAGTTGCATGGTACCTTTGTGCAGGATGTTCTGGATGATGCAACAAGCGCCCAGCACCCGTATTCGGCCTTGATGATTCCACCTCTGGCCCATGCAGTCCATGTACCATATGCGCATCCAGTGATTGGCGTAGTCGCTCCGGACACGATTTTAGGTGAATATGCTCCGCTTTTTGAAAATACTGTAGCCCTATTGGAAGAAAGAGAGCCGTTAGGCGATTCGGACAACAGTCCAAAGGCGGTCCGTAAGATGCAGGAAGATAATGATGATGACTTTAAAGCCAAGGCTTATCTACGTGCGCGTATGTTGGATGTCATCGTTAGCGACTGGGACCGACACGAAGACCAATGGCGATGGTACAACGAGAATCAGGATACCGATGATAAGGACAAAGATTATATTCCCATTCCAAGGGACCGCGACCAGGCATTACGGGTTACGCAAGGATTGTTGATGAAAGACATTTACCAGCGTTTTGTAAACCCGGTCATGCAAGGATTCACCATGGGAATCCCCAATATCAAATATTCATTATTTAAGTCCAAATTTTTGAATGCCCATCCCAGCAACCAGCTTCCGCATAAAGAATGGTCGAAAGAAGTCAATCAATTTGTTTCCCGCCTGACGGACTCGGTACTCCGGCAATCGGTCAACAGTCTCCCCCAATCATCCATAGCGATTCGTGGCGAGCAGATTTACCAGACACTTCAGAGTAGGCGGGATGCGCTACCGGCGGCGATGGAAACCTATTACCGTTTTATCAATACTATCGTGGATATCCATCTTAGTGATAAAAACGAAAAGGTAGAAGTTAAAAGCACGGGCAAAAAAGGCCTCAAAGTGAACGTCTCGAAGATAAACAAGGAAGGAAAAGTTACCAAAACGCTAATGGACAAAACCTACGATAAAGGTTTGACCAAAGAAATACGCTTATATTTAGGCGCAGGAAGTGACACCGTTTTCGTCGACAACCGTAATTCGCCCATAAAACTTCGTATCATTGGCGACAGCTTACCCAAAACCTATGTTGTCACAAACAGCAGGTCCAACATAAAACTTTATGAAAACTCCAAAAATTCGCTCTTTTTAGGTAAAAAAGAGCGAATCAAGCTCCATCGCAGCAAGGACAGTTCAAATATCCAGTTTGTACCGGTTAACCTGTACAATTCCTGGTTACCTTTGATTACCGCAGGATACAATGCTGACGATGGTTTCTCCTTGGGCTTAGGTGCGGCGTACACCCATCAGCGGGGATTTCGGAAAACACCTTTCACCTACAAACAACAGATTACGGTTGCCGCGGCATTTAGAACAGGAGCCTATAAAATCCATTATCGTGGCGAATGGCAGGACGTTGTGGGCAACGCTGACTTGGTGCTCGATGCCTTGGCAAAAGCACCGGACAACACGCAAAACTTCTTCGGTGTCGGTAACAATTCCTTATTTCTAAAGGAGCAACATGGGGCAAAATATTACCGCAGCCGTTTCAATATTTTTAACGTTAATCCTCAGTTGAGATGGCATTCTGGATCTTCATTGCAGTATGCAGTAGGCCCACACATCCAATTTTATCATCTGGACCCAGCAGAAAACCAGGACCGCTTTATCTTAAATCCACAGGCCCTACACTCTTATGACAGCCTTTCTATCACCAATGACAAGTTTTTCACGGGGCTGAACGCTTTCCTGACCCATGACAGCCGCAACCGCAAGGTCAACCCCAGCAAGGGGCTATATATCAACGCAATATTGAATTCCTATCTGGGCCTGAATAAATACTCCCGCAACTCGGCTCAGATAAGTGGCGAATTCGCAGGCTATTTTAGCGCGTTCGACGAAGGCCTTATTCTCGCCAATCGGGTAGGAGGTGGTACCGTCATCGGAAACCCCGCATTTTACCAGTATTTATTTCTTGGAGGCCACGAAAATTTGCGGGGTTTCCGTCAGTATAGATTTGCCGGGGAGCAGATGGTTTATAATAATCTGGAAGCACGGGTGAAAATACATGATGTGAAGAGTTATGTTCTGCCGGGCGAACTGGGAGTCATGGGAATGTATGATATCGGCAAAGTATGGGCACATGGGTACAACAGCAATAGGATCCATCAAGGCATAGGGGCCGGCTTATATTACATTGTAGCGAATGCATTACCGTTACATGTTGTCATGGCCAAATCCAACGAAGGCTGGTATCCTTACTTTAGTACTGGGTTCCGATTTTAACCGTTCAACGCATGGAAATTAAGAACGTACAACTCACCAAAAGCAAAGGTGTTGTCCATAACAACGAAAGAAGGCTCAACTTCGAGCCTTTTTTCCGATACCTCGAATCCTTTACTCAAAATAGTGCTGCTTCGGATGATATGATCCCAGTGCTCGCCCTCGAACGGGTCAAAGAAATTGAGCTTGTCAGCGGCCGGCTCTGTAAACAGAACCTAAATGCTTATAAAGATATACTGCAATTGATCTATAGTTTATCGGTATCGCTTATTGACACCGATCCAAAAAAATACTGGGCTTTGGCCACTCCGCTTGCTGAAGAAACTTTTTATGGCACCGAAGCCTTTTTTGAGCTTTGCAGTCAGCGCTTGGCAGAGCAGGATATCGACGACCAGATACAAGGTGGGGACACATTGAGCAATCAGGAAAAAATGATCTATTCTTTAATTTTCC
Organism: Sphingobacterium sp. InxBP1; assembly: GCF_026191775.1. Lineage (NCBI taxonomy): Bacteria > Pseudomonadati > Bacteroidota > Sphingobacteriia > Sphingobacteriales > Sphingobacteriaceae > Sphingobacterium > Sphingobacterium sp. InxBP1. The sequence continues at coordinate 444,748 of NZ_JAINDX010000041.1, read as the reverse complement.
AGCGTCTATATGGCCTTCCTACACAAGAGAACAATAGCATCGTCTTTCATCACCTCGATACACGGGGCGAAATTATCGATTATTATGACCTTCATATTGACTTCAAATTTGTCGATATAAAGCCCCGGAACGAACTTCCGCATTTTGATGTAAGCCACCTCAGCCAAAACGCAGACGACACATCTTTATTCGACTGGAATAATGTAACCAGCCAGATCAAAATAGAAGACTTTGAGCTGTCGGGATTTACCATGGTGACTTTTAGAAAAAGTAGTTTAGCCCATACGCAAAAACGTATTCAGTCGATGCTATCGGACCTGGAAACGTATAATTACCATATTTTTCTAACAGAGTTGGAGAACATCCTTAAACCCATATTAAAAGGATCGGATACTATTTTTAGCCTATTTCCTTTATTTCAGCTCAATGGCCTTCCATTTTTTGATTATTCCATTACGAATAAAAGCGTGCTGATTTCGGAGACTTATGGAAAGGATGGTGACACAAATATCCATCCCCAAGTTGCAAACTATCTCAAACATCCGTATTTGATCTTTTACAACGCCATGGACGGTGTCAAAAATACAAAGTCTATTTTTGATGAACAGATACACGACTCTGGGGTCAAAACATACCTTTGTATTCCGCTGACTCACAATCATGCCCTATCCGGTATTATGGAAATCTACAGCCGTCAGTTAGATCAGCTGGATACCGAGACCATACATTCCCTGCGTGCACTGGTCCCTTTACTATCCCAGCTATCTCATGACATTACGATGCAATTTAAAAAACGGATCGACGAAATAATTATCAACCGTTTTACCACCATTCAGCCTGCTGTACAGTGGAAATTTAACTATGTGGCTGCACAGTACATACAGGGACTGGAAAATGACGAACAGAATGCGCATATCAAACCTGTCATCTTCGAAGATGTCTATCCTCTTTACGGCGCCATAGATGTCAAGGACTCGACGATCATCCGCAATGCCTCAATCCTGCGGGATTTTAGCTTTAAGGTAAAGCAGCTCGCGCTGTTGATTGACGAATTGTCCCGGGATGGCCGACATCAATTAATTCTGGACTTTTCCAAACGGGTAGATCAGATTACCGATTCGCTGGACCGTATCTCCTTTGACGAATCCATGGTTAAGATCATCGAGTTTTTCCGAAAGGACGTGCAGCCCTTTCTGGATGAAGCCTACAGACAGTTTCCGGCAAAACACGCGATCATATCACACTATGCACAACACTTTTTTACCAATAGGGAGACTGGCGAGTTTTATCGGAATGAATTTGAAACTTCCTTGCGCAGGATCAACCACCTAATCAGCAAGGAGCTCAACCAGTTCAACCATTTTATTCAAGGCAACTATCCATCTTATTTCCAAAAGTTCCGGACCGATGGCATCGAATACGATATTTATATCGGCAAGTCCATCACGCCCCAACAACCGTTTAGCAAGGAGTTTATCAACATCTTTCGACGCCAGCAAATCATATCGATGGCGAGGATCGCTTTAAAAGCCCATCAGGCAAAACAGAGTTTACCGATCGCGCTGGAAACTACCCAACTGATCTTTATCAACCCGCATAGCATTGATATCAGCTTCCGGGAAGATGAACGTCGGTTTGACGTGGAAGGCTCATTAAATATCCGTTATGAGATTATCAAGAAAAGAATAGACAAAATCCGGATAAAGCGGAGCAAGGAGCGCCTGACTCAGGTCAATAAAATTGCAATCGTTTATCTCTCGGACGAAATTTTGGAGGATCTCAATCTGAGTATTCAGGCCATATACGATATGGGCATCATCGAAAATACAATTGAGCATCTGAAGCTTGAAGAGGTGCAGGGTATCGCAGGTTTAAAAGCCATTCGTCTCACAGTGAATCTAAACTACAAAGATTTCTCCTAAATTTGTGGGAGGGTCTCTTTTCAGGGAAATGTTATGGCAATAATTTTAAAGACAGGAGGACGATGATAACGGATGCCAACTACTTTTATCTGAGCGATTTGCTTGGTACTTTATTTTTTGCAATATCGGGGACTTTGTCTGCCAAACGAAAAGACATAGATATCTTCGGCGCGGCTTTTCTGGGCTTTGTGACAGCCATTGGCGGAGGATCTATGCGCGATGTCTTTTTGAATTTACGGCCGGTCTGGGTAAACGACAGTAATTATTTAATTGCTATCTTCTTGGGAATTCTGATTGCGATTATTTTCAACAGGCAATTATACAGTTATTACCGAACCCTTACACTTTTTGATGCAATTGGAATCAGCTTCTTTACCATTTTGGGGGTACAAAAATCATTGAATTACGAAAGCAGTGTATATGCGGCGATCATCTTCGGTATGTTTACTTCGGTATGTGGTGGCATGATACGCGACATTTTGCTGAATGAAACGCCTCTGATTTTTAAGAAGGAGGTCTATGCGACCGCCTGTCTGGCAGGTGGACTGATGTATATTTTGCTAGTGCACCTCCACTTGGATGTATCCTGGGCAGCATTTATAGGCGCCGCAGTTGTGTTTATGATCCGCATGACCGCTGTCAAATATAAGTTGTATTTACCCCGGCTGGACTGAGGCGATGGCAAAAGAAAAAGCGTTAGGGGAGACTAACGCTTTTTCTTTTGCTGTGGGAATCGCATTTTGTAGCCTACCCGAATATTACCTTTAGAAATAGCATCCAGTTTGCTTTTCAGCATGGTCTTCTTCAGCGTGCTCAATTTATCGGTAAAAAGCTTACCTTCGATGTGGTCATATTCATGCTGTACGACACGGGCCGCCAGTCCAGTGAGCTCGACTTCGTGCTCTTCAAAATTCTCATCCAAATAATTGATCCGAATATTTTTGTGGCGCAACACATCTTCGTTGATATCAGGTATACTTAAACAGCCCTCACCAAAAGCCCATTTTTCACCGGATTCTTCAACCATAATGGGATTGATAAAAACCTTCTTAAAGGATTTAAGCAATTCTTGATTCTCCACGTCATCCTCTGCAAAAGGCGTGGCATCGATGACAAACAGACGTATGGGTAAGCCAACCTGCGGTGCAGCCAGCCCCACACCATGTGCGGCATACATGGTGTCAAACATGTCATCGATTAATTTCTTCAAATCTGGATAATCTTCATCTATCTCATCAGCGACCTTGCGCAATACCGGGTCGCCGTAAGCTACTATCGGAAGTTTCATATGTGTATTATTTGTTTTCGTTACCATAGGAATATTCCACGCAATATGTTTCCAGGCTGTGTGCAGCCCTGACTACCGGCATATTTCCTATGTAAATAAATATTGTTCTGCATTTATTATCTGTGATCAAGGGATCGCACTGCCTCCGGCTGTCCAAACGCCCGGTCTCTCCCTTAATCTCATTTGTATTCATGGGCATTCATTAAGGGCACTCGCACATTAATTATATTTTGCACAAAGGTACGGATAATAATTAAAAGCTAATATTTCGTCACAACTTCTATAAAAGTTACTTTTGCTATATGAATCCATCGTTTAAAGATCTGGTTAATCGGTTTGCAGCCGAACTCGAGCAGTCTCTTGGAGCAAAGCTGAGCCGGACCGAATGCGATGCTTTTATACAGCTTACCGCTCCTGAGACGACGAAGATCTTTCTTTATCCCGAAGAGCAACCGACGCGCCATCAGACCTCCGACCCGAGCATTCATATCGATCAAGATCAGCTGGAACAAAAATTCAGCCTTGTTATTCAGCGCATTGTAGCGAAGATAAAGAATAACCGGCGTATTTTCGCCCGGCACACGGTCGTTGCACGTATTGATAAAAAAGTGAGTATGCAGTTTCTCGTGGAACATCATTTACATGTTGCCATCCCGGGCAAGTACCGTTATGGTCTATATGAGCAGGGGGAGCTGGTATCTATTGCCGTATTCTCCGGGGGCCGCCGCATGAACGACAGTCCAGAATCTTACCGTTCCTTTGAACTATTGCGCTTTTGCAACAAATCGGGTTACAACGTCATTGGCGGGCTGAGCAAATTGATCAAAGCCTTTTGCGCGGATTTCTCGCCCGGTGATATCATGACATTTACCGACCGCGACTGGAGCCAGGACTCCTCGCTGGAAAAAATTGGTTTCGTAAAAAAAGAAATATCTGGGCCCATTCATTTTTGGGTAGACGCGACAGGTCGTTACCCTTATCGCAGTCAGGAGGAGCTCAGGACGTTGATAGCCGAACACCCAAAAGGCTTCCTCAAGGAAAATTTGGGAAGCATCAAGATGATTTTATATATTAAATAAGCTAAATTGTGTATATTGTACACTGTTAAATTGAAAAATAAATAATCAAAATAATAATGTTATGAAGAGAAAACTTCGCATGGGTATGGTCGGAGGTGGAAATGACGCCTTTATTGGGGCCGTACACCGTATCGCCGCTTTTATGGATGGTAAGATTGAATTGGTCTGTGGTGCTTTCAGTATAGATCCACAAATTTCAAAACAATCTGGAGAAGACTTATTTGTAGCTCCCGAACGTGTATATCTGAATTATGAAGAGATGATCGAAAAGGAATCTTTGCTTCCAGAGGGCGAGCGTATGGATTTTGTAACGATTGTTACTCCTAACTTTTTACACTTTGCGCCAGCCAAACTGGCAATGGAAAAGGGATTTGACGTTGTTGTCGAAAAACCAATGACCGTATCTGTTGAGGAAGCCAAAGAACTGCAAGCGACGGTTGAGCGTACAGGCCGTACACTATGCCTTACACATACGTATTCGGGATACCCCATGGTCAAGCAAGCGAAAGCCATGATCAAAGAAGGACATTTTGGAAAAATAAGAAAAATCGTTGTTGAATACCCTCAGGGCTGGTTAAGCCGTTTGACGGAGCGTGAAGGCAATGCTGGTGCGGCCTGGCGTGCAGACCCAAAACGTTCGGGAAAATCGCTGGTTATGGGTGATATCGGTACGCATGCAGCGCACCTTGCGGAATACGTTTCGGGGTTAAAGATTCAGGAGCTATGCGCTGACCTCACTACTTTTGTGGAAGGGCGCTTACTCGACGACGACGGTTCGGTATTGCTACGCTTCGAGAATGGCGCAAAAGGCGTATTGATGGCTTCACAGATTTCTGCGGGAGAAGAAAACGCTGTCCGTATCCGCATTTACGGCGAAAAAGGCGGATTGGAGTGGGCCAATGAGGATCCAAATAATCTGATCATCAAGATGCTGGATCAGCCGCGCCAGCTGTACCGTACCGGAAATGCCTATGCAGCTCCCTATACATTGAGTTCCTTTGCGACACACAATACCCGTGTGCCGGCCGGTCACCCAGAGGGCTTACTGGAATCCTTTGCCAATATCTACCGTAACTTTGCTTCGACTGTGACAGCCAAACGTGAGGGCAGGACACCTACCCCCGAAGAGCAGGATTTCCCGACAGTATACGACGGCGTAAGAGGTATGGCCTTTATCGATACCGTAGTTAAAAATAGCGAGGGAACAGAAAAATGGACTAAATTTGTCGTGTGATAGACAGATTAAACCATATACTTTCTCTTTTGGGGCACAGCGTGACCTCAAGAGAGAAAGTTATTGTTATCCTTGGCCCCACGGCATCCGGAAAAACAAAATTGGCCGTACAGCTTGCCCAGCAGATAAACGGTGAAATTATCAGCGCTGATTCGAGACAGATCTACCGCCATATGGATATTGGCACGGGGAAAGATCTGGCAGAATACCAGGATATTCCTTATCATCTCATCAATATTCGGGAACCCGGAGAACACTATAATCTCGGCCATTTCATTAACGATTTTCATCACGCTTACCAATCCATTTTAAAGAGAGGCAAACAGGCGATTCTATGCGGTGGTACGGGTTTATATCTACAGAGTGTCATCCAGCAGAATCCGTATGCACAGATCCCTAGCATAGCAGGTTTCAAAGAGGCTCTGGCTGACCAGCCAACGTCAGTTTTGCAGGAGCGCTTGGATGATTATGATGTTCCGGCCGACTTTCGGGTAGACCGTTCAACCAAAAAGCGGATTATCCGAGCTATTGAAATCATGGAGTTCTTTCAACAACATCCGGGCTTTGCCATCCAACAAAAGAGCCTGGATACGATAGTCTTCGGGCTCAACCCTTCCCTTGAACAACGGCGGGCCAGTATTAGCGGAAGACTTCGGCAAAGACTACACACGGGATTTCTAGAGGAGGTGCAACAGCTGCTAACCGCCGGGATCTCTCACGAGCAATTGCAATACTATGGCCTTGAATATAAATACGCCTCCTTGTATTTATTGGGGCAGATGGATCATGAAAGCTTTGTTACAAAACTGGAGACCGAAATCCACCGTTACGCCAAACGGCAGATGACCTATTTCCGGAAAATGGAGAAAGATGGCATCCGGATCCATTGGATATAACAAAAAAGGGCTAGCATCACTGCTAACCCTTTTCGTTAATCTCTTTCTATTATAACTTGATTTCCTCATCTTTTGCGTTGAAGAAGTGGAATTCAGTTAGATAATATGACGTCATTGGATTTACTTTGATCCATTTACCGTACTTCATAAACCATTTCATTCTTTTTGAGATCAGACCAGACTTAATGTAGGCGTCTATATAAGGGTGAACACATAAGGTCACCTTTTTTTCGTTCTGTTCCTGAAGAATAAAACTCAAATTATTTTCTATATCATCCATCAGGACAATACTTGAGCGGATTTCACCTGTACCATCACAAGCGGGACATTTCTCATTTGTGACGATATTCATTTCAGGCCTTACGCGCTGACGGGTGATCTGCACCAAACCAAATTTGCTGGGTGGTAAAATCGTATGTCGCGCTCTATCCGAAGCCATACACTCTTTTAAGAACGTATACAACTCTTTTCGATGATTGGGTTTATGCATATCGATAAAATCGATGACTACAATTCCACCCATATCACGCAAGCGCAGTTGTCGCGCAATTTCCTTTGCTGCTTCCATATTGACCAGCAATGCGTTGTCTTCCTGATTCTCCTTATTGGCAGAGCGGTTACCACTATTGACATCGATGACATGAAGGGCTTCCGTATGCTCGATGACAAGATACGCGCCACCCGGTAATGTTACCGTTTTGCCAAAAGCTGCCTTGATTTGCTTCTCAACTCCAAAATGGTCAAAAATCGGTTCTTTATGTTTGTAAAGCTTCACAATTTTTTCCAGATCCGGAGATATATCGTGTATATATGATTTTGTTTCTTCGAAGATCGAAGGATCATTAACATAAATATGCGAAAACTCGTCTGTCAAGATATCGCGGAGAATAGTGGATGCACGATCCATTTCACCGAGAACCTTTTGAGGCGGTTCAGCATTCCGAAGACGTTTGGTAAATAGCTCCCATTTTGAGATCAGGTCCAATAGATCACGTTGCAGCTCTTCGACGCCTTTACCTTCAGAGACGGTACGGATAATTACACCAAAGTTTGGTGGTTTTATTCCTTCCACAATCTTCTTGAGACGGTTGCGTTCATTGCTACCTTTGATACGTTTGGAAATGGAAACAGTACTTGAGAAAGGCACCAAAACGACAAAACGACCGGCTATTGAAAGGTCTGAACTCAGACGAGGTCCTTTTGTTGAGATGGGTTCTTTGGCGATTTGTACTGGCACAAGCATGTTCTTGCTCAAGACATCAGAGATCTTGCCAGCTTTATCGATATCCTTTTCAAGTTTTAAACTATTGAGCAGTTTCTCTTGATAACTGCCATTCTTCACTATACGCGTAAGTTTGAGCAACGACTGCACTTGGGGACCCAGATCCAGATAATGTAGGAAAGCGTCCTTTTCGTAGCCCACATCTACGAACGCCGCGTTTAATCCCGGCATAATCCGCTTGATACGTCCGAGATAGATATCTCCGACAGCAAAATTATTATTGGCGGGTTCGCGGTTAAGCTCAACCAGCTGCTTGTCTTGTAGTAAAGCAATAGTTACCCCTTTATCAGGAGTTGAATCGATAATTAATTCCTTTACCAAAAGCTACTCATTTTTGATGCCTATGCGATATGCTACCGCAATTTTAGGCATCCGATTAAACATTTTAAAGAACGTTGTTACGAAAAAAACAATCTACATACCCTGAAAGACATGTAGATCGTTTCGTAAAAGCTATCTCAGCAAAATGGGCCAAGATGTTTAAAAGCTTATCACAAGACTATTTTTTCTTGTGTCTATTTTTTCTTAAACGTTTTTTACGCTTGTGAGTAGCCATCTTGTGTCTTTTTCTTTTTTTTCCGCTTGGCATAGCTAAATTTTTTAATGATTATAAATAATAAATTAATTACTTGCTCAATTCCGCGATCTTTCGATCGATGAATTGTGATAGGGACGGATCAGCTGCCAGTTCCTTACTTTTTTGAAAAGCAGTTATAGCATCATTTTTCATCCCAATATTTTCATAGCCTGTGGCTAAGTAAAAGTATGACTCTGCATCGGGTTTCTGATCGATGACGGTCTTAAAACGCTCGATGGCTTTGTCAAACTGACGGGACTGTAGAGAAAACAATCCCAAAGTTTTGTTTGCTTCTAAATTTTTAGGATCAGCGGCTACAACCTCCCGCAATAAGGCAATACCTGCCATTGGATTGTTTGTACCTGACACCATTGCGGCACCTAATCCTGTTTTTGCATCCAGACTACTTGAATTGGCTTTTAACGCAGCCTCATATGCACGGATGGCATTTTGGTTCAACGCCTGAGCTAAAGTAGAATCCTGCAGATTTGTATAAGCAGTACGATAAGCATTACCCGCTTTCAGCCAATAATCAAATTTGGGTGAAAGCTTGGCCATCTCCTCATAGACAAATGCCTGAGGGGCAGGCTTTGCAACATCGTCCCACTTATTTGCCAACTGTTGCAACAGCTTTATCTTCTCTTCGCCAGAAGCCTTTGCAACCTGGGCCTCAATATCGGAAATTTCTTTGACTAAACTAGCATCTAACCCCTGTTTTGTCATCGAAGAGATATTTTCCAGGTTCACTTCGTTGGAAGGTTCGGATTCAGATGCTGCAGCAGTGTGTTTTTCTTTGTCCACCAAACCTTTAATAGGTTGCGCAAAAAGCACTGCAACCAACGCTACGACTGCTCCGACTACTATTATCTGTTTGGTTTTCGCCATTTTAATCTATTTTAAAGATTATTTATTGCCATTTTTTACTTTCTCAACGAAAATTTTAGCTGGCTTGAAGCTAGGAACAAAGTGTTCTGGAATAATGATTGCTGTATTTTTTGAAATGTTTCTTGCAGTCTTCTCAGCTCTTTTTTTGACTACGAAGCTACCAAAACCTCTTACATATACATTTTCTCCGCCGATCATTGCGTTTTTGACCACTTTAAAGAACGCCTCTACGGTCTCTTGAACATCTACCTTCTCTAAGCCAGTTTTGTTAGAGATTTCTGCAATAATTTCTGCTTTAGTCATATCTATTTTACTGTAATTATTTATTTTTCAACCCTTAAGCCAACTAATGTTTGGGGATGCAAAAGTATTGTTTTAAAATGAGGAATGGAAATTATTTAAATACTTTTTTGATAAATACGCCTCCAAAAGCCAAACATTTACAATCAATTAACCTTATTTTACCACAAACGGTCTGCTAAATAGAATCCAAAAATAAGAACAATTCTCTAATTTACAACAAGTTGATCCAATGCTTGTCACAGAAAAATCAAGATATGCTCATCGCCTTGCCCAGGAGTTCCAAATCTTCCGGTTTATGGTGTGCATTGATGACAATCCGATTCAATAGAGGATCTGTGGGCAAGGGATACGGAAAACTCGACACCAGTATTCCGGCCTCCACTAGCCTTGTATAGAGCCCGGTATCTTGCGATGAAAAAACTGGGAAGTGAGGTATTGACTTTAAGTTACACTTTCCAGCGCTAACATTCGCAAAGTGAAGAATATTCGCCTGTAATCTTTCAAATTGTTGCCTATAAATGTGTTCACCATGTACAAAGGCGTGGAGCGCGGCGGGAGAACTTGGCGATGCGCCGGTATAGAAGTTGGATCTCCTGAATGCCTCTATACGCTTCTTATTCGCCAAAATCAAGCCTGCGTCGGTAGCTAGGCCCTTTGCCAATGAAGCCACAACAATCAGCTCGATATTTCCTTCCGGAAGTTCTTGAGGAAGCAAAGAAAGTCCATCTTTATATAATACACCGATACCGTGAGAATCGTCCAGCAATAGCACAACTTTTTTTTCCTTTGAAATCCGGCTAAAAATGCTAAAGTCATACCGCATCGGTTTCATGTTATCCAGGCTATTGCTGATGATAACAAATGATGTTTCCGATGCCTGGTTAATATAGTCGACGGTTTGCTTACGCCAATTCTCAAAATTGCCGCTGACATCAGGGTTTTGATTTTTCCACAGGGAAGGGTGACAGGAGGGGGCATACAGCAGTTCGCCCTCTGCTGATAATGCTTTTACGACAAATTGTGCCGCAAGATAACCACTTGACAGCAGCAAGCTGTATTCAAAACCAAAGCGCTGTGCGGCATATTGTTCGGCCTCGTCAAATATCGCCTGCTGAACATTATTACTGCGCGAGGTTCCATTGTTAATACCGTACCGCTTTAGTCCCTCAATAAAAAGTTCGGTATATTCGGGATTGGTTGCCAAACCCAAATAAGAAGTTCCTCCGAAAAAAAGGTATTCTCTTCCGTCTAGATATATGGTTCGCCCGGTAGGCTGATTAAGCTTCGTAAAATCCTTCATCTGCAAAATTCTCATGAGCAATACTTTCTGCCTGCAGGGCAGAGACCAGTTATTGCACTCAATATTACACATTTTAACCCAATAAATAAGATAGGATCTCGATCATGTCTGCTGCAGATCACCTACGATAGCAAAGCGCGCCGGACAAATTCACCGGCTATCCATGCGCCGATGCTATGAGTACTTGAGGGTTCACAATATGCTGAGGACGCCCCTGTGCGAAAGCCACGATATTTTCGAAAGCCAATTTAAACAGTTGCTCGTAGGCATTTTCTTCCACGTATCCCAGATGCGGTGTGCAGATCACATTGGGCAGAAGGAATAGAGGGTGCTGGGGATCCAGCACAGGCTCGGATTCATAGACATCGACTGCTGCAGCGCCCGGGGTACCGTTTCTCAATGCCTGAAGTAAAGCCCCTGGCTCAATCAGTTCTGCCCGGGCAGTATTCACTAGCAAAGCAGAGGGCTTCATGGAGCGCAGATCTTCAAGTTTTACGATTCCGCGGGTTGCAGGGAGCAAACGTAAGTGCAAGGTAATCACATCGGCAAAGTGGAAAAAGTCAGACTTGCTTGATGCTGCCAGGCATCCATCTTTTACCGCTTCTTCACGGGAGCCTTCGCTTCCCCAAACAATTGCTTCTGCACCAAAAGCTTTTGCGTATCTGGCTACCAGCCGGCCAATTTTTCCGTAGCCCCATATTCCGATGGTTTTTCCTGCGACCGACTGACCGATATTTATCTGCCATTTTCCGGCTTTCATGGCCGCTACGGCTTCTGGCAATCTCCGCAGACCGGCCATGATTAAAAGCCAGGTCAATTCCGCGGGGGCGACTGGCAAACCGGAGCTTTCGGCCACCGCCACATGGTAAGCGTTACAGGCGTCCAGATCCAAATGGTTGGAAATTTTACCCGTCTGACTTATAAGCCGGAGCTTTGGAAGCAACTGAAGCAATTCTGCAGTGATTTTGGTACGTTCACGGATCAGGAGCAGCACCTCCGTATCCTGAAGTATAGAAGCTAATTCACTGATATCTGTATAGGATTGCTGCAATATCTGAACATCATGACCATCAAGCAACTTGAAACAATTCAGATGCCTGACAGCATCCTGATAGTCATCTAAAATGGTTATTCGCATCTTCTTGAAGTTATTTAGACCTGTGTCTGGCGACAGGTTTTCTTTTCAACCTTTAATTTACGGCATAAAATCGAAAAAGGGCAATTCGTCGTTGTTTTTTGACATTCCATCCACTCTTATGACGAAAGAGGAGTATTCCTGCTCATATTTAGTCAGGAAAAGGAATATGTGAACGTCGTCCTATCGTACCTACAGCAAAGCGGCTCGTCTTTTGGACACTTTTACCTCCGGAAGAAGGATAATCAACTGGAAAACCTATATGCAATTACAATTCATCTAGACAATCTGATGGTTCATCCTCAATTAATTGCTGAGATTGCCGGTTGTATAGAACTTGGCCAATGATTAGAACATCTTATTATAAAACAGCAATATACAGACAAACGCAATTGATATAAATTATGAAAACAGCAATTTTAATTTTGATGTGCCTGTTGGCCACAAAGGCTTCTGCACAGCGCAACTACGAAAAAAACATGACGGAAGCAATGACTTTATGGCGATCTGGACAGGCTCAGCAGGCCGCAGCTAAACTGGAGAGTATTGCCCAGGCCGCTAAAGACAATTGGATTCCTGCCTATTATCAAGCTATGGTACTGACCACAGCCGCCTTTACGGAGCAAGACCAGGAGCTCCGGGTCAAATATGTCGAAGCTTCGGAAGCCATCCTCGACGACAGCAAACAGGACAATAATGCAGAGTGGCTTGTGTTGAGGGCTATGAACAAAACGGCATTTATGCTAACCGATCCAATGACCAAAGGCAAAGAACTTGCCCCCATCATCATTGGGTACTATCAAAAAGCATTGGCCATCGAGCCAAACAATCCCCGTGCAAGACTAGGAATCGCTGAGTTCCAATTAAATTCAAAGAAATATTTCAATCAAGATATAAGTCAGGAATGTGAGGATGTGCGAAAAGCACTATCTTTATTCGATGAAGAGAAAGTAACGATTCCGTTTGCTCCTTCTTGGGGGCGGGACCGGGCGGTGCAGATATTAAAAGAATGTAAATGACATTGCGGTGAAAAGACTACCTTATAAAACCATTGTACAGGCTTTACTGGCAAGCTTCGTTGTCTGCATGTATTTTGTGGTCGTAGCTAAGCTTGACCGCAGGGATATCCCTTGGTTATCTTTTTTTCTCCATCCCCATATGGCCAGAGGTTTGCTATATGGCTTCTTGCTTTTCCTTGGTAATGTATACCTTTCAAAATGGGTATCCGACAGATATCCGTCGAGCAGAGATTTTGGAAAGAGGATGATCGTTTTTTATACTGGAAGCATCATTTTAACCATACTTGTGGTTTTTGCTGTCAATGCTTTTTTCTCTGGTTTATTTGCTGCCGATGGTCCCAAAAGTTTTTCACAGCGTTTTGTTGATTTTATCTATCAACAGCATGTTATCTATTACTTCCAAATAACGGTCACCTCTTTGTTTATTTCCATGGTTTTCTTTGGCTTTTATTTTTATAAACGATTTAAAGACTACCAGATCAAAGAAAGTCAGCAGGAAAAGCAGCAGATCTCAGCCCAATTTGCCTCATTAAAGAACCAACTCGATCCCCATTTTTTATTCAACAGCTTAAATGTGCTGAATAGCCTTATTGAGGAAGATCCCAAAAAAGCGAGCATCTTTACCACAAATCTTTCCAGAATATACCGCTATGTTCTGGAGCATAAAGATAAGAGTCTTGTTCCCTTGCAGGAAGAACTGACTTTCTCAAAAGCGTACCTCTCGTTACTTAGCCTCCGGTTTGAAGATGGCATAGTTATCCACATGGAACTTGATGAAGTCGTTCCGCAAGAGCAGCTATTACCACTTTCCCTTCAATTACTTATAGAAAATGTAGTTAAACATAATGTAATATCCTTTAAAAATCCCTTACTGTTGCGGATCTATCGAAAAGAAGACTATCTGATTGTGGAAAATAAGGTACAAAAAAAGAAAGTGCTGCATCAACAGTCCGGCATAGGACTGAAAAATATTGCGGAGCGTTATGCGTTGCTTTCCGACCGACCGGTCAATATCTGGCAAAATGACAAAACTTTTTGTGTTGAACTTCCGATCATAAAAACCGATCTAGCTATATAAGTCAACGTATGACAAAACTTTGTAACAACCGGACTGGCAGAATCTTCATCGCTAAACAGATTACCGAACCTGTTTCCATTTATTTATCCGAAATTGAGGATTCATTTTTTATTTGAAATACCGCTTTTTATGAGAATATTAATTATTGAGGATGAATTGCCTTCGGCAAGATTACTGCGGCGCAAACTGGAACATTTGGGCTATACTGTCCTCGCTACATTGCAGACGGTGGAAGAGTCCGTTAAGTGGTTTGCCAAAAATGCAGATCCTGACCTGATCCTGATGGACATTCAGCTTGCCGACGGAATTTCATTCGATATTCTTGAGCAGGTAAAACCTGCCGCGGCAATCATTTTCACAACATCTTATGATGATTATATGTTGCGTGCCTTTAAACAGAACAGCATTGATTATCTTCTAAAGCCAATTGATGATACCGAACTCAAAAATGCTATCGAGAAATTTATTCAATTTCGAAAACCTGTTCAGCAAATGGACTTAAGAGCGCTCGAATCCTTCTTTAGCAGAGGTGGGGCGATGTATAAAGAACGGTTTACCATCCGGATAGGCCAGTTTCTAAAAGTTGTCACAACGAAACAAGTCGAATGTATCTATAGCGAGAACAAGGGAACATATGTCTACACGTCGGAAAACGGAAATTATCTTTTGGACCAAAGTCTTGACGCGCTGGAGATGCAACTGTCGCCCACTGACTTTTTCAGGATCAACCGTAGCGCTATTATTCATTTTGATGCCATCAAAAAGATAGCCGTCCATTCCAACGCTAGATTAAAAGTTTTCCTTCACCATTATGGGTCCGAGGACCTTATTGTATCACGGGAAAAGGTCGCCGCCTTCAAAAAATGGTTAGATAAATAAGGGAAAAACACACGCCCTACCCCATGCTATTATAGATTGAGCCGATAGTTTAATGGGATGCTAAACCGCAGCGACACTGCAAAGCCTTTTATCGGCTGATAATCCGTTTTCTTTTTGATGGAAAAACCATAGCCGAAATCCAGATCCAGCAAAGTGGCCAGGCTCACACCAACTTTCGGTGTCAGCGTATAGGGAGTCAGCTCGGCACGGACAAAAGGTGTCAACACGTACGTTTGGGGATAGTATGACAATGCTCCTTCGGGAATTACGGCAAATTTACTTTGTGTCCAGGTGAAATTGGCTGTAGCATCTGCCCGAATAATATGATCCCCCGAAAAAGGAAATGCGAAGTAGGCGCCCGTTTTAACGATACTTCCTTTTTGAAACTGGTAGCTCAGCGTCGGACCGACCAGATAATCCTGCGCTTTCGCTTTGCCGCCAAAAGCAAAATATATCACGATACAACACAGCCAATAAACACTCTTGTTTCGCATCACTCAAGGTTTAATAAATATGAAAATTCAGAGGGATGTTGACCCCCACGGATACCGTAATTCCATCGAGCGGCTTGAAATCCTTCTTGGTGTTATAGTCAAATCCATAACCTATCCCCAAATCCAGAATTGAAAATAAGCTGGCACCGACCTTAGGCGTGATGGTATAGGGAGTCAATTCGGCCTTTACAAAGGGAAACAATACAAAGTCGTTGAGGTAATAGGTAAAGCCGACCTCGGGTATTACGGTCGTTTGATTCTCCATCCAGCTGAAATTGGCTCCGGCATCAATTTTCATGTATTGGAAATCATTGGGCGCGAACAAACCCCAGCCTGAAACTTTCAGAAAATTGCCACTTTGGTACTGGTACCCGACTGAAGGACCCCAGATCCATTTATTATGTTCCTTCCACGACTGATCCTGCGCGTTCGCCAGTGTGACTGCACAGCATAAAAGGACAAACATTAATCGTGTTTTTAGTTTCATCTGACTAAATTACAAACTTATAATCTATTTTACGGAATACAACAGGCAGCCCACAGAATAGTTTTACCCAAAACAGAAAAACCCCCTCGTTTTATTAAGCAATCATAGTCTTTCTGGACTGCACCAAAGGCCCTATCTTTTAAGGTTCGAGTACCTTGATCCGAAGAAACTGGTATCTATCACTCAAGAATCCCCTCTCGGTCCAGTAGGCATCGATATGATTGACTGCTGCGTAAATATGTCCATCCCTGCCCCAAAAAGTGAGATCTTCCTCTCCCGCCGGCATCCAGCACTTAAAGCTAAAAAAAAGCATGGGTGCAATCTTACCTTGTTTCACGTGGAAGAGCTGCAGGTCTCCGGTCGTTTCGTACGGATCGGCATGCAGGGTCATCAAGTATTTTTTGTCTGTCGAGAAATGCGGATAATCGCCACATTCTACGATCAGATGGCCATCGTTTCGATCAAAGAGCCGCACATCTCCACTCTCCCAATAACTGCCGCTTACCGCATAGGCATTCAGAAAATCGTAATGTCCCATATAATCGTATCTGGCGTGAAGCTCGTTGTCTATGTCATGATCAGTAAAGGTCAACCGTCTACCGTTTTTTAAGGGTAAATCCAAGGTCATTCCCGTCTTTTTATAGGAAAGCGTATCCTTCAGCATTTCATCCTGCGCGGTACGTTTAGCAGCCTGGAAGGTTTGTTCGTCTACCAGCTCCAAGTGCAGATACTTGTCCAAGGGCTGTCCCTTTTCATAATAATTTTCCTTATCACCGACCTTCTGTAGTAGAATAAGATTCAGATCTTTGGGCGAAAGTTTGATCTTATCCTGCGTGCCAAGCTTCGCCTTTGCCACATAGACCTTTTCCCATCTCGTAACCTCAATGGTCTGTCCGTCGGCTTCTTTCTGACTACGCTGGATGCGATCCATCACAGCTATCCAATCACCCTCTTCGCCAATAACGTCCAGCTTTGTACCATAAGGGTATCTTCCGAGCGCGGGAGCCTTCTGATCTGCTCCCTGACGCAGCACGGCTCCTTCGCGGTCTATGACATACACGTTTTTAAGCACCGTGGTCTGGTCATAATTGATCGGTAATGCCGGAAATTCCGGTGCTGCCACAGTATCTCTGGCAGAAAGAATAGCAGACTGCGCCGAATCTCTTTGGCGAACTTGCGTATTTTTTGCCGGATTGCCACAGGAGCAGGATAGCCCAGCCAAAACAGCTACGCTCAGGATCATCCGAATCGGTAAAAAAGGCAGTTTTTTCATCATTGTGAAAATAGCGATTCCCATGCCAAAAAAAATACTGGTATTCAGGGGTTATTGCCTATTTTATAAAATTCTTTTGTTTTTAATCTATCCGCTGAAAAACAAAACGTCAATTTATTAGTTAACCTTAATTAGATGAAGCGAGGCAAATAATCCATTATTAGCTTAATCTTTATCACCTATTGTTTACGAAATGAATTATCGCTTCGCTTATGTATTTACGCCATATATTTACCATCATTTACGTTGCGCTCAGCCTTCATGCTGTAGAAGCACAACAAAAGCTTCTGCTGCTGCAAGATGTCAAACTCATCGATCACTCTTCACAGTCACTTACTGGGCCACGGCATGTACTCATTCGGGGCAATCTGATCGAAAAGATCAGCGATTCTCCTATTAGCCTTCCAGACGAGAATCTGTTGAAGATTGACGCCAGAGGAAAAACTTTGATTCCGGGCTTAATCGACGCGCATGTGCATTTGGTTTTTGGGGCATTGACGATGCCACAGATGATGACAAGCGATCTCTCCGAAGAGTTTCTGCTCGAGAGAGTGGGACAATCGGCACAGAAAATGTTGATGCGGGGATTCACCAGTGTCCGTGACGTCGGTGGACCTATATTTCCGCTAAAATCTGCGATCGACAAGGGCAAACTCGCTGGACCACGGATCTGGCCATCGGGCGCGACGATAAGCCAAACCGCGGGGCATGGTGATTTTAGGACGCCGGAAGAGAAATCGCGTCGATTTTTCGGCATCGTGTCAAGAGCGGAAAGATATGGGGCCACTTTTATTGCCGATGGCCGCGATGAAGTATTGACGGCTGTCCGTGAAAATCTCCGTTTTGGCGCGAGCCAAATTAAACTAATGGCCGGGGGCGGCACTTCTTCTGCCTATGATCCAGTAGATGTGACCCAATATACCCTTGATGAAATGAAGGCCGCGGTAGAAGCGGCGGAGGACTGGGGCACCTATGTCACTGTGCACGCCTATACGGCAAGAGCCGTGCGACGAGCTGTCGAAGCAGGTGTCAGATGTGTAGAACATGGCCAATTGCTGGACGAAGAAACCATACGGCTGCTGGCCGAAAAAGGCGTCTGGCTCAGCCTGCAAAACCTGGTAGAAGATACCCCTGATATGGATCCACAACGCCGCATCAAACGTAGGCCAGTGATTGAGGGCCAGACAAAAGTATGGCCGATGGCAAAAAAATATGGTGTTAAGCTGGCTTGGGGAACGGATTTCCTTTTTGAACCCGACTTAAATGAACAGCAAAACTCATTTTTGCTCCGGCTTCAAAAATGGTTTACCAACGCCGAAATTATTAAAATGGTCACACAGGACAATGCAGCCTTGTTACAGTTGGCGGGACTCCGCAGCCCGTATCCCGGTAAGCTCGGTGTGATTGAAGAAGGAGCTATGGCGGACATGCTTCTAGTTGATGGAGATCCGCTCAAAGATCTAAAGCTTTTGGCAGACCCCAACAAAAACTTCCTGCTTATTGTCAAAGATGGCCAGATTTTTAAAAACATTTTGCAGACTCGACAATAAGTGACCTTCGCACGAATATGTGATGTGCTATCTTTAGGGCCATATACGAATAAGGCGGCAACCGTTTAATGGCTTTTTATTTACTTAGGCCGTAAACAGCTTTGGGTTTTATTGATTAGTTTTGTGTTTGAACGACAAATAAATCATTTCGGTGGCATTATTATTCAACGACGGCCGTCCAGTTGTCCGGCTGAGAGCATTTCGTGCAATTGATGATCCTCAAACCTGCGAACGTTTTATAGAGGGGCATGCTCATGTACTGACGGCCATAGGAGTCAAGAAGGTTACTTCATCCAAAAATGAATGGATGTACAATCCAGCATCATTCGTCCTTATCGTCGAATCCCTGGACGGAGAAAAAGTATATGGTGGCGTCCGCATCCATGTGGCTGGCGGTAGCGAAGCTTTGCCAATAGAGCAGGCTACAGGTGCTATGGACGCCCGTATTTATGACCTCGTATACGACTATGCACAACAAGGTACCGGCGAAGGTTGCGGCCTCTGGAACTCCCGTGAGATTGCAGGCTATGGTATTGGCAGTATCTTCTTGACGCGGGCGGGGGCAGCCATAAGCACTCAGCTTGGCATCAAGTCTTTGTTTGCCTTATGTGCTCCTTACACGGTAAAACTCGCCGAAAGTGTGGGTTATCGAATAGATACCAGCGTTGGCAACAATGGGACCTTCTATTACCCCAAACTGGATTTGTTGGCAACGGTCATGATCATGAACAACCTGGATACCTTAACAGAGGCGGATCAGGAAAATAAAGAAGCCATTCTATCGCTGCGCCAAAATTCTGATATTGTCCGTATCGAGACCCTGCGGAAGAAAGAAATTGAAATCCATTATCAGATCGATATTCCTAATCTTGAACGCTGGAATCTGGCAGAAGTGATCAAAAATCTGAAACATACGTCGACAGATCTCACAATAGATCATCGTCATTTAAATATTTTGTGATGGATAAGAAACATTATGGTGCCGGTTATTTACAAGATACCGCAGATTTTCTAAAACAATTAAAAATACAGTCCTATTCCCCTTTTAACAACATCAAAACAGGTGTAATCGCCGATTTGGGCTGCGGAACGGGAATGGATGCCATCAACCTTGCTCAGATGCTGGGCAGTGAAGTGCGTGTCGTTGGAGTGGATCACGACGAGGCGCTAATTGAGCATGCAAAATCTAGCAGTAAGGATATCGGTAATGTCAGTTTCGTGCAAGGGGAAGTGTACCAGCTCGATTTTGAAAATGAAAGCATCGACGGTGTGCGGATGGAACGTGTGGTGCAACACCTCACTGCTCCTGACAAAATGTTTCAGGAGGTATACCGCATACTGCGTCCCGGACAACCTATTGTGATCGTAGAGACCATTTGGAATAGCCTGACGCTATATACCAATCAGGTCGGTATCGAGGCTAAAATAGGTCATTATCTAACAGAAGAAAAGGTCAATAATGGCTGGGCAGGCAACAAGCTTACGGCAGATCTTCTAGCGCATGGATTTCAAGAGGTGCGATTGCAGACGTCCTGTATGGTCTCCCGATCGAGAGAAGAGGCGAACCGCTATCTGTATTTAGATAAAATCCTCCTGGAGATGTTTGACAAAGGAAAATTAAGTCAATCCGAACTCGACGATTTTCAACTGGCTCTTGACAGGGCCGATGAGTGCGGCTGCTTTTTAGTTTCGATGAATTTAGTCATTGCGGAGGCAAAGAAATAGCGATAACGATGAAGCGGTGGTTGGTCTTTCTATGTCTTATTGTTGTCACCTGCTGGCGGCCGGTGCTTGCGCAGCTTACCATTGATCAGCAGGGAAAGCGTCTGCTGGCCGGGCGCCATTTAGAACGCTACATTGGTGTGGAAAATTCGTCATTCTCGGCGATTTTGGCTTCCTCAGCTTTCGTTCCGCTCGACGCGGATGTGCCTAATCTAGGGACGTCGACATCCGCTGTATGGCTACGTTTTCCGATTAAAAACAGTTCGGAGCGAGACCTTGACCTTTTACTGGAAATCGCCTATCCTTTATTGGATGAGGTGGAACTATACAGTCCCAGTGCTGATGGGACCTATCAGTCTTCAGCACTGGGTGAGCATCGCCCTTTTTCTGCCCGAAAATATAAGGTGCCCCAATATGTCTTTGATATACATCTGCCAAAACAGTCTGAAACTGTTCTCTTCCTTCGCGTCAAAAGCACAGAACAGATTATCCTTCCGATTTACCTCACCGATGAGCATAGATTCATGTCTCAAATGAATAGTGAAAGCCTTATCAGTGGAATCTATATGGGGATCGTCTTTATTATGGCGATATATAATCTTTTTCTGTTTTTCTCTGTGCGTGACAAAGCCTATCTCTATTATGTGCTTTATATAGTTTGTGCAGGGGTTACCCAGATGGGTATCGAAGGCTACAGTTTTCAGTATCTATGGCCCAGCTGGCCTTATCTGGCCACAAGAGGACCTATTATTTTCGGGTGCCTCTCGGGCCTCAGTGCATTGCTTTTTGCCGACGCATTTCTTCAGTTCTCGAGCAACGCGTTGCGGTCCCGGCGCATCATCTTGATCTTTATCGGCCTGTTTTCTTGCGGGGGTATCCTGGCCTTAAGCCACCTCACTCAGTTCGCTTTCTTTCTCATGCAAGCGACGACGGGGGTCGGTTCGCTATTTGTTCTTTATATATCCTACCGGATTATGATAAATGGCTTTAAACCCGCAAAATTCTTTGTCTACGGATGGACAGTACTGCTGCTGGGTTCGATCATATTTTTACTCAAGGACTATAGTCTGCTGGAGTACAATAATTTTACGGGTAATGCAGTACAGATTGCATCAGTTATTGAAATGGCACTGCTCTCTTTCGGCCTTGCTTACCGGATTAACATCCTGAAACAAGAGAAGGAAACATCGCAGGCTCAAGCCTTGGCTATTTCACTGGAAAATGAGCAGCTCATCCGGCAACAGAATCTTGTCCTTGAACAAAAAGTCAGCGAGCGTACCCGTGAGCTGAAAGAGTCCAACACATCATTGCAGACGACATTGACACAACTGAAAGAAGCACAGTCACAACTCGTAGCCGCCGAAAAAATGGCATCTTTAGGCCAGCTTACCGCCGGCGTTGCCCATGAGATCAATAACCCTATAAACTTTGTTTCTTCTAACGTAGCCCCATTGAAAAGAGATATCAAGATGATATGGGAAACCCTTGCCGAAGTTGAGCGAATCGCTTTTAATACAGACCTTACGGATAATGAGAAGCAGGTGCAGATCAAGAAGTTTAAAGAGGATATGGACATTGATTATTTGAAGACTGAAGTAGATTTTCTGCTAAAGGGAATGCATGACGGAGCGCATCGTACTGCAGAAATTGTCAAAAGTTTACGCATCTTTTCGCGTGTGGATGAAGATACGTTACAATTTGCCGATATCAATGAAGGCATTGAATCTACCATGATCATATTGAACAGTCTGATCGATAACTCAATTGCTGTAGAAAAGCGCTATGGAGAGCTGCCCAAGGTCGAGTGCCATGCAGGTAAGCTTAATCAGGTGTTTTTAAATATAATCACCAATGCCATTTACGCGATCAACAAAAAATTTAATGGCCGCGATGGAGGTAAATTATGGGTGGAAACAGGGATCGCTGAAGACCGTTTTTCTATTTTTGTGAAAATCGGCGATAACGGGATTGGTATCCCGCCGGAAATACACGACAGGATTTTTGAACCTTTTTTTACAACCAAGGATGTCGGTGAAGGAACGGGGCTGGGTATGTCAATAGCCTATAATACGATCGCCAAGCACCATGGTAAAATAATGGTTGAATCAGAATTAGGGCAGGGCTCGACCTTCATTTTAAACATTCCAGTGGAGCAAAAGAACTGATTCGAATGAAATTTGTGTAGTGCAAAAAAATATCACTAAATTCAGTCATTTTGGAGAGGGAACCAGACTATAGAATTATGCAGAAGGAACTTGAAATACTTTATATTGATGATGAGTTGAACAACCTTGTGGGTTTCAAAGCAAACTTTAGGTACAATTACATCATCCACACCGCATCGAATACTGCCGAAGCGGAAGCTATACTTCGTTCCAATCCGCATATACGTATTATCTTTTGCGACCAACGTATGCCTGAAGAACAGGGTATCGAGTTTCTCCATCGTATTAAGGGTGTTTTTCCAAAGCCGATCCGAATCTTACTGACAGCATATGCCGATATGAATACCGTGATAGACGCGATCAATAAGGGGCACATCTTTCGATTTGTTCGCAAACCCTGGGAGACCGAAGAAATTATTTCAGCCATCGAGGAAGCCAATAAATTCTATGTAGCCAGCTCCTTATTGGAAACTAAAAACCAGGAGCTCCAACGGGCTTACGACGAGCTTGATAAATTTGCGTACAGTGTAAGTCATGACCTACGCGATCCGTTAACGGGCGTACTGTCGGCAGTCAAACTAGGGCTGGAGTTTGATGATATCAATCAGATCCACGAGTTGCTGACTTTGATGGACAGCTCGCTGGTCAGCCTAGATGCGTATATAGACAGCCTGCGCGATTACTATTTGCTGCGCAGAGGTGAACTGCTGTTGTCTGACATCAATTTTGAAGAGCTTTTTGACAGTGTGAAGGAGTTTTATAAGATGTATACGCAAAATAAAGAGGTCGCATTTAATATCTGTGTCGAACAAACGGAAAACTTCCGATGCGACAAAGCTGTTCTGGAACTTATTCTCCATAATCTATTATCCAACGCCTTTAAGTATCAACATAAGGGCCGCGCGGACCAATTCGTCAGCCTTTCAGTCGAAGTATCCAACCGCCTGGCGAGGATCGTTGTCCGTGACAATGGCATTGGCATTTCGCCAGAACATATCGATGATATCTTTAAGCTATTTTTTAGGGCAAGCGACCAGGCCAAGGGAATGGGCTTCGGTTTATACAACGTACAAAATGCTTTGCTCAAGCTTCAAGGGACTATTGATGTACAATCGCACCCCAATGCGGGCACCACATTTACAGTCAGCATACCTGGAAAATAATCTCTGCTGTCCAAATATAAGCGCTAAGAAAGCAACTTTTGACGCAGCATAAACTCCAATTGGTCATTGGAAGACTCGAGCTTTGCGTTTGTCTCCACGATTTTCTGCCGTTCGGCATAGACTTCATAAGCCCGCTGAATGGTTTGATCGAGCTCCGCTTCGTTCCAGGGCTTATTGAGGTAATGAAATATCTTTCCCTTATTGACAGCATCCACTACCGCGGCCATATCTGTATATCCCGTCAATAGAATCCGCATTGGTGCCGCGTCCATTTTAATGATCTCTTCCAAGAATTGCACCCCTGTCATCTCCGGCATACGTTGATCTGTAATGATAACATGTATCGGGTTACTTTTTACGATAGCAATTGCTTCCGCTCCGCTAATCGCTGTAAACACTTTGTATTTTAATCGGAATGTCGCTTTAAAGGAAAACAAATTGTTTTCTTCGTCATCAACATACAATACCGAAATCTTCCTGTCTTCCATAAGTTTTCGTGTTTGATATACAAATTTACGGAATAAAATAGCTGCATTCACTATTCAATTCGAGTTTTTCATGATCATGAACTGCAGGAGCTGTTCTAATAAAAAAACCGTCCTACTCCTGTAAAACGGTTTTCTAGCAAGTGACCCCGCTGAGGCTCGAACTCAGGACCCACAGATTAAGAGTCTGTTGCTCTACCAACTGAGCTACGAAGTCATTCGATAGATCAAATGTAAGGCTCACCGGAGAAAATGTCAAGTATAAGAATGTATTTTTTTCACTTTTATGACATCGTAATGGTTCTCGCCGACATACCTTCGTCAGAATCGAAGAAAGGGAAGATAGAGCGACAATATTGTCGCTCTATCCTGTGACTTGATATTATTTCAGATCGTTTAAAATTTCTTTAACTGCTCTTTCTAGTTGCGGATCTTTATTCTCCATCCTATCCTGAACCGTGTTTTTGACGAAAATATCAGGTGCTACACCGGTTTGTTCCAGATCCTGTCCGTCCAATGTATAGCATCCCCAAGCAGGGAGGCGATAGAAAGAGCCATCGACCAGTCCTTTGCCCGAAGTGAAAATAATCCAGCGATAGGTTTCATTACCAATAATTTTACCCAACTTGAGCGCTTTGAATCCTGCTGCGGTCATCTCCGCATCGCTTAGCGACTGCTCGTTGATCATTAACACAATAGGCTTAGCTGCGGGAGCAAAGTTGCTTTGCGGTGCCCGCTTACCGCCACGGTATTGCCACTGTAGATATGGACGCTGTGACAAAAAGCGTAAAACTTCATCATGAACGTTGCCGCCGGTATTATAACGCAGGTCTAAAATAATGCCCTGTTTATTATTTTCCTGTTCAGCCATATCGATGAGGAAACGCTGTAATTCGCCACCCGACATATTTTTCATGTGCGAATAGGCTATTTTGTTGTTGCTGAGCTGATCGACACGGCTTCGATTATCCTTTATCCACTGATCATAAATCAGCTCCCTGAACGCGGTGCTCGATATCGGGCGTACATGTGTCTGAATATGTTTGCCATTGCGGCTTAAGGTAAGCTGAACCTCCTCTTCTAACGAAGGCCATGTAAAATAGCTATCCCTGTCCAAAGCGGCATCCAACTTAACACCATTCACTGCCAACAGGATATCGCCTTCCTTAATATCTACTCCTGTCTTGGCGGCAGGCCCGTTGGGTAGAATATGGCTAATTTTAAGCGGGTTCTGACTATCGTATTCCACACCAATTTCATTGGTGACAAAGCCAAATGGTTTCCGCTCTTCCGCTCCTGCTGAACTGAACCCCAAATGAGATGAGTTTAGCTCGCCAAGCATATCGTTTAAGAGAATGCGAAGATCATTCCGGTCGTTGATGCCAGGCAGATATTTCTCATATTTCTTTTTAATAGCAGTCCAATCTACACCGTGGAAAGTACTATCATAGTAATTCTCCTCCAAATTAGCCCAAGTCTCATAAAACATCTGGTTAAATTCTTTCTCCAGATCTTTATTGAACTTGTAACTCATGTTGATCGCGTCCAGCTTGTTCATCTCCAGATTATACTTCTGGATAACGCCACGGTTCAAAACAAAGTATTTGCCCGCAGCCTCCAGTACCTGCCCCATGCCTCCTTCGTTCACCTTTTCTGTTTTTGAGGTCGCAAAAGGTTCATAAACTGTACGGTATGTGCTGAATTTACCCTCGTGGTCTGAAGAATAGAACACATAGGATTTATCACCTTTTTGAATAACCATGGGACTGTATTGTGTTCCAGATGTTGGACTCACTTGTTCGATACGGTCGCGCAATCCTTCTAGATCAAGCTGTACAACGACTGCTTTCTTCGCTTCGGCGATGGGAGAACTCTGTTTTTCCTTATCGGAAATTGTCTTATTTTTATCCTTACTAGTGTTTTCTCTTTTTCGAGGATTTTCCTTCTTCGTAGAGGTGTCTTTTTTCACTGCCGGCTGACTAAATAGCTCATCGAATTTCGTACTGCGATAGGGCTGATCAAAATTGCTCAGCGCCATACGGAAAATACTGGAGTTTTGCATGCCCGTAGGATAAGAAGGCTTTGTGCGATTACTGGCAAAATAAATATACTTGCCGTCGGGAGACCAGTAGGGACTAGTCTCCGAAACCCCGGTGTTGGTCAGATTGGATGTCTGCCCGTTTTTTAGATTATGAACGAAGATATCCTGTTCGAAATTACGGATAGCTGTAAATAACAGATAATTACCGTCTGGTGAAAAAGTTGGCTTAGAGTTTTGGAATGCCCAAATTTCATCTTTAACAATAGTCTGGCTCTTTAAACTGCTCAGATCCATGGTACGGACTTCGTCGCGGCCGCTGAGGTACACTGCCTTTGTCCGGTCTGCATTAAAGCTAATGTCGCGATTGTTGCGTTGATCGTGAGTCAGGTGTTTGACGTCGCCTTGACCGTCTGCTGTTCGTGAGAACCAGTTCTGATAACCCTGGAAGGTTTGGCTGTACAACAAGGTTCTGCTGTCATTAAGCCATCTCACCTCCATCACACGCTCTCCCTGCCCTGGCATCTGCCGAACAAATTTACCTTCACTGTCTGCAACAAACAGCTCTCCGCGCGACACAAATGCGATTTTCTTGCCGTCCGGCGATACATCAAAGTCGCTGATATTACCAGAAATATTAAACTCTTTCAGCTTACCCAGCACCTGATTACGATTTAATGAAATATTGGGCTGTACCGTTTTCTTAGTGCGGACGTCATACAAGTAAAGCTGATATCCTTTTTCAAAGGCGATCTTTTCGCCGTTTGCTGCCACAAATGGGCGTTTTATGGCTTCGGAAAAACTTGTGAGCGCTGTGCTTGTTGTGCCATTCAGCTGGTATAGGTTGTATTCCCCGTTGTTCTCATCCGAAACGTAATATACATTACCTTTTTGATCAACGGTAGGCCATAGGTCTTTGCCAATGTAATCTGTATACTGCTGAAATGCTTTGGTCTTGGGGTTGTAGGCATGTATATCGGGATTGAATGCACCTTTATAGCGCTTGCGATTGGCCGAACTGTAACCTTCCCAGCTATCATTGAACAACAGCTCTCCACCAGGCGTAGGCACGACACCGCTGATATAGTTAAAAAAATGCGGAAATAATCGGGTAGCGGTGCCTCCCGTCAAAGGCAGCTGGTAGGCTCCCATACGATTGTATCGCGTAGACGTGAAAAACAGTGTCTGACTGTCCCAGCTCCAGCTGTCGACTTCGTCTGAAGCATCGTGTGCGGTCAACTGTCGTATATCTCCACCGGCCAATGGCATGACATAAACATCCATATTGCCGTTCTGATTACCTGAAAATGCTAACCACTTGCCATCGGGCGAAATCCGCGGGTTAATCTCATTTCCTTCCATTCCAGTTAAACGCACAGCAATACCACCCTGACTATCTACTTTCCACAGATCTCCTTCATAACTGAAGACCATTTCTTTACCATCTGGTGTCAATGTAGGATGGGACAAAAATGTAGGTTGCTGGGCAACAACATAGGCAGTTCCGCCATAGGCCAGAACTGTACTTAAAAGCAGTTTTTTTATCATTATATCTAGGAGGCTAATAATTGTTTGCCTTTAACAAAAATAGAATAGGTTATTGAAAAATTATTGACGTATTGCGAATTTTACATTTTGATTGTATTTGAACATGCTCTACTACGCCTTCTTGAAACAACTTCGTATATTTAAAGTAAAAAACGGGTAAATAAAAAAGGCAGATAAGTTCAACATCTGGTAGCTGTTCATCGCAGAAGTAGGGTAGGGTCAAACAGCACAACAGAAGATAATTTTTATTTGCTATAGATATAATTTTCAACATCGTTTATTATCATTTCTACACTGCCAAATTCTGATGATCTTGTTCTTTCGAGGTTGAATGATTAAATTTCTTTATTGATCATGTAGTAAAATGAAATACTTATCCGTAACTTTGCGGCCTCAAATTAAAAACAATGAATGCAACCTTAACTGTCTCAGAAGAAGACCTTTATAAAAGACGTCACCGTATTCGTATCGCGGTATCTTTATTCTTTTTTTGTCAGGGGATTGCCTTTGCTTCGTGGGCAAGCCGCATCCCTGTTATTAAAGAGCGACTCCATTTGAGCGAGGCTCAGCTGGGAACTATTTTACTGATGCTGCCTGTGGGGCAACTGGCCACTATGGCTCTTTCGGGCAAGCTGGTTACCAAATATGGCAGCGCCAAAGTACTTCGCATTGTGCCGATAGCGTATGTATTGGTTTTGTGTGCGATCGCTTTTGCACAAAACGCCTGGCAACTGGGTGCCATTTTATTCTTGTTTGGGGTGACGGGAAATATGTGCAATATTTCGGTCAACACGCAAGGCGTAGCCACTGAACAGATTTTCAAAAAATCTATCATGACTTCCTTCCATGGTGCCTGGAGTATCGCTGGTTTTACAGGTGCACTGGTGGGACTGCTGACCATGAATCTCGGGCTGGACACATTCACCCATTTTTTGATTATATTACTTTTCGTGGTTGGTAACACCTTAATCAATCAAAAGTACCTCGTCCCGGGAAAGTCTCCACAAAAGGAAAAACGGAGTTTTTTCGCTAAACCGGAAGGAAGCTTATTGCAGCTTGGCATCATTGGCTTTTTCAGTATGGCAACAGAAGGCGCCATGTTTGACTGGAGCGGAGTCTACTTTAAAGAGATTGTGCATGCTCCCGAAAAATTCGTGGTCGTTGGCTATGCTTCGTTTATGGTGATGATGGCCATAGGCCGTTTTGTTGGTGACGGTGCCATCCGCAGGCTTGGACGTAAGAGGACGTTACAATATAGCGGTCTCCTGATGTTTGCGGGGATGATGACCTCGGTTGTATTTCCACAGTTTTTTGTATGCACACTTGCTTTTATGCTAGTGGGCATAGGCGTTGCCTGCAATGTACCATCTGTGTACAGCCTTGCTGGGCAGAATAAAAATGTCCCGTCGGGGGTGGCACTGGCCATGGTCTCTAGCATCAGTTACCTCGGCTTTCTGATGGGACCGCCCTTAATCGGCTATATTGCGGAAGTCTTTAGCCTCCGTTACTCTTACGGTATCTTCGCCTGTTTCGGTCTGCTGATGTTTTTTATGGTTGGGCGATTATCGTTATTCAAAGAAAATCAAGAGGCTTAACCGTACAAAGAAGGCTTTCCGCAGCAGATCCTGCTTACAGTAAACAAAACAGGAGAAATAACTTCCTGCTATTTCTCCTGGAAAAGGAAAACATGACCGCATGCTTCCTTCTTGTAGCCCCGAGCAGAATCGAACTGCTATCAAATGTTTAGGAAACATCTATTCTATCCGTTGAACTACGGGGCCTTTTCAAAAGCCAAACTTAGGTTTATTTTACAAATAAGTCAATAGTTAGATGAAATTCCATCTGATCTTTTTCTAAAAAAGCACGAATTCGTCATTGAATTGCCCCATAGGGCACCGTCGTTCATGGCCGCTCCGGCAGGACTTATACAGCTCAGCACATAACTGAATCGATCGGCTGTATAACGCCTGTTTTTGGTTCAGAGGCTGCTGTGCCAGCGTCTATGAAAAGGAGTCAAACTAACTGTCCAGCATATATGCTAAATAGGACCTATGCTTCACTTTGTCATTTCTGAGGTGCTATGGGTATTAAAACCGAAAAAATAAGGTGACAGGAAAAGAAAAAATGTGGAGGGAGAAGGATTCGAACCTTCGAAGCCGAAGCAACGGATTTACAGTCCGTCCCATTTGACCGCTCTGGAACCCCTCCAGCATTGTTCTGTGTGGAACAGAACGTCGCAAAAGTAGGTTTTGCATAGCGTTTGTGCAATTATTTCGCGCTATAAATTCGTAACTCCCGCTATATGAATTGCTTTATTTTTTTGACGTGGCCTGCAGTCCAGCAAATAGCGAGGATAGGATTGTGTTAATATAAAAAAAACTTATTGTTATATTCTGGTCATAATAGATTTTGACAATAGTACATTGGTAAAATCAATTCGCTTTTTGGCCGGCTTTGCCTTATCTTTGTGTCAACAAAAAAAGAAAGATATATTATGAGTTTCACAGGTAAAAGTTTTCCAAGCATTACAGTAGATGCAATCGATTATTTAGGTGACAATTTGCAGATCAACGTTTTTGAAAAGGCAGTTAAAGAAGGTAAAAAAGTACTTTTGTTCTGGTATCCAAAAGATTTCACTTTTGTGTGTCCTACTGAACTACATGCTTTCCAAGAGGCAGCCGCTGAATTTGAAAAACGCAACACGATCTTAATCGGTGCTTCTTGCGATACAAACGAAGTTCACTTTGCTTGGTTAAATACAGCAAAAGATAACGGTGGTATTGAAGGTGTTGAATACCCTATCTTAGCGGATACCAACCGTAACTTATCGAGCGTATTGGGTATCTTGGACGTTCAAGAAGTCGAGCATCCTGAGTATGGCACTTTAGCTCAAGGTTCTGCTGTTACTTACAGAGCGACTTATTTGATCGACGAGACTGGCCGTGTATTCCACGAGTCTGTAAACGATATGCCTCTTGGCCGTAATGTAAAAGAGTATTTGCGTTTGATCGATGCTTATGCTCACGTACAAAAGTTTGGCGAGGTATGTCCAGCAAACTGGGAAGAAGGTAAGGATGCCATGAATGCAGACAGAAAAGGTGTTGCTGAATATTTAGCAAAACACTAACTATAAAAGGCCTTTGGTCTTAATCAACAGGGGCCTGTACCCGGCTCCTGTTCTTTTCTCTATCAACTTAATAATAAAATCATGTTACAGGAATTAGAAAACGATAATTTACAAGAAATTGTAAACAACAACGATATTGTCATGGTACAATATGCCGCAACTTGGTGTGGCAATTGCAAAATCATGAAACCGAAATTCAAAAAATTGGCCGGCGAAAACGATTCGGTACCGTTTATCATTGCGGATGCCGAAAAATTTCCTGAATCCCGCAAATTAGCCAATGTCAACAACCTGCCGACATTCGCAGCATTCAAAAACGGCAAATTGGTGAATCAGGTACAAACAAATAAGTTGGACGCATTAGTAGAATTATTCAATGAAGCTACCAGTAATTAAACATCTGACAGAATTCATCGAGCAAAATGATGTCGACTATGTATTGGAGACCATTGAGACGTTGGAAGCGCTTACCGAAGCTCCACTGAAAGATGAGGAACTCGACGTAATCGGTGAATTGATTTCAAACCTATACGGAGCTGTAGAGGTTGACAAATTAATCAAAGAAGGTCATTCCAAAAAAGATGCCTTAAATATGTTCATGAAACGTGTTTTAGGTGCAATTGATAAATAATCTACCGTCTGATTTTAAGTGCATTGAAGTGAAGCTTTCTTTTCATACCATTAGCAACACCGCGCTAAATTGTTGACAAAATTTAGCAATGTGGAAAACTAATTGAAGGAATCTGACAGAACTAAATATTTTCTACATATATTTACTATGTTAAAGGTTGCCACTTGGAGCGAAGCGACAAAATAACTATTCTCTAAAACTATTCGTTTCAAGAAAAAATATTTTAATTGTTAAACGGAAATTCCAGCGTGGTTGGGATTTCCGTTTTTTTATGGACTGGAAGCTTTCCTGCTTCATCATTCTGATCCAAGCTGTTTTAGCAGAATATATACATTAAAATTACAATGTGTGGATGTACGATTTTCAATGAAATCTTTATCTTTAAACATGCGAAAACCGTTTCTTTCTGTCATCATCATTTTGTCCAGTCTCTTCTCAAAGTCAACTGTACAGGCACAAAATCCGCAATGGAACGCTGCAGAAATCAAGCTAAACCTCGAAAAGCTGAATGTCCTGGGTTCCGTTTTATATTTTGCAGCACACCCAGACGATGAAAACACACGTCTGATTGCCTGGCTCGCCCAGGAGAAAAAATATAAAACCGGCTACCTGTCGTTGACACGTGGTGACGGGGGACAAAACCTGATCGGTACTGAGCAAGGTATCGAATTGGGGCTCATCAGGACACAGGAACTGCTGGCTGCACGCCGGATAGACAAGGGTGAACAGTTTTTCTCTTCAGCTTATGATTTTGGATTTTCCAAAACGCCGGAAGAAACGTTTGCCTTCTGGGACAAGCAACGTGTATTGCGTGAAGCCGTATGGCTGATCCGGAAATTTAGACCAGATGTCATTATCACAAGGTTTCCACCCGACGCCAGAGGAGGGCATGGACATCATCAGGCTTCGGCCATACTCGCTCATGAAGCCTTTAAAGCAGCGGCAGATCCCCAACAGTTCCCAGAGCAGCTGGAGCATGTGCAGCCATGGCAAGCCAAACGCCTGCTATGGAATACCTTCAATTTTGGGGGCCAGGACAATACGGCCGAGGACCAGCTGAAAGTCGATATAGGTGCATATAACGCACTTCTCGGAGCTTCCTACGGCGAAATTGCCGCACATAGCCGTTCATCTCATAAAAGCCAGGGTTTCGGATCTGCAGCACAACGCGGTTCATCCACGGAATATTTTGAATATGTAGACGGTGTGCCGGCATCGACCTCTCTGCTAGAAGGTGTTGACACCTCCTGGAAAAGAGTAAAAAACAGTGCTAAAGTTCAGTCCAGGATTTTGAAAATCATCCAAAATTACCAAGTCGACAGGCCCGAAGCATCCGTATCGGATCTGATCCAACTTCATCAGGAACTGGACCAGATCGATGACGTCTATTGGCGCGGCGAAAAGAAAAAAGAGGTAGAAAAGCTCATCCTTGCCTGCAGCGGAATCTGGTTTGAGAGCATTGCAAGAAATACTGATTACGCCGTAGGAGATCGAATCCACATAGACAATGCGATTATCACCAGAGCAACAGGAGTGGATGTTGAGCTGCTAAAATTAAATGGAAAAGCGATCAACAAGAAGCTCGCTGGCAACCTTCTTTTTAAAGATTCGATCTTTGTAAACGCAGATAATCTGACACAGCCCTATTGGCTGATAGAGGCTCATGCCAAAGGCAAGTTTAATGTTAGTGATTTTAGCCTTACAGGCTATCCTGACAACCCCAACAAGCCTAAGGTACACTTCGAACTGGCAGTCAACGGCATGCCAATCGCATTTGACCAGGATATTGAATATAAGTATACGGATCCGGTGCGTGGTGAGCTTTATCATCCGATAGCGATCATGCCGCAGATCACGGCTAAAAGCGAAAGCCCATTGGCCCTGATCCGAAATGGCGAAGCGATAAACATTCGTGTCAGCTTTCAGAAGCATGGGCAAATACCGAATCAAGCGGCCAAGCTCAGAGTGCTTGCCCCTAAAGGATGGGAAATCGTTCCTACGGAACTAGATCTCCAATTTGATGCCCATACAAGAGTGCTCTCGAAAGAAATTCATATCAGACCACTAGACGCCGACATTTCTTCTATTGACACCCTCCGCTTTCAGCAGGAACAGAAGGAACCCTTGACAGAGGTGAAAGCGATAGATTACTCACATATTCCGGAAATTGTCTACTTTCCTGAGACCGCGATTAAAATCAGCAATATCCAGCTGCTTAACGAGGTCAAACATGTGGCTTATGTTCATGGTGCTGGAGACCTTATCCCTGAATCCCTAAATGCCATCGGAATTCACGTGGATGTGCTAAGCAGCGAACAGCTATTAAAAACCGATCTTGCTGCTTATGATGCGGTGATTCTAGGCGTACGAAGCTTCAATGTCAATAAAAAT
The DNA here is from genome assembly GCF_026191775.1 of Sphingobacterium sp. InxBP1. NCBI lineage: Bacteria > Pseudomonadati > Bacteroidota > Sphingobacteriia > Sphingobacteriales > Sphingobacteriaceae > Sphingobacterium > Sphingobacterium sp. InxBP1. The sequence continues at coordinate 410,797 of NZ_JAINDX010000041.1, read as the reverse complement.
ATCGCACAGGTCCAGACCAAGCTTTTGGACTACGTCCAAGGAGGAGGTACAGTACTGACACAATATAATGTTAGCAATGGCCTTGTTTCGAAGAATTTTGGTCCTTATGCTTTTTCCCTTGGAAGAAACCGTGTCACAGATGAACTTGCTCCTGTCCATTATGACGAAAAAGATCCTGTTTTTAACTATCCGAATAAAATCACAGCGGCAGATTTTGAAAACTGGGTACAGGAGAGAGGTCTATATTTTGCGGAAAACATTGACAAGCGGTATAGAACGCCTATCGCCATGCATGATCCGGGCGAAGGTTTACATAAAGGCTCTTTATTGGTCACTTCTTATGGTAAAGGCAAGTTTGTTTATACTTCCTTATCTTTTTTTAGACAATTACCGGCTGGAGTTCCCGGAGCTTATAGATTATTTGTAAATTTGTTATCAAAATCAAAATAAATATCATAATGGAAAATCAGATTGACAACAACTGCACACCAATAGATGCTGGTAAAGCAAAAGGAATTATTCTTTTGGTTGCTGTAATATTCGGTGCATTAATTGGCTTCACTGCAAATGAGACATTTCTAAGCATCATTGGCGGTGCTGTTATTGGATTGATCATCGCTGCGTTTTTTAACAGTGTTATCTATCCGCAAAAACCCTCAGATAGATAAACTATATGATGAATAGCTGGAAACGCTTCTATTGGATGGTCGTTATCTGGCTATTTATATGCATTCTTTTTCTGTACTTTTTTACCCTTTACTATACATGAGTGCAGCAGATTGGATCGTTTTATTGCTGACGCTTTTGCTAATTGTTACCTACGGTATCTACAAAAGTAGGGGTATAAAAAATATTGATGGCTACCTTTTGGGCAATCGCTCTTTGCCCTGGTACCATGTAGGGCTCTCGGTAATGGCGACTCAGGCGAGTGCCATTACCTTTTTATCGGCTCCCGGTCTGGCATACTCCTCAGGAATGAGTTTTGTGCAGTTCTACTTTGGTCTCCCACTGGCGATGATTGTACTCTGCATTACATTTATTCCGATATTTCACCGATTGAAGGTGTTTACTGCCTACGAGTTTCTGGAAAAACGCTTTGATGTCCGCACACGTGGACTTACAGCGCTGTTATTTCTGATTCAGCGCGGCATATCTACAGGCATAACAATTTTCGCACCTGCACTGATTATTTCCACCATCCTGCATATTGACCTTACGCTGACTACCTTGGCGATTGGAAGCTTTGTAGTCATCTATACCACGTACGGTGGCACTAAGGCAGTTTCGCATACGCAATTACTTCAGATGAGCATTATATTTGGTTCGTTGCTTATTGCAGGTCTGCTCGTCATCCACCTCCTTCCTGCAGATATTGGGCTCTCTAAAGCACTCCATATTGCTGGAAAATCCGGAAAGACCAACGCGTTGGATTTTACATTTGACCTGAACAATAATTATACACTCTGGACGGGATTAATTGGAGGCTTTTTTCTGCAGTTATCGTATTTTGGTACTGATCAAAGCCAGGTGGGGCGATATCTGACGGGGTCTTCCGTTAAAGAAAGCCGTATGGGACTCATCATGAATGGTCTCCTAAAGGTCCCGATGCAATTTGCCATCTTGCTGATCGGCATCCTCGTTTTTGTTTACTACCAGTATCACCAACCGCCTATCTTTTTCAATCAGGTGGAAATACAGAAATTAAAAGAAAGCCCCTATGCCCAAGCTTACCAAGATCTGGAACACAAACATGCGGAGTTGTTTAAAGAGCGGCTTTCCATCGTGAATAGTGTAAATGATGCTATGAATCAGGATGATCAAGATCGAGTTTCCTTATCCCGAGACGCATTACAACAGGTAAATACAGCATTACAGCTGGTAAAAGACAGTACACTTACTTTGATTAAGAGGGTCAATCCAGCCGCAGAAACCAATGACAATAATTACGTGTTTCTATCGTTCGTCACCAGAACCTTTCCAAAGGGTTTGATCGGATTACTCATTGCGGTTATCTTCCTTGCCTCAATGGGATCAACAGCAAGTGCCATCAACTCGCTGGCTTCTACAACGACAATCGATATATACAAACGCTTTGTCAATCCCAACGCAAGCGAAAAACAAGATCTTTTATGGTCACGTATTTTTACCATGGTGTGGGGAATCTTTACCGTTATCATCGCTCTATACGCCAACAAACTGGGCAATCTATTGGAAGCTGTCAATATATTAGGTTCACTGTTTTATGGCACTATTCTGGGAATCTTTATCGTCGCCTTCTATCAGAAAAAAGTTAGAGGTAAAGCGGTTTTCATTGCGGCTATATTGTCAGAGCTTATAGTCATTGGAATCTGGCTATTGGACAAAATACCATTCCTTTGGCTCAATCTGGTCGGCTGCCTGGCTGTAATGATCATCGCCCACTGTGTTCAGCGCCTTTCGAAGCCTTAGCGCGCTACATCCTGAGCTATATTCCCGGTCTTCCATCCATACGTTATCCGAACTGACATACACTGATCGGCACAGGGCCCAAAGAGCTACTTTACAGTTAATACTTCTGGTAAATATTGTATAAGACACTTTTGTCGTAAACGGTCAGTTCGGGTGTGGTATCCCGTATAATAAACTTTCGCTTAAATGCCACAATGGCGGCTTTGAGATTGGAAGTATCGTAACCGATGACTTTAAGAGCATCAATAGGGTTAAAATTCTCAGGGGGTGCAACGAGCTGGCCCTCATCATACCAGATACCAAACCCTTTAGAAGCAAGCTTTTTCCATGGAAAAAACACACTAGGGTCATTTTTACGTGCCGGAGCGATATCAGCATGGCCAATAAAGTTGCTATTGGGAATCAAATAACGGGCTTTTAGGGTATCCAAAACCGTGATCAAGGAATTGATCTGTGCATCGGGAAAAGGTTCCCTGCCATTATTGTCCAGTTCAATGCCTATGGAGCAGGAATTCATATCTGTAATAGTTCCCCATTTAGCAACTCCCGCATGCCATGAGCGTATGTAGTCGTTTAACATCTGGATAATTTCACCGTTTCGTCCGATCACATAATGTGAACTGACCTTTGTACGCGGGATCTGAAATGTTTTGATAGTCTGCGCAACGCTGTCCTGCGCAGTATGGTGTATAATGACAAAGTTGGGCTTCCGGACATCATAATGAATTGCTTTCTCCTGTCGCCAATAGGGGTGGGAACCCGTCTTTTGGAGCATGATAACCTTTCGCTCTTCCGGTGTCAGCTGATTCGTGTCCGGCTCCGACAGCACCTTTTCTTCCAGTACAGCACCGGCAACAAATGCCGTGATCAATGGCTTCGATACGGTGGCCTGCACCTTGGACTTACAGCTCGCCAAAGACAACAATACAGAAAGTAAAATTCCAAATGACACCGGTCTGACCATTATTTCGGTAAACTATATACAATACCCATCGCCAATGATTGGCTCAACTGTACCCTTGAAATCACATCCGGGTCATAGATCATGATACCATTTAGGTTGACATTGATCACCCGACTGACTTTTGCCGTGACGGTAACATCCATACGATGCGTGGGATCCGAAATCTTTTCGTAGTCGGCAAATAAATTGTAACGAGCCTTGACATTCAGCTTGTCGGTAAAGTTTTTATCCAAGTTGGCGGTTAGCTGAAAAGCCAGCGCGTTGGCAAATGTGCGGTCTTCTTTCACGCCAAATCTTTCGCCGGTACCGGCTGCGGGATTGTTCGGATCCCTATAGTAACCATATTTTTGAAAAAATCCCTCTCCAGAACGTGGTTTTACCCGTTCATCCAAAATAAACGTCTGCCGCGCGGTACCTGTACCAAAACGCAATGAAAATTCATTGCTCGGCTTATATTCAAGACCGAAAGATTCAGTCAGATAGGCGGGAGCCATAAATGCATTTTCAATATAATCAATAGTATCTTTTCCGTTTACAGTCTTGTATTTATAACCAGCATCAAATTGTGATTCGAAGGTAACGGATGTAAACAGCGCCCAATTTGTGGAAAGCTTATAGGATAACTTGTTATCCCAAAATATACGGTCGTTATTCTTTTTTGCAATGTTATTGTTGTTCTTGATCTTACCATAACGCAAATCTACCTCCGTCACAAAGTTAAAATTGTCGCGGGTATAGTCAGATTTGTGATTAGCATTGAGGCCTACAGCGATAGAACCTACACCACCACCTTTCCAGTTGTCGTTGAAAGAAGCCTGGTTCAAATTGATCCCAAATTTGGTCCAATGTTTCCAGTAATCCACCTCAAGATCCAGTTTAGGAATAACCGGGCGGATCGTTTTGATATTTAAGGGTTGCTCTTTTTGTACAGAAATTACGGTATCTGGTTTTGCTCTAAGATCTTTTAGATCCTGTGCCTGTATGCTCGTAAAAGAAAGGCAAAGCACAGCGATGCCGACAAAATTGAATAACTTCATTCTGAAAATGTCTATATTTTTGTTTACGGTACTAATTTATAATTAATTGTTGGAAAAGGCTCAATAAAATATTGAGAAGGGTTCAATCGATAACGCGAATAGCAATCTTTAATATAGTTTGTCAGTTCATAGTCGCTCGCAGCAAGAATAAAAAAGTACGACGGTCTAAAAATCCTTCTGAACTTTTCGGATTCGTCAAAACTGAGGCCGGTCACTTTACTGATCAGCTCCTTCGTAAATTTATAATCGATAACATTTTCTTTATAATCATTTTCAATAGTCTTGGTCAGCCTTCGCGCTCTTTTGGCTTCTTTACTGAATAAACTATAAATAGAATTTATACTTAGTCCCGCACCATGAGGACCTACGGAAAAGACATCTCCATATCCAGCAAGACGATATGCTTTATTATAATCTTCTCGCGCTTTTTTTAGTATCTCCTCTGGACTCTTACGTGCTAATACCTGCACCTCATCAATGTAAATAGACTCCCGTAATAAATGAAACAGAAGGAGACCTTTGTCATCAACAGCCAATGTGTCCGGAAAATAGCCTTTGCTCATGGCGACAATCCGGTCCCCAATACGTGCCTGAAGATCGAATTCGCCCTTGATATTATTATAGATGACATTGCCCGTCCGCAGGTTAGCGAGCTTCACATTGCCTAAACGCTGTTTGGTGTTTTTATCAAAAACAATACCTTCCACTCTTTTCGTCTGACAGAAAAGTAGCGTATAGCTGCCAAGAACCAGCGCGGATAGCAAGATATATTGTATAAACTTCACTTTCGTAAAACTACTATATAGCTATACAAAACTGAAATATTTAACATCTTTTAAAGCGTAACTATTTAGATATAACTAATAGCTGTCCAAGGGAAAGTGTATCCTCTGTAAGACCATTGAGGGATTTGATCTGCTCAACGGACACATTGTACAGTTTGCTCAGCGAATAGAGCGTTTCCTGAGCTTTGACTTCATGGATACGCATCGCTACAGGGCTCTTGATCGAGTCCGTTGTGGCAAGGGCAGGCGGTGTTTCCTGAACATGTTGTACAATTTCCTCTTTTACAACTTCTTCCCGGATTACCTTTTCACGCGATGTCTCACCACGGTCGTATTGGTCAAGATGATAGCGTTCAATCATCTCAATCAACAGATCCGGATAACGTGGATTGGTGGCATATCCGGCAGCTTTAAGGCCTCTGGCCCAACCTTTATAATCATTTTTGTCCAGCTTAAAAAGCGCTGCGTAACGAGGCCGGAGAAGAAACTCAGAATGGTCACGGAAAGACTGTTGGGGACTATCGTATACACGGAAACAATCATTGATTCGGTCATCTGGTCTTGTTACCGATTTACCTTTCCATACACCACCACATTTTATACCAAAATGATTATTTGCTTCGCGCGCCAGATAACTATTGCCGTTACCGGATTCCAGTAGAGCCTGGGCAAGTTTAATGCTGGCCGGAATTCCATATTTATTCATTTCAGCAATTGCTATATCCTTATATTGGGCAATATAGTCATTGCCAGCCATACTTGGCCGGCCGATTGCAGAAGATGAAGAAGTTTTTGAATTTGAACCGGATTTAGTGGAGGATAACGTGCCTCTCCGGCTTGAACATGATGTAATCAACACCATGAATACACACATGCCATAAAAAAACTTCTTCATGCAATAACTTCGTACTTATTTTTTTGTTGACGAGAATCTATTTTGCCTGGAATCGTTATCAAACATATCAAGATGATATAATCTGATCGTTTTGAGTACTTTGGCTGTCCAGTCCTTACTTGTAGAGTATCCCGAACGGGCAATTGCCTTGACCCAAGCTTCATATTTCTCTCCCGGATGTTTTTCAAAAAGGCTTTGGGTAGTCTTCTTTCTTTTTACTATTCCTACAAAATCATTATAGGAATCTAATACTGAACGATAACCCTTGTAGGCTGATCGAATAACCGTACTGTTATTCCTACCTTTGACCCCAAAATGGTTGTTCAAATTTTTTGCTATCCTGCTTCGTCCATTTCCGCTTTCGTGCATGGCAATGGCCAAGATAACCGATGCTGGAACACCATGTTCCTCCATCATTTCTTTTGCTATTGGACTGTACTTTTCGACATATGCCGGACTTTGAGCTGAAACTTTTGCTGTTCCAAAAATCGCCAAAGCCAGTATCAGTACAAAGCTTTTTAATTGTTTTAAATTCATGAAGAATGTTTTAGTTCACAAATTACTTCTTGCGCAATGCAAAAAGTCCGTCTCGAATTGGCAATATTACCTTTTCTACTCGCTTGTCCTGAGCTAAACGTGCATTCAAATCAATGATCTGCTTTGTTTGATTGTCTGGTTTTGCTTCCAATACCTTACCTTTCCATAAGACATTGTCAATCAAAATAAGTCCCCCAGACGGAACTTGATTTATTATCGTTTCGAAATAATATAAATTTCTCTTTTTATCAGCGTCGATAAACACCAGATCAAATGTTTCATTCAATGTGGGTATTATCGTTGCAGCATCACCAATATGATATCGAATTTTATCCGCAAATTCAGATGCATCAAAATAAGCTTGAACACGTTCCTGCAGCTCCTCGTTGATGTCTATGCTGTGGATGATCCCGTCATGTCTGAGCCCCTCAGCGAGACATAATGTGGCATAGCCAGTAAATGTCCCAATCTCCAGAATACGTTTTGGAGCAACCAATTTACTCAATAAAGAAAGAACCCTTCCTTGATAATGTCCAGATAACATATGGGGCATTGTTTCCTTCAAATAAGTCTCCCGATTTACCCTTTTCAGTAACGAATTTTCTTCGTCTGTAGTATGTTCCAAATAGGACTCTAAATCGTCGGCAACAATTTCCATAACCACAAAGGTATCAAAAAACATCTTTATGAAAAAAATATTTTTTTATAAATACCTAATAATCAACAGCATATAATTACCTCTTTGTAAAGAGCTTTCTGTTATAAATGCCTCAAATGCGCAGAAACGCAGAAAACGATTTTTTTTAATTTGCCTCTTTCCGGATGTTGATTCATAAAAAATATGCCCTCGGAACGCTGAGTTACCGAGGGCATATATTTATTATTAAACAATAAAAATTAGGCAAGATCAGCCGTAATCAGCCTCAAAAATTCAGAGCGGGTTACATCGTTCTGGAAGGCTCCTGTAAATGCTGAGGTTGTCGTTACAGAATTTTGCTTTTGGACCCCGCGCATTGCCATACACATATGTTTACACTCCATTACCACAGCGACACCACGAGCTCCCAAAGTTTCCTGAATGCAATCCCTGATCTCGTTGGTTAGACGCTCCTGAACTTGAAGGCGACGTGCAAAAATATCGACGACACGTGGAATCTTGCTCAGCCCCACGATGTGACCATTGGGGATATAAGCAATATGAGCTTTACCGAAGAAAGGTAACATATGGTGTTCACATAGGGAATAAACTTCGATATCCTTTACCACAACCATTTGGCTGTAGTCTTCTTCAAACATCGCACCCCGCAGTACTTCAGCGGCATCAATATCGTATCCGTGGGTCAAAAACTGCAATGCTTTGGCGACTCGTTCCGGAGTTTTGAGCAGACCTTCGCGTTTTGGATCTTCGCCCAGGCTTTCTAATATATCGGTATAATGCGAAGCGATGCGATCTACCTTCTCCGTATTGTATTTGTCGATCTTGATGTATCCATCCAGCTCTTCGCTTTCAAATGAGTGTTGACTCATAGTTTGTACTATTTAATGTATTAAAGATTAGTCGCCAAAATATTCGACGTAGTTATTTTCGGTTTCATGTAAACGGACACAATGCAATGATACGCCCTGTTGTTCAAACAGCGGTTTGAGGATATTGAATATCTCTATGGCGATGTTCTCGGTAGAAGCCATGACCCCCTGCATAAAATCAACATCCAAATTGAAATTACGGTGATCTACTTTATCGATGATACTGCGGTTGATGATCTCTTTCATGACCTTTAAATCAATCAAAAAGCCGGTTTCCGGATTTACGTTGCCCTTGACCGTGACAAAAAGGTCATAGTTATGCCCATGCCAATTTGGGTTGGAACACAGGCCAAATACCTGCTCATTTTGTTCATCGCTCCAATCTTCACGATACAGCTTGTGAGCAGCACAAAAACGTTCTCGACGAGTTATAAATACCATAATAGTACAAAGATACGGGTTTATGCTCAATTTTAACATTTCTATTTTCGCAATGCCGTCAGAATACCGTAATATAATAGGATGTAGTTTATGTTTTGGAACAGGAACAGATTCATGAAGATTATTCGTAAATTTCGTTTTTATAATGAGATTATCATGAAAGTACTAATCGTAGCTGCAACACAATTTGAACTACAGCCTTTTCTTGAAGTTGCAATTAATTACCCAGAGTGTGACACCCTCATTACAGGTGTTGGAATGGTGGCCACCGCATATGAATTAGGTAGAGTATTGCATCAAAACAACGCATATGACATACTGATCAACATCGGCATCGGTGGCTGCTTTGATCGCAGCTTACCCATCGGCCAGGTCGTCCAGGTTGTGTCAGACAGGTTTATTGAATTGGGGGCCGAAGACGATGAGGCCTTTTTATCAATCGAGCAGTTGGGATATGGCAAGTCCACATTTCGGTCTCCGTTATATTTAGGAAAAGAAATAGCCCTACCTTTTTTACCGCAAAGGCATGGCATCACGGTGAATAAGGTTCATGGTAATGAAGAAACGATACGCAGGATCGCTACATTGTATCCAGAGAGTTGCGTCGAGAGTATGGAAGGCGCTGCAGTCTTCTTTGCAGGTGAAAAAATGGACCTCCCTGTTATCGAGCTTCGTGGTATCTCCAATTATGTAGAGAAGAGGAACCGTGCCACGTGGAACATTCCCCAGGCGATAATGCATAGTAATAAGGCACTTATACAAACCTTGGATTACTTGCGGAACCAATTTGATAAAATTTGATACAAAAGTCATTTACTTATTAAAAAATGACATAAAACTATAGAAATACGTTGGTTGAATCTTCAAAATATCAATTTTAAATAGTAGATTTGTAATCTAAAAATTGACACTATTTTACAACTGATGAGAGAAATACAATTCAGAGAAGCACTTCGCGAAGCAATGAGCGAAGAAATGCGTAAAGACGACAAAATATTTTTATTGGGTGAAGAAGTTGCAGAGTATAATGGAGCTTACAAAGTAAGTCAAGGTATGCTGGATGAGTTCGGTGCCAAACGGATTATCGATACACCTATTGCCGAACTTGGTTTTGCAGGGATCGCTGTGGGAGCCGCAATGAATGGTCTTAGACCAATTGTTGAATTCATGACTTTCAACTTTTCACTTGTGGCGATAGATCAGGTGATCAACGCCGCTGCCAAAATTTACTCCATGAGCGGTGGACAGTTCTCTATCCCAATGGTGTTTCGCGGTCCGACAGGTAATGCAGGACAGCTTGCGGCACAACACTCTCAGAACTTCGAAAACTGGTATGCTAACACGCCAGGTTTAAAAGTTGTTGTTCCTTCAAATCCTTATGACGCGAAAGGTTTGTTAAAATCGGCTATCATTGACCCAGATCCAGTGATTTTTATGGAGTCCGAGGTGATGTACGGTGATAAAGGTCAAGTCCCGGAAGAAGAATATTACCTAGAAATTGGAAAGGCAAATATTATCCAACAAGGTACTGACGTTACCGTTGTATCTTTTGGCAAAATGCTTCCTCGAGTTGTTATCCCAGCAGTTGAAGAATTGACAAAAGAAGGTATCAGTGTAGAACTGATCGATTTACGTTCGGTACGTCCTATTGATTATCCAACGATTATCGAATCTGTTAAGAAAACAAACCGCTTGGTTATCGTCGAAGAAGCCTGGCCGCTAGCATCTATATCGACTGATTTAGGTTTCCATGTACAGCGCAATGCATTTGATTATCTGGATGCGCCGGTAATCCGTGTTAACTGTGCAGATGTGCCGCTTCCATATGCTCCGACATTGATTGAAGCAGCTTTACCAAATGTTGCCAAGGTAGTTAAGGCTGTAAAAGAAGTTTCTTACATCAAAAAATAACATAGACATTTTACGGTTAATTATATAAAAAATCCCTTTTATCGATGATAAAAGGGATTTTTTATATAATTTAGTTTTTCACGTATAGTACATGTCCAATTATTAACAAACGAAAGCAAAATGAAAAAACGCACAATGACAAGTCTTATCGCTGTATTTGCATTTATTGCAACTTCTGTATCAGCGCAGCAGAAATATACGCTCAAGGTAAAACCGGAAGAGGGAAAGAAAATCGCACAACAGGTAGCCATGACAATGGATATCGAAACCCAAGGACAACAGATTGCCACCGACTTGACGATGGGATACGATATGATTAATACTGCAAAAAAAGAGGACACCTACTTATTTGAGATCAAGTACACCGGTATTAACATGAAAATGAACAGTGCAGGACTGGAGATGGCCTACGATTCAAAAAATCCAGAAGCTAATGAATTTGCTAAACAAATGCATGCCACAGTTGGCAAGCTATTGGAGAACAACGTCAGGCTTTCTATCGATCAGTACGGTAAATCGACGGATATCACGTTGCCGGAGGGGGTGAACCTTCCATTTGACAAAAGTATGTTTGAAAATATCAGTACTGTACTTCCCGAACAGCCAGTGGGTATTGGCGAGTCATGGACTTCGAAAACAGAATCAGATGAATCAGGAATGCTGGCCGAAAGTAAACTTACCCTTGTTGAAGTGAATGATCAAGGCTATAAGGTGAATGTAGAAGGTAAAATGTTTGGTCCGGACGCAAAGCAAGCTGGCAGTATCCAAGGCTTCTATATTTTGGACAAGCAAACCTGCCTGACGAAAATAACAGAATTGACGAGTGATATCGATATGACTGAAGTAAAAATCAAAACTGTGCTGAAATGCCAATAGGTATAAAAAAAGGGCTTATAGCCCTTTTTTTATATTATACGCTCATTAGGCGTTTATTTCTTCTTTGTATTGTTCTGCGGATAGCAATGCATCGACATCGGCTGCATTGTTTAATTTAATTCGTACAATCCAGCCCTCGCCATATGGATCAGAATTAACCAATTCAGGAGACGCATCAATTGCCTCATTAACAGCTAAAATTGTTGCTGTAACCGGTAAAAACAAATCAGAAACTGTTTTTACGGCTTCGATTGTACCAAAGACTTCGTTTGCGGCAATTTCCTCACCCACAGTGTTAATATCAACAAAAACGATGTCCCCCAATTCACGTTGAGCGAAATCGGTAATCCCTACAACTGCTTCATCACCTTCAACACGAATCCATTCGTGATCTTTGGTGTATTTCAATTCTGCTGGAAAATTCATTGTATCTAATTTTTTGATTTTTAATGCCGTGAAGTTACAAAATATCTTCAATTGTCAAAAATGATATTCATCATAAGATTTTTGTGTTTATTTTTAGGTCATGAATCCTCAAATTACTAAGCTTTACGAGATCGCGAAAAAAAAAGAACGCCGGATAATTGGCTTGATGTCTGGTACGTCCCTTGATGGACTTGATATTGCCTTGTGCAGAATAGAAAATGCTGGAAAAAAAAGCAAAATAAGCTTAGAAAAGTTCATCACCATGGATTATGAGGAGGATTTCCGTTCGAAAGTACGCGAAATTTTTGCAAAGCGAATAATCGACCAGCAAGTATTCTCAGGGCTAAACGCTTATGTAGGTATTGTGCATGCCAGGCTGATCAACCAAGCTCTCCAAGCTTGGGGTATCTCCGCAGCTGAAATCGACTGCATCGCAAGCCATGGACAAACGGTCTATCACGCCCCACAGTCACTGACAAAAGACCTCGGCTGGCCCAATAGTACACTACAGATAGGGGATGGGGATCATATTGCGGTAGATACAGGGATAATCACCCTTTCCGACTTTAGGCAAAAGCACATTGCCGCTGGGGGAGAAGGCGCTCCATTAGCGGCCTATGGAGATTACTTACTGTTTTCTCATCCGACAGAAAATCGATTTTTGCTCAATATTGGCGGTATTTCCAATTTTACATTCATCCCAAACCAGTACAGCGAGTTAAAAGCGTATGCTACGGATCTGGGGCCAGGCAATACCTTGATGAACCAATTCATGAAAGCTCATTTCGGCGTAGAGATGGATAAAGATGCCACAACCGCTAAAAAAGGCAGTGTTCATAATGGCCTATTGGAACAGCTATTATCCGAGGAATTCCTTTCATTGGATTTCCCAAAAACGACAGGACCTGAACTCTTTAACTTATCCTATCTTAGAAAAGCGCAGCAAAAGTCGGGTACACTTGAGCTGTCGGCACAAAATGTAATGGCTACGCTTAACCGCTTTTCGGCACAGGCCATAGTCAATGCCATCCAAAAGCAGTCCGCCGGATTAGATAATGTTGCCGTATATATCAGTGGGGGCGGGCTACATAACCCCTTGCTTGTAGACCATATCAAGGGGAAACTGGGTAAAATAGCAGTATTGAGCTTTGATGCTTTAGGCATTGATCCTGATGCGAAAGAAGCCCTGCTCTTTGCTCTATTGGCTAACGAAACACTCGCTGGCAACAGATCCCATGTCGCCAACATCAAAGATTCTCCTGCAATATGTATGGGCAAAATAAGTTTACCACAATAGCTAATCACCCGCTATCGCTTCGTGTAAAAACTCTTTAAACGGAAGCATTCTTTTGTAAGAAGTAACAATATCTTGCAGAGCGTTTTTGCCTGAAAGCGCATTAACTGTTAAAGGCTGATCCATAACAAAGCTCTTTAACTTGATCAGATCAATATAGGGATTATCTTCTCCATAACCGGCAGGAGCACGTTTTAGCAGATCTTCCTTGTAAAGTGTAATCTTTCCGTCTTCTAAAACTTGATTTATAATTTTTGTCAGCTGCTCCCCATTATAGTCAATTTCCTGTCTAATGGCATCAAGGTGTTGTTTTTCAGGCCGCCAATATCCACAAGCTATAAATGAGTTTTCAGCACCAATATGAATGTAGTATTCAGGTCCCTGTAATTTACGTCCATCGACAGATATGCCAGCTCCAAACCAAGTTTTATAAGGTGTTTTATCATTTGAAAAACGCGTATCTCTGTAAATGCGGAATAAACATTTATTGGCTTGTATGGACGTGTTGATTTTCGGATCGATTTCGCTCAGTGCAGCGATTAACTCTGTCAAAAAAACACGGACATCTGCCAAGGCAGCTTCATATTGATTGCGGTTTTCAGTAAACCATTCACGCGAATTATTTTCCTTCAGTTCGCTGAGAAAATCAAAGGTCGATTTTTGAATGTAGGCCATAACGAATTTAAGCAATTAAGATTAAGAATATATACACGATAGGCGCTGCCAGTAAAAGACCATCAAAACGATCCAAAAAACCGCCATGCCCCGGAAGAATATTGCCCGAATCCTTGACGTGCAGACTCCGCTTTAACATCGATTCCACCAGATCCCCCAATGTACCGATGATACTAATGACTGCAGCTACGGTAATCCATTGCCAGAGTGGTAAGGTTGCAAAGTATTTATGCAGGTTTATAGCCACAACAATCGCCAAAATAAATCCACCGAAAAAACCTTCCCAGGTCTTTTTGGGAGAGATTCGTTCAAATAATTTATGCTTACCAAAACTTCTTCCTGCAAGATAGGCTCCTGTATCATTGGTCCAGAGCAAAATCAAAAATCCCAAGGGGATGTAATGGTTAAAATCTCCTTGGATGAATCCGAGCTTGGCAAACAGGAAAAAGGGTAGGCTAACGTAACCGATTCCCAAAAAGGTATAGGCAATGTCATTAAATGGAAAAACCCGCTTCTGAAAAAGGGAAACCAAGTAGGTCAGACTAATCAACGGAACAATCAGCCATAGGAATCTGGCCTGTAACAGATTCATTGCGACTAGTGATCCCAGCACGAACAAAGTCAGGTTAATGACGATACCAAGCATTTTATTTGGCGACCGCTCGTCTGATGTCACAATGCCATAAAACTCATAAAGACACCAAGCGCTGAGTAATGTATAAAATGCGTTGAATACAAAGGGCCCCAACAACGTGGACACCACCATTATAACAACAAAAAAGATTCCCGTTATTGCTCTTGTTTTCATATTAACGATCTCCTTCCGCTTCCTCAATCAATCTTTCGGCGATCTCTATAGCGTTTTCATTGACATAGAGTTCGATTTTCCCGAACAGATAGGAAGAATCCTGCTTGTTCAACACCACTGCAGGGATACCGTTTTCCTCAAGCATTTGTTTGACAATCTCAGCTTCAATGGCGTTCGTAAATATTTTAATTCTCTTCCAATCGTTCTCCATGATTTTCTTTTTGGGTTGACATATAAAATAAGAATACAAAAATAACAGTAAAAACGAAGGCTACAACATATATCCACCAAGATTGAGGCTCAAAGGCATTGAGTTCGTCATAGCTCTTCCCATTTCGCGCATAATAAAAAGCCATGACGGTAGCACTTGCATTATTGACAAAATGCCCAAATATAGGAAGTATGATATTCTTGCTCCACAGATACAGATAACCGAAAAATGCGCCTAACAGCATCCGCGGTATAAAGCCAAAAAATTGCAAATGTATCGCACTGAAAACAATAGCCACTATCCAGATCACCATATGCGGATTGGCAATCCATCGTGCGACGATATGTTGCAATACACCCCGAAACAAAAGTTCTTCACCTATGGCAGGGACTAACGCCAATACCAGAATGTTGAACAGGAAGCCAGCGATAGCTGATTCCATAATGATGCTTTTGATAAGCTCTCCCGATTCTCTCTCACTCTGCTCCATCCAACGCTGTACTGACTCCATAGCATCCGGCAGTTGCATCGATTCGTTCCAGTGCCCAATAGCATTCATGAGCGGCATAAATGCCAACATGGCAAGAAATATATAAGCAAACTGCTCTGGCCTACCCTTAGTTTCCCGTCTGAAATACGAGATACCGTACCCCTCACGCGTGTTCATCAGGTATGCAGGCACGACAAAAGAACCTAAGCTGCTCATTAATAACAGAAATCGCATTTCGTTGGCGGAACCTTGCATCACGATACTCAACGAAAAGTCTTGCCCTGTAAATTTATAATAAAAGAAAAGCAATAGGATATAGATTACCTGGGATAGAAAGGTAAATCCGATAATCATCAGAATCAAACGTAATAAAGACTGAAGAGGATGTGTTGTTCGTTCGGGATGCATTTTTATTAAATATGCTTTAAAGATAAGAATAAAAGGCTGTTCAGGGCATATATCCAAGCAATTCTGTCTTTTATTTACTTAAAATCAGCATTAATTCTGGGGATGAACAGGCTGGTCGATCAGTAGATAATAGATTAAAAAGGGGCACATTCAGCAGAATGTGCCCCTTTTGATGAAAATGTTAGGCCGGCTTTTCACCGGATCAGTTTATTTATTAAAGGTATTTCCAATGCTTCTATGGACTAATTAACACGGATTGGATCTACAGGTTTTTGTAGATTTTTGTATGGATAAGTCTTCATCTCTTCCAGCAAAATCTTGACTGTCGTTTCCAATTGTGGATCACGGCCCTCCAAGAGGTCTTTTGGCAGCTGTTCTACGAACACGTCCGGTGCCACACCTTCGTTTTCGATAATCCAATTCCCATTAAGATCATATACACCGAAATTTGGAGAAGTGATACGGCCACCATCCAAAAGCGGCGGATAACCACTAATTCCAACCAAAATGCCCATTGTCGTACGTCCAACCAGCTTACCAAGTCCCTTGAAACGGAACATATATGGCATCATATCACCACCAGAACCAGCATTTTCATTGATAATCATGGCTTTCGGCCCATAAATTCCATTGCCCGGAGTCGTAAATCCTCTTCCATCGCGGATACCCCAGCCAGAAATTAATTCCCGCGACAACAGATCGATGACATAATCTGCTACCCAGCCACCGCCATTGTTTCTTTCGTCCATCAATAAAGCTTTTTTATCCATTTGGGAGAAGTAGTAACGGTTGAAGTAGGTATATCCCTCAGGACCCGTATTAGGCATGTAAACATAAGCGATCTGACCATTACTCAGGTCATTTACTCTCTTACGGTTGCGTTCTACCCATTCCATACTCCGCAGGCTCATCTCATCACTGAACGAAATAGGTTTCACCACCACTTCCCGAGCGCCCACAAGAGAAGGCTTGGAGTTGACCTTTAATGAAACCTGTTTGCCGACTGTATTGTCAAAAAGGCTATAGATATCCCTATCTTCTGTTAATTCAATACCATTTACTGCAACGATATAGTCTCCTTCTTTAATATTCAATCCCGGCTCGGCTAAGGGCGCTTTAAATGAAGGATTCCATTCCAGCCGTGTAAATATTTTGGCTATTTGATAATACCCGTTTTTGACGGCATAATCGGCGCCCAGCACCCCCACAGACACCGAAGGGGTAGAAGGTTGATCGCCCGGATAAATATAATTGTGTCCGACAACCATTTCCCCCATCATTTCGTTTAATAGATAGCCCAAATCCGAGCGATGACTAACAAATGGAAGAAATTTTTCATATTTCGTTTTCATAGCGTTCCAGTCAGCACCATGCATGTTTTCTACATAGAAATATTCTTTTTGCATAGCCCATACCTCATGAAAAACTTGTTTCCATTCAGCTACAGGATCTACTAGTTGCTGGATACCATCCAATTTGACTGCACCTGTTGTCGGAGATGCTACTTTCTGACCCGCAGGAACAATATTATAGCCGTTGCTCGTCTGATACAACATTCTTTTGCCGTCTGCACTGATTGCAAAACTACGAGCATTCTCGACTAAGGTTTTATTTTCCAGGTCTTTAAAATCGTAGGCACCTATAGTGCCTCCGCGCTGGTAAGTTAGCTGATTAGGAACCTGCCCATTTAAGCTCCAATAAGAGCCCACAGGTAAAGGCAGTGCTACGATTCGGTTTTCAATGCGATCAAAATCGACCTCAATGGATTTATCTACGGGCCTAGTTGTGGGAGCTTCTTCCTTCTTATCTTTCTTAGGTGCCTTTTTATCGTTCTCCTTCACTCTTGCGGTTTTCTTGTCCTCTGGTACCTCTGATTTTTCAGCTCTATCATCACGTATCTGTTCTTCATCGCTTTCGTTTTTAAAGAAAGAAGGCGTTTTGCTCGAAAGGATAAAGGCATAAACAGTATAATCAACGTTACGCTGTGTTGCTGACATATGCAGCCCAGAATTGGTTAAACCGGTATTGGTACTCGCTGTAAAAAAGAGATATTTACCATCTTGGGAGAAAGCAGTACTACGAACAGAACTCATTCCGTCTGTAATCTGTTGTGTTTTCTTCGTATCTAAATGGTACATAAACACAGCGGGCACACCGTTTTCCAGGGTACGGATATAGGAAATCCATTTAGAATCCGGAGACCAGCTGGGCTGAAAATGGTTGGATACTCTACCCGTCTGCCCACTTAGTTTATCATCCGCTACCTTTACAATGGCTTTAGAAGCAATGTCTATGTAATAGAGATTAAGATGTGCGTCATTATAAAACAACTTCTTCGAATCCGGAGACCAAGTAGGTTCGAAATAAAAATTACTTTGCCCCAGATTAAAGTACAGAGGTTGATCTTTACCAAATTGATCCACCAATACCAACTGATAAGATCCATTCTTATCGGATATATATGAAACCCATTTACCATTAGGTGACCAGTCTGGAAACCGCTCATGGGATCCGGGGGAATTGGAGAGATTACGGGCTTCCCCTTTTTCTTTGGGGACAGTGAAAATCTCGCCCCGAGCTTCAAATAGCGCCCGCTGCCCAGTAGGAGATAACGTTGCATAGCGAATATCGTCTTTCATATTTTTATAAAAAGGACGCTTAAACATCGCATCTGTATTGACAGAGACATGCAAAGTACTGACTTTATTTGTCTCCAGACTCAATGTATTCAGTCTTCCCGCGTACTCAAAAATCAGATCATTTCCATTTCCATTCAAGGAACGAATGTCATAATCTCTAAAATCAGTTAATTTTTCAACTTTCTTTGATTTGGTATCATAGCTGAAGATATTTACTATTTTATCACGATCTGAGAGAAAATATACTTTATTGCCCAACCATAACGGCTTAACATCGTTGCTTTTAACATGTGGAATTGCTTCGATTTCCTTAGTCTTTGTATCAAAAATCCAGATCGTTGGCATACCACCACCCCTATACCGTTTAAATGCTACGCGATCACGTTCGGTAGGATCAGTATTTTTAATATATGCCCAATAGCGTCCGTCCGGAGAGGGGCTGCCCTGCGTAGCTTCTGGCATCATCAGTGCCTTATCCATACCCAGCCGCTGAATATGAGAACTGTACAACCGGGGACTCAAAGCATAAGTAAAATCGCGCGATGTCGTGTAATACACTTCATCGTTATTTAGCCAGCCACGTAGTACATCTGAGGCTGGATGATAGGTAATCCGCTTCGGTTCTCCGCCCTCAATGGGCATGACGTATACATCCGTATTACCATCATAATTACCCGTAAATGCGATTTTCTTGCCATCGGGCGAAAATATCGGATTTTGTTCGACTCCGGGATTAGTTGTCAGACGGCGGGGATTGGTTCCATTTTTGTCTGCTATCCAGATGTCTCCACCATATACGAAAGCAATATTGTTGACACTGATGCTCGGGTTTCGAAGTAATAAAGTCTCTTGCGCTTTAGCATTTGGAATGGCTGTTCCTACCAAAAACGCTGCGATAAACTTGAAATGAGTTTTCTTCATAAATATTTAGTGGTTAAAATTTATATGCAAAGCTACGATTTTGCCGATTGATTAGTTACTTATATCAACAAAGTTGCATAAAAAAGTACAAAAAAAGCCCTGCTCGCTGAGCAGGGCCTATATACTGTGAGTCAGATTAAAAACCGTATTCTTGTTCAATTTCCAATACGATACCTTCATCAACCAATACGCGACCGCAGTGTTCGCAGATTATGATTTTTTTGCGCTGACGAATCTCAGATTGCATCTGAGCTGGGATTTTATTGTGACATCCTGAACAGCTGTCACGGTCAATGGAAACAACAGCCAGGCCATTTTTGAAAGAATTACGCAGACGATAATACACTTTAACCAGACGTTCTTCAATATTCGCTTCAGCTTCAGATGCCTTAGCCAATAAGGCATCCTCTTCCTTTTGAGTCTCAGCAGTAATTGTCTCCAATTCCTTCTTTTTACCCTCAAGTTCGTTTTTGCTATATTCAAGATTACTTACCGTAGCATCATAGTTTTCTGTTTTGTTACGAATCTCAAACTCAGCTTCTTTGATTCTCTTTTCACAGACTTGAATTTCAAGTCCTTGGATTTCAATTTCTTTTGAAATAGCGTCGTATTCACGATTGTTTTTAACCTCATTGAGCTGCGACTCATATTTTTTGATAGCAGCCTGAGCATCTTTAATCATGTTTTTGCGCTTAACGATCGAATCTTCTAAATCGTCTAAGTCCGTTCTGATCTTCTCGATACGAGTTTCTAAACCCGCAATCTCATCTTCAAGATCTGCAACTTCCATAGGCAACTCGCCACGAACCTGGCGAATCTTGTCTATTTTAGTATGTATGGCTTGCAAAAGCCATAATGCTTTCAATTTTTGTTCTACGGTTTGTTCCATCAACTGTAGTATTTTATAGGATTTGTATCTATTTCTGTTGTTAAGGTTGCAAAGTTAGGAAATTTTTTCGTAATAATGTCGTACAATAATTCTTGCGTAAATTGTTCGCTCTCAAAATGTCCTGTATCGGCGATGACAATCTCGCGTTCCGCATCAAAAAATTCATGGTATTTGTAATCAGCGGTAACAAAAAAATCTGCCCCCGAGCGCTTGGCTGCATCCAGTAGGAATCCACCTGCTCCCCCACAGACAGCTATGCGGCTGACTTTTTTATCTAATAAGGCGGTATGCCGAATGACATTTAAGTTAAGCTTTTCTTTTAAATATGCCAAAAATTCTTTTTCGTCCATCGGCTCCACCAGGTTGCCAATCATACCAGCGCCGATTTCCGTGGCCGTATTCTGTAAATCAAATAGATCATAAGCCACTTCCTCGTAAGGATGTACTTCGTAAAGCGCTAAAAGCAGCTTTCGCTCAATAGAACGTCTATAGATCACCTCAATACGTGTTTCCTCAACGCGCTCTTGGATACCTGTTTCACCAATAGTGGGCTGCGCGCCCTCCAAAGGTCTAAAACTACCATAGCCTGCTGTATTAAAGCTACACTGATCATAATGCTTTCCAATCTGCCCTGCGCCGGCATCAAATAGCGCTTGTCTTACTTCTTCCACATGACTTCGCGGCACAAACACAACCATTTTTCGCAATACATTACTCTTGGATGCCAAAATAGCCTGGTTAACTAAACCCAGTCGGTCGGCGATCTTTGAGTTTACTCCCCCGACGATATTATCCAAGTTGGTGTGGATCGCATACAACGCGATTTTGTTTTCTATAGCTTTGATTACAGTACGTTCCACGTAATTTTTTCCATTAATTTTCTTTAATCCTTTAAAGACAATAGGATGGTGGGAGATAATCAAATTACATCCCTTATTTATGGCTTCCTGAACAACAGCCTCTGTACAATCCAGTGAAATCAGAATGCTGCTGATTTCCCGGTTTGCATCACCTACGATAAGTCCGGAGTTATCATACGACTCCTGCAAATCCAATGGCGCCAATTGTTCCAAATACTGAATGACTTCTTTAATTTTCATGATCTATTACTACCTCCTTTTCTCTAAACTTGTTGTGCTCCTCTAAAATCCTACGATTTGCATTAATGTTAAACCAATAATTGGCTAATGTGACAAAGTGCATAACTGCAAGCAGCCCAGAAATTGAAAACGGCATCGGGATATTTGTCACCAGATAAACCCACGCATACAAAGAGCCTTTCTTAAACGTTGGATTTTCTTCCACAGCTATCTTACGGTCATAAAACTCATTAATAAGCGAGTCCCTTAAACGGGAAGCAACCTGAAAATTCCAGTAAATATTAACTAAGGGAACTGCTACCAACCAGGATTGCCCAGGTGTCATTAATCTATTTTCAACGGCCACCAAATTTAACGTCTTGCGGATAGTATTCGCAAACAAGAGCCAAACGATAATCCGTATGGCCAAAATACCGAAAACAATAACTTGCACTTCCGGTTTACTCAATTCATTGATTAATTCTTCTTGTGTCATTCAACTATGCTACTGTATATCTATTTCTCCTGCTCTAACAAATCTACTAATTCCTGCAATTTTTTATCTACGGATTGTGATCCGAGATCAGTTCAAGTGTTTTAAAATGTCGCTGTTTTTAAATTGCTCGGCACCTCCCAAGCACCATGCATAATGACATAAACAGGAGGCTGTGCATAAGCAATTTTACCCCGTGCAATTATCATAAAAAATAATATAGAAATATCCATCTTTGTAATATTCAACATATTATATGTTTTGTTGATTTCGACAGTTATTTATCATATTATTTGGAACGATCCTATACACCAAATATAATCCGGTTTGGATTATCCACAAGACAGAAACTGTAACCACTTACTCACCTCCAATATAACCATTTAACAGTGTTACCATTTTCAATTAATTCTCCCTATTAAAGCGAGATGGGGGAGGGGAGGCACCAACCTAGGTCCCTATACATAGAGCAAAAATATTGCCGGCTTCTTATGGTAGTCCTCTTTATGTTTTTTCCATTCCGCCACAGTGCGAGTACGGATATATTCTTCGCCTGAGGTTACATTGCAAGCAATACAGAGGCCCGTTGCTGGTTTACAGGTCTTGATAATATCCTCCAGAAGCTGATTATTTCTAAAGGGGGTTTCGATAAATATCTGTGTCTGCTTCTCACGCATAGACTGATTTTCGAGTTCTTTGATCTTTTTTGAACGTTCGTTTTTATCAATAGGTAAGTAGCCATGAAATGCAAATTTCTGTCCGCTGAATCCAGAAGCCATTAAAGCTAATAATATCGAACTGGGGCCCACCAGTGGGACTACTTTAATTCCAAGCTTATGAGCTTCCGCGACAATATCCGCTCCTGGGTCGGCCACTCCGGGACAACCGGCCTCTGACATTAACCCAACGTCCTTTCCTCGTTTCAAACCCGAAAAAAATTCGCTAGAATCACTTTTTTCACGGGCATGTTTTCCATAATCATGGATTTTCAATGCACTTTGCGGAATCTTCAACCCAGCTTGTTTCAGGAACTTCCGCGCTGTCTTTTCATTCTCTACAATATATTCATCAAGTGAATTGATCGTCTCAATCAAAAAAGGGGTGAATGACTTGGACGCAGCATCCTCGCTCAAGGGGACAGGGATCAAATATAATACTCCTTTTGCCATATACAAACCTACTAATTAACGCCCATTTAGAAATAGTATTTTTCAAATTGACTTTTGCTTACCTTTAAAAATCGTTAAAATTTCGAATTTTAAACTCATTATTAGTAATTTAGCGTAAGTATTTGTTGCAACAATAAACATCATCCAATGATCACACAAATTACAGAAGGCGTAAAAATCTCGGTTGAAACTAGCTATCAGTCGGAGTATTCTAATCCTGACCGTGAACATTTTATGTTTGCTTATCATATCAGCATTGAAAATCTGAGTGATTACACGGTACAGCTCATCAGCCGATATTGGAAAATATTCGATGCCAAGGGAGATTATAGAGAAGTCTCCGGAGAGGGAGTAGTAGGCGAGCAACCTATAATAGCGCCAGGCCAAATACATCAATATACCTCAGGTTGCAACCTGAATAGTGAGTTTGGATTTATGGAAGGTCATTATAACATGGTTCGTGCGTTGGATAATAGTAGCTTTCAGGTTGAAATACCTCGTTTCAATCTCATTGCTGATTACGCAATGAATTAAATTTATCAAGGTAATATCATTATTGCCAGATTAGCGCACTACGAAGTTTTTTTGCAGCGAATAAGAAAGTATTTCTTTATTTTTGCGAACGTTCTAGTGACATATATAAAAATGCTAAGTATTGAATACCGTTAGCTGCATCCGAGGTCGTATCGGAAGACACCCAGTAGATTTACACAATCAATAAGATTATTGATTAATATATACATAAATGAAAATCAGATATAAATAATTAACATTTTGATTTTCAATAAGATACAGAATTTACAAAAGATATAATCATATCTCAGGTTTTGTATTACATTTTGATTTAATTTAATTAGGGTGATATAACGTGAGTATTTTAGCTACAGAACAAGTAAGCCATTCCTTTCATGACAGATGGCTTTTTAAGGATCTACATTTCGGATTGCAAAAAGGGGAACGGGTAGCCTTGGTCGGAATAAATGGAACAGGTAAGTCGACATTATTATCTATACTGGCGGGTCAGACAATCCCGACGTCGGGAAAAGTTGTCAAAGAGAAAGGTATAAAAATAGGATATTTAGAACAGGAGCCCGATTTCACGGGCCTTCAATCAATCAATGATTTTATTTATAGTACAGATAATGATCAGCAGCGACTCATTAGAGATTATGAAGAACTGTTAGCTTCCGAGCACATCGATCAGTCTAAACTGGAAGATCTCACTGAAAAGATAAGTTCTTTGAATGCATGGGAATATGAACATAATATTAAAACGATTTTGAATCGTCTGAACATTATGGATTTTCAGCAAAATATTCATAGTCTCTCGGGTGGGCAGCGCAAGCGGCTGGCGCTGGCAAAACTCTTGATTGATGAACCAGATGTATATATTTTGGATGAGCCTACCAACCATCTTGACATCGAAACAATTGAATGGTTGGAAAAGTTACTTACCACTGGAAATAAAACAATCCTACTGGTCACACATGACCGTTATTTTTTAGATAATATCTGTACAGAAATTCGTGAACTTGACCGTGGTAATTTATATACATATAAGGGAAACTACGCGTATTTTTTAGAGAAGAAATCGGAGCGGGAGGCCATTGATGCGGTCATGGTCGAAAAAAGCAGAAACTTGTTACGTCGTGAATTGGAATGGATGCGGCGCCAGCCGCAAGCACGAGGGACTAAATCTAAATCTAGAATCGATGCTTATTATGAACTAGAGGAAAAGTCCAAAGCGATAAAAGGAAATGATACTGTGCAATTGAGTGTCAAAGTAAGTAGGCAGGGGTCTAAAATCCTAGAGCTCGATCACATCACCAAACAATACGGAAAAAAGATCATAATAAAGAACTTTTCCTATACATTCAAAAGAGGAGACCGAATAGGTTTAGCAGGAAAGAACGGAACAGGTAAATCGACATTTTTAAATTTGATTACGCAGGAGGAATTAGCTGATGCAGGCAACATAAGCGTCGGTGAGACCACCGTATATGGATATTATAAACAGGGTGGTCTAGCAGTAAATGAAAATGACAGGGTGCTCGACGTGGTAAAAAATATTGCTGAGTATATTGAGATGGCCAACGGCGAGGTAATTACGGCTTCACAGCTATTAACGCATTTTTTATTTCCACCCGAGAAACAATTTGGCTTAGTGAACAAACTCAGTGGTGGTGAGCGGAAACGGCTTCAGCTCATGCGCGTCTTGATGAAAAATCCAAATTTTCTCATATTGGATGAGCCCTCAAATGATCTTGATATTGATACCTTAAATGTACTCGAGGATTTTCTACATAATTATAAAGGTGTATTAATTTTAGTCTCACACGACCGCTATTTACTGGACAAATTAACAGATCAATTATTCATCTTCGAGGGAGATGGAATCATCCGTATTTACAATGGTAACTACGCTGACTTTAAGTTGGAGCAGGAAGAACAACAGCGATCTGAAAAGGAAAAACAAAAAAAGAGTATACAACAAACGGACCTACCTAAGATAAAGGAGGAAAAGAAAAAATTATCATATAAAGAGCAGCTGGAATATAACAAACTTGCAAGTGAGATCGACGAACTCGAACAGGTATTAAAAACTAAAGTCATTCAATTAAACACATTGACTAACCACACCGAGTTAGCGACAGTAGCGGAAGAAATTCAAAACCTACAAAATTTGATTGACAGTAAATCGGAGAGATGGATGACTCTTGCTGAATTTATGTAAAATTTTTCTTGCGTTTCACGTGGAACACCGGGAAAGACTAAATTTGTAAAATAAAGAAAACTCCACGTTTCACGTGGAACCAGAATAAGAAGATGTTTAAAAAATATAATGTAATAGTTGTCGGTGCAGGTCATGCAGGCTGTGAAGCAGCCGCGGCTGCCGCAAACCTTGGTTCATCAACATTGCTAATCACTATGAATATGGGAGTGATAGCTCAAATGAGCTGTAATCCTGCTATAGGTGGCGTAGCGAAAGGGCAAATTGTCAGAGAAATTGATGCCATGGGAGGGTATACAGGAATTATAGCGGATAAGTCAACAATTCAATTCAGGATGCTTAACCTGTCAAAAGGTCCAGCCATGTGGAGTCCAAGAACTCAAAATGACCGTATGCGTTTCGCAGAAGAGTGGCGCTTACAACTGGAGTCTATTCCTAACTTAGACATGTGGCAAGATACAGTTAAGGAAGTGATCGTCAAAAACGGTAAAGCATGTGGCGTCATTACCTCGATGGGAATAGAAATAGAATCGGATGCAGTCGTACTCACAAATGGAACATTTCTGAACGGTGTTATTCATATCGGAGATAAAAAATTTGGAGGAGGCCGAACCGGTGAAAAAGCAGCGACAGGACTTACCGAGCAACTGGTATCATTGGGTTTCGAATCCGGCCGTATGAAAACCGGAACACCTCCAAGAATAGACGGTCGCAGCCTTAACTATAAGCTGATGGAAGAGCAATGGGGCGATGAAAAAAGAGGAAGATTTTCATACAGCAACGTGCAAGTACCGGAAGAACAACGTTGCTGTTGGATCACATATACAAATGAGAAAGTGCATGAAATGCTCAGAACGGGATTTGAAAAATCACCTATGTTTACAGGCCGTATTAAGGGTCTCGGTCCGCGTTACTGTCCGTCAATAGAGGATAAGATAAATCGCTTCGCCGAGCGTGATAGACATCAAATATTTGTCGAGCCCGAAGGCTTTAAAACAGTAGAAATCTATGTAAATGGTTTTTCCACTTCTTTACCCGAAGACGTCCAGTTAAAAGCACTTCAACTTATTCCAGGATTTGAAAATGCCAAAATGTACCGCCCGGGATATGCCATCGAATATGACTACTTTCCACCCATGCAGCTCGATCTCACCTTAGAGACCCAACTGGTAAAACACTTATTTTTCGCTGGGCAGATTAATGGAACGACAGGATATGAAGAGGCTGCCGCACAAGGTTTCCTAGCAGGAATTAATGCTCACCAGCGCATCAATGACCATAAGGAACTTATCCTGAAAAGGTCCGAATCGTATATTGGAGTCCTTGTTGACGACTTGGTCACCAAAGGAACGGAAGAGCCATACCGCATGTTTACTTCGAGAGCCGAACACCGTTTGTTACTACGTCAAGACAATGCAGATATTCGACTAACACCGCTAGCCCATAGCCTCGGTTTGGTATCTGAGCACAGACTTAAAAAAGTCCAAGAAAAAATAGCCAACTCAAATGCTATCATCAATTACCTCAAACAGCATTCAACAAATTTAGATAAGATGAATGCAGTGCTTGCAGAAGTAGGATCATCTGCGCTCGCTCAAAAAACAAAATTAAGTAACGTATTGGCTAGACCTCAAGTCAATATACAGGATATCATAAAAGGCGATAATGAGTTTGCACAATTCGTAGCAAGCTTTGATGAAGAAACAATAGAGCAGGCGGAGATCAATCTGAAATATGAAAGCTACTTTGAGAAAGAAGTTGAAATTGTCAATCGAATGAAAAAAATGGAGGATAGGGAGATAAATACGAATTTTGATTATACGCAGTTAACTTCTCTCTCAATAGAAGCAAGGCAGAAATTGGCAAAAGTTAAACCCCGTACACTAGGCCAGGCCTCAAGAATATCAGGGGTCTCACCGTCGGATATTAGCGTACTAATGGTACACATGAGTTAAAATACTGTAAATCAATAACTTAAAAGAATAAACATGTAAGGCTTAAAATAAGCTATTTAAGACGATATTTTATTTTTCATGACAACTTATTCAAAAAATAATAAAAGTAGCTCAGAAAGGTTTAAAAGCAGCTTTAAAGCAAGAATGCTTATTTTAAGCCTCTTTATAATGCTAATTGCTCTGTCCATACAGTGTGCCAGCATACAACAGCCTACAGGAGGCCCCAAGGATTCCATCCCGCCCAAAATTCTCCAAGAAAATCCTACGAACTTTTCGAAGAACTTCCACGCAAAAAAAATTGTCATAACGTTCGACGAATATATCAAACTTGCCAATCAGCAGAAAGAATTCAGCGTCACCCCAGAGATGGAAAGCGCTCCTCAGTTCAAGGTCAAAAAGAAGAACCTGGAAATTACTTTACCCGATTCCCTTGAGAAAAATACTACTTACAGTATATACTTTGGAAAAGGTCTCGTAGACTATAACGCGGGGAATGCATTGGTAAACTATGCCTATGTGTTCGCTACAGGAGATAAAATCGATTCGCTAAGCATATCGGGCAATGTGAAAAGCGCCACTACAAAGGAAGTTGTCAAGGAGGTAAAAGTACTTCTCATCCCCACAAGCCAGGATTCAATCTTTGGAAAAAAGAAAGCCAACATCTTCACCACGACTGACACAGCAGGCAATTATAAACTCAACAATCTACGCGAGGGAACATACCGGATATATGCGCTACAAGAAAAAAATAACGACCGTATATATAATGCTGCCGATGAAGAAATAGGCTTTTTAAAGGACTCTATCGTGCTCGATCGCGATTTAAGCAATATAAATCTTGAAATATTCAAGGGCATTCCAAAAAAATTCAGAACCCAAGAAAAGAAATTCGAAAAAAATGGTAGTGTTTTGCTGGTATTCAACCGAAGGGTTAACCAACCAAAGCTGGAAATTCTCAACGATGAAGTCAACAACAAAGATAAAATTGTCCGATTCTCAAAAACTTCAGACTCTGCCAGTATTTTCCTTCCCAATTTGAAAATAGACTCGCTAAAGCTTATTCTCAGTGAAAACGATGCTCCCCTAGATACCATACTGGTGCGCAAAGGAAATGTAAAAATAGATCAAACAATTGAACCCATCTTTTCCCCAAATAATGGAAAAGTAGACCGAATAACACACTTACAGGTATCGGCAATTACGCCTATAAAAAGCATCGATAAAACGAAGGTAAAATTTAAGGAAGACTCTCTTTTACGTACAAACTACCAGCTAGCAGTGGATAGTGCAAACAGCAATATATACCATATTCGTTATAATTGGCGGAAAGAAAAAAAGTACCAGATTGAGTTTACCGAAGGTGCAATTAACGGATACTTTGGAGAAACAAATAAAGATAAGAAAATTGAATTAGTCTACGATGACAGTGAAAACTACGGCGATCTTACCTTTGATTTTACAGATCTGGACAGCAATACCACTTACTTGGTTGAACTAATCAACGAAAAGAAAGACAGGGTATACCGTGTAGATAGAATCAATGCCGATACTCCGAAGGTATTGTATAAACAGTATCCGGGCGGAAAATACACGATTCGGGTCATTCGAGATGATAACAACAACGGCATTTGGGACACAGGAGACGTTGAACAACGCACCTTCCCAGAGCCTGTGGTCTACCTAAACAAAGTATTTACCATACGCGCAAACTGGGAGCAAAAAGATAGCTTTTCACTAAATGGCCTCAAAAAAGAGTAATTGAGGCCATTTACAATTAACCTATGCTAATTCGTTTAAGCTAAAACCAAGAACTATATAATACGTAATTATGCGGTAATTGCTGAAGCAATGCTCTCTGGTCTTCCGTTAAGGGTTTTATTTTTTTAGCTGGTACACCAGCATAAAGGAAGCCGGATTCACAACGGGTGTTTTCCAAAACCACAGCTCCGGCCGCCACGATCACATTGGACTCAACTACTGCATTATCCATTACTATAGCCCCCATGCCGATCAGAACATGGTCGTTAATAATACAACCATGTATCATCGCCTGGTGACCAATATTAACATAATTTCCTAAAGTGGTACCGCATTTTTTATAAGTACAGTGTATGACTGCAGCATCTTGAATATTCGTATAATTACCAATGCGAATATAGTTTACATCTCCACGTATTACAGCGTTAAACCAGACGGAACAATGATGTCCAAGCGTCACATCGCCGACAATCGTCGCGTTTGGCGCCAGGAAGCATTCTTCAGCAATCAGTGGACTCTTGTCCAGAACAGATAAAATAAGTGCCATAAGATTAGAATATTGTATCCTGCAGCACTCCCGCATGCTTTGGATAATCTGTTGTATAATGCAAGCCCCTGCTTTCCTTTCTCAACATAGCAGACTTAGTGACAATGTAGGCGACTTGAATAACGTTCCGTAACTCACATAGCTTCACGGAAAGGCGCGTGTTGCGATAAAAGTCTTCTGTTTCCTCATACAATAGATGTAAGCGTTTAAGCGCTCTCTGCAACCTAAAATCAGAGCGGACAATCCCTACATAATCGCTCATTATCTTCTGACATTCGCGTAAGTTGTGGCTTACAAGAATATCTTCATTGGAAAGTGAGGTTTTGGAGTCGTCCCAATCCGGTACATTGTCTATATGCGATATCGAAGCGATAGATTGACTAGCATCTAAAAATATTCGATGCGCATATACGAGTGCCTCCAACAAGGAATTTGAAGCCAACCGGTTTGCTCCATGTAACCCCGTGGAAGAACACTCACCGCAAGCATAAAGATTCTTGATACTACTCCTTCCAAAGTCGTCCACATATATACCGCCACAAAGATAATGTGCGGCTGGGGTGACCGGTATATAATCCTTTGCCATATCGAGTCCTATGGATAAACATTTCTCATAAATATTTGGAAAGTGTTTAATGATATCCTTTTTGTCCCGATGCGTAATATCTAGGTAGACATAATCAATCCCTGATTTCTTCATTTCAGCATCTATCGCCCTAGCAACAATATCGCGAGGTGCCAATGATGCCCTTTCATCGTATTCCTCCATAAAAGACTCCCCGTTCAAACGCCTTAGAACTCCACCAAATCCGCGGACAGCCTCAGATACTAAAAATGCCGGAGACTCCTTTGGATTATAAAGAGATGTCGGATGGAACTGCATAAATTCCATATTCCGAACCCTGCCTTTAGCGCGATATACCATCGCAATACCATCACCCGTAGCGATCGTCGGGTTAGTTGTACTTGAGTAAACATGCCCAGCACCTCCAGAAGCCATAACAGTTACTTTGCTCAAAATCTTATCCACTAAATGGGATGACGTATTAAAAGCATAAATACCATAGCATGTAATGTCCTCACGATTCTTGTCAACGTACTCGCCGAGATGGTGCTGTGTAATCAAGTCAATGGCAAAGTAGTGTGTTACGATCTCAATATTCGGATCATTATGCGCCTGTACCAACAAGGCCCGCTCGATCTCATAACCGGTAATATCTTTATAATGTAAAATGCGATGTGCCGAATGCCCTCCCTCCTTTGCCAAATCATATACGCCCGATTCTTCCTTATCAAAAGACGTCCCATAGGAAATAAGTTCAGCAATTCGATCCGGCGCCTCTCTAACTACGTTTTCCACAATTTCAACATCACACAATCCATCCCCAGCTATCTGTGTATCAATAATATGCTGTTCGAAGCTATCCGATTTATCCACAACAGCAGCCACCCCTCCTTGCGCATATTTCGTATTGGATTCATCTTCGTTTGACTTGGTGACTATCAACACTTTACCGAATTTGGACGCCTTTAACGCAAAGCTTAAACCCGCTATGCCCGATCCAATGACCAAAAAATCTACTTTTCTATCTGCCATAAACTTTAAAATTCACAAACTTTGCCCAAAAGCGCTGGATCAAATTAACGAAAAATGTGGAAAACGTGTAAATAAAAGGTTAAATAAAAATGAAAAGTATTTAACATTCCACAAGTCCCCTACTTCCTTCCTTAATTTTTGAATTTTTTCCGCAAAAATATCCATAGATTTCCACATTTTTTAGACACAAACTATTCAACAAAAAATTATGGAAAATAAAAAATGTGAAATTTTATACTTTTAAAAATCAGCCTATTAATCGGTCTAATCTGTTGAAAAATTGTTGAAAACTCAGTAAAAACCAGAATTCAAAATCGCCAGACGGCAAATTATTCCAGTTTTCCACAGCCTAATAAACAATAAAAGAACCTTTATTTAAAAAAATTAGTATTTATTGAAAAAGAAGATTGTGGATTACATTCAAAAATCTTTGTTTAGTTTTGTCAACATCGAATAAACCCTCTGAGATTTGGATATCTGGGAATCTATTGGCTCCCCTATCCAAATAGCGAATTGTCATTAGGTTTATTTTCGAAATGTAAAATTCTAGCCGGCTCATAAAGCCTTTTAGAAATGGATATTTATTACATAACTTTTTAAATAGATTTTTATGGCATTTTAGACGGGATTAGTTTCCTTTTTGTAAATCCTGAAGTATTTTAAGCCATGTTTTGTTATCAATCGAGAGACATTTGTTTGGAATTTTTTTCCTGCAGAGCTCTTTAGAATCGGATATTCAATTATTTAAAAGCTTGAGTGATTTTTTTTACACTTCTTAAGGTTTTTAAGTAGACATTTTAGAGCAATTGACCAAATTAAAGGGATATTACTATAAAATAGAGCGAATATGCGTGCAATATTTTTGGGATACTTTTTTTTAGAAGCTTATATGCGCCACTAATCGCCTTAGAATAATAAACGCGATCACATTTCGATGGTTTTGAAATGCTTGGCTTCGGAAATTTTTAAGCGATTCAGAGCGCCTCAACTTACTATAGCAAGAAACAGTTCCTATTGAAAATGTCTGTGGACGGAAATTGTATTTTTAGGGATGTTAGTTAAAATGAATCAATTTACTATATTTGCTCGGTCACTTTGCGTATGCTGGGAAAACGAAATAAAGCCTCTCAGATTGTGCTATACGATACTGAATACGATTTCTATTTTTATATGGAAAGCTCAGAGGCTTTGTCTTACAAAATGAATCGCTTTTGCGAGCCGTAGATTTTTGATAACGGAAATTTATCGAAAATAGCTTATTCTGAATCCATCAGTCTGCGATATTAAATGATTTATATATATAATAAATTTCTTGTATTATTATTTTTTTATTTTAATTTAAGTTTTTCTTCCACTTTATAGTATAGAAGTTTAATATACCTATTTTGATCTTATAATATATTTGATTTTAAATATGTTATGATCGTGTTGCCACAAATATTGCAAACGCATAGGATTGGTCCTATCAATTTAGAATGTTATAATTGTAAGTGTGTTTTTACAAACTTCAAACATTCGATCCTAATAGGTTTTCTATAGTAGACTCAACTTCACAGAACGCGTTTTGGACAGAACAACAACGACGGTAGCAATCAAATGCGCTGAGATTTTAATAATTCCGATTTAAAAGTAGTTAGATAGGTTTATTCGATTGTTGGGAGCTTTGCTGTTTGACTGATCACATCTAACTACATTCTTAACTTTCTACATATACTATGCTGAAGGCCATTTAGAATTAAATAAAAAAAGATTGGCCAAACATGTGCGCAAATAGCTGAATCTGGACGCGCTTAAGATGAGCCGATAAGCGCCACAAACCCTTTTAGATTCCTATATATGTATATTATTTTTCCGAAGGTACAAATAAATCACTCCTAAAGCCTTTACTAAACTATCTATGCGCACAGTTTCCTGATCTATGCATATGTCGAGAACGATTGTAATTTTCCAAATCTGTCGGGTTCGAGTTGTGACTAATTATTGGTGTTGGTAATTAAACTTCGGTTTATCCATTATTTTTCCTTGCTTTGTATTATCCCTAAGAATGTGCGGAGATATGTGCTACGGAAGAATTAAAGAAAGTGATTTTCAATGAGCGAAAGATATCAAAACAAACTCGTTCAGGATGCTATAGAACGATTGATAATGGATATGGTGCCGAATATTACATTCTAGGAGCCTTTGCAGCGGTGTAAAAGTAGGTTTATTTATTTTAAATTAATTAATTTATTTATAATTTACTATTTTTATATATATTAGTTCAGAAACGTAATCTTGTTAATTTGTTTTTTTATTGACTTTTATATATATAACAATGCTTATTTTTGTTGTTCATAACTGTTGAATGTATTCACATGGAAATTGTAAATTATGAGCTTCAAGCAAAAGGTTATATTGATGCTCCCATTGACCCTTCGTTGGACTTAATCGTTGAGATTCAGCGACTGAAGAAGGAGAAAAATGCCGTAATTCTGGCTCATTATTATCAGGAGTCTGAAATTCAGGATATTGCAGATTATATAGGTGACAGCCTCGGCTTGTCGCAAGAGGCTGCCAAAACGGATGCAGATTTAATTGTATTTGCCGGAGTACATTTTATGGCTGAAACGGCTAAAATTTTATCCCCGGAAAAAAAGGTTATCCTACCCGACGCTAAAGCGGGCTGTTCGTTGTCGGATTCCTGCCCACCACATCTTTTTGCGAAGTTTAAGGAGCAATACCCCGATCATTTGGTCATCACATACGTCAATTGTACTGCCGAGTTAAAGGCGCTTTCTGACATCGTATGCACATCAAGCAATGCGGTGCAGATTGTAGAAAGCCTACCTCCTGAACAGGAGATTATTTTTGGTCCCGACCGTAATCTTGGGGCCTATGTTAAGAAGAAAACCGGGCGCGATCTGGTTTTGTGGAATGGGGCCTGTATGGTACACGAGATATTTTCCCAAGATAAAATCGATCGCCTGAAGCGTGAACATCCTGACGCAAAATTCATCGCACATCCGGAGTGTGAAGACCACATTCTGGCCAAGGCCGATTATATTGGTTCTACGGCAGGTATGCTTAAGTTTACCCAGACAGATAGTGCAAAATCCTATATTGTTGCTACCGAATCTGGAATACTTTATCAGATGCAAAAGGCGAGCCCGGATAAAACATTTATTCCTGCTCCTCCTAATAATGCTTGCGCATGTAATGACTGTCCACATATGAAGTTGAACACACTGGAGAAATTATACAATTGTCTAAAGTATGAGTCTCCCGAAATTCTCTTACCGGAAGACGTCATTCTACGAGCGCAACGTCCGATCGAGCGGATGTTGGAGATATCTGCCCGGTTGGGATTGTAATTTGGAGACCGATCTGCTGACTTTACATCGCACTAGTTTCCATTGAGAATTGGCGTGTCAGCTGGATCTTTACCAAGCCGGACAGCACTGACAACGCATTGCCAGCCGTGCTATCGGCTGGTGGACAAATATTAGGATAAAGTATTAAAATAATTAAGATGTTTGATTTTGACAATACAGAGCGGACCAATCTTGAAGAGATAGGTGAATTTGGCTTGATAGATTATATAAGTAAAGCTGTGGAGCTTAATGAAAAGTCGACGATAAAGGGTATCGGTGATGACGCAGCGGTATTGGATTTTGAAGGAAAAAGAACTTTAGTTTCTACTGACCTGCTTCTGGAGGGAATTCATTTTGACTTGAGATACGTTCCATTGAAGCATCTTGGATATAAGGCTGTACAAGTCAATTTGAGTGATATTTATGCAATGAATGGGATCGCTTCTCAAATCACATTTTCGATTGGTCTATCTTCCAGGTTTCCTTTGGAGGCTGTTGAGGAAATCTACCAGGGAGCGCTTATCGCTTGTAAAAAATACCATGTTGATCTGGTTGGTGGAGATACCTCGGCATCGGCACAGGGTCTTGTTATCTCGGTGACAAGCATAGGTTACGCAGATGCCGATACTATTGTTTACCGGAACGGAGCACAAGAGGGGGATTTGTTATGTGTTTCCGGAGATCTGGGCGCTGCTTACATGGGATTGCAGCTTTTGGAACGCGAAAAGAAGATCTATTTGGAAAATCCGAGTGTGCAGCCAGACCTGGAGGGGAAAGATTATATTGTGGAGCGTCAGTTGAAACCAGAAGCCCGGAAGGATATTATTGAATTATTTGCGAAATTGTCAGTTAAGCCGACCTCCATGATGGATGTTTCCGACGGATTAGCCTCCGAGATCCTGCATATTTGTAGACAGTCTGATAAAGGTTGTCGGCTATATGAGGAGAAGATACCTTTAGACCAAATGACTTACGATACTGGCCGCGAGTTTGGTATAGATCCTACAGTAGCAGCGCTCAATGGTGGCGAAGATTACGAATTGTTATTTACCGTTGCTCAGTCTGATCACGATAAAATTAAGAATCAGCCTGATATCAGTATTATCGGTTATATAACGCCCGCATCTGAAGGCTGCGAAATGATATCAAAATCTGGCAATGTGTACCCTATTACCGCACAGGGCTGGAATGCTTTTAAGAAAAAGGATTAATGTTATGCTAACTGAATAATTAGCAGTATTAGGGGTAAAATTGCGATAGATTTTACCCTTTTTATATTTTCTACTGGTCAAGCTCTTCTTCAACAAGTAGCTCTTCTTGATGAGGAGCCCTTTCCTGTACATTGAAATTGTTATATCCCAATCCCACTTCAATCTGCAGCAGACGCTGCTGAAGCATCTCAAGAATGGCCAGAAAATTGTATACAAACTGAATCTTGTTTTCAGAGTTTTTAAGTATCTGCTGAAAGTCCAGCTTCTTGTTTATTTCGATGAGTTCAGCGATCGCTTTTTTCTGCTGCTCAATGGTATAGGGATACTTGATGACGGTATGCGTCACTTCTGGTGGTCTATTCCGGTACTGATACATCATTTGCTCGTAGATCATCATCAGGCCGTAAAGATCAAAGCTGTCCAAGTTTTCGCCTGTAGCATCCAACTGAAGCATTTGTCGTATATCATAGTGAATATTGCCGCGTCTATAGCACTTCAGACGACTTTCTTCCATTGCCCTTAGATCCTCACAGGCTTCTTTAAACTGTTTGTAGAGAATAAGCTTCTGAACAAGGTCCTCGCGCAAGTCAACTTCGTTTTCATTTTCGTCCATTTCGGGGCGGGGCAGAAGCATTTTAGCTTTAATGCGCATCAACGTAGAGGCTACAAAAATAAATTCGCTGGCCATCTCCATATTCAACGCGTGCATCTGACTTAGGTAAGACAAAAAATCGTCGGTTATTCTCGAAATAGGGATATCATGAATATTCAATTCATCCCGCTCGATAAAAAATAGTAATAAATCAAAAGGTCCCTCGAATTGAGGAAGCCTGATTTCGTAACCTTCTTCTACTTGCATAACTTATACAAATTTACATAATAAAATGGTTTGGAATTGGGCATAGGCAAACTATTCCTGTATTTATTTGTTGTAGTTCAATATGTGATTGCGATTTGTTTTAAAGATTAAATAAAATTGTCGTTACTTTGTGTGAACATTTAATGTAATTAGCAGAACTATGCAATTTGAGGCTGGAGAATTATTAAGTAAAATAAACGATCCCTCTGATCTTAAAACGCTAAAGGAAGACCAATTGGAACAACTCAGCCAGGAATTACGTCAATTTATTATTGATCAGGTTTCGGTAAATGGAGGTCACTTTGCAGCAAGTTTGGGAGTCGTGGAGTTAACAGTGGCATTACACTATGTGATGAATACGCCTTATGATCAATTGATTTGGGATGTTGGTCACCAGGCGTATGGTCATAAAATATTGACCGGACGTCGGGAGGTATTCCATACGAATCGCATAGAAAATGGAATTTCCGGTTTTCCTAACCGTTCTGAATCCGAATATGATGCATTTGGTGTTGGTCACTCTTCCACATCAGTTTCTGCGGCTCTAGGTATGGCTGTAGCTTCGCAGATAAAAGGTGAGAAAGACCGTCAGCATATAGCGGTCATCGGTGACGGAGCCTTGACCGGTGGAATGTCCTTCGAAGCACTGAACCATGCCGGTATTTCCAAATCGAACTTATTGGTGATTTTGAATGACAATTGCATGTCTATAGATCCCAATGTGGGAGCACTTAAAGAGTATTTGACTAGTATTACCACGTCAAAACGCTATAATAGATTCCGGGACGATATCGCAGCTGTGCTGACCAAAATTTCGGAAGTGGGACCTAATGCGCTCGGTATAGTTAAAAAATTAGAGAAAAGCATCAAGGGAACCTTGTTAAAGAATGCCAATCTCTTTGAGTCCTTGAATTTTAGATATTTTGGACCTGTTGATGGGCATGATGTAAAAAAACTTGCAAAGACGCTCGAAGACCTCAAACATATTCCCGGACCAAAATTATTGCATGTTGTTACCATCAAGGGAAAGGGCTTTGCTCTGGCTGAAAAAGATCAGACCAAATGGCATGCACCTGGCTTATTTGATAAGATTACAGGTGAGATTAAGAAGTCTTCCAGCGATAGACCGGTGGCTCCTAAATATCAGGATGTTTTTGGTCATACCTTGGTTGAACTTGCTGAAGAAAATTCTAAGATCGTTGGAATCACACCGGCAATGCCTTCGGGGTCTTCGATGAATATTATGATGAAAGCAATGCCTGATCGGGCATTTGATGTTGGTATTGCCGAGCAGCATGCGGTTACCTTCAGCGCTGGGCTGGCTACGCAGGGGTTGTTACCGTTCTGCAATATATATTCATCATTTATGCAACGTGCATACGATCAGGTTATCCATGATGTAGCACTGCAAAACTTAAATGTGGTATTTTGTCTGGACCGTGCAGGAGTGGTCGGAGCAGATGGTGCTACGCACCATGGAGCCTACGATATTGCTTTTATGCGCTGTATACCAAACTTGACGGTAACAGCACCGATGAATGAGGAAGAACTCAGGAACTTAATGTATACCGCGCAGTTAACTGATAAGGGACCGTTTGTTATCCGGTATCCAAGAGGAAATGGTGTAATGCCGGACTGGCGCCGTCCATTTACGGAAATTGAGATTGGAAAAGGTAGGGTGATTACGGAAGGAGAAGAGCTCGCTATTCTAAGTTTTGGAGCGATCGGTAACGAAGCTGTCAAAGCAGTACAGCAGCTCAATGAACATGGTATACATCCTGCGCATTATGATCTGCGCTTTGCCAAACCTTTGGACGAAGAGCTACTGCATCAGGTGTTTAGAAAATTCAAGAAGATTATTACCGTTGAAGATGGTTGCCTCCAAGGTGGTATAGGTTCAGCTGTATTGGAATTTATGGCTGATCATGGGTATAACAGCCATGTTGTGCGGTTGGGGATTCCGGATCGAATTGTTGAACACGCGGAGCAAAATGCCCAATGGAAAAACTGCCATTATGATGCTTCGGCTATCGTGGAGGAAGGTAAGAAACTTTGTGACAGTAAGCTCACCAATACCATGGTTGGATAGCTCTACACCGTATAATAAAATTAGCATTGTATTTTAAAAGGAAATCACGTTTAGGGATTTCCTTTTTTCGTAAATGATATCTCGGGCAGCTAACACTAAGCTGTTACACAATAGCTTTTTTTGTTCTTGCCTATATTATCAAAATTAATTGGCAACAGCCGTGATACTTAATGTTAATAAGGCTTTAAATTCATATAAAATTAATATTAAAAATATATGAAGCAAAGGTTGTATTTCGCTTTTATTTTGGTTAATTTAGTTGTAGACCTTTAAGGCAGAGATGTAGCCTATTTGCTACTATTTTTGTTCTTTTTTTTGAAATAAATTTGGAATGTTAATAATTATTTTTAGAGATCAATTTTAGCTTGAGTTTTCCACATTTTTACACTATAAGTTTCTTATTGTCAGGTTATTAGTAATTATTTTATATTTTAGTTTTTTAGCTGATTTTTTTTTGTCATCTTCGTTCTCAGAGAAAGTTATCAACATATTTTTTGTCGCATATTGTAAATCAACTTATTAACAATTTTAGAATGGAAAAAACGTATTCAAGTGTTTGGAATAACTGTCTTTCGATTAT
This sequence comes from Sphingobacterium sp. InxBP1, assembly GCF_026191775.1. Lineage (NCBI taxonomy): Bacteria > Pseudomonadati > Bacteroidota > Sphingobacteriia > Sphingobacteriales > Sphingobacteriaceae > Sphingobacterium > Sphingobacterium sp. InxBP1. Next base: position 371,197 of record NZ_JAINDX010000041.1, on the reverse strand, counting down.
CAAAGACAATATACCGGCGCAAAGTTTTAAGACCTGGTTTGAACCTGTGAAAGCAGTCCGTTTGGAGGGTGACGTTTTGACTATTCAAGTGCCTAGTTTATTTTTTTACGAGTGGCTTGAGGAGCACTATGTAGGTATTCTTCGTAAGACCGTAAAAAAGTTTCTGGGAGAACAAGGTAGATTGGAATACAATATCGTAGTGGAGAAGTCATCGGCTTCGCATCCCTACACGACTAATCTTCCTTCGAATGGCAACGGAGCGGAGGGAAAGAGGCAATCGATCCCAGTGCCAGTCTCATTAAATAGAGACATTAAAAATCCATTTGTCATTCCGGGATTAAAGAAATTGCAGGTTGATCCGCAGTTGAATCAAAACTACACATTTGAGAATTTTATTGAGGGAGAATGTAACCGGCTTGCTCGCTCCGCGGGGTATGCAGTAGCCAATAAGCCGGGCGGTACATCATTCAATCCTTTGATGATCTATGGTGATGTAGGTTTAGGAAAAACGCATCTTGCTCAAGCTATCGGTAATGAAATTAAAAGAAATCTTCCCGATAAGTTGGTCATTTATGTGTCCTGTGAAAAGTTCTGTCAGCAGTTTGTGGATTCATTGAAAAACAATACGATCAATGATTTCGTGAATTTCTATCAGGCAATGGACGTCATCATTATGGATGATGTGCATAACTTTGCTGGTAAGGAAAAAACACAGGATATTTTCTTCCATATATTCAATCATTTGCATCAATCTGGTAAGCAAATTATTTTAACTTCGGACAAGGCCCCAAAAGATTTGGCCGGTTTGGAGGAGCGTTTGCTTAGTCGTTTTAAATGGGGGCTGTCTGCAGATATTCAAATTCCGGACCTTGAAACGAGAATGGCGATTTTGAAGAAGAAGATGTATTCTGACGGTATCGAATTACCTGAAAATGTGGTCGAGTATGTAGCGACGCAAATTGATAATAGCGTTCGTGAGTTGGAGGGAGCTATGGTTTCTTTATTGGCTCAATCTACACTAAACAAAAAAGAGATTGATCTGGGCTTGGCAAAGTCAATGCTGAAGAATTTTGTGAAAAATACGCACAAGGAAATTTCGATGGATTTCATCCAGAAACTGGTTTGTGAATATTTTGAAGTTCCTGTGGATATGGTAAAATCGAAAGTCAGGAAGCGTGAAATCGTGCAAGCCAGGCAAATTTCGATGTATTTAGCAAAAGCTCATACCAAATCTTCGCTCAAATCAATCGGCGCGTTCTTTGGAGGAAGAGACCATTCAACGGTCATCTACGCATGTCAAACCGTTGAGGATCTCATTGAGACGGACAAGAAATTTAAGACTTATGTTAGCGATATTATGAAAAAATTGAAATCATAGTTTTCGCTGTGTCGGGCTAATTAGAAAGGCTGTTCATGAAAATGAACAGCCTTTCTAATTAGTATCGAACTTGATGTTAAGTGATAAAGCAAAAAAACACGGAATAGGTTATTGCTCTATCCAGTGGTAAGTGCTAAAAATAGAGGGTTATTATTGCTGCTTATTTTGTTCATTGTTAGATTCCTCCTGTTCGGTATTTTTTTGTGGCTCTGGAATACTCACTGGAGGTCTTTCTTCGACATATTTTTGATAAGTTGCTTTCTGATCGTCTGTTAGTAACTGCGAAATTTTACTATCCGATTCACTTTGAAGTTTTGCTATATTCTCTTTTTTAGCATCCGCTGTCGTACTGCTGTCTTGGAGAACCGTAGCAACAGCTTTTTCTTGATCTAAAACGATTGTTGATATTGCCGTCTTTTGTTCATCATTTAACGAAAGTTTCGTTACCAGCTCGGTTACGACTTTAGTCGCATTTTCTTCTGGTGTAGTTTGCTGTGCAAATGTTAGGGTGATGGCTAAAAAGAAGCCAATACCTGTCAAAAATAATTTTTTCATACGGTCTAATTTTATGTGAATTATTCAATGAATTTATAGATGTCTTACCTATTTGTGGGCAACTGTGTCGGGTTTAGAAGGCTCAGGCGTGTTTGGGACAGCTTTTGCAGGACGTTCGGAAATGACCTTTTGGTAGATATTCTTTTGATCTTCGGTCAGTAGTTGATTTACTTTCGTATCTACTTCTGTCTGCAGTTTGCTCAGAGCTTCACTTTTCGCCTCTGAAGTTGCACTTTTATCTTTTAAAATAGTGTCTTCTGCTTTGGCCTGATCCAATAGAATGGTTGATACCGCTGTTTTTTGTTCGTCATTTAGATTCAATTTTTGTACCAGTTCAGTCGTCGCTTTCGCAGCTGTTTCCTCAGGGGTACGTTGTTGTGCGAATGTTAGGGCCAATGTCAGGCAAAGCCCTATACCTGTTAAAATAATCTTTTTCATAGCTTTTATATTTAAAAATTATTGTCACACTCTTTTCTATAAAAACTATAGCACTATATATTTTGTTGTATCAAATATGTTACTTTAACGTTATTTTAACATATAATGACTGTTTACTGTGCTAAAAATGAGGCTTTATGTGCACGGTCATGGTAAGGAATGAGGGGTGGGGACAGAATTAAGTGGTTCGCTGACCTATTGCTGTCGAAAAAGCTGAAAGGGGTTTTGATTTGGGTGGGACTAAAAGCAGACTGCTCCAGTAGCTTTCGACACCAGAGCAGCTGTTAAATAAGTGATTGATATTGCGGTTATCGAGCGTTATATACTTGATACGACGAGAGATCAATCATTTCCGTTCTTGTACTTAATTTTGGTTTCCTGAACGTTTTGACATTCTATCTCTCATTTTTTCCTGCTGTTCATCAAATAATTTGATCTGTTCCGGTGTCAGCCATGACTTTATCTTAATAGCCTGTGCTTCTTGCATCTGCCTAAACCTTTCCATGTTGGCTTTACGGTCTCCACCATCTTTTTTCGAGGAAGCGCGCTGTTTAGCTTGTTCTAGTGTCAGGTTATAGATGGAGTCCTTTTGTGTCTGATTGAGTGTTAATAGTTTATCCAAACGTTCCACACGATTTTTAGCTTGTTCTTCAGGACTCCGCTGTTCGCGCTGCTGGGCATAAGTGGCTGTAGTCATTAAGAGTAATGAACCCAATACCGTCAAAATTGTCTTTTTCATCACGTTATATTTTAATATTCTATTTTATACTGAATATAAATTTTCCGAAAAAGTTTAGTGGAACGGTAAGGCTTAACAAAATTTAAGGTTGATTAACAGTATTTAATGTTGATTAACACTGGAAGTGACAATTTGGTTCAATGTACTGCTAAACAGTTGTCTCTTTACGGCATCATTAAACTGTAGGCCGATCGGTAAGTATGCCAGTTCCACTCCGGTAAAATGTTGTATAAATGGCTTCAGACGCTGATAATCTTTTTCGGTGGTTAGTATTAATTTTTGAGGACTGGATATCGACTGGTAGCTTGTAAGAATATGATCAATATCGGACATATTAAACTGGTGGTGATCAGCAAAGGAAACATGTGTAACGATATTTGCTCTTCTGCTGACATAATCTATCAATGGCTGTGGTTTGGCTATTCCAGTGACCAAAACGATATGCTTATCCTGCAAGGTTACATGTCTTCCTTTTCGATCTATAGGATCAAAGTAATTTATATGGGTGAACACTAGCAACGCTTTTTTATTATATTGACGGATCTTTCTTTCGATACGCATTTTAGCCTCAATAGGAAGAAAGAGAGGACATTTGGTAATCGCGATGATCTGGGCACGCTTGGCTTCGAGCAATAAATCTCTAAAATTGCCAGCTGGGAATACGAACATGGGCTGTTCGAACGACTGGAAATCAAAGAGGAGGATATGGAACAAGGCCGATAATCTTCGGTGCTGGTAGGCATCATCTAATATAATTACCTCATGATCTTTCTCTAGCTTTTTAATGCCCTTGCAGCGGTCCTCGCAAACAGCCACAGTTATATCTGGAAACTTGTTTTTGAATTGTAACGGTTCGTCGCCCACTTCGCGCGCAGAAGAGCTTACCGTCACTTCGAAAAATCCGCGGGTCGAACGTCCATATCCGCGGCTAAGTATCGCAATTTTATATTGCTTGCTTAGGAGAGAGGCAACGAATTCGGTCATGGGGCTTTTCCCTGTTCCTCCGACAGCTAAGTTACCGATCACGATGGTAGGTGTAGAAAAGGATTGAGAGCTCAGGATCCCAGCGTCATAGAGACGGTTTCTGACCCACACGATCAGGCCATATAAAACGGAAAAAGGCAAAAGAAGGTATCGCAATGAATTCCGCATTATTTTGGTATTATAGTTAAACCGATATCAGTAATTTCTTTTAAAGGATTTTCACGCATGTTTTGTTCGACGGAGATATTATAGCGTCCAGTATCCGGGAAAAGGTAATTTTGGTGAATCAGTGATTGCTGGCTATAGAGGCTGCCAGACGATGCACCTATCCATTTTCCATCGGATTGTGCCAATTTTATTTCTTTGCGAAAAGTAAGCTGTTTTTTATCCGGACCTTGTTGGTGAATGAGGACAAAGAGATTCGAAAAAGCGTACTCTGGAGTATGGCGTACATGTATGAATACATCATATTTCTTTGTCTTATCAGCAATATGGAACTGAAAATTGGGATGTGATGTATTCAGCCAAGTTTTATTGTCAATAGGTTTATCTTCATTTAAGATTGCCGTCTGCTCACAAGATGTGAAAAGACCCATACATAAAATTCCAACGAGAAAAGCCTTTTGTCTCATGATGATATCTATAAAATAGAATATGCCTAAGATTTTAAATTAGGCATATCCGTTTTTTATTCTGCTTTTGGAGCAGCACTGTTGTTATTGCCTCTATTTTTGTTTCTGTGACGGTTGAAGCGTTTTTTTGGCTTATTTGTTTGTCCCTCTTTAGACTCTTTAACCGTAGTTGCAGATGTATTTACGCCATCTCCTGTGCCTTGCTGTCTGCCGGAAGTCTGTTTTGGAGAAGTTTGTTCCGTTCTGTCGTTTTTCTGATTGTTTTTACCTTCCGACTTTGCGTTAGTGTTTTTTGATTTACGCTTTTTCTTCTTTTTATTACGATCATCCAGTCGTGTCAAACTATCTTGGCCGACTACGTTCTCATAATCAAAATTGGCAATCTTTTCCTCCCTTACATCCTCGGTTGCCAAGGCACTAGATATAGCTTCGGGCTTAATGCCCTGTTTGTTCATTTCTACAAGCTCTTTCACCTGCTGCACTGTCATTGCGATCCAGTTTTCGGCACCGGGGAAAGAAAACCACATCATCTTTTTAAAGATATCGGTTTTCTGTAGGTAAGCAACGCCCTTCTGGGTTTCAATCCGGTCAATATTATTTGGAATATCTTTAAGTGCATCCATGTAGCTATCCAATTCATAATTAAGACAACATTTCAATTTCCCGCATTGTCCTGCAAGCTTTAGCGTATTCAGCGATAAGTTTTGATATCGAGCAGCAGATGTAGATACGGTTTTGAAGTCTGTCAGCCAAGTCGAACAGCAGAGCTCGCGGCCACAGGATCCAATTCCGCCAAGCCGGCTGGCTTCCTGACGCATACCAATTTGACGCATTTCAATCCGAATGCGGAAAGCTTCTGCCATTTTCTTGATCAGCTCCCGAAAATCCACACGGCCTTCGGCTGTGTAATAAAACGTCGCTTTCGTTTTATCTCCCTGATAGTCTACGTCCGAAATTTTCATGGATAAGCCGAGGTCTAAAGCGAGCTTACGGGCTCTATGCATGGTTTCCCATTCTAGATCCTTCGCAGCATTGTATTTCTCAACGTCCACTTCGTTCGGTTTTCGATAGATCTTTTTTGTCACCGATTCCGGCGTCACATTATTCTTTTTCAATTGTAGACGTACTAGTTCACCTGTCAACGACACATGCCCCACATCATAACCACCAGTTGATGGTTCGACGACGACCATTTCTCCCATTTCCAGGTATAGGTTGTCTGTATTGATAAAGAAATCTTTCCGAGATCCTTTAAATCGTACTTCGACGATATTAAATGGTTTATAGTTTGATGGCATATCCATATCGGAAAGCCAGTCATATACATCTAATTTATTACATCCGCTGGTCATGCAGGAACCGTTATTTTGGCATCCTGCTGGTACACCATTTGCTGTGGTACTACCGCAACCTCCGCCGGATGAGCAACTGCCACATCCCATAGTTTTATATTTATATATATTGAGTTCCTTTCGGAATCGTTTTGTATTTGTATATTAATGTTAACTGCAAAGATAAATCTAAAAATAATATTTTGGGATTTGCATTTCTTTCCACAAAATAATGCGTTTCCTCCAATAGATTTATGGTTGCTTCAATTTGTTCAATATTATAATGTGCTGAAAATTTTTGCACAAAGTCCAATTCTTTAGTGGATAGGAATACTAGACTGGAAAGCCCCCCTTTGATCAAGATGATCTGACGCATCATGTTGATAGCATAAAAAAGGAAGCTTTTTTGATTTTCCCGCCCCATTTTAGACAGATCATCCTCCACTAATGAAATCATATTTGTGCCGGCATCCGATACGATAAAACGTAGCCAGTTTACTAAAGTCCCAAAATGGTTATTGCCTTGGGTTTGTAACTGATTAAGGGCCACCTGCATATTTCCGTCAGCGATAAAAGCAATCTCAGAAGCTTCTTGTTCGGTAAGCTGTTGTGTAGCTTTCAAATGCTGAACAACTTCCATATGTTCCAGTTTCTTTATTTTGACCAACTGGGTCCGCGAAATGATCGTATTTAGTATTTTATCCGGATTCTCCGCGACCAAAATAAACAAGGTCTTTTCAGGAGGTTCTTCAATCAATTTTAATAGCGCATTGCCTTGTGTATCTAGATATTCAGGCAACCACATGATCAAAACTTTATACTCGGCTTCGAACGCTTTAAGGCTTAATTTTTTGATGATACCATGTGCTTCTGCAATATTGATATTCACCTGCTTGTTGTCTGCATCCAGCTGGTTCCGCCAATATTCAAGTCCCATATAGGGATTGTTCATAAAAGCTTTCCGCCAGTTCTCTGCATAATCTGTCGCGGTATCTTCTTTGTGTTTCGCGATAAAAGGGTATGACATGTGCAAGTCTGGATGGATCAGTTTACTATACTTGCGACAGGCTGGACAGGTACCACAGCTGTCTGTGGGTTGCTTGTTTTCGCAATTCAGAAATTGGGCATATGCATAAGCCAAAGCAAGGCTCCCAGAGCCTTCGGGCCCCAGAAACAACTGCGCATGACTCACACGGTTTTCCAGAACCGTACGAACGAGATGTTCCTTGATGTCTTTATGCCCAATGATATCCTTAAACTGCATACACTTTCGCTATTATACAAATGTACTAAATATTGTGATTTATCTGGGTGAATTTGATTTCTATACTTTTGAAAGCGTGCTTATTAGTTGAAATACAATCGCTTATTTAAGTACATTAAATGTCTGTGTGTGGAAAGAAAGGCGCTTACAAAACTGAAAAATATTGATTAATTTGTGTATTATTGCACATAATAATTAGTATTTAGGAAATGAGATTCATTGTATCAACATCAATTTTATTAAAGCAGTTACAAGCTATCAATGGAGCATCTAGTACAAGTACTGTTTTGCCAATCTTGGAAAACTTTCTTTTTGAAATAAAAGATAATAACTTGACTATTTCTGCTACGGATCTACAGACAAGTATGGTTACTTCCTTACCGATCGAGGCAAAAGAAGGAGGAAGGGTAGCGATGCCTTCAAAGATTTTGATAGAGACCCTAAAGACTCTTCCGGATCAGCCGGTAGCATTTTCAGTAGATATGAATACCTTAGCTATTGAAATCAGCGCGGGTGACGGTAAATATAAATTGAGTGGCGAAAATGCAGATGACTTTCCTAAAATTCCTTCTATTGACAACGGATCGATTATCCAGATGCCAGCTCCGATTCTCTCAGAGGCTATTAGCAAAACCATCTTTGCTGTTAGCAATGATGAGCTGAGACCAGCAATGTCAGGCGTTCTGGTCCAATTGGCAGAAAAAAATGTGACTTTTGTTTCGACGGATGCACATAAATTGGTACGCTATACCCGGACAGATATCGGTGCTGAAAAACCAGCATCGCTTATCTTACCCAAAAAAGCACTTTCCCTATTAAAATCTTCACTGCCATCTGATGATACTACAGTTTCCATTGAGTACAATCAGACAAATGCATTTTTTAGTTTTGGTAACATCAATCTGATCTGTCGTTTGATAGATGAGCGCTATCCAGATTATGCTGCAGTAATTCCTCAAGTTAATCCAAATAAACTGACTGTTGACAGATTACTTTTCTTAAACACGTTGAGAAGGGTTGTTATTTTTGCTAATAAAACTACACATCAGGTACGTTTAAAAATATCAGGTAGCGAACTTCATATTTCTGCAGAGGATCTGGATTTCTCTAATGAGGCACACGAGCGCTTATCCTGTCAGTTTGAAGGCGATGATATGGAGATCGGCTTTAATGCGAAGTTTTTAGTTGAAATGTTAAACAATCTGGAAAGTGAAGAGGTTGTGATCGAAATGAGCACACCAAATCGTGCTGGTCTATTGGTCCCTGCAACTTCTGAGGACCATGCCGATATTTTGATGTTGGTGATGCCAGTAATGTTGAATAACGCTTAATTTTCATATCGGTTTTGGAAATAATCACACACCTTATTGACTTTATCCTCCACATCGATAAGCATCTGGTTGAGATAGTCAATGACTATCAGCTTTGGACATATCTCATTTTGTTTCTGATTATTTTTGTAGAAACAGGGGTAGTTGTAATGCCTTTTTTACCGGGCGATTCACTGTTATTCGCCGCAGGGATGCTAGCTGCACAACCCAATGATCTGAACGTCTGGCTTATGATTTTTGTCTTGTTGATCGCTGCAATTACAGGTGATTCACTTAATTATTCCATTGGTAAGCACTTTGGCATGCGGTTAACTCAGTTTAAGTTGTTTGGTAAACGGGTTGTCAAGGATGAACAGATCGCCAAGACACATGCATTTTACGAAAAATATGGAAGTAAAACCATCGTCATAGCACGTTTTGTACCAATCGTACGTACGTTGGCACCATTTGTAGGTGGCATAGGGAAAATGAGATATGGGACTTTCATTACCTATAACGTAATCGGCGCGGTATTATGGGTGGGTGGCATTACGTTGGCCGGTTACTTTCTCGGCAATATTCCGATAGTTAGGGAGAATTTCTCTAAAGTGGTATTGCTTATTATAGTTGTGTCTGTACTACCTATTGTATTTGAATTAGTGAGGGAAAAAATAAAAACACAAAAGGGAACTCCATAAGGTTCCCTTTTTACTTGAATAATATACAGCTGTTTTTCTCCAGTTTAAACCAGGTTACCTGCAAAAGCCTCACAGGGTAACAGAAGCATCCTTCATACATGCTTCATACGATAGACCATACCTTTTACACCATGCGGAGTGGCATAGGTAAAGCCATCATATTTATCAGCCTAATTTCCATGATGATACAGTTTTTGCTCTTGAAAACTGCAAAATAGCATTAAACTACAGATACTAAAAACAGTCTTTTTTATGTTAAAGGATTGACATTAATCCATTTTTGGTCGCTACGTACCGATAATATGGATATCCTCAACTAATATTGAAAGACAGTTTGATTACATATGAAATATTTGATTTTCGCATTTACCCTATTTATCGTGCAAGCCGCAACTGCACAGCGGATCCGGGTAGATCAAAGGCAAGCAAAGGAAGCTTATGAATTATTGAATCGTATCCGTTTAAATCCTGAAAAATACAAAAGGGAACTTAAACTTTTTAATCTTCATAAAATCAAACGCACTGAACTTCGTTGGAATAAACAATTGGCTGAAGTAGCTGTATATCGTGCCAAAGATATGGCTAAACGTGCGTATTTTGATCATGTTTCACCAGAAGGCTATGGCCCCAATTATTTTATAGCCCAAGCTGGATATGCTTTAAATCCAGATTGGCTAAAAAAACGAAGTGCTAATAATTTTGAGTCTATTGCGGCCAATCGTGCTAGTGCTACAGATGCTATAAAAGCGCTTATTATTGGACGGGAGGCACCGGGTTACCACCATAGAACACATTTATTGGGTATGGATCAATGGAATGGTTCACTGTATGATGTTGGTATTGGTTATGTTACCTGTAAAGGTGCCATACCTTATGAAAGTTATCTCGTGGTGATCATTGCAAAACATGGCGGATGAAGGGGCAGCACAACAGCTGATTGAAATGACTTTAACAATTAATGCTCAAGCCTGCTTCAACTTTTATTTGAAAAGTTATACCTTTGCATATGATAAAATCCATGACAGGATATGGCACAGCTTCCAAAGAGAATGGTAAAGTTAAATATAGTGTCGAAATAAAGTCCTTAAATTCAAAATTCCTTGAATTAAATCTCCGTTTGCCCAAAGTAGTTTCGGACAAGGAATTAGCCTTGCGGACAGAATGCAGTAAACTAATTGAGCGCGGAAAGGTTAATCTAAATGTATCCGTAGAATATACGGACCAAACAGCCAAGGCATCGTCCATCAACACCGATTTACTAAAACAATATTATAGTCAATTGCTGGCTGTCGCTAACGAGCTGCAGGACAACAAAGCTAATTTATTTGAACTGGCGCTAAGTATGCCGGAAGTTATTAGCAACAATGAAGATACCGTAGATGAAGAAGAAGCGAAGGTACTGATGGATGCTTTCTATGAAGCTGTAAAGCAGTTTAACACCTTTCGTGAAGATGAAGGAAATGTTTTGGCGGAGGATCTAAAAAAACGTGCGGAGCTTATTTTATCTTATTTGGGCGAGGTGGAGAGTTTAGAAGTTGAACGCATTCCTTTGATCAGACAACGTATAGAACAGTTTTTAAATGATACGGTAGGAAAAGATAATGTGGATCAGAATCGTTTCGAACAGGAACTCGTTTATTATATTGATAAACTGGATGTGACTGAGGAGAAAGTAAGGTTGCGTTCTCACTGCAACTATTTTATGCAAGCTTTTGATTCTGCAGACTCCAATGGCAAGAAGTTAGGGTTTATTTCACAGGAAATGGGGCGGGAAATCAATACCCTTGGATCTAAAGCGAATCATGCCGGTATACAGCAGATCGTAGTCAGAATGAAAGAAGAATTGGAAAAAATAAAGGAGCAGTTGCTCAACGTACTATAAGGATGAGCGGTAAATTAATTATTTTCTCAGCACCATCTGGTGCTGGAAAGACAACTATAGTCAGAGATCTATTAAGTAAACATGGCGATAAGATAGAATTTTCAATTTCGGCGAGTACCCGGGATCCGAGGGGGCAGGAGGTCAATGGAAAAGACTATTATTTTATGTCCAAGGAAGAGTTTTTACATCGTGTTGCAAAGCAGGAGTTTATTGAATTTGAAGAGGTGTACTCAGGTACCTTCTATGGAACACTGCGGTCGGAGATCGAACGTATCTGGAAAGAAGGTAAACATGTGATCTTTGATATAGATGTTGTCGGCGGCTTGCGGCTAAAATCAAAATTTCCTGACCGAGCGCTATCTATTTTTGTACAACCTCCATCGCTGGAAGTACTGAAAGAGCGATTGACGGGCCGTGGTACAGATTCAGAGGAGAAGTTGCAGGAGCGCTTTGCAAAAGCGGAACTAGAACTTACTTATGCCAATAAATTTGACGTGATACTGAAAAATTTTGATTTGGAAACTGCTTGTGCAGAAGCCGAAGAAATTGTGATGGATTTCATCAGTACATAATCATGAAAAAAATCGGTTTGTTTTTTGGTTCTTTTAATCCCGTACATGTGGGACATTTGATAATAGCCAATTACATGGCCAGTTTTACAGGGCTCGATCAAGTCTGGTTTGTCGTTTCACCACAGAATCCGTTCAAAAAGAAGTCTACGTTAGCGGATCCCTACGACCGGCTGGAAATGCTTAATTTAGCACTTGAGGGGTGTGATCATTTGCGTGTCAGCGATATCGAATTTCATTTGCCACTGCCCTCTTACACAATAGATACCCTAACCCATCTCAGCGAAAAGTATCCGAATCGCGAGTTTGTGTTGCTGATGGGAGAAGATATTCTTGAATCTTTGGAAAAATGGAAGAACGCTGAAGTGATTTTGCGAGATTATCATATTTATGTTTATCCACGTCCGGGATACAATGGTGGAAAGCTGAAGGAACATCCTTCTGTCACGATGACAGATACGCCCTTAATGGAATTATCATCCACCTTCCTTCGGAAGGCAATTAAAGAAAAGAAGAATATTCAGTTTTTTACACCACAAAAAGTGATCGACTTTATTGACAAAAAAGGACTCTATTCCTAGACTCTTTGATAGTAGTAGAGACTCACATCTCAAAAAAAAGCCTTTATCCCGAAGGATAAAGACTTTTAAAAACAAACTAATCTTTATTGTTGATCTCTTATCTTCCCATCCAGCCACCGTCGACAGTGAGAATAGTGCCATGCACGTAATCTGACGCTTTTGATGCCAAGAATACTGCGGGGCCTTTAAAATCTTCGGGTGTCCCCCAGCGGCCAGCAGGGATGCGGTCCAATATCGATTTCGACCGCTCAGGATCGTCTCTTAAAGCTTCGGTATTGTCTGTGGCAATGTACCCTGGAGCAAAGCCGTTCACATTTATACCCTTGGAGGCCCATTCATTGGCAAAGGCTTTGACTAATGAGCCTATTGCTCCTTTGGATGCTGCGTATCCCGGAACATTGATGCCGCCTTGAAAAGTCAGCAAAGATGCTGTAAACACGATCTTTCCAGTTCCACGTGAAATCATATCTTTGCCTATTTCTCTAGTCAGGATAAATTGGGCATTTTGATTGATTTCGATAATTTGATCCCAGTATTCATCTGGATGTTCTGCAGCTGGTTTACGCAGTATATTTCCGGCATTGTTAAACAGAATATCGATGGTTGGGTGATCTGATTTTACTTGGTCAATGAACTTATAAAGTTCATTCCTTTTTGAAAAGTCACATTGATAGGCGTAAAAGTTTCTGCCAAGTGCCTTGATTGATTGCTCTACTGTGGAGCCCGCGATTTCCAGCGAGGCCGAAACGCCGATGATATCTGCTCCTGCTTCCGCCAATGCTTCAGCAATCGCTTTTCCTATTCCTCTTTTGCAGCCGGTTACTAAAGCTACCTTTCCTGATAAATCAAAAGATTGCAGTATTGACATTATTTCGAATATTTTATGATTAGTGGTTGATTTAAATGATCCCTGAATTGTCTGAGGTACGATTGCCATTGTTCAAAGTTATTTATCTTACCCGCCTTATTAAATGCCGCACCAGCAAAATAGACCAATGGGTTGTTGTTTTCTACGGTCGTTGTCAATAAAAATTGTGTAGGACTGTCTTTGAAAACATAAGATGCCTTCGGAACAATAACGGCGGTTCCGGTAATCTTGTCGCCCTCTGCTGGTTCCCAATACGCAAGGATACCACTTTTGGCATCGTTCAGAAATTGAGGTTTTTCCTCTTTTCTTTTCGCAAGGCCAATAGCAACGGAAGTACTACTAGCAGTACTATTTTTAATTGCATAGCTGATTCTGTTCAGCTGGCTTCCAGCATCTAAAGAAACCGTTTTTTCTACCTGAAGATTTTGGTCTTTTACGTTCTCAGGCTCATAGATAAGCTTGAAAGTAGAACGCAACGGTCCGTTATCCAGTACCTTATACTGACGATAGTGTTTGTGGTAGACTACCTGCCCATCTATAAAAGGGGTAGCATCACCTACACCCAGCGTTTGACCTACAGAGTAGTAGTCCAAGCCTTTACCATGATCGGCATGGTAATCACCTGTTTTATACCATTCGTCAATAATCAGATCATTAGTACGCTTGGCCCAGAAATCAAATCCTTGGGCATCTTCTGAGCTGCCTTCCAAGGCTTTTCCGTAGGCTCTAAACGCAGCAATATCATTTTCCCAGGCAAAGTCATCTTTACGTTCGGGTACATACCGTGCATAGGTTTTAGAAGAAACTGCTGTTGGGGCATTGCCGGTCACAGCAAAGGTCAGAGAACTTTTAGGAGCGAGGCTGACTTGCACCAGTACATTTTGCGCTGTCTGCTGTCCTAATTTCTCGAGCTGGTACGCCAGCTCCTTTTTATTTTCGCTGTCGACAATGCTAAAGCTATTTTCTTTCAGGGCGAAGTGCCTCTCAAATGTGGCATAAGGAATACTGATCAGTTCAGTCCGCGTGAAGGAAGAAGGATTGCTTACAGTGATGGTCTTGTTGTTCTGTGCTAAGGCAATACCCCAAAGACCAAGCGCTAAACTCAATACGAATGTTTTTTTCATGTTGATCATATGATATAGTGACGCTATTATCTAGTTATGTTATCGGATGATTTTGATAAGGCGGAGGGTAGCAGACTATTTTGTCGGCTACTTCAACGCTGTAATGGCACATTTATCCATATCATCATAGTCTAAGTTTTCACCGGCCATTCCCCAAATGAATGTGTAGTTGGAGGTGCCAGCACCCGAATGAATTGACCAGGGAGGTGAAATTACTGCCTGATCGTTCTGTATCCAGATATGACGTGTCTCATCGATTGGCCCCATAAAATGCGATACCGCCTGTCCTTCTGGTAATTCAAAGTAAAAGTATACTTCCATACGTCGGTCATGTGTATGAGCAGGCATGGTATTCCATACAGATCCGGGTTTGAGCTCAGTCATCCCCATCTGCAACTGGCAGGTCTGCACAACTTTATTCAATAACATTTGGTTGATCACCCGATGATTGGATGTTTCAAGTGAACCGAGCTCGATTTTATTGGCATCCTCCTTTGTTACCTTTTTAGTTGGGTAACTGCAGTGTGCTGGAGTAGAATTTAAGTAAAATTTAGCTGGGTTTGCACTGTCCTGACTTGAAAAATAAACCTCTTTAGCGCCTTGGCCCACATAAAGTGCCTCTTTCGTGTTTAAATCGTATCGAGTACCATCCACTTCAACTTGGCCGTTGCCGCCGACATTAATGATTCCCAGTTCTCTTCTGGACAGAAAATAAGGTTCTTTCAACAGCTCAGGGACAGTTTCCAATTTGAGCTTAGCATTTACGGGCATTGCGCCGCCGGCCATATAGCGGTCGTAGTGTGTATAAACTAAGTTAATTTTATCGGTTTCGAAAACTTTTTCAATGAGGAAATTCTCTCGTAATCCATGCGTATCTAACGTCTTGTATTCCCTTGGCCCGATAGCATAGCGGGATTCAAAATTAATGCTCATAACAGAATAATTTGCTTTGTTTAAATGCTAAATTTAGGACTAATATTTATTAAAAGCCATACAATGTTACGCAAACGATGTCGTAGCTATGTAAATGATTTATCGGCACAAGGATTTCCTACAGTTTTATTTTTCAGATTTACTAACTTCGTGTATGGTAAAAAAGAAACCCAATATTTTAGTGGTCAACGACGATGGAATTACTGCACCGGGTATTAAGGTGCTGATGGAAGAAATGCAAAAGATTGGCAATGTTGTGGTTGTCGCCCCTGACTCTGCGCAATCGGGCATGGGGCACGCGATTACACTTGGACGGCCGTTGCGTCTGGATAAGATCAATTTATATGAAGGCGTAGAGATGTATCAATGTTCCGGAACACCGGTAGACTGTGTTAAGCTTGCTGTAAACAAAGTGTTTAAGGGACAGAGGCCGGATATCTGTGTTTCGGGTATCAATCATGGACTCAACAATTCGATCAACGTGCTATATTCAGGTACCATGTCTGCTGCGGTAGAAGGGGCAATAGAGGGGATCCCTTCCGTTGGGTTTTCGCTGGATAATTTTTCGCATGATGCGGATTTCAGTTACTGTAGACCTTATGTTATTTCTATAACCGAACAAGTTCTTGCCAATGGCTTGCCAAAAAACACCTTGCTGAACGTTAATTTTCCGCAAACAAACGGTTTTAAAGGCATTAAGATCTGTCGGCAAGCAGGTGGACATTGGGTAGAGGAGTTTGACGAACGTATAGACCCACATAACCGTGATTACTATTGGACTACAGGAAAATTTGTTTTACAGGACCGTGGTGAGGATACCGATTGTTATGCACTGGCCAATGGTTATGTTTCCGTTGTCCCAACACAGTTTGATATGACTGCGCACCATGCAATTCCCGAACTGAATTCCTGGAGCTTTGATCATTTGGACGAAAATAGCAGGCGTGGAAAAATTGAAAAATAATCTTTGGATAGGCTTTGCAGCCGGCGTTGTTTTTCCTGCATTGGCTTATTTGCTGGTGCGGTTTACAGCAATTGGACTTTATTTTCTACCCGAAAAACCCATGGCTATATACACTATTGCTGTGCTGGTCAACCTGGTATTGTTGCGTTTTGCCTATCGCGGCGGAAAAGACCAGATCGGAAAAGGGATCGTCATGATGACTTTTTTTGCTATGATACTCTATTTAGTCACTCATAAAGTGACCGTATAAAGTAACACTGATGTTCAACATCGCTATATTGGCTGGATCAAGGCTATTAACGGTGGGACAGCTATAGCTGAACACTATTAGATTAATACTATTAAATACAAGCATATGAAATTAACATTGGGATTCTCTCCCTGTCCAAACGATACGTTTATCTTTGATGCGCTTATTCACCATAAAATCGATACCAAAGGTCTTGATTTTGAAGTAGAATATCAGGATGTGGAGACCTTAAATCTGAAAGCTTTTCAAGGTGATCTGGATGTTACCAAACTGAGCTATCATGCCTTTGCCTATGCCGTTGAAGACTATGAGCTGCTGGATGCTGGCAGCGCTTTAGGCTTTGGTGTGGGGCCAATGCTGATCACGAAAGACCCTTCTTTGGCTCTTGCCCTTCAGGAGAAACTCAATAAGGGAGAAGGGCTGGGCGAACACAACAAATTAAGGGTCGGTTATCCCGGCAAGTATACCACGGCAAATTTTCTATTAGGGCTTGCGTTTCCTGAATTAACCAATAAAATCGAACTGGTCTTCTCAGAAATCGAGGGTGCTCTTTTGGATGGCTCAATTGATCTTGGGCTTATCATCCATGAAAACCGCTTTACTTATGCGCAGAGAGGACTATTCAAAGTGGTTGACTTGGGGGAGTACTGGGAAACAACGACAAAATTTCCGATTCCTCTCGGCGGCATTGTGGTAAAAAGATCACTGTCGAAAGAGGTTAAGGACACCTTGAATAAAGTGTTGAAAGAAAGTGTTGAGTTCGCTTTCGCCAATCCAAAATCCGGACTCGATTTTATCCGCAGCCATGCCCAGGAAATGAGTGAAGAGGTGATGTACAAACATATTGATCTTTATGTCAACAAATACTCGGTCGAACTGGGTGCTGAAGGCCGTAACGCTATTACAAAAATGTTTGAAAAGGCTCAGGATCTTGGTTTTATACCCCGTTCTGACCGGAAGCTATTTTTGTCGTAGGAAGTGTATTGCACGGAGTTGATTGACTATAGTTATCTACTGCACAATCCGTATAATTATGATAACTTGATAACCAGTTCGCGAGAGAATGTCATCACTTTGCCAAGCACATAACGGATAACAAAAAAATAAAGCAAAAAAAATAGGTGTAAGCTGTTAGATATCATATCTAATAACTAAATTTGCCCGATTAG
Organism: Sphingobacterium sp. InxBP1; assembly: GCF_026191775.1. NCBI lineage: Bacteria > Pseudomonadati > Bacteroidota > Sphingobacteriia > Sphingobacteriales > Sphingobacteriaceae > Sphingobacterium > Sphingobacterium sp. InxBP1. Next base: position 353,528 of record NZ_JAINDX010000041.1, on the reverse strand, counting down.
TGTCAAATTGTCTGCAATTTTATTTTGGAGTCATTATTGCACAAAATCTTTAGTTGAGATAGAAAAAAAATTATGTTAAAGTTTTTAAGTAAATTATTTGGAAGTAAATCCGAGAGAGATATCAAGGGAATTCAGCCGGTGGTAGAACAGATCAAGGCTGAATACGATAAGCTTTCAAATCTAACCAATGACGAGTTACGTGCCAAAACCGTTGATTTCAAAGAAAGAATTAAAAATTACCTAGCAGATATTGACCAAGAAATTGCGACGCTGAAAACCGAAGCGGATCAGGATGAGGATGATATGGCAAAGAAAACTTCTATTTACGAGCAGGTGGACAAACTGTCTAAAGATCGTGATAAGAAGTTAGAGGAGGTACTGAAGGAAATTCTACCTGAAGCGTTTGCAGTGGTGAAAGAGACAGCAAGACGTTTGACCGAAAATGAAGAACTAGAGGTTACTGCCAATGACTTTGATAGAGAATTGGCCGTTTATAAGCCAAATGTAATTATCAATGGCGATAAAGCCATCTGGAAAAACAAATGGATGGCGGCTGGTACTGAGGTTACCTGGAATATGGTACATTATGATGTACAGCTGATTGGTGGTATCGTATTACACAGTGGTAAGATTGCTGAAATGGCCACCGGTGAAGGTAAAACTTTAGTAGGAACGCTACCTACTTATCTCAATGCTCTTTCCGGACAGGGGGTACATATCGTAACGGTCAATGATTATCTGGCCCGACGTGACTCCGAATGGAATGCACCATTATTTGAATTCCATGGTTTATCCGTAGACTGTATTGATAAACATCAGCCGAATTCGCCACAGCGCCGCAAGGCCTATCAGGCAGATATTGTATATGGTACGAATAACGAATTTGGCTTCGACTATTTACGGGATAACATGGTGCAGACTCCGGATGCATTGGTGCAGGGAAAATTGCATTTTGCTATGGTCGATGAGGTAGACTCCGTTTTGATCGATGACGCACGTACACCATTGATTATCTCAGGTCCTATACCTCGTGGTGATCAACATGAATTCTATCAACTAAAACCACGTATTGAGCGGTTGGTACATGTACAAAAGGCTTATATCAACACGGTACTGAACGACGCTAAGAAAGCGCTGGCAGCAGGAGATTCCGATGTAGAGGGAGGTGGTTTGGCTTTATTGAGAGCTTACAGGGGACTTCCTAAAAATAAAGCCCTTATCAAGTTTCTGAGTGAAGGTGCCAATCGTTCCATCTTGCAGAAAGTGGAAAATTACTACATGCAGGAGCAAAATAAAAATATGCCGAAAGTAGACGCAGAACTTTATTTTGTAATCGATGAAAAAAATAATCAAGTAGAACTTACTGAAAAAGGTATCGAATTGATTACCGCAACCGGCGAAGATCCTTCTTTCTTTATTTTGCCTGATGTGGGTACAGCAATCGCCGAAATTGAAAAATCGGCTATGAGTTTAGAAGAAAAAGCAGCTCAAAAAGAAGATTTGTTACGTGATTACTCCATCAAGGCTGAACGTATACATTCCATCAATCAGTTGTTGAAAGCATATACATTGTTTGAAAAGGATGTCGAATATATCGTTGACGAAGGAAAAGTAAAAATCGTCGATGAGCAAACGGGACGTATCATGGATGGCCGTCGTTACTCTGATGGTTTGCACCAGGCGATCGAAGCAAAAGAGAATGTGAAGGTGGAAGATGCGACACAAACCTATGCGACGATTACATTACAGAACTACTTCCGCATGTATCACAAGCTATCAGGTATGACGGGTACAGCTTCAACCGAGGCTGGTGAACTTTGGGAAATCTATAAATTGGATGTTGTTGAAATCCCTACCAACCGTGGTATTCAACGGGAGGACCGCCAAGATTTGATTTACCGTACAGCGCGTGAAAAATATAATGCTGTCGCTGAGGAGATCCAGCGATTGACAGAACAGGGCCGTCCTGTATTGGTGGGTACTACATCTGTGGAAATTTCGGAGTTATTAAGCCGTATGCTTCAATTGCGGAAGATCAAACATAATGTGCTGAACGCGAAATTACACCAAAAGGAGGCTGATATCGTCGCAGAGGCGGGCCGCCCGGGACAGGTGACCATTGCGACAAATATGGCCGGCCGTGGTACGGATATTAAGTTGACAGAAGAAGTGAAAAAGGCGGGTGGTCTGGCGATCATCGGTACAGAAAGGCACGAATCTCGCCGCGTTGACCGTCAGTTACGTGGTCGGGCCGGACGTCAGGGAGACCCGGGGTCTTCACAGTTTTTTGTTTCTCTGGAAGACAATTTGATGCGTCTGTTTGCATCCGAAAGGATTTCAAACATTATGGTAAAAATGGGTGTGGAAGAAGGAGAAGTCATGCAGCATAGTATGTTGACCAAATCCATCGAACGTGCTCAGCGTAAAGTCGAAGAAAACAACTTCGGTATCCGTAAGCGCCTATTGGAATATGATGATGTGATGAATTCACAGCGTACTGTAATTTATGCAAAACGTAAAAATGCACTGTTTGGCGAGCGTTTAGACGTCGATCTGAACAATATGATCTTCGACGTTGCCGAAGAGATCGTCGCGGAAGCGAAAGAGCAAGGTAATTATGACGATTTTCAAATTGAAGTCATCCGTATTTTCGCTATTACACCAGAAATTACTGCTGAAGAGTTTGCGCAGGGTAAGATTGAAGGGCTCACCGACCGTCTTTTTGATCAGGCAATCCGCGCGTATCACCATAAAATTGATGCTATCGGTGCATTGACTGTCCCTGTGTTAAATAATGTTTATGCAGAGCGTGGCCAAATCGTTGAAAATGTCGTTATCCCGTTTACCGACGGTATTCGAGGTATTCAGGTTTCGGCAAATCTGAAAAAAGCGATCGACAGCAATGGCAAGGAAGTGTTCAAAGCATTTGAAAAAGGCATTGTACTCGCATTGATTGATGAGGCATGGAAAGAGCACCTACGCGAAATGGATGATTTAAAACAATCTGTTCAAAATGCTGTTTATGAACAGAAGGATCCGATCATCATTTATAAAATGGAAGCCTTTAACCTGTTCAAATCTATGCTCGCATCCATGAATAAAGACGTTGTGAGCTTTATTTTCAAAGGCGAGATCCCTGGTCAGGAAACTACGTCAATGCAGCCTAGACAAGTTGCACAGGCACCTGTAAAGACTGTAGAAACGAAAGCCGAGTTAGGCTCGCCAACTGGAGTGAGTGACGAGGACATAAATGAAGGCCCGAAGGAGCCGATTCGTAACGAAAACACTATCGGGCGCAATGACGAATGTCCTTGTGGTTCTGGTAAAAAATATAAAAATTGCCACGGCGCAAATAACTAATCGATAAGAAAGGTTAAACTATGCTGAAGAGAGGATTGATTTTCATACATGCACTTGTGTTGTTAACGTTTGTTCAGGTAAAAGCACAGGAAAAGGGTGGAGTTACAGTAACCAAAGATTCCTTGATTACACAGCTTCAGAATTTTAGGGCAGCAATGGGAATCAATCCTGTCGAAAGCAAAACTACATCGGTGCCGTCCAAACCTGTAGTCCGCTCTGCGGCAACCCGCATTAAGGTTAGAGGTTTTCGGGTTCAGATATTTGCTGGTGCTAGTCGCAATCAGGCATTTTCAGAGCAGACACGTTTTCGCAATATGTATAAGGATATTGATACCTATATTACCTATGATGAACCTAATTATCGGGTAAAAGTGGGCGACTTCAGAAGCCGCTCGGAAGCGAATGCATTTATGCGGGAGCTCCGTCAATATTTTAGTAACGTTTTCGTTTTTTCGGAAAACGTTTTTGTCTATCAATAAATCAATCAACCTTATGGCAAGTACGAAAGAAAAAGTCCTGGCCTTAGCCCATCAATATTTTGAAGATACCGTTTCCAATCGTAGACATCTTCATCAAAATCCCGAGCTTTCTTTCGAAGAATATCATACATCTGCTTTCGTAAAAAGACAGCTGGATCTATTAGGTATTCCCTATGAGTCTAAAGCTGATACAGGGATCGTCGCCTTGATTAAGGGCGAATTGCCGTCTGATCACGTCATCGCTTTGCGTGCAGACATGGACGCTTTGCCCATTCAGGAAGTCGAGGGACGTTCTTATGGTTCCAAAAATCCCGGTGTGATGCATGCTTGTGGTCACGATGTACATACTTCGTCTCTATTGGGGACGGCCAAGATTCTGCACAGCTTAAAAGCCGAATTTGGTGGAGTAGTGAAATTAATCTTTCAACCTGGCGAAGAGCGGCTGCCCGGCGGTGCATCCATTATGATCCGGGAAGGAGCTTTGCAGGACCCTGCCCCCTCTGCCATCATTGGCCAACATGTCATGCCTTTCATTGAAGTAGGCAAGGTAGGATTCCGGGAAGGGAAATATATGGCCTCCTGTGATGAATTGTTTATGACGGTAAAAGGAAGAGGTGGACATGGAGCACATCCACATCAGAATATCGATCCCATAGTGATCATCGCGCATATTATCACTGCTTTGCAGCAGATTGCAAGCCGATTTGCGGATCCGCGCACGCCGACTGTGCTGTCATTTGGTAAAATCATCGCTAATGGTGCCACGAATATAGTTCCGGACCAGGTTTACCTGGAGGGGACATTCCGCACATTCGATGAGAAATGGCGTGCCGAGGCACACGAAAAAATGGTCAAAATGGCGGCAGGCATCGCCGAAAGTATGGGCGCAATCTGTGAATTTGAGGTGCGCAAAGGATATCCATTTTTGATTAACGAACCCGAACTGACAAAAAGTGCACGTACTTTCGCTGAAGAATACCTAGGCAAGGAAAATGTAGTGGATTTGGACCTTTGGCCCGCTGCAGAAGATTTTTCCTATTATTCGCAGGAAATTAACGCATGCTTCTATCGGTTGGGTACGGGCAATAAGGCTAAAGGGATCGCTTCAGCAGTCCATACACCCACCTTCGACGTAGACGAAGCTTCCTTGGAAATCAGCACGGGACTTATGGCTTACATTACCTTACGTAGGCTAGGTTATTAATTCATACCGGTATGTCGTCGCATCATATTGTTCGGGAGAATCAAGAACCGGCTCTGCTTATTGATGATCTGTTCTTAATTAACGAGGAGAATCTTGGGCAGTTGCTCGAGTGGAGCCCTACTGTTATTATAGAAAATAATACAGTGGATGCACTGGACGCCCGTGGATATAAATTTGACATTGTATTTGCGCAGACGAACTCCGACCGGATACAGGAAAATGTAAAAATAGTACCTTATAGCGCTACAAATTTCTTGGAGGCTTCACTTAGCTATTTGATTGAGCAGCATTATCAAGCAGTGAATATTGTTACAGATCAGATCGAACTGCGGCGTTATGAACCCTATTTGGATCACATCAATGTGGTATTATTTATGCACGACATGCGCTATTCTTTTGTCTCAAACGGCTTCACCAAATGGAAACCTGGAGGTGAACGTATTTACATCGATGCGGTGGATGCGGACATAGGCGCTGAAGGTCTCAAAAAGATCAGATCAGGGATATATGAGACGACCAAGGATGGCTTATTTAAGCTGGAATTTTCAAAATCCAACTATATTTTGATAGGAGAGACAATTTTATGATAACGATCGAATTAGCTGAACAAACTGATATCCGCAGTATTTCCACTATGGCACATGTTATCTGGCCAGACACCTATGGTGATATACTGTCAAAGGATCAGATCGATTTTATGCTTGATAAAGGCTATACAGCGGAAGCACTGGCCGAGAGTATGGTCAATGGCCAATTCTTCTATATTCTGAAAGAGGGAGGTATAGGCCAAGGCTTTATTGCGCTCAAAACTCTTGAGGACAAACTTCGGATCGAAAAGCTTTATATCATGCCGGGGGTACAAGGTAAGGGCTTTGGCAAAGCTTTGATTGATTTTGCGGTCGAAAAGGCACGAAGCAAAGGCAGGAGCATCGTCGAACTGAATGTCAACCGAAGTAACCCTGCTTATCATTTTTATCTTAAACAGGGCTTTCATGTGACGGAGCGCGTCGATATTCCGTATTATGACTATATCCTTGATGATTATGTCATGCAACGCGATGTCATGCCGCTGCCAATTGTTTAATCTTTTAATTTCTCGACACGGGACGGTGTTTGTGTACCCTCGACTATGCCAGAAGCTCCGATGGCAATAGCTTCGATACTAGATATAATATTTTGAATATTCAACGTGGACACTTCATCTTTCACAGTATGATAATACGGGTCTTTATCCATTTGGGAGGTCGAAAATGAGTGTGCCGGTACACCGTTTGCTGCTAATACTGCATTGTCACTCCGATAAAATAAGTTCTGCTTCTTGTAAGGGTCGGGATAGAATTTAAAACTGGTATTTTTCAGGTTTTCCTGCATCAGGCGTCCGAGGTCAGAATGATCATATCCCGTGATATAAACGGTATTCGGACCGAATTTTGAATCTTTTCCGATCATCTCCATATTGATCATGGCCACGACTTGTTCAGCGTCGATATGGTTAGAAAAATATTTAGAACCATACATGCCCAGTTCCTCAGCTGTGAAGGCAATGAAAATCAGTGTCCTTTCGTTGTTATTTTTCTTTTTATAATATTCGGCAAGGGCCAGCATGGCTGTTACTCCTGAAGCATCATCATCCGCGCCGTTTGCAATGGAGTCTTGTCCAACTGCTGGTAATATACCAATATGATCATAGTGGCCTGAAAAAATTACAAATTCGTTTGGTTTAGTTTTTCCTGGAATGATCCCTGCGACATTGAAAAGCTCGTTCTTCTGCATATTCCATTCGCTGTCCACGGTAAAAGTCTGAGGTGTTTGAGCCGTCAATATATACACTATCGAGCGTTTTTCAGCATGCTGTTCGTCAACAAATTTTGCTCCACCGAGCATTTGCTTAAACCGGGTAAAATAAGTTTCAAAAGAAGGATCAACACATACGAGTACGTTTTCCTTGGATTGGGAATACGCTCTAAAAGCGAGAGAAAAATCCTCGCCAGAACCAATTTTTGCTATTTTTATGCGCTCTTTATCCGTCCAGTGCAAGGGCGTGTGATCGCCTAATGCCAAGATATGTTCGGGTGCAATTGTTTGTCCGTTGATAACTGCGTATTGTGTTTTAGGTGTGATTTTGTCCAGATAGAAGGTCTGTCTGAAATTCGGCTCTGCATAAGGAACAAGGCCGATCCTTTTCATTTCTCCCGCGATAAAATCTGCGGCGTGTTCAATATCTTTTGTCAGCGCTGATCGCCCACGCATGCTATCGGAAGCCAATGTATTCAATATACGGCTTACTTGCTGCCGTTGCTGACCAGAGATGACCTGCTGCCCCAACAGGGGTAAAGTGGTAGTCAGGAATACTATAAAAAATGATATTTTAGAAAGTATATGCATGTGTAGTTAGTTAATATTACGGGTTGAATATAGTGATTTTATGGACAGAATCATGGATTGTCAGACTATTTAACACAGCTTTATTAAGCATGCCGGTGGCGGGATGCAGCAATAGTAAGCACTCTGCACCCTCAACCACCATCCACAAAAGTTAGCACGTATATTGCTAATGCAATTATAATTGGATATAAATGCAAATTTATCTAAGTTTGAATATAAATTATTTGACAATGAAAGAAGTATCTGTACAGGAGTTAAAAAATAAGATCGATAACAACGAGGATTTTCAGCTGATTGATGTGCGTGAACCGTTTGAATACGAAGTTTCGAATTTGAATGGCCTCAATATTCCGCTTTCGGGAATCTTGATTGAAGCCGATAAAATCGCCAAAGATAAACCTGTGATTGTGCAATGCCGTTCGGGTAAGCGCTCAGCTCAGGCTATTTTATTGTTGGAACAGCAGGGGTTTGATAACCTGGCAAATTTAAAGGGCGGCATTTTGGCCTGGAAAGAGGAAATCGATCCGGAGTTAGACGTGTATTAATATGAAGAACTTGGAGCATCAGACTAAACAAGCCTTCTTGTTTAGTCTTGCTTTTTATATCGTGGCCTTATTGGCCCGATTATTTAACCTTGGTATCTTCCCCATATTAGGTAGCCTCTCCATTTTGCTTTCTCTTCTATGGGTCGTATTGGTCTTGCTGGAGATCATGCGTTCACAAACTATTTCCAATATCGAACGGTTGGGAATGGCCCTAAGCATTGTCTTGTTTAATGTTGTCGGCGGTATTCTCTATTTCTTTGTCTGGAGACCGCGTGTGTTGGGACTAACAAAAAAATAATATGACAAAATATTTTATACTAAATGTAGTACTGAATCTGGCCATTGTATTTTTGGCCTACTGTGCCTTCGAGGGGTATAAAGCTGGAAATATGCTGGTGACGGGATTGTCTATTGCATTTTTGGTAGTTTTGATCTATCTAAAAGTTGTACTTAGCAAGCGGATAAGAGCCGTGATCCAGCAGAAAGATGTTGAAAAAAAACAACAGTACGCAGCAAAGCAGCAGAAGCAAAAAACTAAATAGTAGAGCTTCAAACATAAAGAGCAGGAAACCGGAGTTCCCTGCTCTTTATGTTTGCATATGAAAAGCTCTTATTTCACAAACGGAGGTTTAGTTACCTTAGCTTTAACTTTTTGATTTCGGATAAGGATAAAGATATCGGTGCCGTCTTTGGCAAAAGCTGTATCAACATAACCTAAGCCAATCGACTTTTTCAATGTAGGCGACTGTGTACCTGAAGTCACCCGACCGATGTTGTTGCCTTCAGCGTCCACGATTTCGTAGTCATGACGTGGGATTCCCCGGTCTATCATTTCGATCCCAACCAGCTTTTTCTTCAGTCCGGCTTCTTTTTCGGCTTTCAGTGCAGCGGCATTAACAAAGTCTTTAGTAAACTTGGTGACCCAGCCTAATCCCGCTTCTAAAGGGGAAGTGTTATCGTCGATGTCATTTCCATATAAGCAGAAACCCATTTCCAGACGCAATGTGTCCCGGGCGCCTAGGCCAATAGGTTTGATGCCATAGGGCTTTCCTGCTTCAAAAATGGCGTCCCAGACTTTTTGCGCATGTTCGTTGGCAACGTAGATTTCAAAACCACCAGCACCGGTATATCCCGTTGCAGATATCAAAACATTCTCTACTCCTGCAAAAGTGCCTTTCGCAAAGGTATAATACTCCATTGGAGCGAGTTCAATATCCGTTAAGGATTGTAGTGCATCGGCAGCTTTAGGACCTTGAACGGCAAAAAGAGAGGTTTGGTCAGAAATGTTTTTCATTTCCACGCCTTCCGAGTTGTACTTTGAAATCCAGTTCCAGTCTTTTTCAATATTCGACGCGTTGACAACCAAAAAATAGGTTTGCTCATCAATACGGTAGGTTAAGAAATCGTCCACCACACCGCCCGTTTCATTGGGGATATAAGCATACTGGACTTTACCATCATATAATTTGGATACATCGTTTGAAGAGATTTTTTGAAGCAGATCCAAAGCTTTTTCACCTTTTAGAATGAACTCGCCCATGTGGCTTACATCAAAAACTCCTACACCTGTACGAACTGTTTCGTGCTCATCGTTGATACCAGTATATTGTACCGGCATGTTGAAGCCTGCGAAGGGTACCATCTTTGCTCCTAAAGCAATGTGCGTCTCCGAAAGGGCGGTATTTTTTAACATAAAAATTAAGTTTTAATCAGTTACAAATTTAACAAAATATACGTGATTCCTATTGGCGAATCCATTTTAGAACAAACGATTTAATTCGTTACTTTCAGGGAATAAACGATAAGTTGCTCGTCCTCGCTGTCACTGTCCGCGCAAAGCAGAAAGACTAAGCCATCTTCGTGCGCTTCCTTGAGCGTTATCCCCTCAAATTTATGGTTCTCTGGAATAGGCCAGACTTCTGGGGCAGAACGGAGATCAGCGGAAAGTTTACCGAGCATTGATCCTGCAATTTCACCGTCATGGTAAGTCGATTTCGCATCTTCGGCTGTGGCGATAAAATAGATGTCGTTGCCCACGAGCGTCGCGTCAGAGAAGCCTGTGGCAACACCATTCAGGGTAGGTAAGGCCATAGGGATATAACGAGATCTATTTTCAGATGCTGGATAATACTCCAAAATCCCGTTTATCCCATTGGGCCCATTTCCCCTGTTGAAAAAAAGGATTCGGTCATCGATGTGCAGGACACCCTCAATATTGAAATCTTCTTCACTTATCCTAAATTTCTTCATCAGAAGGGTATATACCCTGCTATAATCTTCGTGGACAAGTTGCTTTCCGTCCCAGATAAAGCGGTCGTTCCTTCTTCCTGTGGATCCCGACCCGTAAAGGTAATAGCTTTTTCCGTCAAAAGCGATGGACTCAAGATCCATTTTAGAAGCTTTGGGTACATTTTCCATGGGGCTTGCTTCCAGAAGGACGGTTTTATATAATCGTTGCTCACCCAAGTGATAATGGTAGAGATAATTGCTGTTGTCAGATACGATATGCAATTCCTCTCCATGGTAAACGAGACCCGACGCTGCGGCGATGCCCGATATTCTGATAAAGGTTTCGAGAATTAGTTTTAACATCATGCCTTTATATCTAGTATGTCAAGGACTCTTTGGAAATCGGCTTGTAAAGGAGCCTTTATATGAATCATATGGTTGGACAATGGATGTTTGAACGTCAGTTGGGAAGCATGCAATAGCATGGTATCCATCTGGTACGTTTCCTTCCAGAACTTATTTTGCTTATTGCAGCCATGCGGCCGGTCACCGATAATAGGATAAAAAATATGCGCAAAGTGCCTCCGCAACTGATGCATGCGGCCCGTAAGCGGGTTTGCTTCAACAAGACTGTAGCGCGATGTCGGGAACTTGCCGAATGGGACGGGAAGTTCACTGTTGGCGAGTAGCCTGAATGTTGTCTTTGCATCCTGCAATGTACCATTTTCTTTTTTTAACGGATAATCAATCACACCATCGGTCGGTGCAAAGCCACGTAGGATAGCCAGATATTTTTTGTCGATCTGATGCTCCTGAAAGCTTTTTTGCAGGTATTGATCTGTTTCTTTATTGAGAGAGAATAAGAGCACTCCACCTGTTTTCCGGTCCAGGCGGTGGGCAGGGTATACGGTTTGACCTAATTGATCTCGCAGTAACTGGAGTGCAAACTCCGAAGTGTCCCGAGCAATGGAGGAACGGTGTACTAATAAACCATGTGGTTTATTGATCGCTACAATGACGTCGTCCTGGTAAAGAATTTCTAAGGGCATATTAGATTTTTTTCAGTGCAGCAATAATCTCATCTGCTTTTTCGTCAATCTTGGGACTTAGCCAGATATACCTAAATGCACCCCCGCCGATCACCTGCTCGGTACCCTGCCATTTAATTTTCGTCAGAGAGAAAAGATAATAATTATCAACAATGACCGAACTCTGGATAAAATTATCCACCAATTTGTTTCCAAAAAGTTGCATACCCAGCCCAAAAAATTCCTGATCCTTGGCATGTATCTGATTTTTTAGCAGCTGCTCTGCTTTAGCACGCACCACCTTTTCATGTTCCTCTTTGCTTGGATTGGTCAGTATGGCTGCAAGCATAATGACGATCAACAGCAGTGCAAATATTCTTTTTTTGCTCATTTAGTGTTGTATTAATGTAGATGGAACGCTATCAGCGTCCGTCTAAGATGTTGTCAAAATTATCAAATTGAAATTAGAAAATTGAGAATTGTTTTATGTTGTACCAAAAGGGGAGTGAGGCGGCAGTTTGCGGCAAAGGCTGAGATCTTAAATGGAAATGCCATTGAGGAGCGAAAATGCCCAGGAGAAGAAAAGCCAGATCAGGTAAAAGGTGAGGCCTGTAAAAATCAATAAAACAAGTAGTATACTCAGAATAATACCCACACCCGATCCGCTGTGTCGACCTTCGTAATAATGTTCGTGGAGCAGTTTGATATTTCTTTCATTGGCTTTGCTGAAAAAATCGAAAATATTGCCGAAAAAAGGAATACTGCCCAGGAGAGCGTCCAAGCAGATATTAAGCAGCATACGAATGACTAACCTAGGGCTAGCGCCGTTTCTCCACATTGCAATGACTAGTACTAGCGATGTGCCGAATCCGGCAATAGCGCCGCCCAGCGGAATAAAGTTCAAGATAGGATCCAGCCCAAATCGAAAACCACCGATGTTGAACTGATTATCCATTAACCAAGATATTCGGTTGATCCAACCGAAATCTTGGTCAATTTGTTTTTTTTTATCTTCGGGAGATAGTACTCTACGCATCATTACAACAATTCGAAAGAAGCGCTGATTTCGCTCGTCACTTTCATTGGCCGGATATCCAGGTCAAGTCCGTTGCCCGCTGCCTGGTCAGCAGATTCCGCCATAGCACTTTTGTACATAGCATTACGCATAGTAGGCTGAACACCAAAGATAATTTGCTGCGGTGTCTCAGACAGTACGATAGCTTTACCGATTTTTTGGCCGGCGGCTTCGGCCAGTATCTGCGCATTGGCTTTAGCATCTAATACAGCTTTTGTTTTCAATGTTTTTTCAAGTTCTTTTTTCTTTGAATAGTCATATTCACTGATATACGTACTTTGGATACCCGCTTTATCGACACCATCTAGTAGTTGACTCAAGTTGTTTAGATTTGTTACTTTGATGCGGTATTGTCTTGACAGTAATATATCGGTATCCTTTTTCTTTTTGTCTGGCGTATTGTAGCTCCAGATATTTTGGATGGTGAAATCTTCCTTTTTTACACCGGCTTTTGTTGCGGAATCAAATAGATCTTTTTCCAGCTTATCTATCGCGACTTTTTTCTTCGTATTTCCATTTTCATAGAATTCCTTTAGCGTGACATCAATATAGATGATGTCCGGTGTTACTTCTTCTTCTGCGCGGCCCACAGTCGATACAAACTCTTTATTTACCATTTGTTGAGCATTTGTTTGTGAAATCAAACCTAAAAAAGCTAGTCCTAATAATAATTTTTTCATCGTTCTAAATTTGTTGATCGTTTTCTTATTTTTTTGATGGCGCAACTGTCGCCGTTGTGGTTGCCGTGGATATATCTTTTGTGCATATCCTGCCGGCGGAATATTTTTTAAAGTTTTGTAATAATACGATTGCTATTATCGCATTGCTACAAGATTGGAGCCAAAGTTTTCAAAAAAGTTTAAAGCATAAAAAAATAAAAAGGTGAAGATTTTTGATTTTATTTCTATACCTTTAGGGAAATTAATAATATAGTGCCATGCAAGAAGGTAAAGTAAAATTCTTTAATGAGACCAAAGGTTTCGGTTTCATCATCCCTAATTCAGGCGAGAGCGAAATTTTTGTTCACGTTTCGGGATTAGTAGACAAAGTTCGTGAGAATGACAATGTATCTTACGAAATTGAACAAGGCCGTAAAGGTCTTAATGCGGTAAATGTAAGAGTTATCTAATTAGATTGAAAATATATTTATTGTGGAAAAGCCCATGTTCAGCGCATGGGCTTTTTTTATTTAACTTTGGACTGATAATTGTATGACTGAACTAAAAAATACTCAAGTGAAGATGAAACGTGCATTATTATTGATTTTTTCGGCGATGGTTGCGATCTCTATGACCGCATGTTATTCGACCCACCACAGACATGGGCATCGGCATGGGCCGAAAGGTATGCCTCCCGGACACGCAAAAAAATATTATGGAGAAAAATCGGCAAAAGAGTTTGCTCCGGGACAGCAAAAAAAGAGAAAGCATAGACATTAATAACGGCCGGGACATCTCGGTACCTGTTACAGCTCAGGGAAGATGTCTCAGCTTGAATAAAAAGAGCTTTTACGCAGGTAAAAGCTCTTTTTAATTAATGGAATTATGCAAATGGATCCTTATCTGTAGCTGGAGGATTGGTGGACTGCGAACTTCCGAATGGGTCTTGCCTTGGTGAAGAGCCAAAGGGATCCTGGCTTTGATTGAATGGGTGATTCGCGCCATTTTCCAGTGCTTTTGGGTCAGGGCCATATTGATTAGGCCCTTTGTCTCCTTCCAAGATTTCGAGGTAAAGAAGATAGAGCCCACCCACAAAAGGGATCAAAGAAACGAGTATAAACCAACCTGACTTATTGGTGTCATGCAACCTTCTAACTGTGACTGCCAAGCTAGGGATAAATAGTGCCAGTCCGAGAAGGCTTATGACGCCGTATACAAGCATGGCCAATGTATCACTTATAATCGAAAGAATTCCGCCCACAATACCTAAGCCTATATACAAAACAAATACAGATAATACATACATCCAGTATTCTTTACGACGCGCGCGGCCTTCAAAATTTGCGTAGTTGTCGCGTACAACTTTTAAAAAAGCTTCTTTTAGTTCCATATGAATATGATTTTAGGTGAAAACTTGTGTTAGTTAATTTTTTATTCAACAGTGTTTTTGTTACAATAAATGTACCAATTACGTGTTTTAACGAAAAATCTCCTCTAGGATATAGAGTGATTTCACTTCCCTAAAGTCGGTACGATGAAGTCTGTAAAAGTCCAATAACTTTTCCAGCAGAAATTGACGGTCCGCAGCTGACATTTTAATGCGGTCACAATTGGAATATTCACTTTCGATAAGTTTGCGGAAAATAGAGGTATGCGGTTCCTGTAAGACCTGCGGATGTTCAGGAAGATTATTTGAAAACGTCGCTTCGTGAAGATTGAAGTAGGGAAGAGCCTGCTTAGAAGTGATCGGGTAGAAACCAAGGAAACGGGTTAACTTGATCAGAAATACCAAGTGAAAATTGGCTAGATTTAAATGAGTTTCATCCAGCCAGCGAATGGATTGGTGGATAAACTCAAATAAATACGGATCGCTTTCCTGCTCCTTCAGAATCTTATAAAGAATTTCATTGAGGAATAGCGCTAGCGAACTTTTTATGATATCATAAGGAATTTCTCGTAGTAAGGGCGTCTGTTGCGCTTCAGCAATTCGCTGCAGCGAGCCATTATCTTTGTGCGTTGCAACTATTTCCAGCAGATGCAAGGGTTGTAGAATATTGGCTTTGATTTTCGCCTTCGGTTTACGCGCCCCGGTGATGAGATAAGATTGCGTACCGAAAGCTTCAGTGTAGATTTGTGCAACCAGACTACTTTCTGAATAGTTGGTTGTCTTTAAAACAATCCCCCGCGTTTTACTCAGCATCTCCCTCTTTGTGTTTCTTGTGAGCTTCCTCGCGCATTTCGACGATAGCATTCCGGTCCACTTTGCGGATCATGCGATAGATTAAGGTCAAAAAGCCAGCACTGAACGCGATAACCCCGACAAGCATCGCGATCTTATACCAGTCCGACCGCCTTTCCATTAGGTAATAACCCAGCCCAACCAACAGCACGCCGATGATTATTTCCCGTAAGCCCTTGCGAAGATATTTGTTCATAAATGTGAATTGTTGAAAACTATTTTATTTATACAGCAAATATAATACAATAAAATGCTTTATTTTTGCCCTTACCGTTCCTGTGAACAACTATTTTTAAAAATAATTCCCACAATGTTGTTGCTTATCTAAAAAAAAATATAGATATTTGCAAACTCTTTGCAGAGAGTGCAAAGGATTAATATATTGTAATAAAGACAACAAAAAAGATAATATCATGTCAAGAATTTGTGATTTAACAGGCAAAGCGGCGTTAACAGGAAATAACGTTTCTCACTCAAACGTTAAAACTAAGCGTAAATTCTATCCAAATTTACAAACTAAACGTTTTTACATTCCAGAAGAAGATCGTTGGATTACGTTGAAAGTATCTACTTCTGCTATCAAGACTATCAACAAAAACGGCATTACAGCGGCAATCAATAAATTTATCGCTAAAGGATCAATCTAATTGATATCTCGCCTGTTACATTAAGATTATTCATGAATTTCAATCCTATGAATAGGATTCAAAATAAAGTAAAACAATGGCTAAAAAAGGAAATAGAGTACAAGTTATCTTAGAATGTACTGAACACAAAGAAAGTGGTCTTCCGGGAATGTCTCGTTACATCACAACTAAAAACAAAAAGAACACAACTGAACGTTTAGAGTTGAAAAAATTCAATCCTGTGTTGAGAAAAGTTACTGTTCACAAAGAAATTAAGTAATTCACCCATCTTAGCACTTGCAATGAGGGCTGAGTAAAATATTTATATACCATGGCAAAGAAAGCAGTTGCATCGTTACAAAAAGGTGGCGGTAAAGAATTTACAAAGGTTATTGTTACTACTAAATCTGCAAAAACTGGCGCTTATACTTTCAAAGAAGGTATGGTTCACAACGATAAAGTGAAAGAAGTAGTTGCAGAAGCTCAAAAAAATAACTAGTAGCATTTTCCTTTTTTAAAGTTTTTCTTTAAAAAGAATTCGATAAAAATAGCCGTTTTGGTATCCTACCGAAAGGGCTTTTTTTGTTGAGGACATTTGTTTATATTTGGACATCAATTTTCACGACTACACCCCATGGGATTATTTGATTTTTTTAAGAAAAAGCCGCAAACACAGGAAGAAGAACAGGCTCTTGACAAGAGCTTGGAAAAAACTAAAGAAGGATTTCTCTCGAAGATTACAAAAGCTGTAGTTGGTAAATCTACTATAGATGATGATGTATTGGATAATCTCGAAGAAGTATTGGTTACTTCTGATGTGGGTGTTACCACGACTTTAAAAATCATCGATCGTATACAGGCGCGAGTTGCCCGGGACAAATATGTCTCAACAGGCGAACTAAATAGTCTTTTGAAGGAAGAGATTCAAGCGCTTCTGGCCGAAAATAACAGTTCCGATTTTGAAAACTTTAATTACGGCGAACATAAACCCTATGTGATTATGGTTGTTGGCGTGAATGGTGTAGGGAAAACCACAACAATAGGTAAGCTTGCTCATCAGCTCAAGCAAGCCGGAAGCAAAGTTGTTTTGGGAGCGGCGGATACGTTCCGTGCTGCAGCTGTGGATCAGCTTAAGTTGTGGGGAGAGCGGGTCGGTGTACGCGTGGTTGCGCAAGCTATGGGATCTGACCCCGCGTCAGTAGCCTACGATACCGTAAAGTCAGCTGTAGCCAACGGCGAAGATGTGTGTATTATCGATACAGCAGGGCGCTTACATAACAAAGTGGGCTTGATGAACGAATTGACCAAAATCAAAAATGTGATGCAAAAGGTCGTTCCGGGAGCGCCTCATGAAATATTGTTAGTATTGGACGCTTCTACAGGTCAGAATGCCATAGAACAGTGCACACAGTTTACGCAGGCGACGGATGTTAACGCCTTGGCCCTGACCAAACTGGATGGTACAGCCAAAGGTGGTGTGGTCATCGGTATCTCCGACCAGTTTAAAATCCCTGTCAAATATATTGGTGTCGGTGAGAAAATAGGCGATCTCCAGTTATTCAATAAAAAGGAATTTGTAGATTCCCTTTTCAAATAAAAAATTAAATCATTGTCAGAATACGACAGCCATCATCTCTTTGGCCTACGTTCTTATTTCTTGACAAACCCTTCTCATAATATGAAGACAAAATACGCGAAGCCAGCACCATTAACCAATAAACCCCGCGTGAATGTGGTTACTTTGGGCTGTTCGAAAAATATTCACGACAGTGAAGTGCTGATGGGCCAGCTGAAAGGCAACCAGATGGAAGTCGTGCATGAAGCATCCAATATTCAGGAGAATGATATCGTAGTCATCAACACCTGCGGTTTCATTGATAATGCTAAACAAGAGTCGATCGACGCTATTTTACAATATTCAGAATTAAAAGATCAAGGAAAGATCAATAAAGTCATCGTGACCGGTTGTCTTTCCGAACGTTATAAACCCGAATTAGAGGCTGAAATACCGAGTGTTGATGCCTATTTTGGGACAAATGACCTACCGGATCTGCTTTCCACCATCGGCGCAGACTATAGACATGAACTGCTGGGCGAACGCTTACTGACCACGCCTTCCCATTTTTCGTATTTTAAAATAGCAGAAGGCTGTAACCGTCCCTGCTCATTCTGTGCCATACCGTTGATGCGTGGCAAACACGTATCAAAATCTATTGAAGATCTGGTTAAAGAGGCTAAATTTCTGGCATCGAATGGAACGAAAGAACTCATTCTGATTGCTCAGGATCTGACTTATTATGGTTTGGATATCTATGGTAAACGTAACCTATCAGACCTGATGCGTCATTTGTCCGATGTGGATGGCATCGAATGGATCCGGCTCCAGTACGCTTATCCCTCCGGTTTTCCTATGGACATACTGGACGCCATGAATGAACGTTCCAATATCTGTAACTATTTGGATATGCCATTGCAACATATTTCCGATCCTATGCTGAAATCGATGCGCAGAGGAACAACCAAGCAGAAGCAGATCGATCTTGTCCATGCAATTCGGGATAAAGTGCCGGATATAGCTTTGCGCACCACCCTAATCTGCGGGTATCCCGGTGAGACCGAACAGGACTTTCAGGAGATGCTGGAGTGGGTCGAGGAAACACGTTTTGACCGCCTCGGCTGTTTTACCTATTCGCATGAAGAAAAAACGCATGCTTATACCCTCGAAGATGATGTACCGCAAGAAGTTAAGGAAGAACGTGTAGAAGCCATCATGGAGGTACAGCAGGGTATTTCATACGATATTAATCAGACCAAGGTAGGCAACAGCTATAAAGTACTGGTAGACCGTATAGATGGTGACTACTTCATTGGCCGTACGGAATACGATTCTCCGGAAGTTGATAATGAGGTATTGATCGCAGCAGCAGCGTCCTACGCCCGGATAGGGGATTTTGTTCAGGTAAAAATTGACCGCGCCGAAGATTTCGATCTATATGGTGAAATTATCAAAAAATAACAACGGCCGTTTGCCGACCAACCGGTCGGCAGAATAATATAGAGCAGAGCTTCCCTATTCAGGGAGGCTCTGCTGCTATATAGAATTGTCAGTAGAATGATATAATTTCAAAGTGAAACAAGCTTTTTATTAAAATTCAGTATTTTGTCAGCCCAAACTAAATACATTTGTATCCAGTACAATAGCATATATGAAAGCAACTTATATTGAATATAGCGAGACAAATAGTTTTTCTAAGACCTTGTTGGCTTATCTAGCGCATGATGAGGAACTGAAACCCTTTGTAGGGAACTGGCCTACATTGGAGGGATTCGATAGGCAGCTGGCAGAGAAGAAACCTTTTAGTCACCGTGCGATTTTGGTCGAGCGGCTCCGCGCGCAATATGGTGAGCTGCTGAAAGACGCGCCTACAGTTGCCGATAACATAGCGCTATTGTTACAGGAAAATACATATACCATTACCACCGGTCATCAATTGAACATTTTTACCGGTCCGCTATATTTTATATTTAAAATTATGACGGCCATACGTCTTGCCGACGACCTCCGTGCGAGACATTCCGATAAAAACTTTATCCCCGTATACTGGATGGCGACAGAGGATCATGATTTTGAGGAAATCAATCATACCAAAGTTTATGGTAAGAAGATTAGCTGGGATACACCCGGCGTATCTGCTACCGGCCGGATGGATACTGCTTCTATCGCGGCTGCGGTAAAGCAGTATACTAATATTCTGGGACTTTCGGATAATTCTGCGAAACTAACCCATATTGTCGAAGAGGCTTACCTCAAACATGCACGACTGGCCGATGCTACGAGGTATATGGTCAACGAGCTTTTTAAGTCTTACGGTCTTTTAATCATCGATGCGGATGACCGGCACCTGAAGGAGCTTTTCAAACCGGTTATTAAAGAAGATATTCTGTCGGAAAATAGCTTTAAAGCAATTACTGCAAGGTCCGCCGAACTGGAAGCGAAGGGGTTTTCCACCCAGGTCCACGCTCGGGAAATCAATTTCTTTTACCTCACGGACGATTTTAGGGAGCGTTTGGTGCTTAATTCTGACGGACGATATGAGGTTCTGCACCAGAACATCTATTTTAGCCGGGAACAACTGATCGCAGAGATCGAAAACCACCCGGAGCGTTTTAGCCCCAATGTTGTCATGCGTCCCATGTATCAGGAGGTTATCCTCCCCAACCTGGCCTATATCGGTGGCGGAGCAGAAATGGTGTACTGGATGCAGCTGAAATCTAATTTTGATCATTATCAGATCGATTTTCCGATTTTAATACCACGGAACTCGGCCATGATTACGGACGATAATGTTGCTGCAAAATTGTTCCGTGTCGACCTGACGTTCAAGAGCATTTTCCGTCCGACGGAGGTTCTGAAAAAAGAATATGTACGCCGGCACACAAAAGAAAGGCTGAACCTCAATGATGAATGGATGGAACTCAATGCCATATTCGGGAAAATAAAGCTACGTACACATAAGATAGATCCAAGTCTAGGGCCAAGTACAGAAGCTGTAAAAGCCCGATTAAAAAAAGCCATCAACAATCTGGAAAAAAAATTGATGAAAGCAGAGAAAAGAAACCATCAGCATGCCCTCACGGATATTGATAATGTAAAGGAGAAATTATTCCCGGGTGGAGGCCTGCAAGAGCGGTCTGAAAATTTTGCGCTGCTTTACGTTAAGTATGGAGATAATTTGTTTAGAGACCTGTATAAATACTTCAATCCTCTTGATTTTAAATTTACCATTTTATATTAAGTCAGCATATTGCTGACTTTTTTGATTCCATCTATTTTATTATCATGCCCTGACCGATTGTTTTATTTGATCTCGTCCTATCTTAGAGCGGCTTCATGTAAAAGTTTGGTTTGTAATTTAAGGCGTCATGAGTTTTTAGAATACTTTGTTTATGATTTCATAATATTTCATTTAGTTTGTCTTAATAGTTTCGAATTAGTTTTGTTGCCGTATTACAACCAACAGCTAAATGAAAGAAATTCTACTGACGACCTGTGCGATAGCGATCGGAACTGGTCTGTATGCCCAAACCACCCAAGCTGGCTTCTCAGGGAAAATTACCGATGAGAACAACAAGGGAATACAGGGGGCTTCCATTGAAGTTCGTAATGAATCTACCGGTTTTACGACCAAAACCTCAACCAATGCCAATGGGGATTACAATTTTAAGGAATTACCTCTCGGCGGTCCCTATACCGTTAAGGTTACTTATATTGGTTATGGCGAACAGGTACGTTCGGGATTTAACCTCAATCAAGGGGATGTCATTCGGTTGAATATCCCGATTCAAAATGCCGCTAATGTATTGGAGACGGTAGAATTGACCGGAGTAAGTACATTGAAGAACAAGATTGAAAATTTGGGTGCCGCGACGGCAGTGACAGCACGTGACATCGCAAAGCTGCCTGTCAATGGCCGCAATTTTACATCTTTAATGGATTTATCGCCGTTGAGTAACAAAGACAATATCAGTGGTCAGTTGGGCTCTTCGACCAATTTTACGATTGACGGAATGAATGCGAAAAATCCTACTTCGGCGGGTTCGACAACAAGCCGTAGTGGTGCCCCCTTTTCGATTTCCATTGAAGCAGTACGTGAATTTAAAGTGGTTACCAATCAGTATGATGTGACCTATGGCAGAGCCGGAGGCGGTACCGTCAGCGCTGTGACAAAGCAGGGAACCAATAAGACACAGGGAAGTGCTTGGGTATATTCGCGGGCAGACTGGTTGTCCAGCCCTTATGATATCAATGGCAAGAAGCGTATGAATGATTTCTCCACGTATCAATACGGATTTACTTTGGGCGGTCCCATCATTAAAGACAAACTCCATTATTTTGTAGCCTGGGATCATCAGCGGGATGCACGTCCACTGATTATTGCCGATATCAGCTCCACTGCCGACGAGGAGCGCTTTGGTATCACACGAGATAACCTCGATCAGTTTGTTGATATCGGACGCCGAAAATATGGACTGGGGCAGGAAGCACAGACAGGCTCATTTGATAAAATACGTCCGTCCAACGCAATATTCGGCCGTGTTGACTGGCAGCTGAATGATAACAATTTATTGACTGTCCGAAATAACTTTACCAGTGACATGAATAGACTGGGATTGCAGGATAATAAAGATATCATGATGTATGAGTCTTATGGCAATGATAAGAACATTGACAACAGCCTCTTGGCGACTTTGCGGACGACCGTCTCACCACGGATCACAAACGAGTTAAAAGTGCAGCACCTGTATACCTATCAGAAAAGTAGCCCCGGAGACTTGTTGCCCAGCCAGAATATTCCCCGCGCGATTGTGGAAGATATCAAATCCTCTACCGGAACCAAGACTCTCCAGCTTGGGGGACATCGTTTTGCACAGGAATCGTTCAAGAACAACGTCTTCCAACTTGTAGATAACATGTATTACAGTACGGATCATATCAACTATACATTTGGTGTTGATCTAATGTATACCCATGCCAGCTCCATCTATGGCAGTGAGGTTAACGGGCGTTTTCATTTTAGGCCAAGTGATGACGGAAAGACTGCTTTGCAGAACTTTGAAACAATGACGCCGTATAACTATTACCGTGAAGTCCCATTGGTGGACGATCCAACCGTCATCGGTAACATATTCAATGCAGGTATTTATGGACAGCTGCAGACCAAATTGGCCAAAGGTCTGGATCTTGTTGCCGGACTACGTTTGGATTATGGCCATTACCCGACTTCGCCACTGAATGAGGATCTACTAAAGGAAGTTGGGATACGTACTGATCACAAGCTGAAATCTTTTGTCGTACAGCCTCGATTTCAGATGACCTGGGATGTCAATGAGGAGCGAAAAGACTTCTTCCGTATAGGTGGCGGGATCTTTGCGTCAGATATCAACAATTACATGACAATTAATAATCTGACTTTCGATGGAAAACATTTTGCAACTGTCGACGTACGGGGCAAGGATGTGCCGGCACCGGATTTTATTGCCTACAGAAAAGATCCTTCAACGACGCCTACCTTGGCACAATTTCAGACACCGACGATCAATACCTATGGACCAGATGCCAAGATTCCCGTGGTGTACAAAGCAAATATATCTTACACCCACTTCTTTACAGAAAAATTGAAAGCCAGTCTTTCAGGTTACATGAACCTGGGTCGTAATAACTATATGTATGTAGATCGTAATATGGTGAAAGATCCTTTCTTCAGATTGGCTAATGAGGACAGCAGAGGCGTGTTTGTTCCAGCCGCCTCCATACAGGGAGGAGCTCCCGACTGGAAGCAAGGACGCATATCCAATAAATATGGCCGTGTACTGGAACTGAATTCAGAAGGAAAAGTCAATCAATTTGCCGTCGTCTTTGATGCCAGTTACCAATATTATAAAGATGGGGCTATTTCCGTAAGTTATACCTGGAATGATGCCAAAGACAACACTTCATTCAATGGGAATGTGGCGAATACTGCAACATTGTCATTGGCTGTGAAAGATGACCCGAGAGATTTGAGTGTGATGAGCTATTCCAATACACAGTTTCGCAATAAAATTGTTATCTATGGTACTCTACCAACATTTTATGGTGTCAGTGTGGGTATACGGTACTCGGGAATTGGCGGTACACGCTATAGCTTATTGGCTGGAGGAAACATCAACGGAGACTTCGTTGCGGGCGATAATGATTTGGCTTTTATTTTTGACCGAAATAATTCAAATACACCTAAACGCATCGTGGAAGGTCTGAACAATTTGTTGGATAATGCAGCAAGCCAGAGCCTGAAAGATTATCTCAAAAAATATGAAGGCAAAATGGCCGAGCGAAATGGAGGCGTTAACGGTTTCTATGGATTAATCGATCTACGTATAGCCAAGAAGTTTAACTTGTATAAAAATCATGCCCTTGAAATATCCGGAGACCTGTTCAATGTGGCCAATTTGTTTAAGAAAACATGGGGAGTCAATGAGTCGCTTGGCAACCAGCGTCTTTATGCTTTAGGTGGAAAAGATGCGGATGGCAATGCCCTTCCTCAATTTGACACAGCATTACAGCAATTCAACTATAGTGTTGCCAATACAGGGGTGATCTCGCGGTCGGGCAATCCTTATCAGTTCCAGCTGGGTTTGCGTTATTCTTTTTAGCAAAACATACGAGCTGCATACAGATTTAGCATTTGAGTCCAACAATACTGTTTGGCTCAGTAAGTATACTAAAATAAGGACCAAAATCACATTTGGTCCTTATTTTAAGATTTGGGAGTCTCTCTCTTCTTTAAGATATTGAAAAAAGCTGTGGCTTTTTACATGGCGCCCTTCCCTGCTGCTTCGAGTTTATAGGGTATCAAGTTACCAAGTTCGCCCTCCAGGTACAGTGAGTACACAGTGAGTCTACAATGAGTCCACCTTTTTTAGTGTTTTTCACTGTGGCTACATGTTTTTTTCAAACCGCGAGCAGGCCGAACTTATCCTTAACTTGTTACGGTCTTATTGGCAAGAAGGTAGGCGGGAACTGCAATCTCTGTATTTCATCACTTTTTCTCCTTGGGTAGAAATACTTCTGCCATCATGTGGCGTACACTACCGCCACCGCAGGTTTCGATGACATGTAAATCTTGGTGGATGATTTTACCATGTTTCTCCAATTGGGCCGTTTGATACAGTGTGAGTGATGACAGGGCCTTATCCGATAACACAATAAAGCGGTTTCCGTATTTATTTCTAACCTGCAGGCAATTTGCTGCAAAGTGCTCCAATTGATTCTCGTTGATTTCGATGATTTCCTTTCCAGTTTCCCTGAGTTTTTTCAGCAATGTTTCGCGTTCTACCGGATCGTCGATGGCCGAAGGGCACAAAATGGCAAAGTCTTCTCCTACAGCCAATACTACATTGGTATGGTAGATAGGACGCCGCTGACCATTGACAGTCTGGTAGGCATGGAAGACGACAGGACTATAGTTTTCCGTCCGGCAGTATTCCTCCAGCATTTCGCGGTCTGCCCGTTCGGAAAGGGCACAGTAGGCGACGCGATGTGCACGATCCAATACAAGAGCGCCCGTTCCCTCCAGATATTGTTTGTTATTCTCAGCGTTACTCAGGTCTTTAATCAGTTTGACGTAGTAGCCATTCTGCTTTAAGGGACCTTCGAAATCCAATAAATGTTCTTTGCGGCGGTTGGGAGCGAACATCGGATAAAAAATAATCTTACCGTCCTGGTGGAAGGATACAATGTTGTTGGGAAATATACTGTCTGGACTTTCTGATTTTTCATCGTCCTGAATGACGGTGACCAAAATTCCATGTGATTTTAGCTCATTGACCAAATTGTCAAACTCGCCCTGGGCCTCTTTGTTTAATTCTTCACCGCTTAAATTTTCGATGTCTTTCTGAAAGTAATTGTTGACTGCGGTCTGCTCATTTTTACGGAAGACAGAGGGTCTTACTAAAAGCACACTGTCTGTTACCTGTTTTCTCATGATTTATAATCGTTACTTCGCTGGTTTATATTTGATAAAAGAAATGATCTCATTCGCCTATTGCCGTATCATGGGCTGCTGATCTGTAATTTCGCAATTATGCGCTTTATACCGATATTGTGTATTCAGTTCGGAATGCAGTGCATTGCAGCGGGGACACCCTTTCAGCTGGTCCTTATACTAATGTATCGAAAAATCAGACGCTTTGCAAAAAGAATATCATTTAGAACAGATTTTGGTCTTAAGAAATTAGGGGTATATCGGTTTGTTTTTTGCCAATATATCAAATGAAGAAGCCGCTAGTTGTTATATTCTTAATGACACAAGTTCTTGGTTGTTTTTATTGAAATTTTAATCCGCCAAGGACAATCGATTGCATATTAAACCTTCGATAAAACTGACTTTTTATCCACTTTTTTGCTTCGTTTTCAGCCATTTATTTTGCTATCTTTGCTCATCCAAAAAACGACTGTTTATAAGAGAGTTAATTACCTAATTATTATGTCGCTAACTATCTATAAGCGTTAACTTTTTGCACACATGAGCAATATACACTTCCAAGAAAAATTCGAAAGTCGCCACAATGGCCCAAGTCCAGTTGAAGCGAATGAAATGTTGGCCAAATTGGGCGTAACGTCAATTGACCAGCTAATTGACCAAACGGTCCCTTCACAAATCCGCGCTCCAAAACCTTTAAATCTTCCAAAAGCGTTATCCGAGGTCGCTTATTTAAAGCGCATTGCAGAGATCGCGGAGAAAAATAAAGTTTTCAAATCTTTTATCGGCCAAGGTTATTACGACGTCATCCTTCCCGGTGTTATTCAGCGCAACGTATTTGAAAACCCCGGATGGTACACGCAGTATACACCTTATCAGGCGGAGATTGCACAAGGTCGTCTGCAGGCATTGTTAAATTTTCAGACCGTTATTTCTGATTTTACAGGACTGGAGATCGCAAACGCATCCCTTTTGGACGAAGCTACAGCAGCGGCAGAAGCCATGTTTATGTTATACTCGGCTAGAAAAAATAAAGACGCCAATGTCTTCCTGGTTTCTGAGAATACATTTACCCAGACGATTGATGTGCTCAAAACACGGGCATTGTCTTTTGGTATAGAACTAAACATTACTGCGATTTCCGAGGAAGCATTGACCGATGATGTCTTTGCCGCATTTGTTCAATATCCGGCCGCAGACGGTACCATTTTCGATTATAAATCATTTACTGAAGCCGCTCACGCTAAAAATATAACGGTCTGTGCAGCTGCTGACCTCATGAGTTTAGCTTTGTTGACTCCTCCGGGAGAATGGGGTGCCGATGTGGTTGTAGGTAACTCGCAACGCTTTGGTGTACCGATGGGCTTTGGTGGTCCTCATGCAGCATTTTTTGCGACTCGGGATAGTTTTAAACGTAATATCCCTGGCCGTATCATTGGAGTAACGTCCGATTCGAATGGTAAATATGCATTGCGTATGGCACTTCAAACGCGCGAACAGCACATCCGTCGCGATAAAGCTTCGTCCAATATTTGTACGGCGCAGGCGCTATTGGCTATTATGGCTTCGTTCTATGCAGTCTATCATGGGCCTGAAGGAATCAAGAATATTGCATCCCGCATCCATGCATTGGCCAACCTGCTGGATCAAGCCCTACAAGCGCTTGGATATACACAGTTGAATAACGCTTATTTTGATACACTGCGTGTAGACTTAGGCGCACATGCCGGCGCATTGAAGTCAGAAGCGTTAAACAATGAACTGAATTTCTATTATAAGAGGTCACAGGTTTCTGTTTCCATTGACGAAACAACCACTTATGAGGATATTAAAACAATTGTCAAAGTATTTGCAAAAATTCAGGGTAAGACCTTGAACGATGTAGATTTTGACACTTTAGAACAACAGGTAACTTCAGCGATCCCAACCGAGCTAGTTCGTACGTCTGCCTACTTAACGCATCCAAACTTTAATAGCTACCATTCAGAGCACGAAATGTTGCGTTATATCAAGTCATTGGAGGCCAAAGATCTGTCTCTTTGCCACTCCATGATTCCGTTGGGGTCCTGTACGATGAAGTTGAATGCGACCGCTGAAATGATCCCCGTGACCTGGGCAAGATTTGGCGGGTTGCATCCATTTGCTCCTGCGGATCAGACCTCAGGTTATATGCAGATGATCGGTGAACTGAACGACTGGTTGTCCGAAATCACTGGATTTGCGAAGATGAGTTTTCAGCCAAATTCGGGTGCACAGGGTGAGTATACGGGGTTGATGGTGATACGCGCGTATCACGAAAGCCGTGGGGATCACGATCGTAATATCTGTCTGATCCCTGCTTCGGCTCATGGTACCAATCCTGCTTCGGCATCAATGGCTGGTCTTAAAGTCGTCGTCGTGAAATGTGATGAACTTGGGAATATTGATATTCCGGATTTAAAAGCGAAGGCAGAAGAACATGCTGCTCACTTGAATTCATTGATGGTAACTTACCCATCTACGCACGGGGTATTTGAAGAGTCTATCATTGAGGTCTGTGAAATTATCCATGCAAATGGTGGTCAGGTATATATGGACGGTGCGAATATGAATGCACAGGTTGGATTGACCAGTCCGGGTCATATCGGAGCCGATGTTTGTCACCTCAACCTCCATAAAACATTCTGTATTCCGCATGGTGGTGGAGGTCCGGGCATGGGACCTATCGGTGTAGCTAAACATCTTGTACCTTTCCTACCCAACCATGAAGTTGTCTCTACTTCTGGAGAGGAAGGTATCACAGCCGTATCAGCCGCACCATTTGGCTCGGCATCGATCTTGGTTATTTCACACGCTTATATTTCCATGATGGGCGGTGAAGGGCTGACCAATGCGACCAAGACAGCGATCATGAACGCTAACTACATAAAGGCACGTCTTGAAAATGCTTATCCTGTACTTTATTCGGGCAGCAATGGCCGTTGCGCACACGAAATGATCTTGGATTGCAGGGGCTTTAAAAATGCAGGTATCGAAGTGGCGGATATTGCTAAACGTTTGATGGATTACGGATTCCATGCACCGACGGTATCTTTCCCTGTTGCTGGAACTCTGATGGTAGAACCGACAGAATCTGAATCGAAGGCCGAACTGGACCGTTTCTGTGATGCGCTGATTGCCATTCGTCAGGAAATTGCTGCGGTGGAAGCCGGAGAAGCTGATAAAGCAAATAACGTGCTGAAGCATGCGCCTCATACCGCTGCGGTGGTGACTGCCGATGAGTGGGATAGACCCTACAGCCGTCAGACAGCTGCGTATCCACTGGAGTATGTCAAAGAGCGTAAATTCTGGCCTTCTGTTGGCCGTGTCAATGATTCACAGGGAGACCGCACATTAATTTGTTCCTGTCCCTCTATTGAAGAATATGCTGAGGCATAAGGTCCTGCATAAATAGAAACTGCGGGCTGCCAATATTTTTGGCAGCCCTTTTTGTTTCGTAACTCTTCTGTTATTCGTCGCTCTGACTCCTGATACCATACACTTAGGCGCATCCTTTTATTCACGTTCGTTTCTGCGTACACCCAATACATCAATACCGGTCTGATATGGCGATTGTATCAATTTAAGCTACATTATGGGGTATATGGGATTTTGGGAGTATATTTGTTCGGAAACACGCCGGAGCCATCAGAATGATGTATTTACATTTGTTCAGTAGAAGATGACATCACCGCTCTATTCACAGTATCGGTAACACTATAGAGGCTAGTTTGGGTGTATGTGAACCGTGGACAGGCTAAAGTTGATGCTGTCGGATTTATTCGCACAGTGATGTCCGTGAAAATGAAACGATCATTCCAATACGCTTGGAAAGCAAATTTAAATAAATGAATATAACAGCAAGATTCAGCCTTATAGCCGCAGTAGCATTGATGACCTCCTGCGCAGGCGGCAAGTATGCCAAGACCGAAAAGATATACAAGCAGCAGGCAAAGACTTTTTCTAAGTTGTATCGCCAGTCTCCCGTAACGGGGCAGTTAGAAAAAGTAAATGTAAACGATCAGCAGTGGATCGCTTCGATTAACTTCGGCATCCGGAAGCCTAATTTTGTCGTGATCCATCATACTGCCCAGGACTCCATGGGTCAGACTATTCGTACGTTCCATTCGGCAAAAGCAGGTGTGAGCTCCCATTATGTCGTGGGACGAGATGGAAAGGTCGTGCAGATGGTCAATGATCTTTACCGGGCACATCATGCCGGTCTCGGCAAATGGGGAAATGATACCGATTTAAATTCCTCCTCTATTGGTATCGAACTGGATAATAATGGTACTACGGATCCTTGGACAGACGTGCAAATCAATGCGTTGATCCAATTGCTGACCTACTTAAAAAATACATATAGGATTCCGCAGGCCAACTTTATCGGCCATATGGATTTGGCTCCGACCCGTAAAAATGATCCATCACGATTCCCATGGAAAAAGCTTGCAGATCAAGGGTTCGGTTACTGGTACGAGGAGTTTTTGGAAACACCGCCGGTGGATTTTAACCCCAAGATGGCGTTACGCATAATTGGTTACGACGTCAGCAATCTGGATGCAGCCATCAAAGCATTTAAAATACACTATATCCAAACGGATGTAAATACGGCTTTTTTGAACGAAAATGATCTTAAGATTTTGTATTCGATCTATAAAAAGTTTTTATAATAAATAGTTTTGAATTTTTTATAGGAGCAGGCCCAAGCGGTTTTACAAGGCAGTTTGCAGATAATTAATTATTTATATCGCGTAATATACTGGTCAAACGCGCGCTTGTAGATCAATTTGAACCAAGGCGTAAAGTGGCTGGGCTGGAGGCTGATTTCACGATCAATGCTTTTTTGGTCCAGATAGCGGACGGCAGCGACTTCGGCAGGGTTAAAGCTTGGTGTGCCAGTGAATTTACCTAAAAGCACATGATCAAATTCGTGTTCGGTGAGGCCGTTTTCAAATTCCGCTCGATAGACAAAGGAAAAGACATCGCGTAAGTCAGATGCTTCTATCCGAAGTTCTTCCTGCAGGCGCCTTTTGGCTGCCTCTAAATTTGTTTCACCCAGGCGCTGATGCGAACAGCAGCTATTGGTCCACAAGCCGCCGCAATGGTATTTGTCGAGTGCGCGTTGCTGTAGAAGAAGCTCATCATGGTCGTTAAATAAGAAAACACTGAACGCACGATGTAACAGACCTTTTTCGTGCGCCTCGTACTTTTCCATGCTTCCGATCATCGTATCCTCGTGGTCGACCAATATGACATTGTCCTGCTTCATAGGCTCAAAATAACAAAAATAGCCCAATTTTCGAAAAATTGGGCTATCATTCCTAATATTTGCGATAGACGTCTTAAACGGTTTTTACAAATTTCTCATCGTAATTTTCAATATCGATAATATAACCGTTTTTGATTAAGAACTCAAACAACGGCTTTGCCTCTTCCGAAACCGGCATATTTTGCGTCGTGATAATTTTGTTTTCTTTTTTCAATAAATAAGGGTAAGCGTAAAGCTTCACATTTTTATTGAACATACCCGAAATATAAGACAGGAGTTCATTGGTATACAGTTCCTTGTTATAGTTATCGGAATTAAAAATATTTTTTAAGTTGTAAACGTTGGTTGCGATGCCGATATTTTTTGGTTTAAAGTTGCTGATGAATTCAGCAAGGTGATTGTTCCTACGAAAGTTGCTGACAATAATATTGTTTCCTGTTGCGCATAATTCATCTGCCCGGGAAGCAAATTCCTGCAGGTCCGCATCGGTAATCTCATGTGTATCTTCCAGTAGGTTTCCCATCAGTACCTCGATCAATACAATCGTGTCGGCATCTGTGGCCCCCGTATTTTTTTTAAACTGTTCGACAGCAAGGTTGAAGAGATCAAAGTTGGGCAGCGATTTTTGGCGATATTTTGTCCGTAGTAGGATGATGTTCTTTTTGTACAGAAAATCTTTGATCTGCACGGCTTTTCCATCGGGCTGAAAGATCGCAGCTTTCGCAAATCCCTTGGCAATGAGATAAAGATTGATAAGCCGCTGATTGACATTTTCAAAAAGAGGTCCGCTCAACTTGACCAAATCGATTTCGACAGATCCTATGGATAGATTGTCGACCAACGATTCAATCATGGTCTGTACATTGTCGGCATAATAGTATGCGGCAAACAGTAAGTTAACACCAATAATTCCCAGTACTTTTTGCTGTAACTGATTATCACTGTCCAGCAGCCTTACATGGACGATGATATCGTTAGTAGGACCGCCGACTTCGTGCTGAAAACGAAGGCCGATCCAGCCGTGCGGCTCATTGGTCTTGGTAAAATTGAGCGTGGTCACTGTATCCGCAAAGGCAAAGAATTTTTTATTGCAGTATTTGTCACCATGTAACCGTTCGGTGAGGAGATTGAATTCGTGCGAAAGCATCTTTGTCAGCCGCGTTCTGCTCACGTACCTTCCATCTTCTTCTTCACCATATATTGCATCACTGAATGCCATGTCGTAGGCAGACATGGTTTTAGCGATTGTGCCTGAAGCAGCCCCTGCGTTGAAAAAGTTACGTGCGACTTCCTGTCCCGCACCGATCTCTGCAAACGTCCCATAAATCTCTGGGTTTAGATTTATTTTTAGGGCCTTTCGCTTGGTTTCAAAAATTTCTCTTGCCATGTTACAAAGGTACAAAAATCAGCAGGCTAGTGAAAATTAAAAGTATGAAAGCTAAAAACAGAATAAAATTAGGCTTGTTCTAAAACAAGCCTAATTTATTAAAAGCGTAGAATAAAGCGCTACTATGTAGAGCCTGACTGAATTTGTTGTCCAGAAGCATTTTTTTTGCTTCTGGAAGGGGGACAAGATACACGTCGATCTCCTCATGATCATCCAATGCCTGTTCCTGCACTTTTCGTCCACCGGTCATCAGGTAAGTGTACGTCACATTTCCGCTCGTCGCCGGATTGGCATAGAGCGTTGCGATCTCCTCTATATGATCAAATGCATAACCAGTCTCTTCCAGCATTTCACGGATTGCGGCATCCACAGGATTTTCGCCGGGTTCCATCGTACCTGCGGGGATTTCCAGTGATAGCATACCAGCACCATGACGGTACTGCTTGATCACCAGTAGTTCATTCTGCTCCGTGATGCCGACCATATTCACCCAGTCCGGATATTCAAGGACATAATAATGATCATTGATCCTACCATCGGGCAGTTCACAGGTATCCTTCCGTAAGGTGGCCCAAGGTTCCTTGCAGATGTACTCCGAAGAAAGTAATTTCCACTTTTCCATCATCCTATAATATCTTTCATCATACGGTCTACTTTTTCTTCCAGCACCTGCTGCAGCTCAGGATACTCCGCTGTGTCGTTCAGCTGCTCTTTGACAGAACAGTAAAATTTGATTTTGGGCTCTGTACCCGACGGCCGGGCCGATATTACGTCGCCATCGACGGTGATGAACTGCAGCACATCGGACTTGGGCAGTGTGATCCCAGTTTTTTTGCCTGTTTTCATGTCGGTGGTCTGCGAAAGCTGATAATCGCGGATTTCCTTTACCTCAACTCCGCCCAGTGCGGTCGGCAGATTGCGGCGTAGACCCGCCATCATGGCCTGAATTTCCTCCGCACCCGCTTTACCCTTTTTGGTCAGGGAAATCAGTTTCTCCTGGTAGCAGCCAAACTGTTTGTAGATATCCAGGAGCACTTGATAAACTGTTTTGCCCTGAGATTTGAAATAAGCGGTCATTTCAGCCAGAAAAGCACATGAATTAGGTGCGTCTTTGTCACGGACAAGGTCGCCCACGAGGTAACCGTAGCTTTCTTCGCCGCCGGCCAGATACTGGGCCGAATCCCCCAGCTCGGTGATCAGTTCGCCTATGTATTTAAAGCCTGTGAGGGTTTCGTAATGTGTCACACCATAATGGTCAGCGATGTCGGCCTGCAGGTTGCTCGTTACGATAGTTTTGACGATATACGGATTTTGGCCCAGCTGTTTTAACTCACTTTTTGTACTCAGTACATAGTAGATCAGCAGGCTGCCGATCTGATTGCCGTTGAGCAGCTGGAATTGTCCCGCGCTGTTTTTGACAGCAATGCCCACCCGGTCTGCATCCGGGTCGGTGGCCAGCACAAGGTCGGCATCGATTTCTTCCCCTTTCTTTGTCGCCATCGCCATGGCATCCTCTTCTTCCGGATTGGGATAGATCACGGTCGGAAAATTGCCGTCCGGTGTAGCCTGCTCGCTGACGACCGTAACGTTTTCAAAACCCCAGGAAGCAAGCATTTTGGGTACAATCGTGATCCCTGTACCATGGATCGACGAATAGACGATTTTTAGGTCTTTCTGCTCAGCCACAGCCTCCGGATGGATGCTCAGCGCTTTATTGGCGTCGATGTAGATCTGATCGATCTCTTCGCCAACTGGCACAATATTCTGCGTATTGCCCTCGAATTTAATATCCTTAACCGAAGCAATCGCATTCACTTCGTCGATTACATTTTTATCATGAGGTGCAGTGAGCTGACAGCCGTCGCTCCAGTAAGCTTTATATCCATTGTATTCCTTCGGATTATGGGAAGCCGTCAGCATGACTCCGCTCTGGCATCCGAAATGACGGATAGCAAAGGACAGCATCGGCGTGGGGCGAAGCTCATTGAAGAGATAGACCCTGATGCCGTTGGCGGCAAATACCTGAGCCACGAGCTGGCCAAAAGCCTGTGAATTGTTGCGGCTGTCATACGATACGGCGACCTTGATATCCTGATCCGGAAATTGCTTCCTCAGGTAATTGGCAAGCCCCTGTGTCGCTTTGCCGATCGTGTATTTGTTCATGCGGTTGGATCCTACGCCCATAATGCCCCGTAGGCCGCCCGTTCCAAATTCAAGATCTTTGTAAAATGAATCAATAAGTTCTGTCTCAGCCTCTTCATCGATCAGCTTTTGAACAGCAGCGCGTGTTTCTTCATCGTAGCTTGAGGTTAACCAACTCTCGACCTTCTGTTGTATCTCTTTATCTAAATTTCCCATTACGTGTTAAAATAAGGCTAAATGTAAAAAAATCTTTTAAGCGTCACAACCGGCATATGCACGGTCGATGACCGTGATATACCACTTTCCTCCCTCTTTCGTGACGTGAAATACCAAGGGCTCTTCCGTGTCGCTGGAGGTCATGATGGCGCGGTAGCTTCGGGCTTCCATATTTTTTAGGCGCTGCAATTCGCTGCTGCTAATTTTTGCATCCAAAATTTCGTTCATAAATCTCGCCGTCTGTGAAAGTTCGTTCGGCCGGCTTTTCTTGTCATAATAGAAGCCCGATTTGTCCCATTTCATTGTTCCGCAATCAAACGCAGGGAGTTTGCCCGATTTTAATGGCCCTTTATAGCTTAATTTTTCGTAAGAATGGTACTCAGGTACCGGCTTGGAAAAGCTAAAGCTGTTTTGATGGACATACGAATCCAGAGCGCCCGGACGATAAATGATATATATGCCCAACTTGGGATGAATGTAGTTGTTGATGGTTTTACCATCCTGTTCGGTGTAGGCCTTCGCTATGTTTTCGAGTACCTCTTCTACTGTCTCTATGTCCTCTTTCTTAGGCTCCTTTTGTAGGGTATCGGGCTTGCTCACCGTATCCAAGGGGATGGAATCCTGGGCAATGCGTATCGCTTTGTCTTCTTTTTTATTATTTCTGCAGGACGTTATTCCGGCCGAAAGGGCGATAAGAACAAAGAAAAGGAGTTTTCTCATGTTGTGTTTATTTATTTGATCGTATTTTTTGACGCCAGATTCTCGATAATGGATTTTAAAATCGCGCGTGTAGCGGGCAACCACCATTGCTCCAGAATCCGCTGTATGGTTTCGTCTCTATTTTCGCGCAATTTAAGAATTATTTCCTTTCTGAAGTTTAGTTTTGAGGTTTGCCAGGTGGACTGATTTAATTGCGTGATCTGCTTTATTTTCTTTGTCGCCGTATTAAAGAGGACATTCGCAGGAACAACCTCGTCTACTAAACCCTGTGCTTTTGCTTCCACAGGAGATAACAGTTTTCCTTCAAGTAAGTTTTGGTAAGCATGGCGTTTTCCGATCCAGAATGCATAGAGCAGAAAGATGCTTTCGGGGACAATCAGGCCGACAGGTATTTCGTTGAGGCCAATGACAAAGTTGCCTTCGGCCATAATCCGATAGTCGCAGCATAGCGCCAATACGCAGCCCCCTGCGGGACTATGGCCAGATATAGCGGCCACAATTGGCTTCGGAAAAGCAGCTAGAAGTGTGGTGGTCTCCATAAAAAGTATCCAGAATTCGCTGATCTGCTCTTCATTATAGTTGTATAGGGTGATCAGGTCAAGCCCGGCACTAAAAAAGTTCTCTTTTCCGATCAGGATGATCCCTTGCACGCTGTCGTTGTCCTGGGCGGTTTCCAGTGTGACAATAAGTTCTTTCAGCAACAAGGTGTCGATTGCATTGGACTTTCCACGGTCCAGGAAAATACTTAAGATGCGGTCTTCTATTTTGGTTTTTATATGTTCCATACGCAGCAGTATATAATTATAACGGTTTGTTTGTTGCACTATTGTGGTTTTACTTCTATTAAGTGTTCCTGATGGCCAATTTTTCCTTCCATATCTACTCCTTCGATTGTGATCTTGTATGTTCCGGGTTCGTCGGCGGTGAAAAAATCGAATTGTGTTTTTCCATTTTTATCGGTGATGAGATTGGGCTCCCAGGCAATAGTAGTTCTCAGATCGCGTTTAAGTGCTTGTTTTTGCGTGGCATCATACTGTGGTTTGAAAAAGTTGCGGTTTACATGTAGCCCTTTGGGTACAATTGTAACAATCCCTGTCGGCGTATAGGATGATAATACGGCGTCGCCCGATTTGGTCGTGATGACCAGGACACCATTGCCGCCATAGGACCCATAAATTGCCGTGGTGCTGGCAGTACGTAGTACTTCAATGCTGGCGACATCCTGGACATTGATCATGCTGATCTGCTCCGCCTCAATGTACATGCCATCCAAAACGACCTGCATGGGGCTTCCACCGTTTAGTCCCATCGATCGCGTGCTATAGGGTACTCCATTTCGAAACATCACACCTACAAGCCTACCGGCAAGACATTGTTCCAAGGTCGTACAAGTCGACAATTCCTCTGCCGTGATGACCTGATCCGCATTGCCGGGACCATTTAAATTTCTAGAGTTCTTATCAGCCTTGTTAACTCTCGTTCGGCTGATCTGGACCTCTTCGAGTACAATGCTTTTCTGGATAATGCCCGCGGCCTCCAGTTCTGCTAAAAACTGCTGGTTGTTTTTAAGCTGGCTGATCAATTCAGTATTGATATCATTGGTCATCAAGGGGTCGTCTTTGCTCCCTTCAATTCGTGGGATCACCGGTTCATCGACAACGATATCCACTCTATTTTTTTCCTTTTTACCCTTGCCTGTCACAATAAATTTGACGCTGTCTGCAAATAGCAGCTCGTCAAAGGCAAATTTGCCTTCTTCGTTGGTTAGGGTATCGATGCTCAGCATCATATTGCTGGTAGGTATCAAGGTAACCGTGGCACCCGGTACAACGGCTTTCCTACCCGTTTTCTTCACGGTGCCTGAAACGGTAAGTCCCTTTTCGGGAGGATACTGCTTTTGGGTGCTGTCAAGATAGTGTTTCCAGTCAAGTTTTCGCCACCCCTGAATGAACATGAGGTTGTCGAGCTCATCCAGCTTGACGTTATTTAAATCCGCAAAGTAGTAGTTGGGGCGTTCAATGAAGCCCCGAAGATCCGATTTTAACAAAAGTTCCGAAACGATGGAGGAGTAATGAAGACCTGTAAGGGTATCGATTTTTGTCAGGTTAACAACAGATGCCGAAAGCGCGGCTATTTTTGAGGTATCACTGCTGCCTTCATGAACGGTGAGACTGGCAAGGACATGGTCACGTGTGCCGAATGCCGGTTTGTTTAACTGTACAGCAATCGGCAGCATTGTTTTTGCGGCGTTGTAGTTAAATACAAGCCTTTCGATAACCGGAACCAGTTGTGCATTGAGAATGGATAGCTGGAGTACTCCTGAAGGAAGTTCTTTCTTTGGAATATTGAACAAGATCTCACCGTGATTTAACTTTTGTTTAGCAGCATGGAGTACCAGACCATTGTACTGTGCAATCAGATACATCTCCTGGCCATTGACGAGGTCCGCAGTCGCCGACAGCTGCGTTACGATTTTGTCTTTGAGGCCTGAGTTAACTGTAAGCGCATAACCCGAAGCTGCTATGGGCGGTATGGAGGCACTTACCGAGCTGCCGTCTTCAAAGGTTGCAGTCGCGATGTATTTTTTTTCCGCATTCAGGATCAGCGGTATACTGCCCATACCGAGCGGATTTGTTTCAAATTCCATCAGTGGAGTCAGATTGTCTTCCAATATTTTTATTTTAGCTTTAAGTCCAAGGCCTGTCGGGGAAAGCACTTTGAAGCCAGTTTTACATAATATATTGTTGACCAGTTCACCACTTTCCGGAAATATCTGGATACTGTTCTGCCGAGTGGGATCGGGGATTCTAAAGCTCTTTAATATCCGTCGTTTGTCTGAGGAGAGAAAGTGCAAAGACAGTAGGCCACCTTTAAAGTCATCTTTTAATTCAAGCGATATGGTTCCGTTTTCGTCGGATTTTAGCCTTCCGGTTCGCTCTTTTTTACCTTCCTGCTTTAATGTGTACTGCACATTGTTGTTTAAAAGGGGCGCCCCTTGGAAAGTCTTCATCCTGATCTGAAAGAATCTCTCCGGACCATCGTTGACAAGTGTACTCTGCGTAACGATGTTGTCCGACCTTCCATTGGTAATCGGGACGACACGTTCGTAAAAATTGGAAGTGGAGTCATTTTGCATCCACTGTGTGTATGCTCTGATTCGGTAGGCTCCTTCAATGAGTGTATCCGGTAGATTGAAGTCGCCGATCCCAAGTCCTAGCGTGACGGGTATTTTAATGCTTTTGACGATGGTATTTGACGGTGAGATCAATTCGATGTTAGCGATCTTGCTGTTGTTGCTGAGGTAATTGAACGGGGCGATCGTACAATACAGTTTAAACCAGATATTTTCACCTGCCGTGTAATCATTCTTATCCAGATGCAGGTAGATTTTTTCGACGGGATGATGTGCACGGTAAGAATCCAGTTTCTGCAGCGTCTGATCAATCTGAGCAAAAGTCAGTAAGGGGAATACCAGGCAATTGATTAATAACAGTATTTTGGCATACATATGACTAAATGTTTCTGGTAAATTAGAAAATATTTTTTCTTTAATCAACTTATAAATCAAAATATTATATCGTGGCAGAGTATTAGCAGCACCGGAAGCCGGCTTGCTCACGGATACAAATTTAAAATGTGTTTTTAAGGTCCGCTGATGGCTGAAAATTAATATAAAAAAAATATATTTGTGCTATGAAAATCCTTATCATCGGTTCGGGAGGCCGTGAGTCCGCCTTCGCCTATACATTGTCGAAAAGTCCACGTTTAGATCAGCTGTTTATTGCGCCCGGTAACGCGGGTACTGGCGCCTATGGGGAAAACGTAAATATAAAGGTTACAGATTTTGAAGCTATCGCTTCCTTTGTGCTCGAAAAAGACATCACGATGGTTGTTGTGGGCCCCGAAGAGCCTCTGGTTAAAGGTATTCATGACTATTTTTTAAACCGGGACGATATAAAACATATTCCGGTGATCGGCCCGCAGCAGGAGGGAGCGCAACTAGAAGGGTCAAAAGATTTTTCAAAACAGTTCATGGATCGCCATGGAATCCCTACAGCAGCGTCACGGTCGTTTGATGCGGCGTCGTTGGATGAGGGATTGTTGTACCTCGAAGGTCAGAAGCTGCCCATCGTATTAAAAGCAGATGGTCTGGCAGCTGGTAAGGGCGTATTGATCTGTGAAACACTTGAGGATGCCAAGGCAGAA
The DNA here is from genome assembly GCF_026191775.1 of Sphingobacterium sp. InxBP1. Lineage (NCBI taxonomy): Bacteria > Pseudomonadati > Bacteroidota > Sphingobacteriia > Sphingobacteriales > Sphingobacteriaceae > Sphingobacterium > Sphingobacterium sp. InxBP1. Next base: position 314,217 of record NZ_JAINDX010000041.1, on the reverse strand, counting down.
CTGAAAGCGATGATCGCAGAGGCCAAATTTGGCGATGCGAGCCGTGTCGTTGTAGTGGAAGAGTTTCTAAAAGGGATTGAACTTTCCGTATTTGTGCTTACGGATGGAAATTCATATAAAGTGTTACCATCAGCTAAAGATTACAAGCGCATTGGTGAGGGTGATACCGGTTTGAATACAGGTGGAATGGGTTCCATCTCTCCAGTTCCTTTTGCAGATGATATTTTTTTGAACAAGGTCGAAGAACGTATTATCAAACCTACAGTCGAAGGGCTGAAAAAAGACGGCATTCCTTACAAAGGTTTTATTTTCATCGGTTTAATGAATGTGGGTGGGGATCCATATGTTATTGAGTACAATGTTCGTATGGGAGATCCTGAGACCGAATCTGTGTTGCCACGCATCGAGTCTGACCTCTTGGATCTTCTGGAGGGCGTAGCACAGGGCAACCTCGAGCAACGTTCTTTTACTGTTTCACCGAAGACAGCCGTGACAGTCATGCTGGTCGCAGGCGGCTATCCGGGAGCGTATGAGTCCAGCAAGGAAATCACCAATATAGAAAATGTAAAAGAGTCTCTCGTATTTCATGCCGGTACGAAAGAGCAGGACGGAAAAGTCGTCACAGCCGGAGGAAGGGTCATCGCAGTAACAACCTTGCAGAACACGCTTTTCGAGGCGTTACAGCAAGCTACAGCAGATGCCGGAAGGATCTATTTTGAAGGCAAATATTTCAGACGGGACATCGGCTTCGATCTGATCTAAAAAATATTCGAAATTATTTTTTGCAATTCTGATTTTAAAATCTATATTTGCAGCTCCAAAAGCAATAAAAGCTTCTGGAGCTCATAAAAGGCCCGTTCGTCTAGGGGTTAGGACGCAAGATTTTCATTCTTGAAACAGGGGTTCGATTCCCCTACGGGCTACACATCTAAAAGGCAAAAAAGCCTGCAAATATTCAATTTGCAGGCTTTTTTGCCTTATGGTGTTTGCCGTTAGAAAGCCCCATTCATAATCAATTCATCCACAGTAGTTTTATTTTTCCTCCTTTGATACAAAATAGCAGACTATTGAGAAAAATCGTTAGTCTCAAAAATTTTACGTTCTCTAATTTTGGATAATCAATTATATAACGCAGTTCCTAAGAGAAGTATTTGAAAACGTAAATTATAATAATCAACGTTTATCTTCTGGCCTAGCAGCCCAATAAACGAAATAGAATTAGTAAAAATGATTTTAACAGGACGTCATGTCTTTTTTTTAGTAAAAATAAGCTAATACCATTTAGCTTTTATAAAATAATCAATTATGTGGAAATCAATTCAAACAACTTGCAAGAGCGTAGGGCGGGTGTCGATCCGTTCGTCCTGAAATTGACCTTTAGAAAGGAGTTAAAACCAGATGCTTTTAAATAAAGAATGCTGAAGTGAACAGGTCAAGGACCTGTTCGTTTAGGCATATGTAGAAGGCAGTATTAAGAACAAATTATAACCGAATAATACCTTATGAGAACAAAACAAGTAGCCCACGGAAGGCAGCGCCTCCGTAGCAGGCTTTGGGTTTTTATGCTACTCATGCTTGGACTCTGGGCATGCAAAAATGATACACCTGAGATTGGCGGTGAGGCAGCACCTTTCGATCCATCTAAACCTGTTGTGGTCTCCGACTTTGCACCCAAAGCAGGCGGAATGGGGCAACGGCTAGTAATCTATGGGAAGAATTTTGGCAATGATCCAAAAAATGTAGAAGTCTTTATCGGCGGGAAAAAAGCTATAGTAATCAATGTTTTGGGTGAGTCACTTTATTGTCTGGTGCCCAAACAGGCTTTTAAAGGAGATATTGAAGTGCGTGTGGGCGGCGACGAAAAACCTGTTGTCGGCAAAGCAGAAGCGCTTTTTGACTATCAACGCAAACTGGTTGTGTCAACCTTGGCTGGTTATAGAAATGCACGTGGTGATGAGCCCTGGAAAGACGGTAAGTTTAAAGATGCGGATGAAAACAAGATGGCCAGCGGTTTTTGGCTGTCGTCGTTCATGAGGTTTGATCCGCTTAACCCAAAACACTTGTGGGTTACATTCGATGAAAATAACGGTCTTTACCTGATTAATTTCGAGGACAGTACAATCACCAAAAAACGCTCAGATTTCAGTCGACCGCGAAGCGTTGACTTTTCACTGGATGGGAAATATATGATTGTAGCGCAAGACAGGGGAGGTGAAAATGATGAGTCTACCTTATTGTTTTCCCGGGCAAGGAATTTTTTGGATAAAGAAGTACTGACAAAAAGCAAGCAATGCAATGGGGCATCTATCCACCCGGTCAATGGTGAAATGTACTTCAATAGCTATGCAAAAGGCGAATTTTACCGTTTCGACCTGAATCAATATTTTATAGATAAAACGACTAAATCAGAGTTCTTATATGTAATCCAGGATCCGCAGTGGGAATATCGGGCGCTGATCCATCCAAGTGGAAATTATGCCTATATCTTGGTCATCAATCAAGGATATATTATGCGGGCCGATTACAATTGGGAAAAAAAGCGATTCAACCAACCCTATCTTATCTGTGGCAAAGTACGGGAATCTGGTTATAAAGATGGAGTCGGGTCTTCGGCAAGGGTCAATCAGCCTTATCAAGGGGTATTCGTCAAAAATCAGGCATATGTGGATGCCGGTAAGCCAGACGTATATGATTTTTATTTTACAGACATGATGAATCATGCGATCCGTGTACTCACACCGGAAGGTGCTGTGACAACTTTTGCCGGCAGGGGAAGTTCAAGTCTCAATAGCAATCCCTATGGTTATGTCAACGGAGACCTGCGCGAAGAAGCCCGTTTTGACCGCCCATCGGGCATCGCCTATAATGAAAAAGAAGGTGCTTTTTATATCGGGGATCGCGAGAATAGACGAATCCGCAAAATAGCATTGGAAGAAATGGATGAAAATGACCAAGATTAACCTAGCATAAAATGATGAATAAAATAGTATTAACCTGTATGTTGCTTCTCGGTATCACCTTCAGTGCGTTGGCACAGGATATTGTGGAAGTAACCGGAGTTGTTGTTGATCCTCAAAAAATTCCATTGATAGGGGTCAGTATTTCTGTGAAAGACGCACCCGGTCTAGGCACAACGACGGACAATAAGGGGCATTATAAGATAAAGGTCGAACGCTACAAAACGCTAGTCTTCTCCTCTGTCGGATATCAAAAACAAGAGATTCTTGTTAAAGATGTCCATTCTATTAATGTGACATTGAAAGAGTCGGAGACCAGCGTGTTAGATGAAGTCGTCGTAACGGGTACCGGTACGCAACGGACGCTCACATCGACTGCTGCAACCAGTAGTGTGGATCTGAGTACGATGAAAGGGAATCCGACATCGAGCATAAGCAACGCGCTGATCGGAAATGCGCCCGGGGTCTTGGGGATGATGCAGTCGGGCCAGCCCGGAAAGAATATTACTGAGTTCTGGATCCGCGGTATTTCTACCTTTGGTGGAGGAGCCTCAGCGCTTATTTTGGTCGATAATATTGAACGTGATATTAATGATATCAATATTGAAGATATCGAAACCATTAATATCCTTAAGGATGCAGCCGTGACCGCGATTTATGGTTCCAAAGGAGCAAATGGCGTTATCTTAATCACAACCAAGCGTGGTAAAGACGGTAAAATTAGTATCAACTTCAAAGATGAGAATATTTACAATACCCGCACGATTACCCCTGAATTTGAAGATGGTGTTAGCTATGCCAATTTATTGAACGAGGCACGTATTACACGGAATTTTGAACCCATTTATCAACCCGAGGAACTGGAAATCTTACGTTTAGGATTGGATCCAGACCTTTATCCGAATGTCAACTGGAAAGACCTCTTGCTAAAAGATGGCGCAATGACTTACCGTGCTAATCTCAATATGACCGGCGGTGGAGCTACTGCGCGTTATTTTTTGTCCGGAAGTTATATCGATGAAGGTGGTATGTATAAAACCGACGAAACATTGCGGAATGACTACAATACAAATGCGAACTACAAAAGATATAATTATCGGTTGAATACAGATATTAATGTGACCAAAAGCACGGTGTTAAAAATCGGTGTTGCTGGTTCGCTCAATAAAAGAAATAGCCCCGGCTTGGGAGATAATGATTTTTGGGGAGTGTTATTTGGTTACTCACCAATTCGGACACCAGTACTATACTCAAATGGATATGTTCCTGCCATTGGAACCGGCAATCAGACCAATCCCTGGGTCGTGGCCACACAGACAGGGTACAATGAAAATTGGCAAAATAAGATACAGACGAATATTTCCATCGAACAAAATTTTGATTTTATAACCAAAGGGTTACGTTTTAGAGGTATTATTGGTTACGACACAAATAATGATAATAATATTTACCGCCGAAAATGGCCGGAGCAATGGCGGGCAGAGCGCGCCCGGGATGAAAATGGAAATTTAATATTTACTCATATTTCCGATCCGCGTGAGTTATTTCAGGAAAGTAGCGCTAGTGGTGACCGTCGCGAATTTTACGATATGATGTTCAACTATGACCGAAGTATAGGGAACCATAATATTGGTGCTGTTGCCCGTTTTACGCGCGATGCACTCGTTCGAACCGTCAATCTTGGCGATGATATTAAAAATGGAATCGCAAGAAGGAATCAGGCCTTAGCGGGACGGGTTACCTACAATTGGAAATCACGTTATATCGCCGATTTTAATTTTGGTTATAATGGCTCGGAAAACTTTGCTCCGGGGAGGCAATATGGTTTTTTCCCGGCTGTTTCAGGGGCATGGAATATTGGGGAGGAACCTTTTGTGAAGGATAATATCTCCTGGATGAATATGTTTAAGGTCCGCTATTCTTGGGGAAGAGTGGGTAACGACCAATTGGCCGGAGGAGCACGATTCCCTTATTTATCGACGATCTCGGAAGTTGATGGTGGATATGACTGGGCCGATTATGGGTTTATTCGATCGTATCAGGCAATTAAATATAGCCAGGTGGCCTCCCCAAATGTGACGTGGGAAATAGCGACGAAAAGGAACTTAGGATTTGATTTGGCACTCTTTAAGGATAAAATTATTGCCAACCTGGATTTCTTTAATGAAAAACGTACGGGCATTTATATGGCTCGAAATTATTTGCCTGCTCTCGTGGGATTGGAATCCGTTCCTAGTGCCAATGTGGGTGCGGTAAAATCCAGCGGTTTTGATGGTCGTCTATTATATAACCAGAAAGTAGGGGAAGTGAATTTAACTGCCAGAAGTAATATAACCTATAGTAAGAATGAGATTACGGAAATTGACGAAGAAAACAATGTCTATGGTTATCAAAATCAAAAAGGATATCGTGTTGACCAGGCGAAAGGGCTTATCGCTTTAGGCTTGTTTAAAGATTATGATGATATACGTAATAGCCCGAAACAAACATTCGGTACATACCAGCCAGGAGATATCAAATATAAGGATGTTAATGGCGATGGTATCATAGACGATGGTGACCGTGTTGCTATTGGCGCTACGAGACGCCCCAACTTGGTTTATGGGGTGGGTGTATCAGCAAGCTGGAAAAGTCTCGACGTCAGTGTCCACTTCCAGGGAGCGGGAAAATCGACCTTCTTTACCTATGGAAAAACAGTATATGCTTTTAGCGAGGGAGAGTGGGGACAGGTGTTAAAAGGAGTAATGGGCGATAACCGCTGGATTTCTGCCGATATATCGGGCGATCCATCCACCGAAAATCCGAATGCATCGTATCCACGATTAAGCTATGGGCCCAATCCGAACAACTTTAGGGAATCGACCTTTTGGTTGAAAAACGGCCAATATGTGCGGTTGAAAACCATCGATATTGGGTATACATTGCCGAAAGAGCTAACGAATCGCATCAAAACCAATAGCATTCGGATTTTTGTCGTGGGATCGAATCTATTCACCTGGTCAAAATTCAAGCTTTGGGACCCGGAGCTGGCGACGCCACGGGGAGAAGATTACCCATTGCCTAAGTCATTTACCTTTGGCATCAATGTTAACCTATAAAATTTATAAAGATGCAACGAAACAAATTATATATTGTGATAACGCTTGTCCTGGGAGCAAGTCTTGTCTCATCTTGCAAAAAAGATTATCTCAAGTCGGATCAGTATTTTAAGGATCGGCTCAATATAGAGAAAACCTTTAAAAGTAAGCGCTATTCGGAGGAATGGTTAGCCCATATATTTGAGGAATTTAAAGGTGAGAATGCCGATGTAGCCAGCAAGGGATTGACACCACATTGTTTTGCAGATGACATGTATTATGGTGATCGGGACAAAGATTATGACCCGTCGAAGAATGAATTGTCGTATAATATGTTCAAAATGGGGCAATATACCGAAAGTGATAAGCAGGGTACATGGGTACAGTCCTATCGCGGTATTCGTAATGCGTCAACCTTCATTCAGTATATTTATATGAATACGGAAATGTCGGCTGTTGAAATATCGGATTATCGCGGTCAGGCACGTTTTGCCCGGGCCTATCTCTATTGGTTACTGCTTCGTAAATACGGCCCGATTCCGTTATTGCCCGACGAGGGGCTAGATTATACCGACAGTTACGACGATTTGGCTATTTCGAGAAATACCTATGAAGAATGTGCTGAATATATCAGTAATGAATTGTTGCAGGCCGCTAAGGAGATGGAAGCTCTCGGTATGAAGCGTGGACAAGATGGTTCAGCACGTCCGACTGTTGGGGCTGCATTAGCTGCGCGGGCCAAGGTACTACTCTATGCCGCGAGCCCATTGGCCAATGGCAATAACTCAAGCTATGCGGCATTGCTGGTGGATAAACAAGGGAAACGTCTGCTCTCTGCAGATTATAAGGAGGAAAAATGGGCCAAAGCAGCGGCGGCGGCGCGGGATGTGATGGAACTGGGCATATATCAGCTGTATACAGCTCCTTTTCAGGAGACCGGTGATGACGCTACTATCACACCTCCTCAGGATCATAATTTTTCCGATAAAAATTGGCCTGCAGGCTGGGCCAATATAGATCCTGAAAAATCTTACGCTCAAGTTTTCGATGGCACACTTTCCGCTTCGGGTAACCCCGAATTAATCTTTACACGCGGGAAAAATCAGCAGAATGAGGGGGTTGACCAAATGGTAATCCATCAATTACCGCGTTCTGCAACAGGATGGAATACACATGGGCTCACGCAGAAACTGGTGGACGCCTACTACATGAATGATGGTACAGATGTGCCTGGTAAAGATAATGAAATCGGGCGTGGAAATGGTTCACACAGAGTTGCGGGTTACGTTAGCCAGGAAGATTATAACGCAAAAAAATACAGGCCATTACGTCCGGGAGTTTCGCTGCAATATGCTAACCGTGAGCCTCGGTTTTATGCCTCGGTGGCTTTTAATGGCAGCTTTTGGACTTTGCTTAACGAGACGAAAGAGGAAAATCGCAACAAACAAATCTTTTATTATAGCGCGGACCCCAAAGGAAATGGCTTTAACTCTGCTAATGGATATTGGTTGCGCACAGGCTTTGGGGTGAAAAAGTTTGTTCACCCAAGTGATACGTACGAAGGCGGCCTTGGCTCACGTATTGTCGCTAAGGCCGAACCTGCTATCCGTTACGCAGATATTCTGCTTATGTATGCAGAAGCATTAAATGAGTTAAGCGGTTCATATACAGTGCCGTCTTGGCGCGGCGGAAGTTATACGATAAGCCGTGACATCGCCGAAATTAAGAAAGGTATTCAGCCTGTGCGCATCCGTGGCGGCGTACCTGATTATGCTGCCAGTACCTATAGTAGTAAAGACGAACTGCGCAAAACGATAAAGCGAGAGCGTTTTATCGAACTTATGGGCGAAGGGCAACGTTATTACGATTTACGACGCTGGATGGATGCGCCGGTTGAAGAATCCTTGCCTGTGTACGGATGCAATGTCTTGATGAATGAGCAGGAACGGGATCTTTTTCATCAGCCCGTCGCCGTCTGGACATTAAAAACAACTTTTGCAGACAAAATGTGGTTCTGGCCGATCAGTCATACCGAACTTAAACGCAATAAAAACCTGACACAGAACCCAGGATGGACCTATAACGATTAATTAAATCCGAAGCTTATGAATAAGTTATATAAACTGTTGCTGTTGGCCATTTCACTTTTTATCTGTGGCTCATGTAACGACGAATGGAAGGACGAGCAATTTCAACATTATGTTTCTTTTAAGGCCCCTTTAGAAAACGAGGGGGTCACTAACATCTACGTCCGGTATCGAGAAAGTGTTAAGACAACTTTTTATCAACCCTTGGAAGTTAGTGGGTCGACTACAAATGATACAGATCTGCGGGTTAACATAGGTGTCGATGCTGATACGCTCGGCGTGATCAACTATGCGCGCTTCCAGAACAGAGAGGACTTTTATTATAAACAATTACCTGAAAATTACTATACCATTCCTCCAATCGTCAATCTTAAATCTGGAGATAACACCGGACTATTGCCGATAGACTTTTCCTTAAAGGGCATCGATATGGTGGAAAAATGGGTGCTTCCCTTGACCATATTGGATGACCCGTCCAACACCTACAAAGCCAATCCCCGCAAACATTATAGAAAAGCGTTGTTGCGCATCAATCCTTTCAACAATTATTCGGGGACCTATAGCGGGACCGCCCTGAAAGTCGTTATGGAAGGGCATGAAAACGAAACGCCGATCGTAAAAAGCGAGATCAAGAGTTATGTCGTCGATGAACATACGATTTTCTTTTATGCCGGAAATATTGATGAGGAGCGTAAGGATAGGAAAAATTATAAGGTTTTTGCTACGTTTAACGATAAAGGAGGCGTAAGTTTTCATGCCGAAAACCCTAATATGAAATTTAAAGTCAATAAAGATGCAAGCTATACGGTATCCGAGCAGATGGACGCTGTTCGTCCTTATCTATTGCACCGGTACATTACCCTTAACAATATTGATTATGAATTCACCGATTACACCTTGGTTTCGACTACGGCTATTAAGTTCAAGGTATCCGGTTCATTAATATTGGAACGTCAGCTCAATACGCAGATCCCCGACGAGGATCAAGCGATTGAATGGTAATTTTCTACAAACCATTCGGCATGCTATTGGTTATATCTAAGGTATAGTAATAGTAATTTATGATTGGTATAGTAGGAGGGCTTGGCCCTTATGCAGGCTTAGACATAGCCCGTAAAATCATTGATGAGACAGTGGCAAAGTCCGATCAGGAACATTTGCCACTGTTGTTGTTTTCTTGTCCCGGTTTGATTCCGGACCGTACAGCTTATTTATTGGATCGTACAAATGAAAATCCGGCTAGAGCCATTGCGGCGGTATTAAAGCAGCTGGAGCAGGCTGGTGCGACTGTTGCAGCCATACCATCCAATACGGCCCATGCAGCACCCATCTTTTCGGTCATTCAGGATGAGATGGCCCAGTTCGGCAGTCAGCTAAAATTGCTGCATATCGTCCATGAGACGGTGCGCTTTGTCGAGCAGAATTATCCGCAAAGTACAGTTGGCGTGCTGTCGACGGCAAGTCCCGAATCGTACGGTTTGTACCGGGAACTCTTCATGAAAAAAGGATTCTCTGTGGTCGAGCCCGAAAGTGCGCAGCAGGACAAAGTAAACAGTGCGATCTACGATAAGGATTACGGGATCAAGGCCCAGCCGGAGCCTGTTGCCAACAAAGCGAGAGAAGACCTGCTGATGGTGATGGATGAACTGAAGAAACAAGGGGCACAGGTTATTGTGCTGGGGTGCGCAGAGTTGCCATTGGCCATTCCAGAACGAGATCATAACGGCATGGCCGTGGTCGACCCAAACCGTGTCCTTGCCCGTGCACTTGTCCATGCAGTAGATCCTGCTAAGCTCAGGGCACTCTGATTGTATTATTCCTCTTGGTCGGACTCCTGCGCAGGAGATATCTTCTGCAGTAAGCTGCTGACTTCGTCTTCGGTGGCCGTTAACTTGGCTCTGCATACCTCGATGAGCAGAGAGGCCCGACTGATTTTTTCGGCCAGCTCATCGATATTCGTTGTGCCGTTTTCAATGTCTCTTACAATGGATTGCAGCTCATTGTAGGCATCGGTATAGGTGTAGTTTGTTGGATCCATAAGGTACAAATTACGATTTTTCTTTAATTATCGTCCGGTTTGTGATTTTCTTTTGTCGTATCGGCAGGCTGCATGTCCAGAACGGTGCTGACAACAGTGCCATTTTCCAATAGCGTGTGGATGACATCCCCTGGCGAGAGCTGCTCAATGGACTGAAGTAATCTGCCATTGACTTTTGTGATCGAAAAACCCTGTTTTAGCAGACGCATCGGGTCCGACAGCTGCACGATGCGTTCGGTATGATTCAATGCGGTACGGTGTTCATAGAAACGTAGGCGGATAAGAGCACGGAGTTCATTCTGGAGAACCTGCACGCGGGTACGAGCCCCCTGGAGCTCTCTTTTGCCAGCCCACTGGATCTGAGTCGTCAGTTGGGAGAGCATGTTGCGCTCTTCCTTAAAACGGGAGCGGACGAGTTGCTGTATTCCTTCTGCAGATCTGTCTATGGGGATCGCGAAATTATGGAACTTCTGAATCAGAAAGTCGGCAAGCTCACTGGGCGTTATAGCATTCTTGTAGGCGACCATCTCACTTACTGTATAGTTGGTAGAATGGCCAATTCCAGTTAATACTGGGATTGGAAAGATCGCTATAGCCCGTGCCAGCAGATAATTGTTATAGCTCGATAGGCCCACCTCGCCACCGCCGCCGCGAATAATGGCAACAACGTCAAATTCAGAGATGCGTTCCGCGACAACCGCTAACTGCCTGATGATGGAAGGAATGGACTTATCGCCTTGTAGCAACGCAGGAAACAGCGTGCACTCTAGCCTATAGCCCCAGGGGTTCTGATGAATGATCTTGTAAAAATCGGAAAGGCCTTTGCTGGTTTCTACCGAAATAATTGCTATCCTTTTCGGAACTAGCGGAAATGGTAGCATCTTGTTGGCACCATAGATTCCCTCTTCCTTAAGTTTACGGATACTTTCCAGTTTTTCTTTTTCGAGCTCCCCCAAAGTAAAGGTCGGATCGATATCCACTATTCTTAAACTCAAACCATACATGGGGTCGTAGGAAATGGCCGCCTGAAACAGCATCGTTATGCCTTCCCTGAGCGGTTCCTGTGCAACTTTCAGAAAATTGGAATTGATGCGGTTAAAATCGGCCTTCCACAGGGTCGATCTGATCTCAGCGACTATTTTGCCGTCCTGCTTTTCAACCAGTTCGGGGTAACAATGCCCCGAATGGGTGTAGTGGTTGAGTTTGTTCATTTCTGCCTTGATCCAATATAAACTCTTGTACCGTTCGGCCAATGTCTTCTGGATACTGCGGCTTACCTCCAGCAGGGAAAAAATCGTTCTATCGTGAATCAGTTCTGGCATTGATCAAACTTACAGAAAAAAAAGATTTTTACCTATGCCCAAAGATGCGGGAATAAGCCGCTTGAAGATTATACGTAACAAAAATGATTTTTTTGGCGGAAAGGTCGACCCGTGTACAATTTATTCGTATTTTTATTTGATAGAACCTAAAAAACGATAAAAACAGAATGAAAAAACGATTTTTTGGGGTGTTATTTGCAGGTTTGTTCTGTATTTCCCCCTTGTTCGCCCAATATAAGTCCAGCTTAAAAAACGAAACCGTCCTTTATAACAATATCGATCAGCTATTGCCTTTAACGCATCTGGACCAACTGCGTATAGCGGTTGTGGTACCCCATGCAGATATGTACGCAGCTTTTACAGCGCAGTTGTCGCGGTATGCACAAGTCGACCTATTGGATTTCAGCAAGTTTGATGAGGATATTAAATATTATAATACCATCATTGTTGGGGGAAAGGAAGATGACCTGGATGCAGATTGTCTCACCCAGCTCAATCAGGCTGTACGCAACAATAAGAAAGTTATACTTTGTCATTTTGTCGAGAATGAGGTTCAGAAAGAGGCTTTGTCCGGGCATCTGCAATCGGACCTGATTGAACTACAGGCTCCATTTACCGAACTTGGCCAGCGTAATGCGGCGATGTCTATTTTCGGTGGTGTCCCGATTACGGCCGGCGACGTGAAGACTGCCCAAACCAGATTGCAGTACAGTTATGGCACCAGTTCCGGACTGGACCTAAAGAAGCTGACCAAGAAGATCGATGCCATAGCCCAGGAGGCCATCGATAAACAGGCGACGCCGGGAGCTGTCGTTATGGTGATCAAAGACGGGCAAGTGCTGCTCGAAAAATCTTACGGATATCATACCTATTCCAGAGCTGTGCCGACACGGATAAACGATATTTTTGATCTCGCGTCGGTCAGTAAGATAGCAGGCACGACACCTGCTATCATGCGGCTGACTGAACAGAATGTGATCAATCTGGACAGCACAATGGGGTATTACCTCTGGCAGGCACGGATGACCAATAAAAGGGATATCAAACTACGTTCTGTCATGCTCCATGAAGCGGGCTTTACACCATTTATTCCTTTCTACAGACATCTGAAGCCCGGCGATGTAGTAGCTTCACCGGATCCGCAGCATCAGGTCAAGATGGCTGACAACAGTTATATCCTAAACCATTATTATCGCGATGTAATGTGGCCCGAAATGTTGCGCTCAGCTGTAAAACCTACGGGAAGCTATGTCTATAGTGATATCAGCATGTATGTCATGAAAGAAGTTGCCGAACACCAGACGGCGACACCGTTACAGGAGTATGCGCAGGAACACTTTTACAGGCCTCTCGGTATGATCCGTGCGGGATATCTGCCAAGAGAGCGGTTCTCGCCATACGAGATTGTTCCGACCGAACAGGATACTTCTTTCCGCCGAACGCTGCTGGAGGGTTACGTACACGATCAGGGAGCAGCCATGGCCGGGGGCGTTGCAGGTCATGCCGGTTTATTCGCGACTGCCAATGACTTGGCGATCTATGGACAACTCCTGCTCAACAGAGGCGAATATGGTGGCGAGCGGTACTTCAAATCCGAAACCGTCGATCTCTTTACCTCCAGACAATCTGCGACAAGTCGCAGAGGGTTGGGCTTTGACCGTTGGGATCCGAATCCAAAAAACGAATATCCCTCCAAGCTGGCCAATAGCAGTGTATTTGGCCATACCGGCTACACAGGTACATGCATCTGGATCGATCCGCAAAACCAGCTGATCTATATTTTTCTGTCCAATCGTGTACACCCGCAGGTCAGTACAAAATTACTCGACCTCAATATCCGCAGCCGTATTCAGGATGCTATTTACGAAACAATCAATGAAGCTAAGAAATGATACGTAACCTGTTGTTGATAGTAGGTATGATAGCTTTTAAGCTGGTCAGTGGGCAGGATGACCGACTGTTTCACGATGATCTTGTCGTGGTCGATGGACACAATGACGTGATCTATGAATCGATTTTGCCCGGAAAAGATATCGGTCAGCGTCTGTCCTCGGGATCCACGGATCTGCCACGGCTAAAAGAAGGAGGTGTGGATGTGCAGGTATTTGCCGTCTGGTCGGACGATGCAAAATGGCGGTCAGGGGCCTTCCGGCATGCCAACGAGCAGCTAGACGCACTGGAAAAAATGATTGCTGCCAATACAGATAAAATTGCGCTGGCCAAATCGTCAGCCGATATTGGTCCCATCCTGCAGGCAGGAAAGATAGCGGCGCTGATAGGTATAGAAGGTGGAAACATGATTGAAAATAGTATCGAGAACCTCGTCAGGCTACATGAACGAGGCGCCATATACCTGACCTTGACCTGGAACTATAATCTGGCCTGGGCAAGCTGTGCCGCCATGGAGTCTGATAAGACGATGGCGGCGGAAGGAAAAGGACTGACAGCCCTTGGAAAGGAAATCATAAAGAAAATGAATAAGATCGGCATGATGGTCGATTTATCACATGCCGGCGAACAGACCTTCTATGACGTTATCGCGGTTACTGACAAACCCATATTGGTGTCGCATAGCAATGCCTACAGCCTTTGTCCGCATCCCCGCAACCTGAAAGATGCGCAGCTGGAAGCCCTAAAGAAAAACGGCGGGGTCGTTGGTGTGAATTTTTATTCTGGTTTTCTGGACCCAGATTACGAAACAAGACTTAAGGCGATCTATAGCAGACACTTTGGGCGGCCAGATGTGAGCATGAGTACCTGGGCCATGTACGAACAGTTGCCTAAGGAGCTGCAGCGTCAGGCCGATGCGCCCTTGTCCAAGTTGTTGGACCATATAGACTATTTGGTCCGCAAAGTGGGCATTGAGCATGTGGCTGTCGGATCTGATTTCGATGGCATAGAATCTGCCCCACAAGGCCTGGAAGATGTCTCTAAATTTCCTGTGCTGACAAAAGCGCTTCTGGAAAGAGGGTATAACAAGGAAGATATTGCCAAAATCATGGGGCAAAATTTCCTGAGGATCTTAAAAGAGAATGAAGCCGTACGATAAACGCGCGTACCGCAGATTTAGTCCATACTTCGCCAGTGCGGGAACAGCTGTAATGTGATTGCTCATTTAACAGTATAATTTGTAATTTCGTAGAATGGCAAAATCAAAATCAGCATACTTCTGTCAAAACTGCGGTTACGAGTCTCCTAAATGGATGGGGCAATGTCCTTCCTGTAAGCAGTGGAACAGTTTTGTGGAAGAAGTAGTCGAAAAGACGGGTTCGAAAGTTCCGGAATGGCGTAGTACGACAACCGTAGGAAACACCAAACGGGCCAACAAAGCCGCGATCATCCATGAGATCGTCTACCAGGACGAGTCGCGCATTTTGACGCCTGATCAGGAGTTCAATCGCGTGCTCGGCGGAGGCATCGTGCCCGGGTCACTGGTTTTGATAGGCGGTGAGCCTGGAATAGGCAAATCCACTTTGATGTTGCAGTTGGCGCTGTCCATCCCGCAGGTTAAGACGCTTTATATCTCGGGCGAAGAAAGCGAACAGCAAATCAAGATGCGTGCCGAACGATTGTCGCAGTCGTCCAAAGCCAATTGTTATATCCTGACCGAAACGTCCACACAAAATATATTTAAGCAGATTGAGGCCGTGCAGCCCAATGTGATTGTGATCGATTCGATCCAGACTTTGCATTCTGCGCAGATCGAATCCGCGCCCGGTTCGGTGTCCCAGGTACGTGAATGTACTGCCGAATTACTACGCTTTGCCAAAGAGACCAGTACACCCGTATTTATCGTGGGACATATTACCAAAGATGGATCCATCGCTGGGCCGAAAGTCCTCGAGCATATGGTGGATACGGTGCTGCAGTTTGAAGGAGACCGCCACCATGTCTATCGTATATTGCGCGCAGTTAAAAATCGATTCGGTTCGGCTTCCGAGCTCGGTATTTACGAAATGCAGGGATCTGGCCTGCGCGAGGTATCCAATCCTTCAGAGATTATGATCTCGCAACGCGACGAACCGGTGAGCGGCGTTTCTATCGCCGCCATGCTGGAAGGGATGCGGCCGATGATGATCGAAGTGCAGGCGCTGGTCAGCAATTCTGCTTTTGGTACAGCACAACGTTCCTCCACAGGTTATGATACCAAGCGGTTAAATATGCTGTTAGCTGTTTTGGAAAAGCGATTTGGTTTCCGGCTGAGTGCACAGGATGTTTTTTTGAATATAGCCGGCGGCCTCCGTGTGGAAGATCCCGCGATCGATCTGGCTGTCATCGTCGCCATTATATCTTCACAGCAGGATATGCCAGTCCGTACCAATCTGACCTTCGCCGGCGAAGTGGGACTTTCAGGGGAGATCCGCGCCGTAAACCGTATCGAACAGCGCATTCAGGAAGCAGAGAAGCTCGGCTTTGACGGTATTTTCATTTCCAAATTCAATACCAAGGGGCTGGACGCCAAAAAATACAATATCGCTATTCGGCCGGTGGCCAAGCTCGAAGATGTCTTTACCGCTTTATTTGGCTAATACTTCTTTGAGCTTGGCCCGCAAAGCATCGCCGTGCAGGTTTTTTGCAATGATTTTTCCATTGGGGTCGATCAGTACATTCTGCGGAATGGATTTCACACCATACAGTGTACCTACATCGTTTTGCCAGCGCTTTAGGTCCGAAACATGGCGCCAATACAATTTGTCGGCGTGGATGGCTTTGATCCATGAGTTGCGGTCTTTGTCAAAGGAAATGCCGAGAATTTCAAAGTTGTCGCCCTTAAACTGTTGATAGGTTTTCACCAGGTCTGGACTTTCCACGCGGCAGTCGGGGCACCAGGAAGCCCAAAAATCGAGCAAAACATATCTGCCCTTAAAGTCTGACAGCTGCACAGGATTACCCGAGGTATCATTCTGTGTAAATGCAGGCGCCATCTTTCCGATCTGAACGGTCTCAAGTGTATTTAGATATTCTTGAAACTCTTTACCTTCCTCAGAACTCTTGACGGCATCACTTAATGTATTATAAAGCGCCTGTAATTCGGTATATACAGGATCATAACCCCCTACACGCCGTAGATCCACCAAAGTAGAGATCGAATCCGGAGCAGCTTTGACCCTTGCGATATACTCCTCTTTTGTTAGTTCTTTTTTCTGGGCAGACCCTACAAAAGGTATGATCAAAAAAAGTAGTGTGATGTATTTTATCATATTGCTATCTTGTATATATTTACAAATATAATAAAATCCACTAATCAGGTAGATTAATTAAATGTCAAAAAATGAACTTCAGCCTAATCACTAAACTCCCACATGTCGGTACGACGATCTTTACCAAAATGACAATGCTTGCCAACGAATATGGAGCTCTCAATCTCTCACAGGGATTCCCTGATTTTGATACCGATCCAAGACTCACAGGGTTGGTGGCCGACGCCATGAAAGAAGGGCACAACCAATACGCTCCCATGATTGGTGTGCAGGCACTGCGTGACACCATCGCAAAAAAATACGGGTCTATATATAATATTTTGGTTGACGCTCAGGATGAAATTACCGTAACGGCCGGCGGGACACAGGCCATATTCACAGCCATAGCGACTATCGTCAGACCGGAGGATGAAGTGATTATATTCGAACCCGCTTACGACTGTTATGCCCCTACAGTCGAACTGTTTGGTGGAAAGGTCGTTCCGGTGCGTTTGCTGGCACCGGATTTCCGTATTGACTGGACATATGTAAAGGGGCTGATCAATGACAGAACGAGATTGGTCATCATCAATAACCCGAGCAATCCAACGGGCAAAGTGCTTGGACGAGAAGATCTGGAGACACTTGCTGTACTGCTCGACGGAACGAATGCCCTGCTGTTGAGCGATGAGGTTTACGAACATCTCGTGTTCGATGGCGCGCAGCCCCAGTCTGTTCTGAACATTCCGAGATTGCGGGAGCGGAGTTTTGTGGCAGCATCATTTGGCAAGCTATTACATACAACCGGTTGGAAGGTCGGCTATTGTATAGCCCCTGCGGCCTTTACACACGAGTTTCGGAAAGTGCACCAATTTAACGTGTTCAGTGTCAATACACCCATGCAATATGCGATTGCCGAATATCTGCATGACATCGCATACGTGCGTGGGCTGGCGGATTTTTTTGAAAAAAAGCGTGATTTACTTAAAGCAGGACTCCAGCAGTCCCGTTTCCATGTTCTGCCCTGCGAAGGGACCTATTTCCTGAATTTGGATTACAGCGCCATCAGCAGCGAAAAAGAGTTTGACTTTGCCTGCTTGCTGACCCGGCAGCACAAAGTAGCGACCATACCCCTGTCCGCGTTTTATAAAGAGCCTACAGATCAGCAGGTTTTGCGTGTCTGCTTTGCGAAGCAGGATGATACCTTACAGAAAGCGATCCGTATTTTGGCCCATATTTAGGCGCTTTTCATGCTGTGATCTGCTGCTAAAAGGTTTTATTTAAAATATGGTTAAAAACTAGGGACTTTATTAAAATTTTGCTTCAACTTAACTCACTAATTTCATAAATTTGTAATTCACGTTTATCAATATATCCATAAAATGGCTAGATTAAATTTATTGGAAGAAACGCGCTTCGAAAGAGTCCCCGTAAGCGTCTATCCAGATCAAAATTCAGCTTCGAAAAACGTTGCAAATCGTATCGCTGAAATTATTCGTGCAAAGCAGGAGAAAGGTGAAAAAGCAGTTCTAGGTCTCGCAACTGGAGCTACGCCGGTGAAGGTTTATCAAGAACTGATCCGCTTGCATAAAGAAGAAGGTTTAAGCTTTAAGAACGTGATTACCTTCAATCTTGATGAATACTACCCCATGCAACCTGACGCCGATCAGAGCTATGTGACATTCATGAACAAAAACCTGTTTGATCACGTGGACATTGATCGGGCTAATGTAAATATTCCAGATGGTACCCTGGCGCCTGATCAAGTGAATGCTTTCTGTGAAGCATATGAGCAGAAGATTACGGCAGCTGGAGGTTTAGATATTCAATTATTAGGCATCGGACGTACTGGCCATATTGGTTTTAACGAACCCGGTTCCGCGCCCAACTCAGGTACGCGTATCGTTACTTTGGATGACCTGACGCGCCGCGATGCCTCACGTGCTTTCGGTGGTAAAGAAAATGTACCTCGAAAAGCCATTACCATGGGTGTAGGTACGATCTTCAAGGCCAGAGAGATCATTTTGATGGCCTGGACCGAAACGAAAGCCGAGATTATCAAAAAAGCTGTAGAAGGCGAGATCTCATCCGAGATTCCGGCAACCTATCTACAGTTATCCGATAATGTGGAGTTTATTCTGGATGAAGCTGCAGCGTCCCTGTTGACCCGCTTCGATCTTCCCTGGCTCGCCGAAGATGTTACCTGGACGCCTTCATTGATTAAAAAGGCCGTTGTATGGTTATCCTTGGAAATCAACAAACCGATCTTAAAGCTGACAGACGAAGACTATAACAACCACGGTATGGCGAAGTTGGTGACAGAGAATGGCCCCGCTTATAACATCAATATCCGTATTTTTAATGAACTGCAGCATACCATTACCGGATGGCCCGGAGGTAAACCCAATGTGGATGATTCACAGCGTCCGGAGCGTGCTAATCCGGCCAAGAAGAATGTTATCGTGTTTTCGCCGCACCCTGACGATGATGTGATCTCGATGGGAGGTACCTTTATCCGTTTGGCGGATCAGGGACACAACGTACACGTGGCCTATCAGACCTGTGGGAATACCGCGGTATGGGATGATGATGTGGTGCGCTATCTGGAATTTGCCGAAGACTTGGCCAAGCAGATCGGAGCAGAAGCAGAAGCAGCACAGATCAATAAGATCTATGACGAGGAAAGAGCGATCTTTGCAACGAAAAAACCCAATCAGATTGATACGGAGCTCGTCCGCAAAATAAAAGCATTGATCCGTAAGGGTGAAGCCATTGCAGGTGCCCGGTTAGTCGGACTACCAGATGAGAATATTCATTTCCAGGATTTGCCATTCTACGACAGACAGAAATTTGCCAAAGAGGTGTCTTTCGAAGATGATATCCAGCAGACCATGGAACTATTGCGTCAGGTCAAACCGCATCAGGTATTCGCTGCAGGCGATTTTGCTGATCCGCACGGAACACACAAAGTATGTTTCGATATTTTGTTTGAAGCCCTGAAAAGATTAAGCAAAACAGATGAATGGACTAAAGACTGCTGGTTGTGGCTGTACCGGGGGGCATGGCACGAATATCCGATTCATGAAATCGAAATGGCAGTTCCGCTCTCTCCGCAGGAGGTCTATCGCAAACGTCTTGCGATCTTCAAACACCAGTCGCAAAAAGATTTACCTGTATTTCCGGGAGATGATCCGCGCGAGTTCTGGGTCCGTGCAGAAGATCGTACGAGTGAGACTGCAGCCCTGTACGACCGCTTAGGTTTGGCTAACTATGAAGCTATCGAAGCGTTTGTGCGATGGAAGTTTGATTAATACCCTTCGTGTTTAAACAGAAAAGCCCTGAATCTGAGAAGATTCAGGGCTTTTCTGTTTTTAATTGTTCTAAATAAAATAAATTTTATACCTTTGCAGCATCTATTTAGATTAATTAAAAATAATTACCAGTATTATTAACATGGACAAACACTTACTTGCACTTGCCTCCACTTGCTTATTTGCGAGCGCTTTATATGGTCAAACTTCCGGAATAGTCAAAGGAAAAGTCGTTGATGCCAACGACAATCCACTAAGTTCAGTAACCGTTTCAGTCGGTGATCAAACCGTGCGTACCGATCATAAGGGTCATTTTAGATTACATGGCGTGGATAAAGATGCGGTGATCCGATTTTCCTATTTAGGTTATCAATCGACATCCATTGATTATGTATTTAGTTCTGCAAGCCGTGAAGTGGTCATAAAGCCGGTGGTTTTAGTGAGCAATGAGCAGGCTATTGATGAGGTTGAGGTGTTCGGTGAGCGTAATAAGAAGCCGAAAGGTCTGGAAATGATTACGCGTATGCCATTGAAACCATCGGATCAGATTCAGAGTATTTCTGTTATTTCCAGCAAAGTTATCCAGGATCAGGGTATTCTGACGTTGACAGACGCGGTGCGCAATATTCCAGGGGTCACCCTATTCGGCTCCTACGGTGGTGTCAAAGAATCGCTGTCCACCCGGGGTTTCCGTGGAGTCCCCGTGTTAAAAAATGGGGTACGGATGGACTCACAGTTTCAGACGGCTTCCGGCGTTGTGGATATGCAGGGAGTGGAATCCATTCAGATGATCAAGGGATCTGCAGCCGTGACTCAGGGCGTTATTACCGATCTCGGTAACGCAGGGGGGGTGATCAATGTGGTAACGAAAACACCAAACTTCACAAATTCGGGCGAAGTCGGGGTACGCGTGGGTAGCTGGGGACAATTCCGGCCTACTTTTGACTTTCAGACCGTACTGGATAAAAAACAGACCGTGGCAATCCGCATGGATGGCGCCTACGAACGGGGCGACAGTTTCCGTAAAGGCGTATCGGCCAACCGGGTATACCTAAACCCTTCGCTGGCCTGGAAACCGACCGACCGAACCACCATAACGATCGAAGGAGACTACTTTAATGATAATCGTACACCGGTCAATTCGGCAGTTAACTTAAATCCGTCGCAGGGAGTGAATGCACTCTATGTTATTCCAAATGATAAGTTCCTCGGATTTAACTCCGACAACAACAATACGGAGATGAAGAGCTTTATGGCACAGATCAACCACGACTTAACCGACCGTTGGAGTATCCGTGCTTCTATCGCAACTTCTTCTTACCAGGTTGACAATCAGTCCACCGCGACGTCTTTGATCAAAGATGACGCCAAGGCGTATAATACCTTCTCACGCGCCATGAACAGAAGTTTACGGGACGATAAAAACAAAGCGTTCCAGTTCGACTTAATTGGAAAGGATCTGTATACAGGCAAGGTCAAACATTTGGTACAGGCCGGGGTCGACTACCGTATAGCCGACGCAACGACAACATCTTTTGCAGGGAAATTAAGTCCGATAGAAGACAAGGTCTTGCTGAAAAAAGCTGATCAGAATAGTTCTGTCATTGACATTGTCGATATTCATGGTGAGTGGACAAATGACCTCGCAGAGGTTCTTTACGTAGATTCTTTAGGTAATCAGCGAAAAGGAAAAAAGATTGCTTATACAGCAGGGACTCCGGTAAGAAACTACTACACGTCGATAGGTTTTATGGGACAAGACGTGATTGAGTTCAATAAATATATCAAAGCGGTTTTAGGATTGAGATATTCCGAGATTACGACCAAAGATTTTACTTCGAATGGAAATAAAAGAGAGTCGGCCTGGAATCCGATGGCCGGCATTATCGTGACTCCATTTGAGAATTTCAATATTTTTGGTTCGTATACAAACTCGACCGATTTGCGAAACACCGCAAGGCAGTTAACAGATGGTTCGAAGGCTGGCTCCACCAAGACCGAACAATTTGAAGGTGGTATTAAATCCGATTGGTTGAACAATAGATTACGTTTTAATTTAACCTATTTCCATATCTACACCTCCAATCTGACGAATGCAGAGTACACGCCCGGAACAAATACACCAACTGGTTTATACTTTAAGGCTGGAGATCTGGTGCGCGATGGCATAGAAGCCGAGTTAAATGGCCGTGTATTGGAAAATTTGACCGTTATGCTGGGATATGCCTATCTGGATGCGCGGTATAAAAATTCGCCGTCCTACATGGATGGATCCGCACCGATGAATGCTCCAGAACACACCGCAAACGCGTGGGTGCAGTATGTCTTTAATCAGGGTGCCTTAAAAAATCTGAGTTTGAGTGCCGGGGTTTATTATGTTGGAGACCGTCCGGTCAATGAGTACAGCTTGACACCGAATGGCCATGGCGAGTATTATGGTACCGAGCCATTCAATATGCCAGCTTATACCACTTTAAATGCACAGGTCGGGTACAAATGGCGGCGGTTTGATGCCAAAGTGTTTGTCAACAATATCACCAACGAGATCGGTTTAAATTCATACTTCCGTGGCGGATTTATCAATCAGATCGATCTGCGGAATGTGGCAGCTGCATTGAGCTACAAATTTTAATGCACAGTATTAGTTTCTTATTCTGTATACCATGGCCGGTTTTGAAAAACCGGCCATGGTATATTTATTTCGCATCGAGCTGCTGTATCGTCACCCCCCCGCGTAGCTTTATGCTAGTAAATGATCACATCGCTAGACCGGCCTGCGGTATCAAATACTTTAAACTGATATTTTTTGCCTTGCTGATAGGGAATACTTCCATCCACCTGTTTTGACTGTGTTGTCGGGACGCTGCCATTATCCGTATAGTAAACCTTAAATCCAGGATAATCGGTATTGATCAAGAGTTGATTATTTTCCTGTTTGACACCAATTTTTGGCATTCGGTACCTGTAGCCCCCATTTATGAGCCCAAGCTTTCGCAGTTCATCTTCTCCTAATTTTTTCGCAAAAGCCGTATATGCTTTCCGGTAAGCGGCTTCGTCAAACGAATCCCCTTTTTCCCAGGCCTGTTCTGGTCCCCAGGCGCGGTCGGCAATGGCGATCAGCCGTGGGAATATCATTTCTTCCAGGCGTTGATTCGTTGCGACTTTTTCAGACCACAGCGCCCCCTTGATGCCCAGCAGATTTTGCCTGCCCGTGGCTGTAAGCGGTTCTTTGTTGGTATAAGCTTCTTTTACCAGATCTTTTCCCGTATCGTCCTTACGCAGGTTGATGAAGAAGTTTTCCGGTGCAAATGAGTACGTTTTGTTCAGATTGACGGTGCCTACCCAGCTGTGTCCGGGATCTGCAAAGTCACGATCCCACGACATATCGAGATAGTTGTTGGCGGCGCTGGTGTAAACCACCTTGTAGCCGGCGTTAGCCAGACGGTAAGCCAGATCTTCCTGTCCCTGTCCGGGCAGGTTGTTCCAGACATTGAGCTGTATACCCGCTGTGCCCAAGTCGGCATTGACTTGCATGCCTTTCCCTTTGTTGCGCATACCCATTTCTTCCCAGCCAGACATTGTTAGCCCTTTTTCCTGCACCAATTTGTTGATTTTGGCAATGTATAGTGGCCATACATCCAGTACGTTGCTGATGTTGTTCTGCTGCATGAAGGCGGCCACTTTAGGTGATTTTTCCCAGACGCCGTTAGGAGTTTCATCTCCGCCGAGATCAATGATTTTCAGCGGAACGCCGGCTTTATCGTGTATGGCCTTGATTTCGTCGACGACAGTGCTCAAAAAATGATAGGTAGAGGGCAAGGCTGGGTTCATGACGTTGTCGTTCCAGTTTTGCGCCGAGTTATAGACGGACTTGTCCGCTGCGTCGTCAAGCAAAAACTCCTCCGCTTTCTGTTTATTACCATTCTTCATAAAGTGTTCGTAGCGTGCACGCATCGCTTTGATGGCTGCTCTGGCATGTCCCGGAGTCTCTACCTCGGGGATGACCTCTATATGCCTGGCCTGTGCATATTGTAAGATCTCTATGTAATCAGCCACGGTATAATACTGTTTTGAGCGGGTTCCAGCTCCAGATCCGTATGCCGGCTGGATGGCCTTTCCACTTTCAAAATCCGTTGAACGATTGGCTCCGACAGCTGTGAGCTCGGGCAGCGAAGGGATTTCCAGGCGCCAGCCTTCGTCGTCAATAAAATGGAAGTGAAACTTGTTCAGTTTATATGTAGCCATCAGGTCAAGGATGCGCAACACTTCGTCCTTGCTGTGAAAGTTGCGCGCTGCGTCCAGCATAAAACCGCGGTAGCCATAACGAGGACTGTCTTCGATCCGGCTGTGTGGTAAAGCAATTGACTTTGCTGTTTTGTGCCATTGCTGATGGTTGAGTAGTGACTTTAAGGACTGGATAGCATAGAAAGCGCCAGCGTTGTCCGTGGCTTCTATGCGGACACCGGCTGCGTCGATTGTAAGGCGGTAAGATTCTGGTTTTAAGCCATTGGTCTTGATTATACGGATACTGCTTTCTTGTTCCCGACTATTCGAAAGGTTGATCCCCGTATATCTGCTCAGGAAATCGGTCAGGAAAGTACCTTCTTTTGCAAAACCGCTATCGACGAAATATTTGGTGCCTGCTTTAAGCGTGAATTTTTTCGTATTGTCGGTCTGTATGCTGGCCGGCATCGGAATGATAGGCTGTGCTGCAACTCCGTCTACGAGTTTATTCTGATCGTACTTATAAGCAAAGTAATTGATTTTTTCAGTTTCTGATTGAGGAGCTGTTTTGCTGGGCGCGTAGTCCACAACATCAGTAGCTTTGCCACTTCTGTTATTTTTGAGGTATAAGCCTATCGGGCCATCGGTATAGTTGACCAGTCCGGTGGTTACAAAATCGATATGAACGGTGTCCTGCGGTTTCAGGATGAAATTAGGTCTGTGAAAGTTCACTTCGAAAAGATCTCCATTTCTGTGTGCAATGGCAAAGCGCTTATCAATGGCATTTGGGTCGATGGACCGGATAAAGTTAAACCAGAGACTCCAGTCGTTGAGCTGCAGATTGCTTTTTCCTTTATTTTTGAGGATAAGCGTCGAAACCGGATTTTTTCGAATGTTCTGTCTTTCTTTTACCTGCCAGCTGACCTGTAACTGATCGGCGCTGCTGCCGCGATCCTGTGCAAAGGCAGCTTGACCCAAAAGCGTCATGCTAAGGCCAGCATAGAGTAATGGTCTTTTGATTTTTTTTAAATTAGTCATGTTGGTTACTTTTTTCAATGAACCTTAAATATAGCTATTTTACAAGTTCTTAGGATACGCCCCCGAAAAAAATGAATAAAAATTTTATAAAAATTTGGTGATATTTAGAAAGCTTTCTATATTTGCACACCGAAACACAAAACGGCCCGTTCGTCTAGGGGTTAGGACGCAAGATTTTCATTCTTGAAACAGGGGTTCGATTCCCCTACGGGCTACCGAGAGGCTCCAAAGAGAGCCAATAAGAGTCAAAAGCCGTCTTTAGATATTCTAAAGACGGCTTTTCATGTTAGAGGGGGGTAGCTTCTTTCCTTATTTTGGCCGTCAAACAAAGATCAAAGGTAGACTTATGCTGAAAAGAAACGGGCAGGCGCGAAAGAAGGAGTAGGCAACAAGCTGCTCCTTGGTGCTGTTTGAATCGAAGGACTACAATGCGTGAAGGATTCATTATCTTTGTAGACGCCTGAGTTAAATACAATATCACGCGATTCGGACTATTTATTATATGCATAAATACATACTGCTGGGTTTTATTTTTATTTCTCATCTATCATTTTCTCAAACGAATGATAGTATCAGGACGTTTATAGACAAGTCTTTTGACTTTATCGAAACAAACTCAATTAATACCGCGAATATTGGCAGTATAAAAAGCTGGCTGTATGCAGAATCTGAAAAACTTACATCAACCGACAGTCTAGCACCGCTGTATGAAGAAGTTTTTAAACGGTTAAATGACTATCATGGCAATTTAAAGTATAAAGGAAAGACCTACGGTTGGCAGGCACCTTTGAACATTGAGAATACGTATGTCAAAAACAGAATGAAGAATGCAAAGTCAGTGGTAAGTACTGTACTTAACGGCGAGTTTGGATATATTCGAATCCCCGGCAATAATGATTTTGCATTTAAGAAAGTGGACAGCATTGCTTCTGATATTGTTGCACATATTAATAAAGTCAATGCTACAGAGATCAAATGCTGGATTATTGATTTGAGATTCAATACCGGTGGAAATATGTACCCAATTCTTTTGGGCTTAAAAGACTTTATTGGAGATGACGTAGTCTTTGGCGGCTTTCGTAATTCTAAAGATGAGCCCTCAGGAAAATGGGAGATCATCGATTCCCGGATGTTAATTGATGGTATGCAACTCACACCAACATGCTCCGTGGCGAGCACTATTCCCGTGACCGTGCCTTTGGTCATCTTGACAAGTGCCTATACGGCAAGTGCGGGTGAAATGGCGGCAATCGCACTTATTGGACGTCCTAATACCACGGTTATTGGTGAAAAAACAGCAAATTATACCACCGCAGTTCAGGGTTTTAAAATCAATGCGTACGCTGGTATAAACCTTTCCACCGATTATGTTGTGGATCGGAATAACAAGGTTTATAAAAGTAGTATTGTTCCTGACGTTGAGGTCATAGGGGGAGATGATTTGGAGAATATGCTAAAGGATGATAAAATAAACAAAGCACTTGAGCTTTTTCGAAGACAACCATAAACACCTAAAAATCCTGAGAAAACGCTAATTAGAGAACGGTCCCCGCTCGTTATCGTTTACTCGAGCGCTCTTATCCGCGGGCTGATATCCTCCAGGGATCTGCATTAGTACGGTGGAGATGATTCCCCGCTATCAGACGGCATGTTGAAAATACTCTCCGGATCCAAATGTATCGTTTTAAGATCTACTTTCAATGTGTCGGTAGGGTTTAATTTCACATATTTCTTAATGAATCGGGTATCCTCATAGCTTTCTGTTTTTATATCAGCATGTTGTTCCCTGTTCGATTTGTCTATGTACAAATTGGTTTTATCGTCCAGGCGGTATTGCTCTGGATCGAACGTTATCGTATTGTAAAACGAGTTGGCGTAAATAAATTCGGAATTCATGGTTGCGGCGCTCAGCGCATTTTTCCAATTTAAGACCTCATCCCAGGAACTGATTTCATCTTTCGGAGTAAAGGGCAGCAATCGACTTCCAAAATTTGCTGAGGTCTGCAGGACAATTTTATTGTCATTTGTTCTAAACAGTGTCCCCTGAAAGGGCAAATGATAACGGGAAGGTTTGTTAAACACAAAAATAAAATCGTTATACCCTTTGTTCGTAAATTGCCATTTGTTTTTGACAACCAAGCTGTTATCGGGTAATTCAAGAGTATCTGTGTAGAAGGCGAATTGATTCAGCATGGCTGTAGTATCATGTATATAAGGCCAGGTGAAAGAACTGGCATTTTCATGGAAAACCAGTCGTGCTGCCTGTTGACCGAATTGCATATAATTTCCCCCTTCCTCAAATCCTTGGAACATCAGTTTTGTCTGCTCTTTTAATTCCGGATTATAATAGCCATACACGCTGAATAGATCTGGAAAATCTGGTTGAAACTCAATAAGGCTATCGTTTAGGGTGTAATTTCCGAGGACGAAGGTCGCATACCCATATAATGCAAAGCGGCCGTCCTCAAACACGTAAATTCCGTCATTGTCTCCAAACTGTCCAGTGAACTGCTTTGGGCCTTGCTCAGCGCCCGGGTTATAAACCTTGAGTTGGGCCGATGTGGTAGCATATATCACGATGTTGAGCAAAATGATGAGATAATATTTCATAACTGAGAATTTAATGGCCTTCAGCTTCTTTTTTTACCAACATCGTGCGCAACGATACGTATACACCAATGAGTACGATAAGAATACCGGTCAGCACAAGTCCCAGGTACTCCACTACCCAGCCAATGAGTATGGCTACGATGTGAATTTTTCCATTTTCAGGCTGAAACATTTTACCAGAAAGCATGTATATAGCGAAGTAAACAAAAAGGCCCAGCCATATAAGGGCATAGATGTAGTGTAAAGGGTTTTTACTAAACTTATATTTTTTAAACATAGCATGTATTTTCTCTCAAATATAGCTCCCAGACCGGTAATTGATTCGGCGATTTACAATTCGATCGCCTGTTTTTATTATTCGCGAGTATTATTCGCAGAGTAAGTAGTTATTTATTGTGGGTGTATACTCTCGCCACGATATTAAAGTAACGAGAGTAGTCTGCAGCGACTATTCCAGGCGGAAACAGCTTACTCGGCCCGCGAAGTCCGCGACATAGATAAAATCACCTTCCGCAGCGACCTCTGAAAAGATCGGTGCGCCTACATTGAACTGCGTTAGGAGATTCCCCGCTTTGTCGAGTACGTAGACATGGCCGTCCGAAGCTCCGAATACCAGTTTGCCTTTAGCCTCGATAACAGCAGCTTCGACTGTGGCAACTTGTTTGCGTTGGTCAGGTGTGCTGTAAGGCGACGTATAGACGAGGGCTTCTACCGTGGAAAAATGCCATTTCTCTTCCAGAGTATTCAGGTCGTATGCTTTTACACCATGACCGGCAGTCGGCATCAACAGGAGGTTATCCATGATACTGGGTGAGGCCATCACCTTGAAATCATCTGTTTTTATACTTTTCTGTACGATTTCGCCTGATTTCAGATCAATTTTGAAAATTCCGTTAAGACCTGTCGTATACACATAATCACCTGCGGCTGTCACACCGCCGCTTCTGAAGCGAAGGCCATCTTCCTGCCGCTTCCAACGCAATTTCCCGGTCCGGACGTCGTAAGCACAGAGGGCATTCCAGTTATAGCCTGCCAATAGTGTCTGGTCTACCACAGAAAGTTCGGCCGGTGTGGCTTCGCCGCCTGTTGGCTGTACACCTTCCCAGAGCACTTTCCCATTTTGAATGTCGAGTGCAGCCATGCGTTTGCCGAGTCCGGTATAATAAACCCCTTTGGCAAGAGCTGGTCCAGAAACAAAAGTGGGCAGACCCGGTACAGCTTTTCTGCTCCAGCGTAAGCGGCCTGTACTGGCATCGATTGCATATACGTTTGTTTCGGCATCTGTAGCCAATACCATACCTTCGCTGAATTGCAGCTTATGTTTAATGGAGTTGATGGTTGGCATCGTCCAGAGCTCTTTACCGGTATGTTTGTCGAGCGCTTTAATGCAGTGACCGGCTCCTTTGCCGTCGTCCATTGTGGCGACAAAGATTCTGTCGTCTACGACCAGGGGACTGGTCTTCCATACGTTTCCGCCCAGTGCGGCGGCCCATTGCAGGCTGATGCCCTTCTGGTCTTGTGCCGCCATGACCAGAGACTGCCGTTTCAATACCTGTTCACCATTGGTATAATGCACTGCAATCAGCGCCTCGTGCGGCACATGGAGATCTTTTGTTTTGAAGGCGATGTGTCCCTGCCACAGCCAGTCGCCGGATGGCTTCAGCGCTACCACTGACTGCCGTTTTCCCGTTGGGGTGGCGCGGATCTCGACCTCCACCCGCTGGATCTGGCGCTCACTGTCATAAGCGGTGACTATGAATGGTAATTCCGCTCCCGACTGTGGTTCCGGAGCGGTCTGGATCAGCTGGATGTGATCGCGAAGGTTGGTATAGACTGGCCGGATCTCCCTGATGCCCTCTTTGTCAATGTCCACTACCATAAACTGGGCGGCGGAATTGTCAATCCCGCCCTTATTTGGCGCGTTAGAACAGACGACATACACGTCTTTCTGTCTAAATACAAAGTTGTTGTGCCAGTGGCCGTAAAACCAGGCTTTCAAGTTATATTTTGTCAGGTCGATCTGTTCCTTCTCACCTTTAAGTATAAAGTCAGGACCTGCGAAAAAGTCGTGATTGATAAAAATCAGCGGTTTTGATTTATCCATGGCTTCCAGGTCTTTCTTCAGCCAGGCAATGATCTGATCCGCTGTATAGCTCGGTTTGAAGTCACCGTTCGGCATCGGGGTTACGACGAAGTGTGCCGGACCGGCGTCAAAGGAATAGTAGGTTGGGCCGAAGAGCTCTTCAAACAACTTCTCTCCGTATTCACCCTTCACAAGATCATGGTTGCCGACCGTATAGTACGTGGGCCGTCCCATGAGCGCCGTGTTCACCTGTCTGGCATGAAAAAGCATGCCCGGTTCATAACATATATCACCGGTATGCATAATCAGACTTGCCTTTTGCTGTTGTGCATAGTTTCTGACGTTGTCTATCCAAGGGCCGTATAAGGGCGTTTCGGTATCCGTAATCTGGATGAACCGCAAAAAATCAGCTTGTTGGACTTCATCTCTGACCAACGCAAAGTCGAGGTTTTTAGTTTCTTTTTCCAGACGGATGTAATGTGTTTTGGCCGCCTTGTAGCCACTGGGTAGTGTAACGGACAGAAAACGCGCACTGGCATGGTAGGGGAGGCTGTAAGTTCCGTTTGAATTCGTCTTTACGACGTTATAACCATCTGATACGACGACACCGGCGAGGAGCTTTTCCTGTGGCTCAAATAGGTTATTGGCATTGCCATCTTCGAAGACACGGCCTTCGCGTTCCTGGGCGAATAGGGCTGGGAGCGGTAAAAGGCAGTACGTAAATAATTTCAGTAATTTCATCATTTTTATTATAAAAATGGGCCAGCTGCCCAATGGAAAGCTGGCCCTATGTAAAGCGGGTTGGATGTTTATTGCCAGCCCGTTGGTTGTTTCAGGTTGGGATTCAGTACCGTCTGCTCTATAGGGATCGGAAAATAATAATATTTGGATTCATCGAAACTTCTGGGGCGGGATGTCTTGTCGTCAACGAACATGATTCTGCCCGACTCGCCGTTTTCCAGGTAGAAAGGGCCCTCATTGATATAAAACTTGGATATCTTTTCGAGTTGTTCCTTCGGGATACCGGTGAGCGGACTGTCATCTCCTTTTTTCAGGATGGCAATATCGGCGGCGCCGTCCCCCGTCACATCGATTGCGCCCAGCTTCGGAATGTACATTCCACTTGGCGCCTTCGCCAGTAGCCTTCCGGCTTTCCAGCGATACAGGTCATCGAAGCGAAATCCTTCACAGGCCAGTTCCACACGTCGCTCGCGGCGGATTTCCAGCAGCAGGCCCTTATTCGGGCCGCTGACCGAAGGGTATTGTGCAGCCAGATACGCATCAGGGGCCGCGTTGGCTGCTGCCACCTTCAATGCCGGCATACCTACACGAGCGCGGAGTTTATTGACCGTCGCGTCGATGTCTGCCTGATTTATGGAGCCGAGCTCGGCTTTGGCTTCAGCATGGATCAGCAAAACTTCCGCATAGCGCATGATGGGGAGGTCGGTGTAATTCAGCTCCCAGCCGCCGCGAAGAGCAGGATCGCGGGGATAGAATTTGATCTGCAGCAAACCGCCAAAATCAGGGCGGGTGATATAGGGTGTGCCAGTAGCATTATTACTAAAGCCCGCAGGCATGATAGTCTCAGCGAGGCGTGGGTCCCGGTCTTTGAAGAGCTCCAGCAGGCTTTTCTTTTTATAGTCTGCTTTGTCGGTAAATGCAGTCCCGTCTTTCATCAGGAATTCGTCCGCCAGTTCAGCGCTGAGCGCCCACTGCCAGTCCAGTACAGTATGTGTGTTGTTGGCGACACCCAGATCACGGCTATTTTTTTGCAAAAATATAATTTCCTTGTTGGCAGACAGGTTGTTGCTCGAGAAAAGTGCACGATAATCCGCTGCTGAACTTCCAGAAATGGCAAAGCCGCCATTACTCATGATTTCTTGTGATGCCGAGACCGCCCTTTGCAAAAATTGCTGCGCTGTATTCTGTAGATTCAATTCCGGATGATATTTACGGAAAGTGCCCTCATGGAGTGCAATTCTCGACAGGAGGGTAAGGGCACTCCATTTGGTCAAATAACTGTTGTCCGTACGTGCAGGCAGCACATTTGCTGCAGCAAATTCGAGGTCTTTCATCACCGAGTCTACCACGGTTGTCCGCGGGTCCTTTGCCTTGTAAAGCTCTTCGGAAGATGTTCCCATCACATGGGAGTACCAAGGTACGTCACCATATTTTTTTACCATTTTATAGTAAAAGTTTGCGCGTAGCAGACGGGCGATGCCGATGTAATGGTTGATCACTGCCGGATCGCCGCTTACTTTACCTGCATTATCCAGCATGTAATTGACGTCGCGCAGGGGCGCCCATACCGCTTTGTCCCATCCTTTGACCGTTGCTGGAGTCAGGGTTCCGGCAAGCATTGTTCGCACTTCCGCATTTTGGTCATTATTGCTTAGTGCAATATTATCTGAATAAAGATCCGTGTAGCTGGCGCGCATCTGCGTATAAAGGCCATTGGTATACAAGGCTAGGTCCTCAGCCGTGTTAAAAAAGACTTCTTTTGTAATGGCCGAGCCTGATGTCCGTTCAAGGTAGTCCTTCTTGCAGGATGTCCCCAGCAGCAAAAGACATGCGAATATAATAGATTTGATACGTTTCATTGTTGCGTAGAATTAAAGATTTAGATTCAGACCAAAGGTGAATGTCCGCTGGAATGGGTAGGCTGCCTGGGCCGAATTGCCGGTGCCGATGGATTCCGGATCCAGTCTGACTTTAATATGCGATATCTCAAAGACGTTTTCAGCACTCAAGAAGAAGCGTATTTTACGCAGTTTGATACGCTGTAGCGCCGACTCTGGCAACGTATAGCCCAGTGTAAGGTTTTTCACCCGCATATACGCGCCGTTTTGCATGTAACGTTTATTTGGTATGCCCAGTTGCTGATAATTGTCCTCCGCTGAGTAAGCCCGTATTGCGGGGAAATAGGCGTTGGGATTGTCAGAAGTCCAATGGTCGGCGTTTTGCACGGTAGGATTTGTCCATGGCTGTGCGTAGACACCCCAGAAGTAAATGTTGGACGCACCGGGATACCAGTCGCGTTTGCCGATACCTTGCAGGAATACGCGTAGGTCAAAACCTTTCCACCCAGTGGAGAGATCCAGGCTGTATGGCAGCCTTGTGCTGCTGTTGCCGATAATATACATGTCGCCGGGGTTGTCTACCGTTTTGTTGCCCATGTCCACAACACCATCACCGTTGCGGTCTGCAAAGATGGGGTCACCGGCAAAGAACTTATAGGACTGGTCGTCTGTACCCATGGCGGATTGTTTGGCGGCGGCTGCCGCCGCATCATCCTGGAAGAAACCGGTGATGTCGGCTCCCCAGATCTCGCCAATCTCTTTGCCGACATAATGCCTATCCCATGCCCCTCCGAGCGATTTTGTCGGGTTGTCGTAGCGCGTGATCCAAGAGCGGCTGTCAGCTAAAGTGAAGGCAATGCTGTACCAGAAAGGAGACCCCGCTACTACTTGGCTGTCTCGCCAGCTCAGGCGCAATTCCCAGCCTTTCGTCTTAAGGTCACCTGCATTTTCAACCGGTATTTTCGTGCCGAATGGACCAGGCAGCTCCTTGCCAGGTATCAGCATGTTTTTGGTATATCGCGCGTATTTATCAAAATTCACGCCCAGTTTACTGTTGAAGAAATTCATGTCGATACCCGCGTTGACCGTCTGGATGGTTTCCCAGGTAAAGCTGTCGGAGACCGCTCCTGGCGCATAGACGGCCTGTGGTTTGCCGCTTCCCAATATATAGCCTGTCTGTTGGCTGCTCATGATCGGAATGTAGGGATAGGTGTCGTAGTAAGGGTAGTCTGAATCGTAGTTAAACAGTTGGTTGCCTAGCGATCCGTATGATCCCCGGACTTTTAAAAAGTCCAGTCCTAGGGCCTTTTTAACCAATTCGAAGAAATTTTCTTTAGATATTACCCAGCCTGCAGAAGCCGAAGGGAAGAATCCCCATCGCTTTCCTTTCGGGAAACGGGAAGAGCCGTCAAAGCGTCCATTGAATTCCGCAAGGTACTTGTCTTTGTAACTGTATGTTGCCCGCGAGAATATGCCCTGCACAGCCCAGTCTTTGACCAGTTCGTTTTTGCTGATATCACCCGTTGCAGTACCGATTGAAGGAACTGAGGCGGAAATTAGGCCAAGCGCCCTTACCCAATAGTCATTGGCATAGTTATATTCTTGATTATAACCGGCAAGTGCCTGAAAGTAATGATCTCCAAAGTTCTTGTGAAAGTCGGTATAGATGTTATAGACATTATATCGCGTTGTCGAATTGTCGTTTCTGGCATAGGTATTGGAGAAGGTCGCTGTCAGTGGAGCATCGGGGCCCGTCTTATAGCGGGCAGGCACATCGTACGACTTCTTCAGTCCGGAGCTGCGTCTGAAAGTCGCGTCGGCATTTAAATCCCAGATTCCTTTGATCAGAGCGGCTTTGGCCGAAAAGGTTGTGACATACTCATTAATCCGATCTTCGGCGCGGCCGTCTTCCTGCAGGGATCCAAGCACCTGTGCTCCGGATCTTGTCCAGCTCCCGTCGGGGTTGCGCGGGATGTCCAGAGAATTGGTTCGATTGACGCGCCAGAAGAAGTTGTCTCCCCCGTCTAAAACCACAGGGGCTTCATAATTGGTGCTGGTCAGTAAGGTATTGTTCGATAACTGCAGCCAGTTGGTGACATCAAAGTCCACCTTACCCCTGACATTGTAACGCTTGTAGATATCATTTCCATATTTCAGGAGACCATCCTGTCTATAGTAGTTGCTGGACAGGTAATAACCGATTTTATCGGATTTTTTGGCTATACTCAGGTTGGCAGTATAAGTTGGGGCAGTTTTATTGTACGATTCCCGGAGCCAGTCTGTGGTACCCGTATATACCCAGTCTTGTCCGTTGTCAGACAGCGTTACCGCCGGTAGGGAAGGATCTTGCGAACGCCTCTTTGCATATTCGCGTGCTGATTCCGGGTATAAGTTATATAAAGGTTTTCCGGCTTCATTTTTTATATCCATCACCTGATATGGATCAGTGATAAATTCGGGCAGTTTTCCCAGTGTGCGGTATCCCACATTGGTGCTGAAATTGATGTCTAACTGTCCACTTCTCGCGTTCTTGGTAGTGATTAGTACCACTCCAAAGCCACCGCGGGCACCATAGATTGCTGCCGATGCGGCATCCTTCAGCACCGATACGGACTCCACGTCATTTGGATTGATGCGGGCGACTTCATCTGCCGTATAAGGGATATTATCGACCAGAATGAGCGGTGCGCCACCGTTTAAACTGGTGAATCCGCGCACATTAAATTGTGGGTTGGTCGATGCACGGCCGTTGGAACTTGTGATATTTAAGTTCGGAATCAGGCCCTGCAGTCCGGCCCCGAGGTTAGCAATGGGACGGCTTTCCAGCTGTTTTGAAGAGACCATGTCCACCGCTCCGGTAAGGTTCACTTTGCGTTGTGTACCGTAGCCGACAACCACGACTTCGTCCAGCTGTTCGTTGTTTGCACGCAGCACGACGTTTAACTGACGTTGCGTGCCTACCTGTACGCGTTCGGTGATGTAACCCATATATTGAAATAGCAGTATTGCCTTCTCGGGAACGCGGAGCGTAAACTGGCCGTTGGCATCCGTTTTGGTGGAGATGGCTGACTTGCCTTCTACGAATACGGTCACACCGGCAAGCGCCGAAACCGAATCCCGCACTGTACCGCTGATCTCGATATCAGTCCGTTGTTTTTCGGAGATGACAATGGTATTGTTCAGTACCTGATAGGTGAGATTACGACCTTTGAAGACTTTGGACAGGGCCTGCTGCAAAGGACCATGATCCACATGGATACTGACAGGCTGCAGACTATTCAGCAGCTTTTCGTCATAGAAAAAACGCAGGTGGGTTTGCTTCGATATCTCTTGCAAAACACGCTCTACCCGTACGTTTTTTAGCGAAAGACTGACCGTCTGTGCTGTTCCGGAGGCATGTGCTCCCAGCGCCAGGGATAGCAAAGAAAGAGTGCTCAACTTTATCATACATAAAGTTTTAAAGGCAGGAGGAATCCGGTATTTCCCTTCATTCTCCCTCCTTTTCATAGGAGAAAAAAAATTCATAAATTAGAATGATTTTTAAGGTTCTAAAATTTCTGTTGGTATCAGTAAGTAGGCCTTGGATCTAACGGGGATGCGTCAACATCCCCTTTTTTGTAGATTTTTAAGGCGATCAAGTTCTTGTTTATCCCATAGGCCGTCTTTTTATTGGATCATTAATTTTCATCGTATCTGTACTTTACGTCCGACAATATCAAACTTTCGGCCCGTAGCGATGGACAGGATCTGCAATACTTCCGACAGCCTGCTCTTTCTGCTGATGGAGCCTTTATAGGTCGAACTGCTGTTGATGCTTTCTGCATGTTCAAAGTCCACATTGTACCAGCGCGAGACCTGCTGTACCACCTCTTCGAAGTTGCTGCCGTCAAAGTAAAACTCATCCCGTTGCCAGGCGGTATTTTTTGCCAGATCGGCGTCCCTTACCTGAATATCGTTGCCCTGCAGAGTCGTTGCTTGCTGCCCTGGCTTGATGACACTTACTTTGTCCGCTTTGCGTACCCTGACACTGCCTTCGACCAATGAGGTTGATACTTCATTCTGGTAGGCGCTGACATTAAAGGTCGTACCCAGAACTTCTATCGTTGTCCCGTTGGCCTCGATCCGAAAAGGCCTGTTGGCATCCTTGGCGACCTCAAAATACGCCTCTCCAGATAAGGAAACCAGCCGTTGATCAGCTTCAAAATGTGTGGGGTACGACAGCTTGGTCGAGGCGTTGAGCCATACCTTTGTACCATCTTCCAGGATGATCATATAGGACCCTGCCGTGGGAACATCAACCACAAAGCGCTGGCCGGCAGTAGCCGATTCTTTCCGCTCCCGTTGCACATAAGGATCTGCCAATGGCCTTGCGTGGCCAGACGGACTGATCAGCTTTGCATATTGCCCGCCCGGAAGAATATCGTTGTGAAACTCTTTATGGATAGAAGGGACCTGGGCCGCCAGCTCCGGTTGCGGGGATACAGCCGTCTGCAGGTGGGTATAGGTCCAGAACCCCATACCCGAAATCAGTATCAATAGGGCGGCCACCATCCATTTGGAACGATACCAGTGTAGTCTTTTGGCTGCTGTGGTTGGCTCGCTGAAGAGCTGCTGGTCCAACCGTTCATTTATACGTGCGGCTAACTCTTTTTGCTGTGGTTGTGTGGACTCCGTGTCGGATTCCCCCAGCGCATAAAACCAGCGCAGTACCTGCTGCTCTTCTGCTGCTGTACACTGTCCATCCAGATATTTTTGGAGCAACGCTCTGGCCTGATCTGATTCTTGTTCCTTCATACAGACCTATAATCAGGCTGGCAAGACCGAAGTACCGGGGAAAATGATGGTTTTTTCGTAATTCGCTGTATTTGAGTACAATATTTTTATGATCGCTGTTTAATGTTGCTAGTGCTTAGGTGTGTTTTGGTTATTTGAAGCGCAGCCTAAGCCAGCCCAGCGCCAGGGAGATATTGTTTTTGACAGTCTGTTCGGATAGTGCAAGTTCGGCAGCAATATCTTTGATAGACATAGCTTCCTTGCGGCTGAGAGAAAAAGCCGAACGCATCGTGGTGGGCATCTTATCAATCTCGGTATCGATTAAGGCAGCCAGTTCCTTGGCCAGGAGTTCTTCCTCGGAGGTGGGCACCGACAATTCCGTACCATAGTGCTGGAGCAATTTTTCAGCATGGACGATTTTTCGCTGCTCTTTTACCATCCAGTCGATGATTTTATACTTGGTAGCTTTAAATAAATAGGGGTATAAGGACTGTTCGACCGTGATCTGATGACGTAGATTCCACAGCGATACAAATACCTCCTGCAGAATATCCTCGCTGTCTGCTGTGCAGGAAATACGACGTTGGATAAAACGGAATAACACATCGGAATAGCGGTTGACCAATGCAGAAAAAGCATTACGGTCATCTGCCTGTACTCTAATGAATAGTTCGAGGTCATCTAACTGTTCCATAATCACCGCAATTTTGTGAAAGTCCCTTAGTCTAATGAGGCCAAATTTATAATTGTGCTGTTAAGTTAGTATTAAAAACAAGAAAAATGATGCTATTTTTTTAATCAATCGATTGCATACATCCTGATAAAAAAAATCGTAAGCTTTTCTCCAGAGAATAGCTTACGATTCCGAATGTGTCTGTCACGGTTTAAAAATTCGGCTGTCTATGTTATAGCCGGGCATCGACCAGGTTTCGGTCCAGGATGCCTTTGATATCAAAGA
Organism: Sphingobacterium sp. InxBP1; assembly: GCF_026191775.1. Classification (NCBI taxonomy): domain Bacteria; kingdom Pseudomonadati; phylum Bacteroidota; class Sphingobacteriia; order Sphingobacteriales; family Sphingobacteriaceae; genus Sphingobacterium; species Sphingobacterium sp. InxBP1. The sequence continues at coordinate 275,980 of NZ_JAINDX010000041.1, read as the reverse complement.
CGACGGCAGGGTCGTTTTTCAGGTTTTTGAGGTCGAGTTGTACGAACTCGCGGTGTCCCACTGCCAAGATAATGCTGTCATAGCAATCCGATTCCGGCAGTGCCTCCAGCAGGCTGATGCCGGCATGTTTCTTCAGTTCTTCCGGATTTACCCAGGGATCATAAACATCTACATGGAGGCCAAATTCTTTGAGGTCCTGAATCATGTCGATCACTTTACTATTGCGGATGTCAGGACAGTTTTCTTTGAACGTGATGCCCAGCACAAGTGCTCTGGCGCCTTCAAATTTTATATTTTTCTGGATCATAAGTTTGACCACTTTGGAGGCGATGAATGAAGCAATATGGTCGTTCACCTCCCTGCCGGATAAAATCACATGCGGGTGGTATCCCAGCTGCGTTGCCTTTTGCGCGAGATAATATGGGTCTACCGAAATACAGTGGCCGCCCACTAATCCCGGCTTGAAACGCAGAAAATTATATTTTGTGCCGGCAGCGTCAAGGACGTCCTGGGTATCTATGCCAATGCGGTCAAAGATCAGCGCCAGTTCATTCATGAAAGAAATATTGACATCGCGCTGTGCATTTTCAATGACCTTCGCGGCCTCGGCAACTTTTATGGAAGGAGCCAGGTGGGTGCCTGCTTCAATGATAGTCCTGTATAACGCATCCACCGCAATTCCTGCTTCAGGCGTGCTGCCCGAAGTCACTTTCATGACCTTCTGAAGTGAATTGACCTTGTCGCCGGGATTAATACGCTCCGGAGAATAACCGACAAAAAAATCATGATTAAACGTTAATCCCGAGCATTTTTCCAGGACAGGCACACATTCCTCCTCGGTACATCCCGGATACACGGTAGACTCATAGATCACCAAATCGCCGGCCTTGAGCAGTCCGCCAATCATCTTCGATGCCGATAGCAGCGGCGATAGATCCGGTGAATTATACCGGTCAATAGGCGTCGGCACGGTTACGATATAGACGTTGGCGTCGGCGATGTCCTCAATCGTTGAAGTTGCATCATAACCTTTGCTACTGCCGGATGCCGTATAGAGATTCCGCGCCTGCATGAGTTCGTCGGCATCGGTCTCCAATGTCCGGTCAATACCGGATTTAAGTTCATGAATACGTGTTTCGTTGATATCGAAGCCAATCACCGGAAAGAAATCAGCGAACGCCAGGGCCAGCGGCAGTCCCACATATCCTTGTCCAATGATGGCAATTTTTTTAATCTGAAAATCTTTCATACATTTATTTAAGGTAAAGATACATTCTTTACGTTGAAATTAGCCTCTTGTCAACCAGCCCCGTCGTCCTGCCGTTGCAATTGCATAAGGTGTAATCCAAAATAAACTAAAAGCGTAGAAAATGCTGTAGCTGTACGCCCAGAAAGCCTCTTTCGCGTCTGAGTTTTTGGATGCGAAGAAATAAGCCTGTATACTCGAGAAGATTAAGATCCCCACGAGCGTAGAGCTCAAGAACATCAGCGGATAGTGAAATACTGTCCAGAGCATCAATAGCATCAAAGGGTAAGACAGCAATACCTTTTTCCATTGCATGATCAGTAGGATGCGAGCACCCCATTTAGGTCCTTTCCGGAAGTTTTTGAATGCAAACTGGCTCATCATGATATTTTCACGCACGTTGCTTCGTTCCCAGCGGATAAACATTTTATATAAATTGCGGTAACGTACCGGGGTATCGGTGTAGACATAAGCATTCGACTGAAACAGCACATGGTAACCTTGTTTTAAGATCATGTTGGTCATGGCGCGGTCTTCACCGATGTCAGAGGGCTGACCCATGAAGGTTTGGTTGATCCAGTCTTCCAGACAGTTCATCACCGCTTCCCTGCGGTAACCGGATAGCGCTCCGGGAGTACACATCACGGTGCCGAGCATGCTCTGCGCCGACCGTACAAATTCAAAACTGAATACGAAACTGACATTCAGCATGCGCGGTATGATCGCTTTCTTCGTGTTTAGCACGCGCACATTACCGGCCACGGCACCGCATTCTTTGTTGGTCACAAAGGGGCTGGCCATATTACGGATCGTGTCTTTCTTGACCACAGAGTCACTGTCAACGGTGATGAACACCTCGCCAGTACCTAAGTGGAAACCACGGTATAACGCATGGCGCTTGCCCATATTCTTGGGCTGCTGATATATTTCCACCCGGTCACCCAACTCCATTTTGGCACGCTGTATCCAGGCAAAAGTATTGTCCTTACTACCGTCATCAATAGCGATGATCTGAAGTTTTTCCTCAGGATAGTCGCTGCCTGCAAGACTGTGTAGCGTATCATAAACAAGCTGTCCTTCATTATAAGCTGGCACAATAATGGTACAGGTCGGAAGTTCCTCGTCCGAAACCGAAGCAATCGGTTTGTACCTGCGGTGCAGGACTACCAAAAATATCAGGAAGCTGATGGCCACAACTGCCAGGAATATACCAAACCCGATTAAGAGCGTACCACCTAGACTGTCCAGACGCTGGAAACGCAAAGCATCAAAATCAGGCTGCAACATGTATACGCCAAACACGGATGCAAATAGTACGATAAAGGTAGCGCCAAAAATTCCGTATTCTTTTAATCCAAAATTGCTGTCTTCGGCTTTCTTTGCTGTTGCCTGAGATCGCTGCTGCTCTTCATTTACGTCGTATACAGCAGGCTGCCAAGGAGTGGTCAGCTGCTTCGATACGATGGAGTTTTCTTTCATGTAATTCATAACCGTTCTATTTTTTGATACACATTCTCTTTTATTGCTGTGCACAGCCCCTGGCTTTTTAATTCATCCCGCCAAGGATATGCCGCTTTTGTAATGAAAATATTACGATTCCATAAACGCAAAACACATGCCTTTATTTTGTGCCAAAAATGATGAAGCATGCTAATTGTAACGTTCTTGATACAATATAATTGTTTGTAAATTTTTGATAATCAATAGTATTTACTGATAATTACACGGATTTGTAACTAAAAACGACAGACTAGCGGCAGACTCGACTTTTAAGATTTTTTAACGTTTCAAACTTTTTCGTGACACAAAAAAGCCTGATGCTGACAGCAGATTGTGTACGAAAAGGGGCAAGGCGGGGGGACTATAAAAAAAGGCGCCCCTTGTCTGGAGCGCCTCTGTACTGGGATATGTTTATCTTTCATCGAAGCTCGTTCAGCCGCCGAATTCCATCAGGTAATTTTTAAGGAAATCGTTCAGATCGCCGTCGAGCACGGCCTGTGTATTCGATGTTTCGTAATTGGTACGCAGATCTTTGATCAGTTTGTACGGGTGCAGCACATAGTTGCGGATCTGGGATCCCCATTCAATTTTCTTTTTGCTACCCTCAATTGCTGCAGTGGCTTCCTGACGTTTCCGCATTTCGATCTCGTAGAGCTGCGATTTCAACAGGCGCATGGCATTTTCCTTGTTTTGCAGCTGTGATCTGGACTCCTGGTTCTTGATGATGATGCCTGTAGGTTTGTGATGCAGGCGTACCGCGGTTTCGACTTTGTTGACGTTCTGCCCACCGGCGCCGCCCGAACGGAACGTGTCCCATTCGATTTCCGAGTCTTTGACGTCGATTTCAATATTGTCATCGATCAGCGGGTACACATAGACAGAGGCAAATGAAGTATGCCTTTTGGCGTTGGAATCAAATGGCGAAATACGCACCAGGCGGTGTACGCCATTTTCACCCTTGAGGTAGCCATAGGCAAAGTCGCCGGATATCTGTAAGGTCACGCTTTTGATACCTGCCACATCACCTTCCTGCGAATCTTGTTCGGTGACTTTGTAGCCATTTTTCTCGCCCCACATGATGTACATGCGCATTAGCATGGCTGCCCAGTCACAGCTCTCGGTGCCGCCGGCACCGGCCGTGATCTGCAGGATGGCATCCAGCTGATCCTCCTCAGCACTGAGCATATTTTTGAACTCCAGTTCCTCCACCTTTTCCAGTGCGAGCTGATACTGCTCATCGAGTTCCTTTTCGGTAGCGTCGCCCGACTGAAAAAACTCGTACATCACCGATGTGTCCTCCACAGCAGCGGCGACTTCATCAAAATGGTCGGTCCATATTTTCTGGTTTTTGATGGCCAGAAGGATTTTTTCCGCAGCCTTGGAGTCATCCCAAAAATTAGGCTCCAGTGTAATGGCCTGGTCTCTTTCTATTTCTGCTTTGCGGACATCAATGTCAAAGATGCCTCCTCAGGGAAGTAACACGATCCCTCAAGTCTTGAATTTGTTCTTTTGTCATACAGCGAATGTATAAAATTTAATTTAAAAAATCAGGAGCGGAGATGCGGCCTGATGCTGTAGCTTACCGATAAGGTACTTTATTATCCTGTTGGATTGGCTACGACGGGGCTGGCAGGATCAGCTTTGTACCAGATACAAACTTTTGACGTTTTTTTGTTAGTTTTGGTAGCATCAACTGAACAAACCTTGCTGTGCCGCTGTTGCCTGTGCAGGGAGGCGATGCCCAAGGTTCTTATTGACGATTTAAAACAAATAATATCAAAAACAGTATGTTCCCAAAAATTAATTTTACAAAAACACAAGCCTATCATCAGCTGGCAGACCATTATAAGACGATCAGCTCAAAAAGCCTGCGGGAGCTTTTTGCAGCGGATCCGGCACGGTTTGACAAATTTTCCATAGGTTTTGACGATATTTTGCTGGATTATTCCAAAAACCGCATCGATGCGGAGACATTATCCCTATTGATCAATTTGGCTAAAGAATGTCAGTTGTCCGAAGCCATTGCGGCCATGTTTGCCGGCGAACGAATCAATGTGACCGAAAATAGACCGGTATTACACACGGCTTTGAGAAACCAGTCCGATCAGCCGGTGCTGGTAGACGGAAAAGACGTTATGCCAGAGGTTAGAAAGGTGCTGGCGCAGATGAAAGCATTTACCGAAAATATTCTTTCTGGCCAGTGGAAAGGTTATACTGGCAAGCAGATTACCGATGTCGTTAACATTGGTATCGGTGGCTCGGATCTGGGCCCCGTGATGGTGACAGAAGCATTAAAAGCTTACAAAACCCGCTTGAATGTGCATTTTGTTTCGAATGTCGACGGAACGCATATCGCCGAAACACTTAAAAAAGTGGATCCGGAAAGCACTTTGTTCCTGATTGCTTCCAAGACCTTCACCACACAGGAGACCATGGCCAATGCACAAAGCGCCAAAGACTGGTTTTTGCGGAGCGGTGGCAGCCAGCAAGATGTGGCCAGGCATTTCGCCGCATTGAGTACCAACACCCAGGCGGTACAGGCCTTTGGCATAGATCCGCAGAATATGTTTGCGTTCTGGGACTGGGTAGGGGGACGTTATTCGCTATGGTCGGCGATTGGCCTTTCCATAAGCCTGGCGATCGGTTTCGATAATTTTGAGCAGCTCCTTGCTGGTGCATATGATGCCGACGAGCATTTTAAAACAGCAGCATTCGAGTCCAATATTCCCGTCATTCTGGCGCTATTGGGCATATGGTACAATAACTTCTTTGGTGCCGAGAGCCACGCGATCCTGCCTTACGACCAGTATATGCACCGATTTGCCGCCTACTTCCAGCAGGGGGATATGGAGAGCAACGGCAAATATATTGACCGGAATGGCGAGCAGGTCGACTATCAGACGGGTCCGATCATCTGGGGTGAGCCCGGAACCAACGGACAGCATGCTTTTTACCAGCTGATCCATCAGGGTACCAAACTGATCCCTTGTGATTTTATCGCTCCCGCCAATAGCCTCAACCCGATCGGCAACCATCATCAGCTTTTGCTGTCCAACTTCTTTGCGCAGACCGAAGCCCTAATGAACGGCAAAACCGAAGCGGAAGTCGTTGCCGAACTGCGGAAAGCGGGAAAATCGGCTGCTGAAATCGAAGAACTGAAAGCTTATAAAGTATTTGAAGGCAACCGCCCGACCAACTCCTTTTTATTGAAGAAAATGACGCCGCGCACATTGGGACGGCTGATCGCCTGCTATGAGCACAAGATATTTGTGCAGGGGGTGATCTGGAATATCTATAGCTTTGACCAGTGGGGTGTCGAGCTGGGCAAGCAGCTCGCCAACAACATTCTTCCCGAACTGGAAGATGGCCAGCCTGTCAGCAGCCACGATTCATCCACAAATGGCCTGATCAACACCTACAAAGCATGGCGTGATTAATCCACGATCAGATCGATAATGGATTGAGCCTTGCATCATCGCTTTGGCGCTGATGGGAGCGGCATCTTTGAGATCCGCTCCCATTTGTTTTTGTCCGCTGTGTGGCAGCAGCTTCTTTTAGACATGCTTATGCTGGATGCGGATTGCATTCAAAATGGCCAGTAGGGCGACCCCAACGTCGGCGATGACAGCTTCCCAAAGGGTAGCGACCCCACCTGCGCCCAACAGCAGGACAATGATCTTGACGCCCATGGCCAAGATGACGTTCTGCCAGACGATGCTGCGGGTTATTTTACCAATTTTGATTGCCGCCAGAATCTTGTGCGGTTCATCATTCTGGATGACCACATCTGCCGTTTCTATGGTAGCATCGGCACCAAGTCCGCCCATGGCGATACCCACCTGGGCCAGGGCGACTACCGGGGCGTCATTGACGCCGTCGCCGGCAAATGCTACATTTTTTCCTTGGTCGATCAGCTGTTGTACATGCCGCACCTTATCCTCGGGCAGCAGATCACCATAGGCTTTATCGACGCCCAGTTCGCCTGCTGTTTCTGCTACCACCGCTGCCTTGTCACCGGAAAGCATCACAGTATATAGTCCCTGAGCACGCATGGCACTGATGACCTCCTTCGCCTCCGGTTTGTTCCGGTCCGCCACCGTGATATACCCTGCATATTGCTGATCTATGGCGACCAGCACGATGGAGTATACCATCCGGCTGATCTCCTGCGGGTACGCGATCTGATATCTGTCCAGTAGCTTACTGTTGCCGGCAAGCACTGTCTGGCCGTTTATCTTTGCTTTAAGGCCATGGCCCGCAATCTCCTCCACTTCCGAAGCAATCAGATCGCTGCTGTCGTCGGAATAGCGTACGATGGCCTTCGCGATGGGGTGGGTGGAATTGGCTTCGATGGCTTTGGCATAATCCAATAGCCGCTGCTGCTGTCCGTCGGCGGCATGGACCTCACGTACCTCAAATACTCCCTCCGTCAGCGTTCCTGTCTTGTCCATCACCACCGTGTCGACAGCGGTGATCGCATCGAGGAAGTTGCCGCCTTTAAACAAGATACCGTTTCTTGAGGCCAGGCCGATGCCTCCAAAATAGCCCAGGGGAATGGAAACCACCAGCGCACAGGGGCAGCTGATCACCAGAAAGACCAAGCTGCGGTAAAACCAGTCCCGGAAGCTGTAGTCGCTGACGACAAAAAAGGGGATGATGAGCACCAGCAGAGCCAGCGCAAAAATCACCGGTACATACACTTTGGCAAATCGGGAAATAAACAATTGTGTCCTGGATTTACGCGCTGTGGCGTCCTGCACCATTTCCAGTATTTTACTCAGTTTGCTGTCCTGAAATGAGCTACTGACCTTTATTTCAGCCACGGTCTCGAGGTTTATCATGCCTGCCAGTACCGCTTCATCCATATATTTGGTGTCGGGCTTGCTTTCACCGGTCAGTGCGGCCGTGTTAAATGCCGCCCGTTCATTGAGCAGGTGCCCATCCAGCGCCACCTTTTCACCGGCCTTGACCAGGATGGTCTCCCCGATAGCAACTGTCCTTGGATCCACTTCCTGCTGCTGTCCCTCGCGCAGTACCGTTACCCGGTCGGGGCGGATGTCGAGCAGGGACTTAATGGATTTCTTTGCGTTGTCCACGGCTGTATCCTGAAACCATTCACCGATCTGATAGAACACCATCACCGCCACGCCCTCCTCAAATTCGCGGATGGCGAAGGCCCCTAAGGTGGCCGTGCTCATCAGGAAGAATTCGTTGAAGAAATCACCGCGCCGGGCTTTGCGGTAAGCCATCCGGAGAACCGGAAAACCTGCAAGCAGGTACGCTGCTCCGTTCAGCAGCAAGCTGGCACCCAGCGGAAGCGTTAGTTTAAACGCATATTTAAGCAGCAGCAGGATAAGCAGGATCAAGAGGGCAGTCAGCAGGTTACGCTGGGCGATCCACCAGGGGATCTCTTTTTCGGTATGGCCATGTTCGTGTTGGTGTTCACACATATCTGTAAGGAAGTCTGGTAAAATAATTTAAATTTAGCCATTTTTAGCCAGAATAGCGAGCGACGGCGCGATTAAATGTTGCCTGCGGCTGGCGATACATGAGCAGAGCATTGTCCGGCGCAACAGACCGGCGAATGCAAGGTAAGCAGCTTGCCGGCACAGTTGCGGGTTACGGCGGTGGTAGAGCAGGCACGGTGCCGCGGCAAAAAAAAAGCTGTTTTCCGGTCAGGAATACAGCTTTTTATTCTTGTGCAGTAAGATATCGTTAGTCTTTGTCTCGTGTGACGCTCCCTACGATCATTTCCAGTATTGCCACCACAATTGCAAATAAGGCTGCGGTCCAGAAGCCGCTGACGTCAAACTTATTTCCCAGCAGCGAGTCCGAGAGCAGAACCATCAGAACCGTGATAATAAAAGATACCAGACCCAGCGTCAGCCAGTTTAAGGGGAAGGTAAACAGCCGCAGAATAGAGCCTACAGTGGCATTGACAAATCCGATGACCAGTCCGGTTACAATGGCCCAGCCAAAGCCCGCGACATGGGCTCCCGGAATGATCCAGCAGGCGACCGCCACAACCACTCCTGTGAGTAAAAGACTAATAATAAATTTCATAATATGCGCTAATTAATAAACAGTGAATAAAGTAAGTAATATGATAAATGCCATACAAACGCGATGCCAAACTTAGCTGCCCCCACCCGCCCATCAACATCGCCGGTTCGGGGAGGAAAAAATGCACAACAGAACTAAAAGTATGCAAGCATAGTAAATATTTCGTATATTTAATTTAGAATATAAACTTAACAATATAGTCCAATGAAGAAAATTATCGCATCGTTGATCATGCTACTGACAGCAGTAGCCTTATTCGCCCAGACCGATCCGGTGGTCGGCAAATGGGAAAACCCCAGCGGAGAGGGGCGTGTGGAAATTTATAAAAAAGGAGATAAGTTCTTTGGAAAACTTTACTGGCTCAAGTTTCCCAATAACGAATCCGGCCAGCCCAAAAAAGATATCAAAAATCCCGACAAAGCCCTTCAGGACCGCCATATTCAGGGGCTGGAAATACTGACCGGTTTTAAAAAAGAAGGCAACAGCTATGTGGACGGCAAGATCTATGATCCCAAGACCGGCAAGACCTATAGCTGTAAGATGACCTTAAAAGGAGACAAGCTCGATATCCGGGGCTACGTTGGTGTCAGTCTGCTGGGCCGTACCGAAACCTGGAAACGTATTCATTAGCGGACTGCCGGCGAGCAGGAGAGCATGTAATTCATACCGGCAGCCGGTCTGCCTATTCGGACAGCTGACCACAAGGAAAGTACAGATATCTGGGGGCGAGAAGAGACAGGACCGGTCTGTCCTGATCCCAGCCGCAGCAGGCGGCGCCGCGGAGGGCCTGAGGTTGGCGTGCTGGAACAGTGGCGGTCCGCCCGAAAAGTCCAAAAAGGCAATTTGTTTCACCGAAATGAATTGCCTTTTGTTTTTGTGCCGGAATAACAGTATTTTCATCTGCAAATTATAACAATCTCCTTATGGCCGTAAAAATGTCTTATGTCGAAAACGTCAAGCTTGCGCTGCAGTCTATTGTGGGCAACAAGTTGCGGACATTCCTGACAGCATTGATTATCGCCATAGGCATGATGGCCCTGATCGGCGTACTGACATCCATTGACGCCATGAAAAACTCCCTGACCGACTCCTTTTCGTCGATGGGTTCCAACTCCTTCAATATCCGCAACCGGGGACTCAACGTGCAGATCGGCACAGGCGGTACCCGTTCAAAGGTGTTTGCCAATATCACCTATGCGCAGGCCGCCCGGTTCAAACAGAACTTTCACTTCAACGCGACGACCTCCATCAGCGCCAATGTCAGCTGGAACTCCACTGCAAAATTTCAGTCCCAGAAGACCAATCCCAATATCGGGCTGATCGGTACTGATGATAATTATCTTCAGACGTCTGGCTACCTCATCAGTCAAGGCCGCAATTTTTCGGCCCGCGAGGTCGAGACCGGTAGTTCCGTAATCATCATTGGCAGCGAAGTCAGCAAAATGCTTTTCGGCGAGATCATCAATCCCGAAGGCCAGTTTATCACCGTCAACAACATCCGTTACCAGGTCATCGGTGTACTCAAAAGCAAGGGCTCCTCTGCCGGTATGGGTGGCGATAGAGCCTGTTTTATACCCTTGGTCAAGGCTCGGGCCGTGATGCAGGGGGCAGAACCCTCTTACGTGATTACCGTGTCATCCAATGACCCGATGCGGCTGGAAGCCGCCATAGGCGAGGCGACGATTGTATTCCGCAATATCCGTGGGCTCTCTTCGCGGCAGACCAACGATTTTGAGATCACCAAATCAGATGCCGTGGCACAGATGCTGATGCAGAACATGGCCATGGTGACGCTGGGCGCCGTCGTGATTGCCTTCATCACGCTGGTCGGCGCGTCCATAGGACTGATGAATATCATGCTCGTATCCGTCACCGAGCGTACCCGGGAGATCGGTATCCGTAAAGCTATCGGGGCCACCCCCAGCGTCATACGCAAGCAATTCCTGATGGAAGCCATCGTCATCTGCATGATCGGCGGATTTGCGGGTATCTTCATCGGTATCTTGATCGGCAACATCCTCGCCCTGCAGCTGGGCACATCCTTTATCATTCCCTGGACCGCGATTATCCTGGGCTTCGCCGTCTGTGGACTCGTGGGCATGCTGTCCGGCTACTACCCTGCCTCCAAAGCATCCAAATTGGATCCCGTGGATGCTCTTCGCTACGAATAGCGCGCCGGCAGCATCACAGCAGACCCGGCCAGAGGCGGCATAAGCGCACCGCATGCACTGCATGTGGCCTCCAAAGCAAAACTTGTGCAAACGTTTTCATGTTACCCAAACGTTGATTTCTGATGAAATCTCCGTAAATAGTCTGCTCCGGGGGAGGACCGTAGGAATTTATTCCGATGAAAAACTGTAATATTGTATAAAAAATAAATTCAAATTATGTACAATACATTACAACCAGTTTTACAGAAAGAATTGGAAGCAATCAAAGAAGCGGGATTGTATAAACAGGAGCGGATCATTGTCACTCCGCAGGGGGCCGATATCAAAGTGAGCACAGGCCAGGAGGTCGTCAATTTTTGTGCAAACAATTATCTGGGATTGTCCTCACATCCCAAAGTGATTGAGGCCGCCAAAAAGGCGATCGATACCCATGGTTACGGCATGTCTTCGGTCCGCTTTATCTGCGGTACGCAGGATGTACATAAGGAATTGGAATCAAAAATTTCGCAGTTTTTAGGAACAGAAGATACGATTTTATACGCAGCGGCATTTGATGCCAATGGTGGTGTGTTCGAGCCCCTGTTTGGTGCAGAAGATGCCATTATTTCGGACGAACTGAACCATGCCTCGATTATTGACGGGGTACGCCTTTGTAAAGCACAGCGTTTCCGGTACAAAAATGCGGATATGGCGGATCTCGAAGCACAGCTGCAGGCCGCTTCTGGCGCACGGCACAAGATTATCGTCACCGACGGCGCTTTCTCCATGGACGGATCGGTGGCACCGCTGGATCAGATCTGCGACCTGGCCGATAAATATCAGGCCCTGGTCATGATCGACGAATCACACTGTACAGGTTTCATCGGGCCGACAGGACGTGGGACGCACGAACTCTTCCAGGTCATGGACCGCGTAGATATCATCACGGGTACCCTGGGCAAAGCTTTGGGCGGTGCTTCGGGCGGTTTTACTTCCGGCAAAAAAGAAATTATTGACCTTTTGCGTCAGCGCTCGCGCCCTTATCTGTTTTCCAATACCCTGGCTCCGGCGATTGCGGGCGCTTCTGTGGCCGTCCTGGATATGCTGAGCGAAACTACTGCCTTGCGCGATAAGCTGGAATCCAATACCAAGTACTTCCGGGAGAAAATGACTGCTGCAGGATTTGACATCAAGCCCGGCTTCCATCCGATCGTACCCGTTATGCTTTACGATGCCAAGCTGGCGCAGGAATTTGCCGCCAAAATGCTCGACGAAGGCATCTATGTCATTGGTTTCTACTATCCTGTTGTCCCTCAGGGCAAAGCCCGCATCCGTGTGCAGATCTCAGCTGGACATGAGCTGGAGCACCTGGATAAGGCCATTGCTGCCTTTACCAAAGTCGGTAAAGCATTGGGTGTAATCAAATAAAATACACATAGTTATAAATTTTATGGTGCAAAATGTTTATCTTTGCACCCTAAAATTTTATAAAAATATTCTTGCTCAATGCAAAACATTAGAAACATTGCGATCATCGCTCACGTCGACCACGGTAAAACTACGCTTGTAGACAAAATTTTATACTTTACCAATCAATTCAGAGAAAATGAAAATGCTGGTGAATTAATCCTAGACAATAATGATTTAGAGCGTGAGCGCGGGATCACTATTGTATCTAAGAACGTATCAGTAACATATAAAGGTGTTAAAATCAATATCATTGATACCCCTGGTCACGCCGATTTCGGTGGTGAGGTAGAGCGGGTATTGAAGATGGCCGATGGGGTTGTCTTATTGGTGGATGCATTTGAAGGCCCTATGCCGCAGACACGTTTCGTTACCGGTAAAGCATTGGGACTGGGTATCAAGCCTATCGTTGTTGTCAATAAAGTCGATAAGGAAAACTGTCGTCCGGATGAGGTTTACGAAAACGTATTTGACCTCTTCTTCAACCTGGGCGCGACCGAAGAGCAGCTGGACTTTCCCGTGTTATACGGATCGTCAAAACAGGGCTGGATGTCCACAGACTGGAAAAACCGCACCGAGGACTTTACAGACCTACTGGAAGCGATCATCAAATACATCCCTGCGCCTAAGGTATCAGAAGGTACATTGCAGATGCAGGTCACCTCGTTGGATTATTCAACTTTCGTGGGCCGTATCGCGATCGGCCGTGTTGCCCGGGGTACCATCAAAGAAAACCAGCCCGTATCCCTGGTAAAACGGGACGGAAAAGTTGTAAAATCCCGTGTCAAAGAACTTCAGGTATTCGAAGGCCTGGGCCGCATCAAAGTACCAGAAGTACATGCCGGCGATATCTGTGCCGTCGTGGGTATCGAAGGTTTTGATATCGGTGATACGATTGCAGATTTTGAAAATCCAGAGCAGCTGGAGGTTATCGCTATCGATGAGCCTACGATGAACATGCTATTTACCATCAACAACTCGCCATTCTTTGGTAAGGAAGGTAAATTGGTGACTTCACGTAATATTTACGACCGTTTGCAAAAGGAATTGGAGAAAAATTTGGCCCTACGTGTGGTCCCAACAGAGTCTCCAGATGCTTGGTTGGTCTATGGCCGTGGTATCCTCCATTTGTCAGTGTTGATCGAGACCATGCGCCGTGAAGGTTATGAGCTGCAGGTCGGTCAGCCACAGGTGATCATCAAAGAGATCGATGGTCAGAAATGTGAGCCGATCGAAGAACTGGTCGTTGACGTTCCTTCGGACGTATCCGGTAAAGTAATTGAGCTGGTTACTCAACGTAAAGGGGAATTATTGATCATGGAAGCAAGAGGTGATATGCAGCATCTGGAATTCTCCATTCCTTCACGCGGTATCATCGGATTGCGTAACAACGTATTGACAGCGACTGCCGGTGAAGCCGTGATGGCACACCGTCTAAAAGGCTATGAGCCTTGGAAAGGAACGATTCCTGGCCGTCTGGCAGGTGTACTCATCTCCCTGGACACAGGTTCGACCACAGCATATTCGATCGATAAATTGCAGGATCGTGGCCGTTTCTTCGTTGATCCGGGCGTGGAAGTATACGAAGGACAGATCCTGGGCGAGCATATCCGTGACAACGATTTGACAATCAATGTGACCAAAGGTAAACAGCTGACCAACATGCGTGCTTCCGGTTCGGATGACAACGTACGTATTGCACCGGCAATTAAATTCTCTTTGGAAGAATGTATGGAATATATCCAGGCGGATGAATACATTGAGGTAACACCACAATCTATCCGTCTGCGCAAAATCTATCTGACAGAAAACGAGCGTAAACAAAACGCTAAAAAATTCCAGTAAGATAGCTTATACGATCATAAAAAAGCCATCGGACTTGCGTTCGATGGCTTTTTTATTTGCCCTTCCGGGGGACGGCCTGACCCTTGTGGGCCCTGATACCATGACGATCGTTTGCTGTTTCGTATTTCTGTCGTAATTCGATCGCAGGGAACGTCGGGCTTCAGATATCTGTCCTTTATTTCTTCGAACGTACTTCGGCAGCACGATAAGTGTCTCCGTCGGTGCTGTAGATCTTAAACTGTGCTTCGTAACCCTCCGGTACGTAAATCACGATCGGCATGCGGCCATTGTAACGCACGGTTTCGGGCTGTGCACTGACAAAGAGGTTACGCTTTGCCTTGTCAGGGCAGGCCATCATGGTGCCGGCGACTTGACCGTCTGTCTTAAAGACGTAGTAGTCGTAGCCCCATCCCTGCAGATCTTTCTTTTCGAGCGATCCAGACAGGTGAAAGGCATTGCAACCGTCGACTTCCATCCATTTGCCGACAGCGAATTCAATTTTTTTGTTTTTGTCGTTTTCGGAATAAGGAACCTCGATCACCATTTTCTTATAGCCCTTTTCGGGAGCTGGGAAAATGCTCAGATCTATTTTGTCGATTACCATTTGAGCCTTGCTTACCGTTGTCGATGCAATCAATGCGATTAACATCATGAACATCATTTTGAATACATGTTTTCTCATAACCAATTTTTATTTATATAAACGCACGATGTGTTTATGCTGCTACACACTCCGTGAAATTATATTTTTAAGACTTGGCTGTAGGCAAAAGGATTAATCGAAAATCTATTAAATTTTAAAATAATTGCTTGTGCAATTAAAATGGATTGGTCTTAGATTTGGCTAACGCACGCGACCCGGCAAGGCAGCGACCTGCGATGGTTTGTAACAAAATCATAAAAATTAGAACCCCTGCTTTTCGCAATCGTATAATTAGCAGTATATTACAGGACCAAACGGAACCTAAATAGTATGATAAAAACAGAAAATCATTTTGATGCCATTGTGATCGGCTCCGGTATATCCGGCGGTTGGGCTGCCAAAGAATGCTGTGAGAAAGGCCTGAAGACACTGGTATTGGACCGGGGTCGGGATGTCCGGCACATTCAGGATTATCCGACCGCTTATTACGATCCCTGGGAATTTCAGCATGGTGGACAGTTGAGCCGTGAGATCCGGGAGCAGAATCCCGTAGCTTCCCGCTGCTATGCCTTCCGCGAGGATGCCCGGCATTTCTTTCTGCCGGACGCTGAGCAGCCTTATATTCAGGAAAAACCTTTTGACTGGATCCGTGCCAATCAGGTGGGCGGCAAGTCGCTGCTCTGGGCCCGGCAGACCCAGCGCTGGTCGAAGTATGATTTTGAAGGTCCCGCCCGGGATGGATTTGCCGTGGACTGGCCGATCCGCTATGAAGATATTGCACCGTGGTACAGTTATGTGGAGCACTTTGCGGGGATATCCGGCAATAAAGACGGCATAGACGCTATGCCCGACGGCGATTTTCTGCCGGCCTGGGAAATGAATGTGGTGGAGAAAGTCATACAGCAGCGCATCATGGCGCGTTACAAAGACCGTCCTGTGATCCAGGGCCGATGTGCCCATTTGACGGCGCCGCGGCAGATTCATGTCGACCAAGGACGCAGCCAGTGTCAGGCACGTAGCCTTTGCCAGCGCGGCTGTCCCTTCGGTGGCTATTTTAGCTCCAATGCTTCGACGCTCCCATGGGCAGCAAAGACCGGCAGGCTGACCCTGCGGCCCCAGTCACTGGTCGAGTCCATCATTTACGACGACAAACGGCAAAAAGCCGTGGGTGTGCGCATCATCGATACAGAAACCAAGGAGACTAAAGAGTACTTTGCGCGAATCATTTTCGTCAATGCCTCCTCGCTGGCCACCAACCTGATCCTGCTCAATTCCACATCCGCCCGTTTTCCCAACGGCCTGGGCAACGATAGCGGCCTGTTGGGAAAATATGTTGCTTTCCACAATTACCTGGGCGCGATTTCTGGTACGGTCGAAGGCTATGCGGACAGCTATTACTACGGACGGCGGCCTACACAGCCGATCATACCCAATTTTAGAAATGTCCAGCGGCAGGAAACAGATTTTCTGCGGGGCTATGCTTCGTTTTTCAGTGCCGGCCGCCCACGCGGGACAGCCTATCAGGGCGACAGCGTGGGAGCGGCCTACAAGGATAGCCTCTGTGAGCCCGGCGGCTGGACTGTATCCATGATGATGCAGGGCGAGACCATCCCTAAGGAAAGCAATCATGTACGGCTGAGCCCAGATCAGAAAGATCCTTATGGCATGCCCCAGCTGATCACAGCCGTCGGCTATGACCAGAATGACTATAAATCCAGGGACGACTTTTTTGTGCAGGGGCAGGAGATGCTGGAGGCGGCCGGGGTTCGCAATCTCATGACCAGCGACAGCGGACAAAATCCCGGACTGGATATCCATGAGATGGGCGGAGTACGCATGGGACACGATCCCCGAACCTCCCTGCTCAACAGATGGAACCAGATGCATCTGGTCAGCAACGTATTTGTTACCGACGGCGCCTGCATGACCTCCACAGGGACACAAAATCCCTCGCTGACCTATATGGCGCTCACGGCGCGGGCAGTGGATTACGCAGTCAGCGAGATGAAAAAGGGCAACTTATAGTCAGACAGATTGCGTAACTTTGTGTGAGATAAGGATTATTATGAGTAAACAGGTGGAGCATACTCCAAAAGAATATATTCAGATTAAAGGGGCGCGGGTCAACAATTTAAAAAATATCGATGTTGATATCCCCAAAAACAAATTGGTCGTCATTACCGGAATGTCGGGTTCAGGGAAATCATCGCTGGCTTTCGATACGCTCTATGCAGAGGGACAGCGGCGTTATGTGGAGAGCCTGTCTTCCTATGCCCGGCAGTTTATGGGACGCATGAATAAGCCGGAGGTGGATTATATCAAAGGCATTGCGCCGGCCATTGCCATCGAGCAGCGGGTGATCACCAGCAATCCACGTTCTACCGTCGGTACATCCACCGAAATATATGACTACCTCAAGCTGCTCTATGCACGTATCGGCAAGACCATATCCCCCATATCCGGACGGGAAGTGACCAAAGACAGCGTGAGCTCCGTCGTCGATCATGCGCTGCAGCGTGGCCCCGGAGAATCCGTCACGATCCTTGCGCCGCTGGTGCCCACGCATGGCCGCAAACTCAAAGAGGAACTGTCCCTTTTGTTGCAGAAAGGTTTTGTGCGTGTCGTGTATCAGGACCAGATGCAAAAGATTGAAAGTGTGATCGACGATAAGACCATTGCCAATCAGGATATCCGGGACGGCGAGGTGCTGATCGTCGTGGACCGTGTACGCATCGAGCAGGATGACGATACGGTCAACCGCTTATCGGACTCCGTTCAGACCGGATTTTTTGAAGGTAAGGGCGAACTGTATCTCGAAGTCCATGGCAACAGACAGCATTTCTCGCACAAGTTTGAGCTCGACGGGATGACTTTCGAGGAGCCATCCCCCAATTTTTTTAGTTTTAACAATCCCTACGGGGCCTGCCGCCGCTGTGAAGGCTATGGCAAGATCATCGGTATAGATCCCGACCTTGTCATCCCCGACAAGAGCCGTTCGGTGTACGATGGTGCCATCGCACCATGGCGGGGTGAGAAAATGGGCGAATGGCTGCAGGTACTGATCAAGAATTCGCTGAAGTTTGATTTTCCGATCCATCGGGCCTACTCCGATCTGACGGCCGAACAAAAAGAATTGCTCTGGACCGGAAATAGCTATTTCGCTGGTCTCAACGCATTTTTCGAAGATCTGGAACAGCAGACCTACAAAATTCAGTACCGCGTGATGCTTTCGCGCTACCGCGGCAAGACGGACTGTCCCGACTGCCGTGGGACGAGGCTGCGCAAAGATGCCACCTATGTCAAAGTGGGGGGCAGGTCCATCACGGATATCGTACTCATGCCCCTCGAGGAAGCTTTGGCGTTTTTCAAGCACCTGCCGCTGGAAGGAAATGAGCAGGTCATTGCCAAGCGCCTGCTGGCCGAAATCGTCAACCGGCTGCAGTTTCTCTGTGATGTGGGGCTCAGCTACCTCACGCTCAACCGGCTGTCCAATACCCTTTCGGGCGGCGAATCGCAGCGGATCAACCTGGCCACTTCCCTGGGAAGTTCACTTGTCGGATCGATCTATGTGCTCGATGAGCCCAGCATCGGACTGCACCCGCGGGATACACAGCGGCTCATTTCGGTGCTCAAATCCCTGCGTGATGTCGGCAATACCGTCGTCGTGGTCGAGCATGAGCAGGAGATGATGGAGGCTGCCGATTACCTGATCGATATTGGTCCCGAGGCTGGCATCCACGGCGGGGAGATGGTGTTTGCGGGTACCTACGCCGAGATCCTGAACGATAGCAAAAGCCTGACGGGGCAATACCTCAGCGGAAAAAGCCGCATCGAAATACCGAAAAAACGCCGCCCATGGTCGGATAGCATTACCGTCAGGGGAGCGCATGAAAACAACCTCAAGGGGATCGATGTGCAGTTTCCCCTAAACACTTTTACAGTGGTGTCGGGCGTATCCGGCTCAGGCAAGACTTCCCTGGTCAAGCGGATCCTTTACCCCGCATTGCAGAAAGCCATTGGCAATTATTCGGGCGAACAGACCGGTGTCTACGATGCAATCGAAGGCGATATTGCCAAGGTAGAACAGATCGAGATGGTCGACCAGAATCCCATCGGGCGCTCGTCGCGCTCCAACCCGGTCACCTATGTCAAAGCTTGGGACGAAATCCGGGCTTTATACGCCAGTCAGGCAGCCGCAAAAGCAGCAGGACTCAAGCCGGCAGCATTTTCGTTCAACGTAGAAGGCGGACGCTGCGATGTCTGCCAGGGCGAGGGTGAAGTCAAGATCGAAATGCAGTTTATGGCAGATATTGTGCTGCCTTGTGAAGCCTGTGGCGGCAAACGCTTCAAACAGTTTGTGCTGGATGTGCATTATAAAAATAAGTCTGTGGCGGATGTACTCGAACTGAGTGTGGATGAGGCTATCGAATTTTTCGGCGACCAGCCCAAGATACTGGCCAAGCTGCAGCCCCTGGAGGATGTCGGTCTGGGCTACGTCAAACTCGGACAGTCCTCCAGCACACTGTCAGGCGGTGAGGCCCAGCGGATCAAACTGGCTTCCTTCCTGATCAAAGGCAACAACAGCAAAAAGACACTCTTTATCTTCGATGAACCGACTACAGGGCTGCACTTTCAGGATATCCAGAAGTTGCTGAAGTCCTTTGATGCGCTGATCGATCAGGGCAATAGCATTTTGGTCATCGAACATAATATGGATATGATCAAATCGGCGGACTGGGTCATCGATATCGGTCCCGAAGGAGGCAATAAGGGTGGGCAGCTCGTGTTCGCGGGCCTTCCGGAAGATCTTATCCATTGTAAAGATTCTTATACAGGGCAGTTTTTGAGGGCACATTTAAAAGATTAAATCCTACATTAGCACTGTGTTGTCCGTTCACAATGCCAACAGCCTTGTGAAGGCGACCGAAACGGGATAAAAAATAGATGTAAAAACCAACGAATATGTTACGGAGTAGGGATACCGGGACTGATGAGGAATCCTATACTCACACTCACTATACCATACTAAAATGATAAAAAGATTTTTTTTAAGTGTCGTACTTGGAATAGCAGCAGTCTCCACCATGGCACAGCAACCGGAAAGACCGAAGCTGGTCGTCGGTCTGATGGTCGACCAGATGCGCTGGGATTATTTATACCGTTTTGCAGACCGATATGGCAATGATGGCTTCAGACGGCTATTAAAAGAAGGCTTCTCCTGTGAGAATACCCTGATCAACTATATTCCGACATATACCGCGATCGGGCACAGTTCCGTCTACACTGGATCGGTTCCCTCCATTCACGGGATCGCTGGCAATGACTGGATTGAAGAGCAGACCGGCAAAAATATGTACTGCACCCAGGATGACAATGTCGTTGGCGTGGGCACCGCCGAAAAGGAAGGAAAACAGTCACCCCGCAACCTGCTGGCCTCCACGGTGACCGATCAGCTCAAGCTGGCCTCCAACTTTAAATCCAAAGTGATCGGTATTGCCATCAAGGACCGCGGCGGTATACTGCCTGCCGGCCATTTTGCGGATGCCGCCTACTGGTTTGAAGCGAAATCGGGCAACTGGATCACGTCCAATTTCTATATGGACAAATTGCCGAAATGGGTGGAGGACTTCAATAAGAAAAAATTAGCTGAAAAATACCTGAAAGCAGACTGGAAACCCATGTACGACATCAGTACCTATGCCGCCAACAGTATTGCAGACGATAATATATACGAGGGGAAATATCCCGGCGAAGACAAGCCCACCCTACCGCGCGCCACATCCAAATTAATGAAAGACGAAGGTCTTGAGCTGATCAAGACGACCCCGATGGGCAACCAGCTGACCTTGGATCTGGCCAAAGAAGCGATCAAACAGGAGCAGATGGGCAACAATCCAACAAAAAATACAGATTTTCTCTGCGTCAGCCTCTCGGCCACCGATTATGTCGGTCACCGTTATTCCCTGACCGCTGTGGAGATCGAAGATATCTACCTGCAGCTGGACAGGCAGCTGGCTGATTTCTTCGCCTATCTGGACAATACAGTGGGCAAGGACAAT
The DNA here is from genome assembly GCF_026191775.1 of Sphingobacterium sp. InxBP1. NCBI lineage: Bacteria > Pseudomonadati > Bacteroidota > Sphingobacteriia > Sphingobacteriales > Sphingobacteriaceae > Sphingobacterium > Sphingobacterium sp. InxBP1. Next base: position 255,007 of record NZ_JAINDX010000041.1, on the reverse strand, counting down.
TATACCTTCTTCCTTACCGCAGATCATGGCGCCTCGTACAACTCCCGTTTCTTTATGGATATGAGAGGCAATGGCGGTTACTTCTACTCTCGTCAGATCATTTCGGGACTCAACAAAACGCTGAAAGAAAAATTCGGACAAGAAAAGATTGTAAAGAGCATGATGAACTACCAGGTGCATCTCAACAATCAGCTGATCGACTCGCTGCAGCTGGACCGCGACAAGATCAAGGAAACCATTATCCGTCAGCTGCGCCACACCGATGGGGTAGCCTATGTGGCTGACATGGAAAAAGGCGAGAGCCTGATGATTCCGCAGCCGATCCGCGAGAAGATGATCAATGGCTACAATTTCAAACGCAGCGGCGTGATCCAGATCGTGTGCGAGCCACAGTGGTATGACGGCACGCCCCGCTCCACAGGTACGACACACGGGACGTGGTCGGGCTACGATTCACATATTCCGTTGGTATTCATGGGCTGGGGCATCAAACCAGGAGTGTCCAACACCGAGGTGCATATCGTTGATATTGCTCCGACAATTGCTGCCCTATTGCACATTACCGAGCCCAATGGAAGTATCGGTAAACCGATCACAGCAGTATTGGGGCAATAAAAGACATCTTTATATACCTAAGGGAGCCCTTAGCATTGCCATCCACTACGATAGCAGCTGCTAAGGGCTCTTCATTGCGTAAAGCCCAGTGTGGTTTTATACTATAGAATAAAAAACGTAAATTTGCAATTCAACAGGGGGTTAACAGATTATGCTTTCCAAAAAGACAAAGTATGCAATAAAGGCACTGATGGTGCTCGGCCGTAATTATGGGAATGAACCGATGCAGATCGTGAAGATTGCGCAGGAAGAAAATATTCCAAAAAAATTTCTGGAACAGATTCTTCTCGAGATGCGCAACGCGGGGATTCTCTACAGCAAGAAAGGTGCAGGTGGTGGTTACAGTCTTAATAAAGCTCCCGAGGATATTTTTTTATCCCAGGTTATGCGGCTGATCGACGGGCCAATAGCCCTGCTGCCCTGCGTGAGTCTCAACTTCTACCGCTCGTGCGAGGAATGTATTCAGGAGCATGCCTGCGGTATCCGCGATACCTTCGTCGAGGTGCGCAATGCCATGCTGCAGATACTGAACGATACCAGCATCGCCCACTTAATTAATAAAGAAAAAGAATTGAATCTTAACGTGGACGAATCGAACTAAATCTATCTATAATGGTTAAAAAAAAGAGATGTAATACAACTGTTACATCTCTTTTTTTATTTTGTATTTATGTTGATATACAGTGTTTTTTGTTGATTTTTCTTGCTGTTGGTAAAGACCATTTCCATTTATTTTTATTCATTTGATGATTATTTAACACTATTTTACGAATTTTCCGTAGCAACATTGATATCTTTATTGCGACAATATATAAACGGAAATTTATGAAATTAGCCTATTCCTTCCTGTTGGTTCTGGCGCTTATGGTCTGCAGTATCGCAGCCTTTGCGCAGCAGAGACTGTCAGGTACTGTAGTGGACGGTAAAGACCGCGCCAAGCTGCATCAGGCGTCTATCGCACTGCTCAATCCCAAAGACTCTATTTTGATCAAATTTGACCGTACCAAAGAGGACGGAAAGTTCCAGATCAGCAATCTGGATACCGGGACGTATAAAATGGTCATCTCCTATCCGCAGTATGCTGATCTGGTCAAGGATATACAGGTTGTTGCCGGGGGACTGGACCTCGGTACCGTGTCGTTATCCAAGGCAGCGCTTCTTCTGGAGGAGGTACAGGTGACGGGCAAGATTCCGGTCGTTATCAAGGGAGACACCATTGAATACGATGCCGGCAGTTTCAAGGTGGAGAAGGATGCCAAGGTTGAGGACCTGCTTAAAGTCCTACCCGGTATCACCATCGATGGGACAGGGAAGATTACCGCACAAGGTAAAGAGGTCAAGAAAGTATTGCTCGATGGTGAAGAGTTTTTTGGCGACGATCCCACCCTGATTACGAAGAATATCCGTTCGGATATGGTGAGTAAGGTGCAGGTATATGAAAAGAAGTCGGACCTGGCGGTACGCACGGGGGTGGACGACGGGGAGCGTACCCAGACGATCGACATCCGTCTCAAAGAAGATAAAAAGAAAGGTATGTTCGGCCAGGCGGTTGCCGGAGCAGGGACAGATCGTTATTATGGAGCAAAAGCCATGCTCAACAAATTCAAAGGTTCACAGAAGATAGCGGCCTACGGTATCCTGGCCAATGATGGCATGGTCGGATTAGGCTTTGAAGATAGCCAGAAATACGGTGTAGGTGGTAGCAGCAACGTGCAGATGATGGATGGGGGTGGCATTATGGTCTCTTCCAGTGGCGATGGCTCGGATGGTGGATGGGATGGCAAATATTATGGGGGCGGTGTGCCCAAAGCTGTCAATATGGGAGCAAGCTATTCCGACAAGTCGAAGGATGACAAACATAAAATCAACGTTAACTTTAAACGAAACCAAATTAATGTCGGCAATACCAGTACGTATAACGCGCAGAACAACCTTCCCGAACGTGCTCAGATCGACAATAGTGTGACCCGGTCTGAAAACGAAACCAAGTCAAATATCGCAAACCTACGGTACGATGTAAAGCTCGATTCCTTTTCAGATTTGACGCTGAATATGGGCCTCACCAAATCCAGTCGTGACAATTCATCCTTTTCCGAAGCAGACCAGCGCACACTGGATGGTACCATGATCACCAAGACTTCATCCCGTACGGATATGAACAGTGATCTGGACAAGTTCAATGTCAACGCTATGCTGACACGGCGCTTCAAAAAAGAGCGTCGCTCCATTACCTTTAATGTCAATGCCAATACGGACCGGAACCGCTCGAACACAAAATACTTCTCGGACAACGCGTTTAACAGCGGACGTAGAGATACAATTGATCAATTTAAAAATGATAAGTTCAGCAATAATACCTATGGGGCGTCGGTGACGTATACCGAACCCTTATCTAAACGGCTCACGGCGGCAATTGGTTATTCCTTTACAAGCAATCAGTCTGAGACGCTCAACCAGTCCTTCGATAAAGATCCTCAAACAGGACAATATACAGTTCTGGATCAGAACATCCTGAACGATTTTGACTTTTCCAGTCTCAAAAATGGCGTTAATGCGTCATTGACCTATAAGTCCAACTCCTTGACGGTCAACCTCAGCAATAGGGTCGATTTTGAAGATGTCAAACGGACTTATAATAATCTGAATAAGATACTTCAACGCGACCAAACTTCGGTAAATCCGAATTTTTCAATAAACTACAAGATTTCGAAAAGCAAGAATCTGAATTTTCGCTATACAGGACGTACTGCACAGCCCTCACTGACACAGATTGAGCCGTTGCGTCAGAACGCCCAGCCACTGATCGAGTATCTCGATAATCCGGACTTGAAAGCGGGCTTCAATAACTCGTATTTTATCAACTATAACAGTTATAAACAGCTCAAAGACCGCGGTATTTACTTCTATGTCAGCGCTGACCAGGGCAAGAAGAGCATCAACAATTTTGTTCGTTACAACCTGGAGGAAGGCACGCAGCAGATCTCCTATGTCAATATCGATAAAGACAACTGGCGGGTGTATGGTGGTGGATCTTATTACTTTGTGCTCCATAAGAAATGGGGCCTTAAAGCTGATTTAGGGATGCGTGCACAATACAATAGCCAGTTCAGCTATTTGTCTTTGCTGAATCAGGATGCCCAGCTGAATAGGAACCAGACAAAGAGCATTACAGCAGATATCGGTTTCAACAGAAACAAAGCCAATAAAATGGACTTTTATGTTAATTTTATGCCCGGCTTTGAGCAGATGAGCTCTTATTTGCAGCCAGACCTCAATCGTACTACATTTTTGCTGCGCTCGTATGCACAGTTTACGTACTATCTGCCAAAAGATTTTAAGATTTCCATTTCTGCCAATCAGAATTATCAGGCAGCAACCAAGACCCTGCAGTCCATCAACCTGATCAATATGAATGGCTATATATCTAAAAAATTCCTCAAAGACAAGTCATTGGAAGCACAGTTGTTTGTCAACGACATCTTTAACAAAAACAATGGTGTATCGCGTTATCAGAGCGGAACATCATTTATCCAGACCAGTAATGAGGTCTTGAGGCGCTATGGGATGCTGAAAGTGATCTACAATTTTACCACGATGAACCGTCCATGATCTAAAACATACATGAATATTTAAAAATGAAAGGAGACATCAATGACTAAGCATATAAAACTCATCTTTTGGATAGTAGGTCTGTGTACCGGCGTAGCGCGTGCACAGCATGCCTATTTCCCCAGCAGTGGTACGGTGACCTATGAGCGGAAATTTCACGTGCAGAATTTCCTGAAACGCAATTACCTGAACAAACCAGATCTGGATACCTGGGATAAGTTAACAGTAGACAATGCCGTAAAAAATGGTCCCGTGGAAGTGGTGACCCATCATACGCTCAAATTTTATGATAATGAGACCTTATTTGAAACAGTGCAGGAAGACTACCCTGCGAGTTACCGTAACGTCACCCGCTATAACGCCATTCTTCCGGATGCGAAAACCTATATTAACTTCAAAAATCAGGAATATCTGAAGCTGCTGCCTTTTGGGGACGAGCAGCTATTGCTAAAAGACTCGCTGCCGACAGTGAAATGGAAGTATACCGACGAATACCGTAATATTGCGGGATACGATTGTCGTAGGGCCAATGGTATTATCCAGGATTCGATCTATGCCGTCGCCTTCTTTGCGGGGCAGATTCCGATTCCGGGCGGCCCCGAACTTGTGCACGGTCTTCCCGGACTGATAATGGGTATCTCCATCCCCAGTATGAATGTCAATATGTTTGCGACCAAGGTGGAGCTCAGCAATGCTCCGGTCTCCAATGTGCTGACCAAGAAAAAGAAGGTTGTGCCCGAATCCAAGGCCGAGATAACGAAAAAGTTGAAAGAAACAGTGTACGATTGGCTGGACGAAAGCGAGTTCAGAAAGCGGCTCCAGAGTATATTTTTTTAGCGGATTGCCCATACAGATATCGTTCCCTAGCTGAAGTGTCTGTGTCGTGTAGACTAACGAAAAGGGGATGGAATGAATAAAAAATAGGGTAGCCTACCTGTAGGCTACCCTATTTTGCTATCTTGAAGCTCCTGTTTTGGATGTTACCGTACGGTACTACCAACTTTTATGCTGGTATCTGGTCGGACAAAATCCAGACGTCCATCAGCGTCCTCGGCCATCAGGATCATTCCCTGGGAAGTGATTCCCTTGATTTCGCGTGGTTCCAGATTGACCAGGATAGACACCTGGCGGCCGACAATTTCTTCGGGGCTAAAATATTCGGCGATTCCCGATACGACGGTACGCTTGTCGATGCCCGTGTCGATGGTCAGCTTGAGCAGCTTCTTTGTTTTGGCTACTTTCTCTGCTTCCAGAATGGTGCCTACGCGGATATCCATTTTGACAAAGTCGTCAAAGCTGATATTATCCTTTGCCGGGGCCACCTTGGCGTTGTCTGCCAGATTTTTGACCTTCGCCTCCGCCAGTTTGTTGAGCTGGAACTCCACCTGTTCGTCTGTTATTTTATCAAACAGCAGCTGTACTTCACCCAGCTGATGGCCGTCCCCGATCAGGTTGTCGCTACCAGCATCCGCCCAGCTGCCCTGCGGGAAGTTGAGCATTTCAAACAGCTTTGTCGCTGTCTTGGGCAGGAAGGGCTGTGCCAGCACAGCGAGGTTCGCAACGATCTGGGCAGCTACTCCTAAAATAGTTTTGACACGTTCTTCGTCCGTCTTGATAATTTTCCAGGGTTCTTCATCCGCGAGGTATTTGTTGCCAAGGCGCGCTACGTTCATAAACTCGGCCAGTGCTTCGCGGAAGCGGAACTGCTCCAGCGAGGATTTGATTGCGGCAGGGTAGGACTTCAGTTCGTCCAGCACCGACTGGTCTACGGCGGTCTTCGCTGATCCGCTCAGCACCTTGCCGTTAAAATATTTGTGTGAAAGCACCATGACGCGGTTGACGAAGTTGCCAAAGATGGCCACCAGTTCGTTGTTGACGCGCGCCTGGAAGTCCTTCCAGGTAAATTCAGCATCTGATGTTTCAGGAAGTATGGAGGTGAGCACATACCGGAGCTCATCCTGCTTCCCCGCAAATTCCTGCAGGTACTCATGCAGCCATACCGCATGGTTGCGTGACGTGGAAAGTTTGTCGCCCTCCAGGTTGAGGAACTCATTGGCCGGAATATTTTCAGGTAGGATATAACCGCCATGCGCATGTAATATCGCCGGAAATATGATACAGTGAAATACGATGTTGTCTTTTCCGATAAAGTGGATCAACGTCGAATCATCGGCAGGGTTTTCCTGCGTCTTCCAGTAATCTTCCCAGTTTTTGCCATGGTCGAGTGCCCACTGTTTGGTCGCCGAGATGTAGCCTATAGGGGCATCCAGCCAGACATACAGTTTCTTGCCCTGTGCTTCTTCGAGCGGCACATCTACCCCCCAATCGAGATCCCGGGTCATGGAGCGTGGCTGCAGTCCTGATTTGAGCCAGGACTGGCATTGGCCGAATACGTTGGACTTCAGGCTATTTTTCTTGCCTTCGATAAGCCATTTTTCCAGCCAGGGCTGGTATTTGTCCAGTGGAAGGTACCAGTGCTTCGTTTCTTTCAGTACTGGTGTCTTGCCGCTTAAGGTAGAGATGGGGTTGATCAGGTCCGTTGGGCTCAGGGAAGTACCGCATTTTTCGCACTGATCCCCATAGGCACCTTCGGATTTACAGTTCGGGCAGGTACCGGTGATATAGCGGTCTGCCAAAAACTGGTGAAACTCCTCGTCGTAATATTGTTCTGAAAATTTCTCGACAAACTCCCCTTTATTGTATAAGTTGAGGAAGAAATCCTGCGACAGCTGGTGATGTATCGGTTCGGAAGTACGGTGGTAAATGTCAAATGAGATACCAAACTCTTCAAAGCTTTCTTTGATCTGTTTGTTATATTTATCAATAATCTGCTGGGGCGTGATCCCTTCTTTTTTTGCCCGGATGGTAATGGCGGCTCCATGTTCATCCGAACCACAGACATAGACCACATCCTTTCCATTCAGACGAAGATAACGTACAAAAATATCTCCGGGGATGTAAGCGCCCGCGAGGTGGCCGATGTGCAGCGGACCATTGGCATATGGTAATGCCGATGTAATCGTATAACGTTTTTTATCTAGAATACTCAATGCTTTAAAGTCAGTTAAAGTTAAGTGAATAAAAAAACAAGCCTTGTCACTTGTTTCCTTCACAAAGATAATTCAAATTGCGGTATATAACTAAGATAAATTTACGTTTATTTGTAAGCAAGAGCGCCTTACAGATTGTGTGGGGCCGTGGTTCCGCTACGTGGCGCAATTTTTAACAGAAGCAATAAACGAATATGTCCAGAGTACCTGATTATCTTCAGCCGGGCGACAAGGTTGCCATCGTCTGTCCAGCCAGTTTTATCCGTGGAAATATCGATGTGGGGATCCGGACCCTGGAGAGCTGGGGCCTGGAGGTGGTCGTTGGCAAGACCGTGAGCAGTGCGTACCATCAGTTTGCGGGCGATGACAGTCTGCGTGCTGCCGACTTGCAGTGGGCGCTGGACGACCCTTCCATTAAAGCTGTCTTTGCTGCACGTGGAGGTTACGGCTGCGTGCGCATTATCGATCAGATCGATTTTTCGGCATTTGAGAAGCAGCCCAAATGGCTGGTCGGCTTTAGCGATATCACCGTACTGCATAGCCATATCCAGCGCAACTACAAAATTGCGACTATTCACGGACAGATGCCCAAATCCTTCGAATCCGGTACCGAGGCTTCGCTTGATACCCTCCGGAAGGCCCTTTTTGGCGACAACATGGATTTTACCTATACACAGTCGGCTTTCCCCAACCGTCCCGGTGAGGCGACAGGTAAACTGATCGGCGGCAATCTGGCCATTCTGCTCTCCGTGCTGGGATCAGATTCGGACCCCAAATACAGCAACAAGATTCTGTTTATCGAGGATGTCGGCGAGGCTTACTATGCTGTCGACAGGATGCTGTGGGCGCTGAAACGGGCGGGCAAGCTCAGGAAACTGAAAGGGCTGATTGTGGGCGGCTTCTCCTCCATGAAAGATAATGATCCCGCTTTTGGGCAGTCTGTGGAGGAAATTGTGTGGGACAAAGTAAAAGAATATGATTTTCCGGTCGCTTTTGGGTACCCCGCGGGGCATATTGATGACAACCATGCGCTGATACTGGGCCGTAAAGTGACCCTGACGACGACGACGGAGTCAGTTAGTTTACAATATACGTAGTATTCAGCATTCCATACCCAATATAACCCGGTCAAACTGAAATAACGAGCATGGCGGCCTGGCTTTTCCAGGCCATCTTTTGGGCGATACTGGTGTTAAAAATGCGGCTGAGCATGCCTTTGTCCCGATGAAAGCAAACCATCATATCGATATGGTTTTCGTTGATGTACTGGTTGATGCCGGTAGCGATGTCCGAGGTGAGGATGTAGCTGTACATGGGGTGGTAGCTGGCCAGCATCGCTTTCATGGTCTCAATCTCGGCACTGACGGCTTTGTTGGCGGGATCTTCTTTAGTCACATGCACCACATAGACTTCGCTCTTGCGCAGTACTTCTGCGGCGTTGACCAGCAGCCGGTCCAGCTTGAGTTTCACCTCCTTGAGGTTGGTGGCAATCAGCATCTTTTTGGGGATCCGGAATTCAGCCTTAGCTGGCACCACCAGTAAGGGGGTATGGCAGTTTTCGATCAGCTTCAATGTATTGCTGCCAAGCAGCAGTTTTTTGAAGCCGCTCTTACCCGCAGTACCGACGACAACCAGATCGATATCCTCTTCGGCACAGGTGCGGTTGACACCGTAGCTCAGTTCATATTCTTCCAGTACCACTTTCCACGCGATTCCCTGCGGAAACAGCTGGATCAGATCTTCCTCCCAACTATTGAGATCTTTCTGCTTTTCTTCCAGTATCTCGGCATTGCTGATCACGACAGGCTCTGTCCCGACAGTGGGGACGACCTCATAGGTGTGGTAAAGCACCACTTTTTCTATACCCCAGAGCGGAGCCAATTTGGCCGCATATTGAGCAGCAGCATAAGCATTGTCTGAGAAATCCGTTAGTAGCAGTAGATTCTTCATAGCGTTTATAAAGGGTCTTTGCCCTTAAATTACGTATTTTGAATAATAAATGCAATATTTTTCTGCAGAGCAGCACATTTTCTGTTGCCGGTATTCCCGTACGTCTATCTTTCCCCTGATCAAATATGCTTATGGGCCGTTGTTTTTTAATCTATATCAAATAAACGGCTGTTTTTTTGTCTTAACTTTGAGCCAGGCGGGGAGGTGGAGTGTGCGATGACGACCTGACTGGCGGTCTCGCGGTGGTCTGGTTGCAGGTTTGCCTGAGCTGATCGGTGGTCTGATCGTGCGCTATCAGGCGTTTGCGGTAGAGTTATGGCGCAGGGCCCTTGCTAATTTCGATAAATTGGTTATTTTAGAAACAGAAATCAATAATGAACAGTTTTCACAAATCATAATTCTTCAAATATGGCAATTTGGAATTCTTTGGGTAAATATAGAGACACAGGCTTGTTGATCCTGCGTATCGGGTTGGGCGTGATGATGATTATGCATGGACTGCCCAAGCTGCAGGGTGGACCCGAGCTCTGGGCTGGCGTCGGCAAGGCCATGGGAAATATGGGTATCCATTTTATCCCTGCTTTCTGGGGCTTCATGGCCGCTGCTACCGAAACCGTGGGCGGTCTATTTGTGCTGCTGGGATTATTCTTTAGGCCTTCGGCCTTGCTGCTCGCCTTTACGATGATTGTCGCCGGACTGATGCACCTGTCCAAAGGAGACGGTATCTCAGGCGCATCCCATGCGATCGAATTATTTTTCGTGTTCTTCGGGCTGGTTTTTATTGGGCCCGGCAGGCATTCTGTAGACAAAAAATAGCCCCTATATCAACAGGGGTCTTATTTTTTACCTGCTGTCCATGGGTATCACCAGCAGGTTGGCAGCGCCGTTCCAGGCGATCTTTTTGGATATGCTCGTTTTAAATAAGCTGGCCAGTAGTCCCTGCTTCTTATGGAAGGACAGGATCAGGTCGATATGCTTTTCCCGGGCGTACTCGGTGATGCCGGTGACAATATCGTCGTGGCTGATATAATCGTAGACCGGTTTGTACTTGTCCAGTCGCTCATGCAGATATTTGAGTTCCTGTGCCAGTTCTGCCGCAGCACTTTCCCGTTTGGCTACATTCAGTACAAAAAGCTGGGCGGAGAAGCTGCCAAGGACCTGGTCCAGGTCAAACAGGCTGAGCTTCCGGTCCACCTCCTTGAGGTCTGTGGTGGCCAGCACATGTTTCGGGATGGCGGGGACGACTTTGTGGGAGACGATCAGCATCGGCCTGTTGCAGATATCCATCAGGGTGATCGCGTTGCTGCCCACCAGTATTTTGGCAAAACCTGTCTGGCCGGTGATTCCCAGCGCGACAAGGTCGATATTCTCGGCACTACAGAGCTCATTCACACCGATAGGAAGATCGACATCTTCCAGCCGGTGGGATAAATCCACCTGCGCAGGAAAGAGCGGCTTTATCTGCTCCATCCATTCCTGCAGCTCCTTTTCTTTAGCCGCTTTGACCTCGTCGTTGACCACGACGATCGGTTCGTTGTTCACGATGGTCACGCTGTTGTAAGTGTGGTATACGAGCACAGCTTCGGTGTGCCATGCCTCCGTGCATAGAGCCACTTGCTTTGCCGCCAGCAGGGCATTTTCAGAAAAGTCAGTTAAGAGAAGGATGCGTTTCATAATCGTATCGTTTTTTAGTAAAACAATTAATCTTACGATAAGTTACAAACAAAAGATGAATTTAATGTGAAATGTAGCGCATCGTGATGAAGATCACCAAAAACGTTGATCAGACAACGGCGCATGAGGTAGGGGGGCGGCAAAAAAAGAAAGGCAACCGTAACAACGGTTGCCTTTCTGCAGGATGCTGGACATCCTTATTTTTTACCGGCAAAGTTGATGATGTAATCGGTCATCACTTTGGCACTTTCGTCTTTTACAAAGTCAAGATCCATTTTTGGCTGCGGTTTGCCTTCCTCCCAGGCTGGTTTGCCCTGGAGTTTCAGCAGCGCATTGATGCGCTCGCGGTTTTTCCGCAGGTTATCATCTTTCTCTTTTTTGAATTTGTTAAATTCCAGCGGGAATTTGGTGTCATCATCCTTCTGAGCCTCTTCGATATCCTCTTTCAGGTATTTGTATTCAAGTGAGTTTTTGATGCGGGCTTCATGCAGTGCTTCGAGCTTTTTGTCCACACCGGTCATGTCGGCCACTTTCTTGAAGTTGCTCGACTGGATCTGATCCCATGGCAGGGCCGATTTTTCTGAGCTTTCTCCGAATTTCTCTGCGGAGAACTGCGACGGGAAGCTGATGTCCGGAGTCACACCCTTATGCTGGGTGCTGCTTCCGTTGACCCGGTAGAATTTGCCCAGGGTGATGTTGATCTGTCCATATTGCGGCGCCCCTTCGGGAGTATCCGGATCTTTCTCACCCGATGCTTTCAGCAATAAGCGGCTAGTCGGGCTGATGATGCGCGACATGTCTATCGCCGACTGCACGGTACCCTTGCCATAACTTTGTGAACCCAGGATCACACCACGGCCATAGTCCTGAATGGCGCCAGCAAAGATCTCTGAAGCCGAAGCCGAGAAGCGGTTGATGATCACACCCAGCGGGCCATCCCAAGATACGCCCGGATTCTTATCATCTTCCACATCGATATTATTTTTGGTATCCCGTACCTGTACCACAGGACCCTTGTCGATAAATAGGCCGGTCAGGTCGATGGCTTCGGGAAGCGAGCCTCCGCCATTGAAACGCAGGTCGATGATCACAGCATCCACTTTCGCCTGTTTCAGCGTATCAAGGATCATGCGTACATCTCGGGTCGTGCTTTTATAGTTGGGATCACGTCTTCTATAGGCATCAAAGTCCATGTAGAATTTCGGGATATTGATCACCCCGACTTTGTACATTTTGCCATCGGCACCTTTGACGTTCATGATTTCCTTTTTCGCTGACTCTTCCTCCACGACGATCTTTTCCCGTACCAGCGATACGATGCGTGGATGCGCGTTCATCGGCTGGCCTGCCGGAATGATTTTGAGACGTACCACGGTACCCTTAGGGCCTTTTATTTTCGCAACGGCGGCATCCAGCCTCCAGCCGATGATATCTTCAAATTCACCGTCTTTACCCTGCGCTACGCCGATGATTTTATCATTGACCTGAATGGTCTTGTCTTTAAAGATAGGTCCGCCAGGGATAATTTCGTTGATGGTCACCGCTTCGTTGTCGATCATCAGGCGGGCACCGATCCCCTCAAAGGTATTGGCCATGCCTTCGTTGAATGCCTGCGCAAACGAAGGGTTGAAATAAGACGTATGCGGGTCCACGGCGTCCGTCAGGGCCTGCATCACCACCTGAAAGGCATCATTCGCATTTGTTTTCTTGGCTTGGGAGATCAGGTTGACATAGCGTTTCTTGAGCGTTTCCACCTGTTTGGTTTTTGCGCTGTCGGTCGACTTGCCGCTGGCCGTTTCCAAGTTCAGAAGATCGTATTTTACGCGCTTACGCCATTGATCGTTGGCCTCATTCGCTGTTTTGAACCAAGCTAATTTTTCGCGGTTGGGCTGATAATATTCGTCTTTCGTGAAGTCGTGTTTCTTATCGATTTCCGAAAGCGCATATTGCATCCGGTCCAGATAACGCTTTGAATAGGTATTAAAAATATAAAATGCCGACGAGAGGTCGCCATTTTTTATGTCCTGCGCGAGGTTATTTTTATAAGCCTGAAAGTCATCGATATCTGACTGGAGAAGATAATTTTTGCCCTGATCGAGACTTTTAATCAAATTATCGTAGATAATTCCAGATATCGAATCATTCATTTTGACCTTTTTGTAGCTGGCATTTTCCAGTAGTCCGGTCACTTCTTTGGCGATGATCTGGTGTTGTGTGCTCGGTTTGAGCCCTCCATCATCCGGAAGCGCTACCCGGGGCTTAGAGCCACAGGAGACAATGGATACCACAAAAAGTGCAAATATGAGTTTTCTAAACATATGTTCGACAGTTTTAATAATCATTTTTAAACTAAGACAAATTTGCTGTTATATGCAATTTAAACTATTATCGGCGCCCCTTACTGTTCATCTTCTGGGCTTCGCCCTCGCAGGTTCAGTAAGGAATCAACTCTATCCAGCGCACCATGGATAAGCGTGCTAAATTTAGTGAAATTCATAGCACATTAGCATAGATTCTGAAAAAATATTTGATTTATTCACCAATAATTACAAAAAGCTTAAAATTGTCTTCCATTTCTATTCTTCGGTCTTCGGTTGATACACCCTATGTGTAAAGAACACATTAATTGTACAATTCGTTTTTGAGCTGCGTATATGCTTTGAAGGTCTGATCGGCCGAGGGATAGTCCTTAAGCTCCAGATACACCTCGCCCAGTTTGTCCAGTATCGCCAGTGACAGCTGTTTGTTGTTTTCGTTAGAGGCCAGTTCTGCTGCCTGTATAAACTCTTTGATGGCCACTTTATAGTTACCATCCTGTTGTTTGGATGCCGCCAGCAAGTATTCGATTTCAGCCAGTTCGCCACGCAGCTTTTTGGCATTGGCGAGATCTCGAGCCTGCAGCAAAAACCACTGTGCCTGCGTGAATTTATTCTGTTTGAAATAGATCTCGGCCAGCATTTCCCAGGCAAAAATCTTTTCTTCGTAGGCTTTCGCCTTGTTGAATAGTGGGATGGCGCTTCGGATGATATTATTTTCGGCCACTTTATAGTTTCTCTGTCCTGCGCGTGCCAGGGCAATCAGGAGCCAGGCGTTGGCCTGTTCGAGATAGCTTTTGCTGACCGTGGCATAGCTATGGTAATTTTGCGCGCTTTGCTCCGCCTTGACGAAGTCGCCATTGAACAACTGAAAATTGCAGACATTGAGGTTGATCGTTGCAATATCATCCCGGTTGTCCGTGCGGTTGGCCAGCGACAGCGCCTCATAGAGAAACCTGGAGGCATTGCTGCTGTCGTTGTTTTTGATGGCCGTTAAAGCCGCTTCATTGGCCAGGGCATAGCCGGCGATCCAGTTTTCCGAGTTTTTCTGTGTTTCGATGGCCTTGTTCCATGCCGCGGCATCTGTGGGCACTGGATTCATCAAATACCTAAAATGGCCCAGGTTGTTGGTACTCCTGAGCTGTAGCAATAGTCGTTGAAACAGCAGTTGTCGCGCAATTTCTTTGCTGAATCCTTTTTTGCCCGAGTAGTTATCTTCAATGATTTCGTTTTCGGTTTTGGGCGGCGGCAGAAAATATACCTCCGGGCCGATACCTCGAAACGAGGCATCGTATTTTTTTATGGCTCCTGTATAGTCCTGTGGAGCATCCTGAGCCCTGGCCGCGCCGCCCATTCCGGCGGTAAGGCACAAGACCATTATTAATAAAGTCCGATAGTTCATCATCCCCATGCATTTACGCTATCATTAACGCCTTTTACAAATATGAAGAAAAATAGTGTGAAAAAATGTTAAAGTAATCTGAAGTGATTCGTATTAGATATCAGAATTATGGTCAGGGCTGAATGACATCACCTACTGATAGTAAAACTAAAATATTTAGTTGTTGTGCTGTTTAATTCTTAAATTTGTGGTATGGCAACACGCATTCCACTCGCAGAACGACTACGGCCCCATCAGCTGAGCGATTATGTTGGGCAACAACATATCGTCGGCCCCGATGCGGTCCTTTATCATGCTATCCAGCAAAAGAATATTCCTTCCATGATCCTCTGGGGCCCCCCGGGGGTAGGTAAAACCAGTTTGGCCCTGCTGATTGCCAAGGAGCTTGACCGACCTTTTTTCTCGTTGAGTGCCATACAGGCAGGCGTAAAGGATATCCGTGAGGTTATTGACAAGGCCGAGCGATTGATGAACTTCAATCAGGATCAGCCCATCCTGTTTATCGATGAAATCCACCGGTTTTCCAAATCCCAGCAAGACTCGCTCCTGGGAGCGGTGGAGCGGGGGCTGGTGACGCTGATCGGGGCCACCACCGAAAATCCCTCCTTCGAGGTGATATCCGCACTCCTTTCGCGCTGTCAGGTGTATGTGCTGGAGCATTTGTCCGAACAGGATCTGATTGGCCTGGTGCAGAAAGCACTGCACGAAGACGAGTACCTCAAAAAGCAGGATATCAGCGTCGAAGAATATGAAGCCCTACTGCGTCTCTCGGGAGGTGATGCCCGTAAACTGCTGAATGTGCTCGAGCTTGTTGTGAATGCCGCCATCCTGCACAGGGAGCCGATCACCAATGCCTTTGTACTGAAGCAGGTGCAACAAAATATGGCGATCTATGACAAGGCCGGCGAACAACATTACGATATTATTTCCGCTTTTATCAAATCTATTCGCGGATCGGACCCCAATGCAGCAGTCTATTGGCTCGCCCGTATGATCGAAGGCGGCGAGGACCCCTCTTTTATTGCCCGCCGTTTACTGATTCTGGCTTCGGAAGACATAGGCAATGCCAATCCCAATGCCCTGCTGCTGGCCAACAGCTGCTTTCAGGCCGTCAATGTCATCGGTTGGCCCGAGTCGCGTATTATCCTGTCGCAGACAGTAGTGTACCTGGCCAGCTCTGCCAAAAGCAATGCCACCTATGAGGCGATCAACAAGGCACAGGCTCTGGTCAAGCAGACTGGCGACCTCTCGGTGCCACTACATCTCCGCAATGCACCGACCAAGCTGATGAAAAACCTTAACTATGGCGCCGAGTACAAATATGCACATGCTTACCCCGGCAACTTTGTCGTGCAGGAGTTTATGCCGAAGGAAATCAGCGGTACCAAGCTGTATGAACCCGGACAGAATCCACAGGAGGAGAAAGCGCGGCAGAGCTTGCGGGACAAGTGGAAAGAGAAGTATACGTATTGAGTTGTGCGTATTGAGTTTGCGGGAAAATAAACATTTGTGAAAAAAGCGCAATTTCTCTATGTTTGTTTTACAAAAGCTTCAATATATGAACAAAATGCCTCTACAGCAGATGAGACGCTGGGCACTGATGGCTCTGATCGGGCTCTCTGTACTTTCCTGTAAAAAAGACGAACCTAAGCCTGAACCCAAACCGGAGCCGACTGACCGTACCGAAGGTCAGCAAATCAAAGACGATATTTACACCTACTATAAACTTTATTCGGTGTGGGCTGATGAGTCCATTCCGGATTATCTGGATAATCCAGCCGAATTTACCGATAAATACAACTCCGCGAGCAGTGTTCTGGATGCACTCAAAAAGCTGACACCTGTACACGTGGCAAACGGTTATGCCGGTGTATTCGACCGCTTTTCTTATATGGACGGTATCAACGGCTACAATATCGCCGAGCAGGCTGGCTTAAAAATGGACAATAATGAGGGATATGGCATCTCCGTCCAGTGGTTTTCACTTGACGGCAAAATTGCGCGCCCCTACATTTCCTTTGTTGAAGGCGGTTCTCCCGCCCAGGTAGCCGGATTCAGAAGGTCAGATATCATTGACGCGATCAATGACGACAAAGAGACTTATTCTGTCGAGGTAGACTGTCCGACAAGCAGTTGTAGCGTGAAAGATCCGCAGCTATTCAGCAGACTAAACAGCAATATTCAGTCTGCACTGGACGGTACCACGCTCAAGCTTCAGGTCAAGCGGCAGGACCAGTTATTCACCAAGACGATCAGCTATAACAACTCGTATGTGATCAACCCTGTTTATATGGATACCGTGTACAGCTATAGCGGTAACAATATTGGCTATATCGCCTTGTCGTCTTTCGAAGAGATCGAAAACAACAATCCGAATCAGCAAAATATCAATGCCGCCTTTGCGAAGTATGAAAGTAAACAGATCAAGAGCTTGATCGTGGACCTGCGTTATAATGGTGGCGGCTATGTGGATGCGGCGATCTATATTGCCGACAAGATTGGCGGAGCCAAGACCAAGGGCAAGCTGATGCTGACCTATGAGATGAATAAATACATGCAGTCGGATGCAGCAAAAAGCCTGCGCGATCAACTCGCCATGCATGATACCTATTTTGAAGGACTAAGTGCATTGAATCTGAGTAAAGTGTATTTTCTGGTCAGCGAGCAGACGGCTTCGGCAGCCGAGATGCTGATCAATGTGCTTACACCGCATATGCCTGTTGAAATCATTGCCGCCGGCTCGCGTACCTACGGCAAGCCCGTTGGTTTTTTTGAACAAAAGGTGCGCAATAAGGTCTCTTATTGGCCGGCATCCTTTATACTGAAAAATGCACGTGGCAACATCGGTGAGAAATACAATAAAGGGACTGTTCGCGACCTTCGTGATTACTGGGATGGGCTTGTGCCAGACAAAAGCGAGATCGGTGATGACGTTGCATTCGATGTGGGCAATCCTGAAGAAAGCATGTTGGCAACAGCCCTGGCCGATGCAGCGCCAAGCACTGGCACGCGGGCAACACTACGCCGTGTCTCGAGCCGTAGCATCCGCACATTGGAGCAAGGCAAGATACATGCACTACCTGAACGCGGGATGATCAAGAGGCCCAAGTAAGTTAGTGCCCAATGATCATTTCTTTGCATAGCTGTGCCGCTTCCGCGTCAGGCAGACATTGTAGGTAGCCTACAGGCACCTCAGCGATCACCTTTTCCAGCAGCGTGTTCATGCGGCCAAAGAGCTCCTTGTTCCAGCGTATGGCAGTACAGCTCGGCAGTACAGCGATAAAGCCTTTGAGGTCCGGCTGCCATTCAAATACATTGCTAGGTGCCTGTTGCAGGCGCACAAAGCCTTTCAGTGGTAGCCGCTCATTTTTATAGCAGGGCGTCTTGCCACTCCAGGGCGTTCCGTAGATAAACACACCTTCCGCCGTGATCCGGATGGCCGGATTATCGTCATTTAGCAATACCGTATTTGGGATATGCTTCAGCCAGAGCCTGCTGTGTGTGCTTTTGCCTGTGCCACTCTTGCCGAGGAAGGCGATCCCCAGGTCCTGGTGGTTGACCACCGAAGCGTGGATCATGATGGTATCGTGTAAGAGGCTAGCCTGACCGAAGATCATCATGGCCATCCAGGTGATGACCGCATGCTGCTCTTCGGCTGTACTTTCCGGAACATAAATGGTCGACTGCTCAAAGTTGCGGCTGCTATATTGATACCATGTCGCATTGCCTTTATCATTAACGATGCTGGTGATAAATGTATCCTCCTTCTCGTAAAAGCGGAAGCGGTCGCCCCAGGCGATGGAGTCATCCGTGCGCAGTATACCCATGTCATCACTTATCGGCGCGCTATCCAGCGAAATGTCGATCACTATGTCCGCAGCAGCAGCGCTTCCCACGGTCTTAAAATCCTGGAAGGACTGCAGCAGCTGCTCGATGGGCAGGCTTGTCGGGTGGTTAAATTCCAATAGCAGGTCGGCAATGCGGTAACGTGTCTGTGTGCGTTCGGATGATGTCGTCAAGTTCATTGTTTACTATTTAATCGAGGTATATGCGGTGCTGGCATTGGTCAGCCAGGTGCAGGTCGTGCGTTACAAATAAGCATATTTTGTGCTTGCCATATTCCAGCAGGCGTTGTGTCAGCGTCCCGGAGGTCGTGCGGTCGAGCGCCGATGTCACTTCATCAAAGAGCCAGATATCCGCGTCCTGCATCAGTGCGCGGGCAATGGCGATGCGCTGTGCCTGCCCTTCAGACAGGCCGATGCCCGATTCACCGACCAAGGTGTCGAGACCATCAGGGAGATCGTGCACAAATTCGGCACAGGCCAGCCAGAGCGCCTGTTCGATTGTCAGCGGGCTTTGTTCCCTGACCTGCAGCATCATGTTTTCCCGTATAGTCCCACTAAACAGTGAATTGCCCTGCGGGATATAGGCAAAGTTGACCCGGTGTCTGGCGTCCAGCAGCCTTTCGCCGTTTTGGTCGATCAGCTTGATTTCACCCTTTTCGGCTTTGAGCAGGGCGAGCAGCAGGCGGATCAAAGTCGTCTTGCCTTTGCCGCTGGGGCCGATAATGGCGGTAGGCTCCCCCGCTTTGAGCGAGAGGTTGAGCTGCTGCAATACCCACTTGTCCTCATAGCGGAAAGACAGGCCGCTGATCCGCAGTTCTTCGATACCCTTGAGGCGCTCCTGTTGTACAAGGGGTTCGATTTCACCGGCCTGCAATTCCAGCAGCCGGTCGGCCGCCACACGAAAGCGTACGAAGCCCGGGATATACGAGATCAGGGCGAGGATAGGAGACTGAATCCGGGCCACCAGCTGCAGAAAGGCCGTCATCGTTCCGAAGGTGATCAGTCCAGCCTGTAGCCGGTAGATACCCCAAAAGAAGGCGACCAGGTAACCCGCGTTCATGGCGACCTTCATGGCACCCTGTGTATAGGTCGAGAAGTTGAGCTGCCGCATTTTCAGTGCATACAGCTGCTGCTGGCTTTCGGTGAGCTTGTCCCGGCGTTTGGGGAAAATGCCCATGGCACGAATCAGCAGGCGGAAGCGCAGGTTTTCCTGCAAGATTTTGGAGAAATTGCTTTCCTCCGCTTTCACGTCCTTGCTCAGCTGCCGCATCTTGCGGAAGTATATTTTGGAGAATACAAATAGCGGTGAAATGGCCAGGATCATCAGGGCCAGCATGGGGTCCATGTACCAGAGGAAGCCGACAGAGGCCAGCAGCTGGATGATCGTCAGCAAAAACGATAAAACGGTGTTGGCTATGGTACCGGCGACCTCCTCACAGTCAGTCTGGATGCGGATCTGGATATCGCCTGTATGCCAGTTTTTGACCAGCTTCCAGACCGAAAGCATCTGGGCGTCGAGCATGTTACGTTGCAGCTGTAGCGTCAGCATCAGTTTGATGCGTTCCATCAGCCGACCTGAATAGCCTTTGAGTGCCACGTTGAGGGCTATACTGCCCACGATGCCCCAGAGCAACCATTCTAGCGGCAGGTCTCCTGGCGTAGTCGCCACGTCAACAGCCTTCTTGGATAAATAGACAAAGATGAGTGACAGCGCAATGCAGAGCAGTTCCACTATAAAATAGAGGAGTAGACGGCCGCGGTATCCAGCACTAACCGACCAGGCCCAGTTGACATGTTGCTTGAGGCTAAAGTTGCTCATTCCTCCAAGGTCAATGACGCCTTTATTCCGCCAGCAATCCCTGTTTCTCAAAGTCCTGCAACAGCACAGCGGCGTCGGATTGTGCCTGTTCAGGGGTCACATCATACTGCTCGCAGAGTAGTTCGACGACACGTGCCAGGTCAAACTCTTCCTCTTCTTTGAGCTGTTCCCAGAGCCACGCTGCCGAACTGTTTAAGGTGTAGACAGTCGATAGGTCGACCATATCCTGACTAGGATCTACTATTAAATGATCTGAACCAATGGTTCTTAAAACTAAATCCGATCTTAACTTCATATGTATCTGTTAAACGTTTTTTTTGTCCTCACGCAAGCATTCCATCTCACCATCGCTGCAATTGGCGATGTGGACGGGCTTCGCATATTTAAGGATTAAAAAGAATAAATAAAGCCAAAGTTAATCATTTTTTTTCATCTGGAGCGTTCCTATTTGACAGCATGCGGCCCAGTTTGGCGATAATGCGGCGTGGCAGCCGCAAGTGATACCAGGACAGTCCCCGGAACCGTGCCCAGCCACTGTTGAGATCGATTTCCCGTCGGGAATTCTGGGGCGTATGGCTGAGTGCCAGAGCAATGATATCGCCTTTGCCGATATATTCCCGCAGTACGAGATTGCCGTCACCGGCTAATATTAGTCGTCCTCCTGTCGTCGCCACATAGCGGTGAAAGACATATTTACCCTCGTGTCGGGCCAATACATTGCATCCTTTTCTGAGTGTTTCGCCCTTGTAGGCACGCAGCAGCACGGTGTCCCCGTCACTGATAAAGGGCTGCATGCTGCTCCCTTTGACGCGGATGCGCACCTCCTTGCCTTCGTTCAGCATACGCTGCACCTCAGCAAAATAGAAGTCATTGGACATGACCCGGGTATTATTATTTTCAGCTTGTCTATTCATATGTTACTGATTCGCCTGAACAAAATACTGGACCACCTGCTGCAGGTAGGTATCTTTGAGCAGTACCCGTTTGTTTTCGTCCAGCAGGTAGATGGTCGGCGAGGCTTTTAAATCATAGAGGTTGAAGGCCAGTACCTTTCCCTCGCTGTCAAAGCCATTGATCCATTCATACGAAAGCTCGGACTGGTAGTTTTTCCATTTGTTGCGGTCACCCCAAGGATCTATGGCCAGGATCTTCACCTGCAGTTGGGCAAACAGCTGCACCAGCTGCGGCGTATCCCGGAGCTGCTGTATGGTCTCTTTGCAGTGCGAACAGTCCGGATCGTAAAATAGAAGTAAGGTATATTTCGCTTTGCCGTCCGAGAGCTTCTGTGTACTCCCGTCGGCGGTGACATAGCTAAAATCTTCGGCGATCTGGCCAACCTTGTTGCGCAGCACCAGTTTATAGACCGGCCGGTAAGCCTCCTTCTCCAGATCAGACAGCAGATCCGTTTGGATCAGGTAGCGTAGTACCGATTCGTAGAGCACATCGTTGCGCAGGGGAGAGTTGCCGTCGTAAAGATAACGTTCATAAAGTTTGACGAAGTGGTCGAAGCTGCTCCGATTGCCTTTCGCTTTGTCCAGCATGTTGCCCACTGCTTTGTCGCGCATGGCCGAATCTGGTGTTTTAGAGAGCAGGCCGATAAAATCGGCAAGCTGTTGTTCGCCTTTATCCGGGTTTTTGACCTGTGCGGTATCGTTCATGTCAAACTTATCCCAAAAATGCAGCAGCGTGCTGTCTGCAGTACTTAGCATCTGCCCGGAGGTGGACTTGTTATTTTCCTGTTTGGCGGCATTCTTCGCATTGCAGGCCCAAAGCAGAGTGACCACAATACCTATGGATAACAAGAAACGAAACGTTGAAGTTTTCATGTGATTTATGCTTAACTTTGCTAAGTTAATAAAAGTTCCTAATTCTATAGCTGCATCGCTAACTTGAGCTACTGCTTTTTCGCGTAAACAGAAGAAAATTGCTTATCGACGATTTTAAAAACTATCTTTGTTCGTTGAAGAGAAGTTGTGGCGGAGGGTGATGGATATTTAGATATTTGTTTTTTTGGAAGGTAATAAGCTTTTAGTCTTCCAATTCGAGAATCTTAGTAGCGGACACTACTGTTTTTACGTTACAACACAACAAATAACACATAGAGCTGGGCTAGACGATGGTACTTTTCAATGAAATGGGTCCAGAAGTAATTTTTTAAACCATTTAATTAAATTGTTTTACTAATTTTGCGGCAAATGCCGACGTATCGAATGAAAAGAATAATCATGTGGTTATGTATGGTAGGATTTGTGGGAACAATACATGCACAGACCAGCCCTACCAATATTAAAGTAGATAATTTGACTGATGCTCAGATCGAGCAGTATATGAAGCAGGCTGCTTTGATGGGCTATGACGAGAGCCAGATCGATGCCTTTGCGCGGGCGCAAGGTGTATCAGCTGGAGAAGTACAGAAATTAAAAGATCGTCTGGAGAAAATCAAACGAAAAAAACAACAGCCGGAACCCTCGCAGGGGAAGTACAGCACATCGGTTTCGGGTCGAAATGGAGGTCGTCAAGTGAGCGGTAATCAGACCGATTCCTTGCAAAGTAAACAGCCAAACAGTCAGGATTCGACTCAGCATGATGATGGGAAATTGAAAATTTTCGGATCCGATCTGTTTAAAAACAACGCGATTACTTTTGAACCCAATTTGCGGATGGCCACACCAAGTTCCTATATTATAGGTCCTGACGATGAAATTTTGTTGGATATCACCGGCGATAATGAGGCATCGTATAAGTTGCCGGTCAGCCCTGATGGTCTAATCAAGGTAGAGTACGTGGGTCAGATCAATGTGGCCGGCTTATCCATTGCTGCGGCAAAAAGCAAAATAGAGCAGCGGCTGAGTGGTACCTATCCAGCGATTCGTTCAGGACGTACCCAAGTGAGTGTCACTATCGGTAACATCCGTACGATCCGCGTGACATTGACAGGCGCGGTCACCAAACCAGGAACCTACAGCCTGCCATCCCTAGCGACGGTATTCAATGCCTTATACGCTTCGGGCGGACCAAATAAAAATGGTACCTACCGTCAGATCCAGGTGATCCGCGGCAATCGCGTTGTCAGTACGATTGATGTCTACGATTTTCTGGCCAACGGTATTCAACAAGGCAATATCCGTTTGCAAGATCAAGATATTATCCATATCCCTGTCTACGGTGCGCGCGTACAATTTGAAGGTGAAGTCAAGCGTCCAGCGATTTTTGAGACCGTACCTGGTGAGTCCTTATCCGATATCTTGCGTTATGCAGGTGATTTTACTGAAAATGCCTATACCGCTAAGATCAAAGTGTTGCAGACGACCGGGCGTGAGCGCAGTGTGCAGGATGTCTACGCCAATGAGTTTGCCAATTACACGCCCAAAGGCGGCGATCAATATATTGTGGAGCCCATCCTGGAGCGTTTTGCTAACCGTGTGACCGTGCTTGGAGCCGTATTCCGTCCGGGGATATTCGGTTTGGAACCCGGACTGACACTCAAACAAGTACTGCAGATGGCGGATGGCGTACGTGAAGATGCTTTTATGGAGCGCGGTATAATCAACCGCCTGAGGGCCGACAATACGTCCGAACTGATTAATTTCAACGTACGCGAAGTGCTGGCGGGAACAGGAGAAGATATCCCATTGAAGCGCGAAGACAAAATTGAGATTGCTTCGATCTTTGACCTGCGGGATGAGTATAAGTTTACCGTGCAGGGCGAGGTGCGTTTTCCCGGAGATCTTCCTTTTTCGAGCAATGCCACCTTAGGCGATGTTATTCAAAAAGCTGGAGGATTGACTGAAGCGGCCAAGAATGCACGAGTGGAGATTGCCAGAAGGCTTAAACATCGAAATGTTGAAGATCACGCATCGTCACAGACCATTTTAGTGGATATTAAGGACGGCGTATTGAGTGATCCGAACATAGCGTTGCAACCCTATGATGTTGTTTCGGTGTTAGGTGATGCCGGATTCCGTACGCAGCGTCAGGTGACTATTGAAGGCGAGGTGTTATATCCCGGTGTATATACTATCTCCAGGGAGGACGAACGCATTTCTGATATCATCAAGCGCGCAGGCGGACTGACTGCCTACGCCTATACTGAAGGTGCGTCATTAAGACGTACGGGCATGTCTAAGCTGAAGGAAGCAGAAAAAAAGAAAAAAGAACGTTTGAAAAAAGAATTGGCAAAAGATAGTGTTGATGAGGAAGGAAATGCTACGAATAGCAGTTTAGATTCCGAAGAGGAAAACATCGAGGGCTCAAAGACCAAAAATAAGGCGCTGGCCAAGGTCTCGCAGCAAGGAATGTCCGCGGAGGATATTGAGCCAAGTGACCTGGTTGGAATCGAGTTAAATAAGATTTTGGAAAAACCATATCAGCAAGGTGATTTGTTGGTACTGGACGGGGATATTATCACAGTGCCAAAAGAACTGGAAACGGTAAAAGTGGTCGGTGAGGTGTTGAATCCTAATAATGTAGTCTTTGTAAAAGGCAAAAACCTGAAGTATTATATTAATCAGGCCGGGGGCTTTACCGACAATGCCCTGAAAAAACGCGTGTTTGTACAGTATGCTAACGGCGCTGTTAAAGGCAAGGATGGCGGGTATCCAGAAGTGAAACCAGGAGCGGAGATTGTCGTTCCGAAAAGAGCGCCAAGGGAGAAATTGAGTTCACAGGCTTGGATCGGTATTGGGACTGGGATTGCTTCTACATTGGCTATTATCATCAGTTTATTTAAATAGTTTAAACGTTGAAAAATCGCGACAATCAAACAATCGATGACGAAATGTCTTTGAAAGAGTTTTTTCTAAAGACAAAAAGTTGGGGCAGATATGTGTTTTCGAAATGGTATGTGTGGCTTCTAGCCGGTTTATTAGGTGGAATAGCTGGGTTTATATATGCTAAGTATCGCCCTGTTGAATATATTGCTACCACTACTTTTGTTTTAGAAACAGGAGAAAATACAGGCGGGGGCTTGGGACAAATGGCTGGTTTAGCGGCCTTGGCTGGAATCGATCTGGGCGGCTCTGGAGGTGGTATTTTTCAAGGGGACAATCTTTTTGAGTTGTATAAATCCCGCAAAATGATCGAAGCAGTTCTGTTAAATAGATCACCAAGCGACAGTGCTTTATTGTTGATAGACAGGTATGTTGCAATGGAAAAACTTAAGGAAAAGTGGGAATCCAAGAAGCCTGAGTTGGCACAACTGGACTTTTCAAAAAAAATACCTGTAAATATTCAACGGGATAGAGATAGTATACTACAGGCTATTGTAAAAGATATCAATACAAACAATCTCACTGTTGGCAAGCTAGATAAAAAGTCAGGCTTGATTAAAGTGGATGTAAAATCGACAGATGAATTATTTTCTAAGGAATTTAATGAGGTATTAGTTGCTCAGGTAAATGATTTTTATATCAAGACCAAAACTAAGAAATCAATGGACAATATCGATATTCTACAGCGAAAGACAGATTCTGTACGCGCAGTGATGAACGGAAATATTTCAACTGCAGCAATGGCAGTTGACGCTACCCCCAATCTAAATCCCACAAGGCAGGCTCAGCGGATGGTTCCCACACAGAGATCTCAATTCTCAGCGGAGACGAACAAGGCAATATTGGGGCAATTGGTCCAAAATTTAGAAATGTCCAAGATGGCACTTATGAAAGAGGCTCCATTGATCGAAAAGGTAGATGAGCCTGTATTACCTTTGCCAGTTAATAAGTTTGGTAAGCTTAAAACAGCAGTTATGGGAGCTATATTGGTTGGTTTTTTAGCTGTTTGTAGCCTAGTTGTAAGGAAGATATATCGTAATATTATTGAAAGCTAAACGTATGAATATTTTAGAGCTTATAGGACGCAAAAACGAGCTATTCAAAAACGATATTTTAGCGTATGAGGCTAGACTCATAGAAGTAATTTCGGCCTCACGATTTCTTGTTATAGGTGGAGCTGGCTCCATTGGGCAAGCAACCGTTAAAGAAATCTTCAGACGTAACCCCAAAAAACTACATGTTGTTGATATCAGCGAGAATAATCTAGTCGAATTAGTACGGGATATTCGCAGTTCTTATGGTTATATATCTGGGGATTTTCAAACTTTTGCACTCGATATCGGATCTATAGAATACGATGCCTTTTGGGAAGCAGATGGCGTATATGATTACGTTCTCAATCTATCGGCATTAAAGCACGTTCGGAGCGAAAAGGATCCTTATACACTCATGCGTATGATTGATGTAAATATTTTTAATACGGATAAGACGCTGCAGCAAGCAATTGCAAGGGGGGTAAAGAAATATTTTTGTGTATCAACAGATAAAGCTGCTAATCCGGTAAATATGATGGGTGCTTCCAAACGGATAATGGAGATGTTTTTGATGCGGCGAAGTAAGTATATTTCGATCTCAACGGCTCGGTTTGCGAATGTCGCCTTTTCTGATGGCTCGTTGCTCCACGGCTTCAATAAAAGGATTGAAAAGAGGCAACCTATTGTTGCTCCCAATGACATCAAAAGATATTTTGTTATACCAAAGGAATCTGGAGAACTTTGTTTGATGTCATGTATTTTTGGAGAAAATAGAGACGTTTTTTTTCCAAAGTTGAGTGAAAATCTACATTTAATAACCTTTGCTGACATTGCTGTACGTTATCTTAAAGAAATAGGTTATGAACCTTATATATGCCAAAATGAAGAAGAAGCGCGTGCATTAGTTCGCACTTTGCCACAAAAGGGACGGTGGCCATGTCTATTTACATTGAGCGATACCACAGGAGAAAAGGACTTTGAGGAATTCTTTACAGATAAGGAGGTATTGGATATGGATAGTTTTGAGAACTTAGGTGTGATAAAAAATGAGTTAAATGTAGATGAAGAAAAGTTGCAGCTTTTCGAAAATTCTATTTCTCAAATGAAGTCAAATCGTAAGTGGGCAAAACACGAAATAGTAGATCTGTTTTTGCAAATGATTCCTGATTTTGGGCACAAGGAAACAGGGAAGTATTTAGATGCTAAGATGTAATCATGAATTATTTTAACAAATTTATTGCTTTTGTAAGAGAACAGTATCACACGAATGATTTTGTCCCTTTACATGAACCTCGGTTCCGGGGGAATGAAAAAAGATATTTGTTGGAAACAATAGATTCAACATTCGTATCTTCTGTCGGCGCCTATGTTGATCAATTCGAACGAAATATGGAACAGTTTACAAAAGCGACGAAGGCTGTCGCGGTTGTAAACGGGACTGCTGCGCTGCAAGTGGCTTTGCGGTTAGTTGGCGTTTCAAAAGGGGATGAAGTAATAACACAAGCACTTTCTTTTATTGCTACATCGAACGCTATTTCTTACAATAATGCCATTCCAGTATTTCTTGATGTAGATTTCGATACCATGGGGCTTTCTCCAAAAGCGGTAAGGCATTTCTTGGAAAATAATGCTGAATTGAGAGAAGATGGCGCTTACAATAAATTTACAGGTAACAGGATTTCCGCATGTGTGCCCATGCATACCTTTGGTTTTCCTGTTCATTTAGATGAATTAATTACCGTATGTTCAGCATGGAAAATTCCGGTTGTAGAAGATGCCGCTGAATCTTTGGGTAGTTACTATAAAGAGCACCATACAGGGACAATAGGGCAAGTTGGGTGTTTTTCCTTCAACGGGAATAAGACCATTACCTGTGGCGGCGGCGGCGCAATAGTTTCGAATGACCTTGATTTAGGAACTAAAGCCAAATACCTTACTACAACTGCTAAGAAGCCACATCCCTATGAATTTTTTCATGATGAGATAGGTTACAACTATAGGATGCCTAACTTGAATGCAGCGCTTGCCTGTGCTCAAATGGAAATGCTGACATCTTTTTTAGCGGATAAACGTAAATTAGCAGAAGAGTACGCCAAATTTTTTCAGTCTGCGGGAGTAAATTTCAGAAGAGAGACTCCCCAAACCCGGGCAAACTATTGGTTGATGTGTGTGGAATTAAATAATATTCTTGAGCGAGATGATTTTTTAAAGGAAACAAACGCAAATGGAATAATGACACGTCCGATATGGACATTGACTTATCGATTACCGATGTATCAACACTGTTATCGCGATGAGCAAGTCAATGCGGAATTTTTAGAACAACGTATTGTTAATATCCCAAGTAGTGTACGATAATAAAGATATTGCGATAATTGGTTATTCTGGTCATTCATTCGTTGTCTTGGACACAGCGAACGAGGCAGGAATCGTTATATCCCATTATTGTGAAAGGGAGGAAAAAGCTTACAATCCATTTCAGTTAAAATATGTAGGCGATGAGAGTAGTGAATACTTTGATTGGGATAGTGTTGATAATTTTATTATCGGAATTGGAGATAATCAAATAAGGAAAAAGATGGCCAATCTCGTTTTCTTACATAATAAACAGTTAGTTACAATCATCCATCCTTCAGCGCATATTAGTACCCTGTCTGAGGTAGGAATAGGAAATTTTTTAGCCGTAAATAGTACAATCAATGCCTTCGCAAAGGTGGCTAACAATTGTATATTGAATACAGCCTGTGTAGTTGAACATGAATGTATTATTTCTAGTCATGCGCATATAGGCCCTGGAGCTATTTTGGCAGGCAATGTAACCATTGGAGAATCAGCTTTTATTGGAGCTAATTCAATTATAAAGCAAGGTGTCACAATCGGTGAAAATGTTGTAGTGGGGGCTGGAAGCGTGGTTTTGCAGAATATTCCCAATAATGAAATCTGGGCTGGTAACCCAGCAAAAAAACTTAGATAATGGAAAGAACGTTGATTATTGCAGAGGCTGGAGTGAATCATAATGGTGATATAAATAATGCACTTAAGCTTATTGATGTTGCTGTTGAAGCTGGGGTGGACTATGTGAAATTTCAAACCTTTAAAGCAGAAAAATTGGTTTCTAAAGAGGCTAAGAAAGCTGATTATCAGATGAATAATACGGCAGATGGTAATGATTCTCAATTTGATATGTTAAAGAAATTGGAATTGTCCCATGCTAGTCATAGCCAGCTAATCAACTATTGTAAAACAAAAAAGGTTAATTTTTTTTCAACCGCATTTGATCTAGAATCTTTAGAATACCTTAAAGAGATTGGTTTGGAATTAGTTAAAATCCCGTCAGGTGAAATCACAAATCTGCCTTATCTAAGAAAAGCAGCGCAACTGTTTTCAAAAGTAATATTATCCACCGGAATGTCGACCATGGAGGATATTGCAGCGGCTGTAAATGTATTCAGAAAGGAAGGTGTATCTGATATAACAATATTACATTGTAATACCGAGTATCCAACGCCTATGGAAGATGTTAACCTAAAAGCTATGCTTGCTATTAAGGAACAGTTTCAAACAAGCGTTGGTTACTCCGATCATACATTAGGTATCGAGGTGCCAATTGCAGCAGTTGCTTTAGGAGCGACCGTAATTGAAAAGCATTTTACATTGGATAAAACCATGTCGGGGCCCGACCATGCTGCTTCCCTTGAACCACTTGAGTTGCGAACTATGGTGAAGGCCATTCGCAATATTGAGGTGGCAATGAAAGGGGATGGGGTGAAGAGGCCCTCCCCTTCAGAGCTGAAAAATATTGCTGTGGCCCGCAAAAGTATTGTTGCGGCAAGAAGTATTAAGAAAGATGAATTGTTGTCAGCGGATAACTTGACCGTTAAAAGGCCGGGAAATGGAATCTCTCCTATGTGTTGGGATGAAGTCATCGGGAAACCAGCAATTCGTGACTTTGAGGTAGACGAGCTAATTGAAATTTAAATGAAAAAAATTTGTGTTGTAACGGCTACACGGGCTGAATATGGCTTATTGAAACCTTTGATGGATGTAATCCAGCATTCAGATGAACTGGAACTTCAGATTGTCGTAACTGGAGCACATTTGTCACCAGAATTTGGATTAACCTATCGGCAGATTGAGGCAGATGGATTTATAATCAATGAAAAGGTAGAAATTTTACTTTCATCGGATTCTGCATCCGGTATTGTTAAAACAATGGGGTTAGCGATGAATGGGATGGCGGATGTTCTTCCTCGACTTAAGTCTGATATGCTTGTTATATTGGGAGATCGCTACGAAATCTTAGCTGTCGCTTCAGCGGCAACAATATTTAAAATTCCTATAGTGCATTTACATGGCGGTGAGATTACAGAAGGAGCGTATGATGATTCGATCA
This sequence comes from Sphingobacterium sp. InxBP1, assembly GCF_026191775.1. NCBI lineage: Bacteria > Pseudomonadati > Bacteroidota > Sphingobacteriia > Sphingobacteriales > Sphingobacteriaceae > Sphingobacterium > Sphingobacterium sp. InxBP1. Next base: position 224,532 of record NZ_JAINDX010000041.1, on the reverse strand, counting down.
GGCATGCTATCACAAAATTAAGTCACTTGCATTTTACGTCAACGGAGGAATATAGAAAACGGATTATCCAAATGGGAGAAGAGCCTGATCGTGTATACAATGTCGGAGCCATTGGATTGGATAATATTACCAATTTAAAATTAATGAGTAGAATGGATCTTGAGGAGGATTTGGGAGTGAGATTTTTAAATTACAATTATCAAATTACATTCCATCCAGAAACCTTATCAGCTTTAAATTCTCAAGAACAGTTTCAGATATTATTGGATGCAATAGAAAAGCAGGAAGATAGCTTTTTTATTTTTACAAAAGCAAATGCAGACACGGACAGTAGAATTATAAATAAAATGATTGATAATTATATTGCCAAAAATCCAAATAAAGCTAAGGCTTTTGAGTCGTTGGGCACTTTGCGTTTTTTGTCCGTTGTTAAAGAGTGCACAGCGATTGTAGGTAATAGTTCTAGCGGTATTTTGGAGGCTCCTTCTTTAGGAACTCCAACATTAAATATTGGAAATAGGCAACTTGGCCGTTTACAATGTCAATCAATAGTTAATGTCTCTTGTAGCTTTAATGATATAATTCGAGGCTTTGAAAAAATTAAGTCGATTAAGTTTAGAAATTGTTTAAGAGATTTGGAAAATCCTTATTATAATGGTGGAGCAGCACCTAAAATTGTTGAGGTAATAGAAAGATATCAACAGCAGGACACTGTGAAAAAATTTTATAATTTAATATGAGTATTGTAAATAAACATATTATCCACAAGGAACGATCCGTCAGAGATGCTTTAATCAAATTGGATAAAATTGCTCCATCCTCTATCCTATTTGTCGTTGAAGATGACAATAGGTTGTTAGGATCTTTGACAGATGGAGATCTTCGTAGAGGTTTTATTAGAGGGTTAGGCTTCGAAAATAGTTTATTGGATTTTATACAATCTAATCCGGTTTTTATTCGAGAAAATGAATATGACCTCAAGCTATTGGATGAGTTTAGAAAAGATCTCCTCAAGATTATCCCAATTATCAATAATTCGCATCAAATCGTAGATATTTTAGACTTTAGTTTGCGTACGACTTTGATACCCGCAGATGCTGTGCTAATGGCCGGCGGAGAGGGAAAGCGTTTACGTCCGCTTACAGATAACACCCCAAAACCTCTATTACGTGTTGGCGACAAGCCTATTATTGAATATAATATAGATAGATTAAAAGAAGTAGGTATTCGTAATATCAATTTAAGTATAAATTACTTGGGCGATCAGCTAGTAAGTTATTTTGGTGATGGTTCCAATAAGGATCTTAATATTCAGTATGTTAGAGAACATAAGCCCTTAGGTACTATCGGTTCCATATTGTTGGTGGAAAATTTTAAATACGACGATATTATTGTCATGAACTCGGATCTTTTGACCAATATCGATTTCGGTGATTTTTTTAAAACATATAAGGAGACTGGTGCTGATATGATTGTAGCTGCAACCTCTTATCATGTTGATGTTCCCTATGCTGTGTTAGAAGTCAATGAAACCAATTGTGTTAAATCATTGAAAGAAAAACCACGGTATACATATTATTCGAATGCTGGGATTTACATATTGAAAAAAAATCTACTTAGTATGATTCCTGATGACCAATTCTTTGATATTACAGATCTAATGGACCGGGTAATTGAGATGAATCTAAATTTGGTCACCTATCCGCTTAATGGATATTGGTTAGATATTGGAAAGCACGAAGATTTCAAGAAAGCTCAAGAGGATATTAAACATATTAAATTATAGAGATGAGAGGTTTAATCACAATTTGTGCCAGAGGTGGTTCGAAAGGGATTCCCGGTAAAAATATCAAGTTGATCAATGGAAAAGCTTTGATAACTTATTCGATTGAAGTAGCTCTTTCACTCGCCGAAGATGAGAATATAGATATTTATTTATCTACAGATTCAATCGAAATTAGGGATGTGGTTCGATCATTGGGGTATTCTACTATAAATACGTCTTATGAAAGGCCAGGTTTCCTTGCTAGTGATACAGCCGGTAAATTGGAAGCGATTGCAGATGTCAAAAATTATGCTGAAAAGCAGAATGACTATAAATATGATTTCGTGATTGATTTAGACGTGACATCTCCATTTCGAAGCGTTGAGGATCTTAAGAAAGCTATCGATTTACTCTTTGACAATGAAGCTGCATTAAATATATTTTCTGTAAGCCCAGCAAACAGAAATCCCTATTTTAATATGGTTGAAAAGCAGGAGAATGGATTTTTTGGCCTATGTAAAGTTGGGCAGTTCCTGACGAGACAGTCTGCTCCTAAAGTCTATGATATGAATGCGTCATTTTACATCTTTAAGAAGGCATTTTTTGAAGAAGGATATAAGACCGTTATTTCGGAGCGAAGTTTAGTATGTGAGCTGCCTCATATATGCTTCGATTTAGACCATCCTATAGATTTTGAGTTTATGTCTTATCTATTGGAGAACAAAAAACTGGATTTTAAATTTAATTATTGATCTAAATGAAGGTGCTAATAGTTGGTTTGGGCTCTATTGCGAAAAAACATATTGAGGCAATGAGAAGACAGATCGAAAATATAGAATATTATGCTTTGCGTAGAGGGAATACAGACACTGCATCCGTTTATCAAGGAGTCACCAATCTGTTCTCATTAGAAGATTTTGATTTAGATGTATTGGATTTTGTTATTATTTCGAATCCGACCCACCAACATTATGATACTATAAAGACATGTATAGCTTTTAAGAAGCCGTTATTTATTGAAAAACCTCTTTTTTCTGAATTGACAAAAGATACCGAGGAATTGGTTAAAAAAGTATTAACATCCGGGGTCATTACATATGTTGCTTGTAATCTACGTTTTTTAGATGCAATAAAACAACTAAAGGGGTATCTTGAAGGCAAACGAATAAACGAAGTTAACGTCTATTGTGGGTCTAATCTCCCGGAATGGAGGCCAAATGTCGATTTCCGGAAAGTTTATAGTGCAAACAAAGAAATGGGGGGAGGGGTACATATCGATTTAATCCACGAACTTGATTACGTGTATTGGTTTTTTGGAAAACCAACAGCACATCGTTCTCTCTTTAGAAATGTTTCATCTTTGGATATTTCGGCGGTAGATTATGCAAATTATATATGGGAGTATCCAATGTTTACAGCGTCCATAGTATTAAACTATTATCGAAAAGATCCGAAGAGAACAATGGAAGTCGTTACTTCAGATGGTACTTATTTGGCGGATCTATTGAACAATGTAATTTATTTTAATGGGGAAATAATTTTTCAATCAAGTCAGACGATTTTAGATACTTATGACAATCAAATCCGCTATTTTATAGATAGTATTATTGGAGCCAATGTAAGCTTCAATACAATTGATGACGCAAATACTATTTTAAAACTATGTATTCAGGATTAAAAGATAAGGTAATTCTCGTTACGGGAGCAGGAGGATTGATAGGTCGACAATCAGTAAGACATTTAGTGGCACATGAGGCAATCGTTGTGGCCATTGATATTAATGAATTTGAATCGGAAGCAACGCTATTTTTAAGTGCAAATGTTACTGATATCACAGAAATTGATAAGGTAATCGAGGAGGTTACTTCAAAATACGGTCGTATTGATGGATTGGTAAATTTGGCTTATCCTCGAACACAGGATTGGGGCAAGCCTTTTGAGCAGATCGAATATACCTCTTGGCAAAAAAATCTGGACATGCAGCTGAATGCTGTTTTTTACATTTGCCAGAAGGTTTTAAAGATAATGAAAATGCAGCGATCGGGTTCAATTGTTAATATTGCGTCTATTTACGGTGTGGTAGGAAATGATTTTACGTTGTATGAAGAATATGGTGGAACTTCGCCAGCTGCATATGCTGCTATTAAGGGAGGGATTATTAATTTCTCGAGATATCTAGCATCATACTATGGAAGTTATAATATTAGAGTAAACTGTGTTTCCCCGGGAGGAATTATTGATAAGAAAAATCAACATCCGTCATTTATCAAAAGATATAGTGATAAATCTCCATTGGGCAGATTAGGTAAACCGGAGGAGATTGCTCCAGCAATAAGCTTCTTGCTATCCGATGACGCGACATTTATTACGGGACATAATCTGATGGTAGATGGTGGCTGGACTGCTATATAACTTGTAAAAAATATAATAATTATATGAAAGGTGAAAAAATATTTTGGTGTAAAAACTGTTTAAACATGTCTACTCGACCAAGGATCTCGTTTGACGATCGAGGATGGTGTAATGCATGTCAGTGGATGGAGGAAAAAAAGACAATGAACTGGGCTCCTAGACAGGAGGAACTGGCTACATTATTAGAAAAACATAGATCAAAATCAGGGAGTTTTGATTGTATAGTTCCTGTCAGTGGAGGAAAAGATGGTTCTTATGTAGCTTATATGCTTAAAGAGAAATACGGTATGAATCCGTTGGCTGTTACAGTTAGACCGGCATTGTCTTTACCTATTGGAGACCAAAATCTATTTAATTTTATTCAATCAGGTTTCAATCATATTCACGTTTCGACTAATCCTAAAGTACTTGATAGATTAAATAAATATGGATTTATAGAGAAAGGTTTTCCATATTATGGTTGGTTGATAGCCATACATACAGCTGTAATTCGCACCGCTATCAGTTTCAAAATCCCCTTATTGTTTTACGGCGAGGATGGTGAAATCGAGTACGGAGGGTCAGTTGCTAGTAAGGATAAACCTACGTATGATGTTGATTATATGCGCAGTGTTTATTTAGAAGGAGGGCATCAGAAGGTTTTTGATCGAATCTTAGCTGATGGTGACATTACGGAGGCAGATTTGACATTCTTTAATTTTCCAACTGAAACGGAAATATCTAGTGTAGGCTTGGAATTTACACATTGGTCATATTATGAATCTTGGGATTCCTATAGAAACTATGTAGTAGCAAAAGAATACTGTGGCCTAGTTGAAAAAGATGAAGGTAACCAAGACACATTTACAAATTTTGCTCAGAATGACCAAGCATTATATGCTTTGCATGCCTATTTAATGTATTTGAAATTTGGATTTGGGCGCGCTACTCAAGATGCAGGGATAGAGATTAGAAGAGGTTCAATGACACGCAATCAAGCTTTGAATTTAGTTAGAATGTATGATAATGCCTATCCTGAAGAATTGATTCCAACATATTTGGACTATTATAAAATGACTAAAGAAGAATTTGATCAAGTATTGGATAAATATGCAAATAAAGATCTGTTTGAAAAGGCCGATGGTATATGGCAACCAAAATTTGTTGTTGGAGAAGATTTTGAGATATGAAGGTAGCTATTGTCGATTATGGGATGGGGAATATCCGTTCCATAGCTGGTGCTTTAAAATTTCTAGAGGTTGAAGAAATCGTACTAACATCATCCTTTGAAGAATTACAACAAGCTGATCGTTTGATATTACCGGGCGTGGGATCTTTTGGTAAAGCGATTGGTAGGATCCGCACATTGAAACTGGACCATATTTTGGACAAGCTTGTTCTGATTGATAAAAGGCCTATCTTAGGTATCTGTTTGGGGATGCAATTAATGGGCAAATATAGTAATGAAGACGGGCAAAACTATGGTTTGGGTTTCGTTGATGCGAGAGTAGAGCGATTCGAAAATGAAAATTTGCTTATTCCTCATGTAGGTTTTAATCAAGTAAGACCATTTGAGCATTCTCGACTATTTGATGGTATTGTTGGCCAACCTGATTTTTATTTTACCCATAGTTATAGACTGTTAACAGACTCTTTTGAGGAAAACTACACGACGTGCGACTATGGTTCTACTTTCGTAGCCTCATTTGAAAAAGAAAATGTAGCTGGTGTCCAATTTCATCCCGAATTAAGTCAAACGAATGGACTAAGATTGTTAAGGAATTTTTTAGATAAATTTTAATGTTAAGAAAGCGTATTATTTTCACTCTATTGTATAATGATGGTTACTTTATGCAAAGTCGGAATTTTCGTTTGCAAAAAGTAGGCAACATCAATTGGTTGGAAAGAAACTACAAATTTAAGGAAATTGCTTGGTCATTAGATGAGATTATAGTTTTGGATACAACCAAGCAAAATAAAGATATCAGAAAATTTGCTAGTACGGTTGAAAAAATAGTGGAAGGAACCTTTATACCTGTCGCCGCTGGAGGTGGAGTTCATTCGTTAAAAGATGCTGAATTGCTTTTCAATAGTGGTGCAGATAAAATCGTCGTCAATTCGGCTTTGTTTGAAAATCCTTCTTTTGTGAAAGAATTGGTAGCCCATTATGGTAGTCAAAGTGTAGTTGCTTCAATTGACCACAAAGTTGTTGGTGGGAATGTTGAATTATACATCGGTAATGGTACAAAAAAGATAGATTTAAATTTTGAAGACTACCTAAAGCATCTCGCTGAACTGGAGATCGGTGAAATTTATTTAAATTCGATTGATCGGGACGGAACTGGGTTCGGCTATGATTTTAGCCTTATTCAATTAACTCGCGAATATTCACAAGTACCAATTATTATTGCTGGAGGAGCAGGGAACGAAAATCATTTATTGGAGGCCCTCCAAAAAGAGGAAATTAGTGCGGTTGCTACAGCCAATCTTTTTAATTTTATTGGTGACGGATTACCAAATGCTCGAAAACATATTATCAATTTTGGAGAAAATATAGCGAATTGGGATGTTAATAAATGAAATAATACGTAAGTATCGGTTTTGTCTCAAAGCAGATAGAATAGGACCTGATGTTCCTTTTACCCACTGGCAGTTGCATTTTCCAGTGTTAATGAGGAAATTATGTAAAAATAAATTCAGATCTTTTTCTGACTCTGCTCAGTTTCGAGCAGGAGCTTATGCTATTGGATGTTCGCAGATTTCTATTGGTGATCGAGTCGTTATCAGGCCCAATACTATGCTTTTTGGGGAGACTCTTATCTCTATGGAGCATTCGATCATAATAGAAGATGATGTAATGATTGGAAGTGGCGTACATATCTATGTGAATAACCATAAGTTTGATGATAGGAATGTCCCAATAATTGATCAAGGATATTATCCAGATCAACAGGTTGTTTTAGAAAAAGGGTGTTGGATTGGGGCGAATACAATTATTCTTCCTGGTGTTACTATTGGTGAAAATTCGGTTGTGGGGGCTGGTTCCGTAGTTACAAAATCTATTCCTAGGCATGTTGTTGCGGCTGGTAATCCTGCAAAGATACTGAGGAATATTGGTTAAGAAATTCAGTGTATGAAAATTGTTATATTGGACCATGAACCATTTCATGACCGTAAGATAAATCATTATTATATTGAGGAGTTTTTATCTTTAGGATACGAGGTCGAATACTGGGCTCTTTGTGATATCCTTCCCTATATGAAGAATGCAAGATTCCAATACCGAGTCAGGAAAGACTATGTAACCTACATTGCTTCGATTCAAACACTTTTTTCCAAACTAGAAAAACTGGATTCGAGCAATAGCCTGTTAATTGTCGAGATTTGGTTTTTATTTAATACGAGAGGTATATTTAAAAAAATATCCAGTAAAGGACTAAAGTGGATAAAAATTGATTATTATCTAAATCCAACAAAGTCTTTGGAAGTTTCTCCGTCTTTAACAAGTAAGCTTAAGGGAGTAGATTTTGACGTTTTTTTTGCTAAAATAATTAACTGGGGGTTTAATCGTATTTCAAAACATGACTATGCAATTCCGGATATTTTCTATTTAACAGGCCAATCTCTACAATATGCCCCTAAAGCTCGTCGTGTTATATCATTGGACTATTTTGATGTAATTGAGTATGATAAAAAGAAGACGCAAGCTCCGTTGTTGGATTATCCCTATATTGTATTTTTGGATATTATGTTATTGGATCATCCAGATATTGTTATGCTCGGCAAGAAAAACGTGATATCCAGGTCTGCATATTATGCTTGCATGAATGAAGTTTTCGACAAGATAGAAAAATGTACGGGTCTGCCGGTCGTTATCGCAAGTCATCCGAAAGCAACATATAAAAATGAATTTGGCAGAAGGCTACTTATTGCCAATAAAACGGCCGAGCTCGTTATTCACTCAGATATGGTTTTAACTCATGGAAGTTTATCAATTAGCTATGCACTTTTATCTATGAAGCCGATCGTGTATCTTTATTTAGATCAGTTTTTTATGAAAGATGAATTCTTAAGATCAATTTATAAAAGTATGTTACGAGGAAAAGAGCTTCTTGGTGCAAAAGTGATCTCTGAAAATTTTAGCTGTGATTGCATGCAAGGAGATATAGATGTTGAAAAATATAGCAATTACCTGGCAAATTTTTTCTGTAAGTCTGAAAAAGAGACCTCCAATTTTATTACTATTCATAATGGTATTTTAGAATTGATGCATGAAAATTAATGAAATTTTTCGGAGCAGTTTGCTAAAATCCAGTTTAATTTATACATTTTGCGATGCTATAAATAAAGCTGTACCATTCTTAATATTACCCTTGCTAAGTTATTATTTGGCGCCAGGTGACTACGGTATCATTGCTAATTTTAACGTATTGTTGGCTGTGGTGAGTATTTTCATTATGTTAGGAGTGGATGGCGCTATTGGTGTCAATTATTATAAATTTACCAAGGAAGAATTATCTCGTTATATTTTTAATGGGTTATTACTAACGATTCTTATAACAGCTTCAGTTCTAATAATTTTTTTCATATTCCATCCAATTATTTACGAGTTTGTCAAAGTGCCCATAAATTATCTTTTGCTTTTGGTTATTATGGCTTTTGCAGCTACTGTTACTTCGATCAACCTTTCCTTATGGCGTTTGGAAGAGCAGCCACTTAAGTTTGGTATTTATGAAATTTTGCAGACGATAATTAATATCGGTATGTCTTTGCTTTTTGTCATTGTTTATAAAATGGGGTGGGTGGGGCGTGTTAATGGGATGTTGATTGCCGCACTGTCATTGGGTTTATTTAGTTTTGTACTATTATATCGAAGAGGCTATCTAAAAATTAATATCAACAAATTTTATATAAAAGATATACTGTATTTCGGGTTGCCTTTAATTCCACATGCATTAAGCTTTTGGGTACGCTCGGGAATCGACCGTATTTATATTACTAAATTTATTGACGAATCTGCAACAGGGCTATATGCTACAGGCTTTCAATTTGGTACCCTCGTTTCCTTTTTGACATTATCCTTCAATAATGCGTTTACCCCCTATTTATATAAAAGCTTGAGTGTTGTTGATCCTTATGAATTAGACCGTAATAAAATGAAATTGGTACGAATTACTTATTATGGTATTGTTATTCTAATCGTCTCTTGTGCTTTTTTTACACTTTGCTCAAATTTTATACTCACACACTTTTTTTCGGAAAAATATATGCAGGCGAAGGAGTTTGTCCTATGGGCAATATTGTCGCAAACATTTCAAGGAATGTATCTTTTTTTTGTCAATTATATATTTTTTGTTAAGAAAACAAAGAAATTAGCCTTAATTACCTTTTTTTGTGCTTGTCTTCAATTGATCCTGAGCTATTTTGCTATTATAAAGTTTGGCGCTATAGGAGGGGCTTATTCAACGGTCGTGGTTAGTTTTGTTAATTTTATTATGGTAGCATTTTTCAGCAATAGGGTATATAAAATGCCATGGCTATTAATCTTAAGAAGCAAAAAGACTGTTAAAATTTAAAGGAAATTGTAGATTTTAATTCCATCGTGATGAATGTACTTCTAATAAGTAGTAATATAGCAAACTCCGGAGGCACAGAAAGAATCGGGATTGGGCTGGCTAATGAACTAATTAAATCGGGAGCATCGAGTGTGACGATTATTAGCCTATTTGGCTCTAATATGCCTTTTTTTACGGTAGATAAACGCATTCGTATAATTACATTGTTTAAAAAGGAAGTAAGTTTGTTCGTTCTTTTTCCAATCCTTATTCTGAAATTAAGAAAGATATTTAAAAAATATCCTGAAAAATCTATTATTCTTAATATCGGGGCATTGTTATGCCCGTTCACAATTGCAGCCAATGTCGGTCTATCGCATAGCAATGTAGTTTGGGAGCATTTTAATGTATCGTTAATTTTTAAAAGTACGAAGGAAAGGTTTGCTCGTTTTATAGCCTGCGCGTTTGGTGACGCGATTGTCACGTTAACCGCCAAAGACAAGGAAATGTATAAAGAGAATTTTACTTGCAAGGCAAAGTTATACCACATTCCAAATTTCCTTACTTTTGATATTAAGACAGACGCTAAAATAAAAAAAGGTAAAATAGCATTGGCTGTAGGACGTTTGACTGAACAAAAAGGATTTGATCGCCTTCTGAAAATATGGTCTAACTTGCCTTCCTGTCTGAGCGATTGGGAATTAAAGATTGTTGGGGATGGCGAGGATGGCGATAAGTTGAGGGCTTTAATCAATGAATATAACCTTATTAATGTTCATTTGATTGCTACGACCTCAACTATTGAGTATTATTACCAAGAAGCATCTTTATATTTAATGACTTCGCGTTGGGAAGGCTTGCCTATGGTTTTGATAGAGGCACAATCATATGGTTTACCCATTATCAGTTACGACTGTCTTACGGGGCCGCGTGATATCGTGTGCAATGGTCGCAATGGATATCTGATTAAAGATGGTCAGGAAGATGAATTTGTAAGAATGCTTGCCCAGACGATGCAGGATAACAACCTAAGAAATGTATTCTCACGTGAGGCTCAAAAAGATAGTGGCCGATTTAGTAAGGCAAAATTAATAGGGTCCTGGTTTGAATTATTTAAAAACATCTAGGTTTGGAATATGGTTTGGTACTGGTTAATTTTCATAATTGTTCTGTTTTTCTGTATTATCGATGTCTTTAGACTCTCGATAAGGACTATATATAAAAAATGGATATTGACTGGTTTATTTATCCTTTTGGTGCTTTTTGCTGGATTAAGATTTGAATGCGATAATGATTATCTAGAATACGTTCGTATTTATAATAACGCTCCAACCTTGTTGGAATTTGTTATCGGAGGATACAATTTAAGTGAGGTTTATGGAGAGCCGCTTTTCGTGTTTTCCAACATCGTTTTTAAGAGTTTAGGTGCAACAGACTACATTTTTTTAACTTTCATTTCTTTTTTGAACCTTTTTTTTCTGTACAAAGTTATAGTGGGTTTTTCTAAGTACTGGTTTTTGTCATTATTTCTCTACGTCGCTTTGATGTATTTGGGAGGGGGATTTACGCAGATTAGATTTGGAGTCGCGACTACACTAGCTTGGTATGGATTACTTCAATACTTTAATAGGAACATTAAGCTGTCGGTATTTTTGTTGATATGTGCGATAATGTTTCATATAAGTGCCATCTCGGCCGCTATCGTATATCTTGCTAATCGTTTTTTAAATCTCAATATAAAAGTCATATTTACTATAATATCAGTATCAATTCTCATTACATTTTTTTCTTTCAGCGATCTATTCGCTCACTTTCTAGGTGCATTTTTTGGAGATAGTCGTTATGAAAATTACTTTCTACTGGAAGGTTATACCGAAAAGGCAAGTAGTTTTTCTACATACTTTTATAGTGCAAATATTTTGCTTTATTGGTATTTTCGCGATCAAATGATTAAAAATTTAGGTGAGGAGCGATTTGTTTTTTTTGTTAAGATAGGATTAATGGCTATACTCTTTGGTGCTATTTTTAATCAAATGGCGATTTTAGCAAGATTTGGTTTAATTTTACAATTTGTTTTTATATTTATTTTGCCATATACTTTTGGAATTAAACCATTAAGGACCATTATGTTAATTTTATTGATGTTTTACGGAGTGTTTAGATTCCAGCAATACTTAAGCAAAGAGTCTTTTATTCAAGAGTATCAAAATGTAATATTTAGTAAGTGAAGAATGGAAATTTCAGTAATAGTACCTGCGTTAACTAACAAAGGGCCGATCTTAGTGGCCAGAGACATTATTCTTAATTTAACTAAATTATATGCGGATGCGAAGTTTTATCTTTTTTATTTTGATGAAATCCATAATCCAATAGAAGCTGGTTGTCCAACATTTAGCATTAAAGACAGCGCAAATCTTGAAAAGCTTTATACAAGCGATATTGTGCACTCTCATGGCATACGACCTGATTTCTATGTTTTTAAAAACCGAAGAAGATTTAAGGGAAAATGTGTTTCAACCTTACACGGTTTGATAGGCAAAGAATATGCTATACAATTCGGTGTATTAGGGGCAAAGATAATTGAGCTTCTTTGGACAAGAATTTTACGTCGACATGATAAAGTAGTTGCTCTGACAGAAGTAATGAGACAACATTATTCACCTTATTTTTCACCAAACCTACTTCAGGTTATTAATAACGGACGAAATATTTCTTCAAAAAACATTGATGAACAGGATGTTGCACTATTTTTTGATTTGGAAAAACGATATAAAATTTTGGGTGTAGCATGTGTTCTAACAAAGAGAAAAGGGCTCCATCAGGTTATAGATAGCTTGACAGTACTAAATGATTATGCATTTGTTATTATTGGAGATGGGCCGGAAAGAAGGAATTTAGAAAAACGTGCTGTGGTATTGGGAGTTGGAGACAGGTGTGTGTTTTTAGGAAGCCGTGCTGAAGCTAACCGTTACAATCGTTTTTTCGACTATTATATCTTTCCATCCTATATGGAAGGATTGCCGCTTTCGCTTCTTGAGGCGGCTGGTGTCGGAAAAGCTATCATATGTTCTGATATCAATATCCATAGAGAGATATTTAAAGAAAATGAGGTGTCATTCTTTCAGTTAGATAATATTGAAGATCTTAAGCGTGCAGTTGAGCACGCGTATAATAACAAATCGAAATTGGAACTTAACGTTGTATCCGCATATAAAAAGAAGTTTACGGCTGATGTCATGGCTGATTGTTACGGTAAGTTATATAGAAACCTATTGAATGCGGAATAGCGGTTGCTATCAGCTCCAAGAAAAAAAATATGAAAGAGGAAAAAACAGGAGAAAGGATGATCAGATTTTCAGTTTTGATGTCAGTATATTTTAAAGAAAGTGCTGACAATTTATATCAGGCGTTACAAAGTTTGATTAACCAAAGCCTTAGGCCCAATGAGATTGTTCTTGTTAAAGATGGTAGGCTTACGGACCCGTTGGAAAAGGTGATTACCGCGTTCGAAAAGGAAAATGTTGGGCTTGTAAATGTCGTGCCAATTGCTCAAAACAGCGGGCTTGGTAATGCACTCTCTGTGGGATTAAATGCTTGTACCTATGATTATGTGGCAAGGATGGACTCCGATGACATTTCAGCCTTTCATAGATTTGAGAAACAGACTGCATTTTTAAGAGAGCACCCTCATATCGATGTTGTAGGCTGCAATCTAAGCGAATTTGATCGAGAAATAGCTGATTCCACATTTAGAAAAGTGTGCCCGGAACTACACGAAGATATCGTTCGGCGTATTCGCTTGCGTAGTCCCCTCAACCACCCTACGATCATGTTTAGGAAAAAACGTTTACTGGACGCTGGAGGATATAATAGCGAAACCTTAATGTTTGAGGATTATGCCCTCTTTTTAAGGTTGTGGAAGGCTGGTTTCACTTTCCATAATATTCCTGAAACCCTTTACTATATGCGCGTCGATAGTAATCTAAATTCTATCCGTCGAAGAAGAGGCAGGCAATACCTGTTGCACGAGATAAACTTTCTTAAATATGCCCACAAAATCGATGCTTTCACAAGATTCGATCAGTTAAAATATGCTATTATAAGATTCCCTATTCGCTTGATGCCATCGTGGATAGTCTCTCTCATCTACAGAAATTTTTTAAGACAAAAATAAGCAGATATTATATTACATACTATGGAGCAGTATATACATTTTTAATGTTGTATTTATGCTTTTCGTAGTATCAAAGGCTCCTTTCTGCAATAGCAAAGCTAAGGTTCCACCCCGCTTCTATTTTTATAGTCGTTTTCAATATTTAAATAAAAAAAAATTCTTGTTGTAGCGAAAATATTTGTATTAACGTTTATTAAACAAAAATTAATAATGTATATTTGCGCAGCTGTTTGACTCACTAATTATATTTTATGGATTATATTTTTACCATTGTATTCCTTTTCATAGTTGAGATTATATACTTAAAACTTGCAGATAGATTTAATATCATCGATAAGCCTAACGAGCGATCTTCTCACAGTATAGTTACTATTCGCGGCGCTGGTATTATATTCTACATTGCGTCATGTTTTTATTTTGTATATTCAGGATACCAATATCCATGGTTTTTTGTGGGGCTTACGTTATTGACATATATCTCTTTTTTAGATGATATACGCGGCGTTAACCCGACCGCACGGTTGAGTATTCACTTGCTTTCGGTATTGTTAATGACTTTTCAGCTGGGTATGTTTGATTTTCCCTGGTATTATCTAATCTTGGCTTTCGTCTTTTCGGTAGGAGTGATCAATGCTTATAATTTTATGGATGGAATCAACGGCATGACCGCCTTTTGCACCTTGATCATGGGAGGCTTACTGCTTTATGTGAATACCAAGATTCACTATATTGAACAAGATTTTTTGATATATACCTTATTGGGGGTAGTCGTTTTTGGCTTTTTTAATTTTCGGAAGAAAGCCGTTTGCTTTGCTGGAGACGTTGGTCCAGCAGTCCTTTCTTTTATGCTGTTGTTTGCCTTAGGTAAGTTAATTCTTAAAACTGGGGATTTTACTTACGTACTGTTTCTTGGCGTGTATGGAATAGAAATCGGCTGGTCGGTGGCGCGTCGCGTCTATCAAGGATACCACATCTTTGAGCCCCATCGGACGTTTCTGCTACATATGTTGAGCAATGAAGTAGGTTATAGCAGTCTGATGGTGTCCACCGTATACGGGCTTGTCCAATTGGCACTTGGAGCATCAGTGATTTATATGGTGCGGTTCGATGCATCAATACAGTGGTGGTTTGCTATAGCAACGCTGTCTGTTATGAGCGCCTTTTATCTGACGTTGAAGCAATATATCTTCAATAATTACGATATCAAGGGAAAAGGAAGGCGAGTGGTCCGCCCTCAGGTGGTTCCGATGTCCAAAGTGAACGTTGTAAAAGAGGTAGAGTTGGTGCCCGAAGTACAGGTAGTTTCTGAAGTTAAAATTATACCTATGCCCAACAAGGAGAAAAAAGAAGATTTGTTACACAGCAGCGTGTGATTACTGAGGGTGGTAATCTTTATTTCCTAGTTTATAGGTCATCATTAAAAAAAATGTTAATTTTACCGCAACTTTTAGGAGATAAGAGATGCCGTCAGGATTAAGTTTTACCGCGATAGATTTTGAAACCGCGACAGCCAACCAGAATTCGGCTTGTGCAATAGGTCTGGTGGTGGTGGAGCAAGGGATTATTGTGGATGAATTTTATTCCTTGATACAGCCTCCACACAATCAGTATATGTGGCAGACGACCAGGGTGCATGGCATCAGACCCCGGGACACCGCCAGCGCTCCAACCTTTAAGGAGCTGTTTCCACAGATTCATCCCCTGATCAGCAATCGTCTGATGGTCGCCCACAACGAACTCTTTGACCGGGGTGTACTGCGCAAAACGATGCACTATTACAATCTTCCTTACGAGAGCCTGGGGCTCAGCGAAAAGTGGGAATGCACCTTTCGGATCTATCAGGGCAAAGGATTTAAGCCGGCGCGCTTAAATGCCTGCTGTGAGGTGCTGGGGATTGAGCTCAACCACCACGAAGCGCTTTCCGATGCTCGTGCCTGTGCCAATTTATATCTACGGCATGCCGACGTGCCTTCTTTGGCATAAAAATATTAAACCAAATTGTGATCGAAACTAAGCGTTGCTCTCCATTGTTCTTAATATAAGTTTTATCTTTGATAAATAAGCTTACGATATTTTATAATTTCAATTGACTATGGTAAATATACCTGAAAAAAATATGCGTATTGGTATTACTTTTAGCGCCTTTGATTTGCTGCATGCTGGGCATATCAAGATGCTCGAAGATGCGAAACGGCAATGCGATTTTTTAATCTGTGGTTTACAGACAGATCCGACCTTGGACCGTCCTGAAAAAAATAAACCTGCCCAGACCGTGGTGGAGCGTTACATCCAGCTCAAGGGCTGCAAATACGTGGATCAGATTGTTCCCTATGCCACCGAGCAGGATCTTGAAGACATTCTCCGTTCCTTTAAAATAGATGTCCGTATTGTGGGCGACGAATATCGGGAGAAAAACTTTACCGGCCGTGCGTATTGCGAAGAGAAAGGTATTGAGCTGTATTTTAACAGCCGTGACCATCGCTTTTCGAGCTCGGGATTACGTAAGATAGTGGCTGAAGCCACCTCCGAAGATGAAGCTATTTTAAAATCTATCAAATAACGCAGTATGAAAATAGGAATAACTTTTGGTGTATTCGACTTGTTGCATGCTGGTCATATTATGATGCTAGAAGAGGCTAAAAGGCACTGTGATTATCTGATCGTGGGGCTGAATACCGACCCTTCGGAGGTGTTCCCTGGGAAAGCCAAGCCTACACAGACGATCGTGGAACGTTATATACAATTGGAAGGCTGCCGGTATGTGGATGAGATCATTCCCTATGAAACTGAGCAGGACCTAATTGATATGATCAAAGCGCTGCCGATTCAAATACGAATTATCGGCGAGGAATATCGGGATACTGATTTTTCTGGCCGCTCTTATTGTGTCGAGGAAAATATTGAGATTTATTATAATAAGCGGACACATCGATTCTCGAGCGCAGGACTGCGTAAAGTAGTCGCAGACAAGGAAGCAGAAAAAAAGTAAAAGGACAATGAGTAATATTATTCACGTTGTATTAACTGGGGGAGTCGGGAGCCGACTGTGGCCTTTATCACGCAAAAGTTACCCCAAACAATATTTATCTTTATTTAAAGAAGGGTCATTGTTTGAGATGACCGTCAAGCGTAATCAGTCGCTCTGTGGTCAGGTCATTGTGGTGGGCAACCGGGACAACCATAGCCTCAGCAGAGAAGTTATGGAGAATAACAAGATCGACTATATTGACATAGTCGAGGCTACGCCTCGGAATACTGCTGCGGCCATTGCTTTTGCAGCCTTTGCTGCGCAGCCCGATGATATTCTGATTGTGACGCCCTCAGACCATGTCATCGTGGGTGAGCAGGCTTATGCCGAGGCGATCAAGGCCGGGATTGAAAAAGCCAATAAAGGGTATATCGTCACTTTCGGTATACAGCCCACAAGGCCGGAGACCGGCTATGGCTATATCGAATACAAAGACGACAAGGTGCTTTCCTTTCGCGAGAAGCCCAATCAGGATACAGCGGAGGATTTCATTGAGCGGGGCAACTTTCTCTGGAACTCGGGTATGTTCTGTTTCCGGGCAGACACCTTTCTGGCCGAGCTGCAGACTTTTGAGCCAAAAGTGTATGCGACCGCATTTAACGCCTGGCAGCACCGCCAGGAAGGTGAGCTCGATCTGGCCCTGTCCAAGGAGATCCCGTCCATTTCCATCGACTATGCCGTGATGGAGCGTTCCAAAAAGATCCGCGTCGTGGCCACCAGTTTTCAGTGGTCTGACCTTGGTTCCTTTGAGTCGATGTACGACTATCTGAAGCAGACGGGGCATCCGGTCGATGAAAATGGCAATATGGTTATCGGTACCGATATATACACCGCTTTTGTGGGTATGCGCGATAGTATTCTGGTGCATACCAAAGATGCCATTCTGGTGCTGCAGAAAGAAAAGTCCCAGGATGTCAAAAAAATCTACAATACACTCGAACGCCATCAGTCCAAGCTGATCGATTAACGTTCTAAGAGGGGGATTATGCTGTTGAATAACCCCTCTCTTAATCTTTCCTATTTCCGGTCAATTTTTTGAGGCATTGTCACGAAATCCTGTCTTAACAATAAGATAATATGTGTTATTTAGCTGTTAATCAGCTTTTTGAGAAATGTCCCTGTATTGTCCCTAGATAATTGGCGTTGATCATAAATTGCTTACTTATCTTTGAGTAAGTCAATTTTTTATCAACTTATACATATGACATCTGCCATTCTTCTATCTATTTTATTATTTACAGTAGCCTATCTTTTTGTTCGCAGAAAACAGCAGCAGCAACGGTTCAGCCGTCGGGTTGGCATCACCGTGCACTATATGTTTCAGGAACGCCCCGGCCAGTATAGTGGTGACCGGCAGGCGCGGAGCGGTGTTTTTGTATTCAAGGCCGAGCGCAATGATGAACAGCTCAAGAATATTGTGATCCGTCGTGTAAAACCGCTGCATGCTGCTCTGGATGTCAATCTTGAACAGATTTTGGTGATCCCTTTTGCCCATGCGGACACTAGACACGCCGATGTTTCGGTACGTTTTAAAGTGATCAAACGGGGAGCGAACATTGAAGACCTAAGAGGTAAGCGTGTAAACATTTCGGGTGTGCTGAATTTTGAACAGGGACGGCCCGAACCCTTTGTAGCTTCTTTACCCATCACGGATGTGTATCAGAGTACAACGGTGTGATTGTTACATAGGAAGCGTTGGCGTCAGATTTTTGCTTCCGATGTAAATGAACTGTATTTTAGTGTGTTAATGATTATGTTTCACGTGGATTTATGTGTTAACCGTGCCTTATTGTTTTGTTTACAATTTGTTGATTTGCAAGTTTTGTGATGATTGAGTACTTTTGTTACTCATTTAAACTAAACCATGCTGGATTCATTGATCACATCAAAGACTAGGCTCAAATTACTGATTAAGTTTTTCGTGTCAGCGAGTAACCAAGGGCATTTGCGTGGCCTTGCGGACGAGTTTCAGGAATCTACGAATGCTATCCGCAAAGAGCTCAACCAACTTTCGGAAGCTGGTTACTTGGAGAAGCATACAGCTAAGAATAAAATCGTGTACCGTGCGAATACAGGCCATTCTCTATTTAAGCCACTTCAAAAATTAATTCACACCTATTTGGGCATTGATGAAATTGTCGATCATATCCTGCATAAATCAGGAGATATACAGGAAGTTAGCTTGGTTGGCGATTATGCACAAGGACTTGATTCTGGAAAAATAGAAGTGTTAATTTTGGGCGAAAATTTAAATCAGGCATATTTATTGCTGTTAGCGGACAAGGTTGGCGAAAAGTTGCAAAAAGAGATTGTTGTGCAACTTGCGGGTATACCTCCAAAACATCGAATTATTTTATATTCTACAAAATAATTGGAGGTTAAGAAACGTTCAAAAAAACAGATGTCCTGAAAAGAAAAGATGTATAGATAGTTGGTTGCGACTTAGTTAGTGAACAATAATAAAAATACGATAAATAAATGAAAAAAATAGCAATTATTGGTCAAGGATATGTTGGCCTCCCGTTAGCAATTGAATTTTCTCAGCACTTTCCGGTCATCGGCTTTGATATCAATGAAGAGCGTGTGCAT
Organism: Sphingobacterium sp. InxBP1; assembly: GCF_026191775.1. Classification (NCBI taxonomy): domain Bacteria; kingdom Pseudomonadati; phylum Bacteroidota; class Sphingobacteriia; order Sphingobacteriales; family Sphingobacteriaceae; genus Sphingobacterium; species Sphingobacterium sp. InxBP1. Next base: position 205,030 of record NZ_JAINDX010000041.1, on the reverse strand, counting down.
GAGTTGAATAATGGTAAAGACCATACACTAGAGGCTGATTTGGAAAAGCTAAAGCGTGGAATAAAGCAAGCCGAGGAAAGCAACTTCTTAAAGGGATATAAGGCTTCCAATTCCTTAGAAGAGCTAAAATCTGCTCAAATTTATATTGTTACAGTTCCGACACCTATTGACCGTTATAATGCACCAGATTTAACCCCACTTTTAAAAGCTTCCGAAATGCTCGGTAATGTTCTTAAGAAAGGTGATATTGTTATCTACGAATCTACTGTATATCCGGGTTGTACTGAAGAGGATTGTGTGCCCGTCTTAGAAAAGGTCTCTGGACTTTTATTAAATCAGGATTTCTTCGTAGGCTATTCGCCAGAGCGTATTGTTCCAGGGGATAAGGTCAATACTTTGACAACAATTAAAAAGGTAACTTCGGGTTCTACACCTGAAATAGCAGAAGAAGTTGATCAGCTTTATAAAACAATCATCAAAGCAGGGACTCACAAAGCACCTAATATTAAGGTTGCTGAGGCGTCCAAAGCAATTGAGAATGCGCAACGTGATGTTAATATCTCATTTGTAAACGAATTGGCGTTGATATTTGATCGAGTAGGTATTGATACCAATGATGTGCTGGAGGCAGCAGGAACTAAGTTTAATTTTTTGAAATACAAACCGGGCTTAGTGGGAGGACATTGTATTTCAGTAGATCCGTATTACTTAGCGCATAGAGCAACACAATTAGGCTATCACCCTGCTGTTATCCTCTCCGGACGTCGAGTAAATGACTCTGTTGCAGGATTTATAGCATCAAAAGTAGTGAAGCTGATGATTAAGAAAGATATTCCAGTTAGGGGAGGGAAAGCTCTAATTTTAGGAGTCACTTTTAAAGAAAATTGTCCAGATGTGCGTAATACTAAAGTTGTAGATGTTTATCATGCCTTAGCGGACTATGGTATTGATGTTGATATTTTTGATCCTTGGGCTTCTGGTGAAGAAGTAAAACACGAATATGGAGTTGATATTCTGTCTTCTTTGAATTTACATAATAAATATGATGCTATTGTTGTTGCAGTATCACATAAGGAATTTTTAACTATGGACTTATCTGATTTGAAAAAAGATAATGCCGTAATATTTGATATAAAAGCATGCTTAGATAGGGCTGTCGTTGATGCAAGACTTTAATTTTGGCACTCAGACTTTTACGTATGATTTACGCAAGAGCAGATAAAAGCTTTAATCTGGGTATTGGATTTAATAATACCCAGAATTTACTAAGTAGTTAAGCTTGAATCGGACAAGATTCGGAATCGATACTTAAATCATCTCGTTTTGAAAGCTGTGCTTCATGTTTACTCGAAGAAATAAAAAGAAAATAGATAGATCTTTATAATTTAAACAATACAACAGGTTGGAAGTTGATACTATTCAATTAATAGGTTTCCTTCGATTAGAGAAAACGTTGATGAGCTGTTGGATTGTAAATTCTATTTACCAAAGAAATAATACAGCGAGAATTTTGTTAAAATAGTATATGTCAAATATCAAGAAAAAACTTATATCAGGTGTAATATGGGAAGCCTTTGGAAGGTATTCGGCTTTGGTAATACAGTTTATAGTTACTATCATAATTGCGAGGATACTAACTCCAACTGAATTCGGTGTAATAGGACTTCTTACAGTATTTATAGCATTAGGTCAAATATTTTTAGATTCTGGTTTTTCACAAGCATTGATTCAAAAGAAAGAGACGAGCGAAGTTGATTTATCTTCTGTCTATTTCTTAAATATGATTGTCGGGATATTTTTATATCTTATTCTTTTCTTTTTAAGTCCTTTTATTGCTGAATTCTATCGTCTTCCTGATTTAACAAATTATGCGCGAGTAGTCTTTTTAATCATACCGATAAATTCTTTTGGACTTATTCAGAACGTAATAATTCAAAAAGAATTAGCATTTAAAAAAACGGCGATGGCAAATTTGATATCTGCATTATTTTCTGGAGTAGTGGGGATTGGTATGGCGTATTCTGCATTTGGAGTGTGGGCTTTGGTTGGGCAACAAATATCTTTACATACTTCAAGAACCTTACTATATATAATTCAAATGAGATGGGTTCCCATATTTACGATATCTATAAAGGCAATTAAAGAATTATTCGCTTTTAGTATGAATTTAATGCTCCACTCTGTTGTGAACACGACGATGAAGAATATTTATGCCTTAGTAATAGGGAAATTCTTTGCGGTTTCTCAAGTAGGGTTATACAATCAAGCTGACAAATTTCAAGAAATTTCGGCAGGTACTATCTCTCAGGTTGTTTTAAAAGTTTCATTTCCAGCATTAGCTCAAAAGATAGATGAACCACTATATCTTCGAGGGGCGTATATTAGAATTTTTGCTACTACAATTTTTTTTGTAGCTCCTCTTATGGTCTTTCTTATGTGTGTTGCAGAACCATTATTTAGGTTTTTATTAACCGAAAAATGGCTGCCCGCTGTTCGGTATTTTCAAATATTATGTGTTTATGGAATGTTGTTACCCACATTGCAAATTAGTTACAATTTGTATAAATTATTTAAGAAAGGTCGATTTTTGTTGTTCATAGATTCTTTTAGGCATTTATTGGTTATTCTTTCAATACTTTTTACAATTAAATTTGGGATTGAATATATGCTTTGTGGTTTGGTACTATGTACTATCGTAATGACAATATTAAATTTACTTAAATCTGGAGCTTTAATTTCATTATCGTTAGTAGATCAATTAAAAAGCGTTTTTCCTTATTATATTATTTCAGGACTGGTAGGCGGTTTAGTCTATCTCTTACCGAAGTTTGATTCTGATATTTTAACAGTTTGTTTTTCGGGAGTAGTATTTGTTAGTTGTTATTTGTTAATTTCAAAGTGGACGAAGCTTCAAGGTTATACTGAATTAATGGCTTTTGCAAGCTCCCTGAGGACAAAAATTAAGAAATAAATGGAAGTTAAAAAGATAATACGGAGATTAATTAAAAAATTTTTTGGAATTGATGGTATTTCACTTTTTGTTAAAAAACAAAAAAAAAGAGTTCTAAAAAAGATATATACCAAAGAATTTACAGCTGATGATTTGGTTAACGAAATGTGCAAGATGGGAATGGCCCGAGGTTCCGTGGTTTTTGTTCATAGTGCAATGACTGAGTTTTATAATTACAAAGGATCTGCCGTCGAATTAATAGAAAGGATTATAGAGGTAATAGGAGAGCAGGGAACTTTAATGATGCCAGCTTATCCAAAAAATAAATCCGCATTATTGAGGTCCGCAAGAGAAAATACAGAAGATATTCTTTTTGACGTAAATAAAACACCGTCAGGAGCTGGATATCTTTCTGAAGTATTTCGAACTTTTCCAGGTGTGAGGCGTAGTATAAATATACAACATTCGGTTTGTGCATATGGGAAACTTGCGGAGCATTTTGTTGGAGAGCATCATCTTTCAGAGGTCGCTTGGGACACTTACTCCCCCTATTATAAACTGGCACATACTAGTGGATTGATATTTTCTTTTGGACTAGATTCTTATCTAAGAAATGTCACCCTTATACATTGCACTGAATCGTTTTTCCGAAATAGGTATGCATATTTTTCTTCTTTTTTTGGTGATGAAATTGAATATTCGTTCTTGGATCACGAGGGTAGAATTGGTCGACATAGAATGATTTTACCTATTAAGGGTGGGGTAAGGTCAGCTAAAATTATCAAGAGACATTTTGATAAATCAAAGTTTCAGAGAAAGCGGCTTTCGAATCTAAATATCGAAGTAATTAGCTCTGATTATATGTTCAATCGATGTGTTCAGTTAACGGAGAAAGGTATATCAATTTATACGAAGCCCGATGCTAGTGATTTTATTTTAAATGGGCAATTTCTCAAAACAAACAGAGAAAATGGCGAAGAGTATTAAAATTATATTATTATTATCTCTGTATTATTACCTCCTCACTTGGGGGTATGAGAATATGATCATTCCTAAATGGGAATACCAAGGGTTTGTCAACGAGTCAAGTGGCGGAAATTTTTTCTTTTCATGTTTAGGGGTAGCGATTACAATATTTACATTTATAATACTTGATAGGAAGAACACTCCCTCTTCTATGGTAATGAACTTGTTCAATTTACTGTTTTATATCCCACTTTATGTATTTATTGCATATACAGAAACAGTTAGCGGGTTTGTTCTTTTTTGCATGCTATATCAGCTTTCTATGTTTATTTTTTATCTCTTTTTACCAATTTCGTTTAGGCCGCTACTTCCTCGGAGTAAAAAATATTTTACATTTATTATATGGTTTATCCTTATTGCTACGCTTTTTATAAATGGTTTTTACAATGGTTTTAAAATCAAATTTGATTTGAACGATGTTTATGAAAATAGATTAGCAGTAAGAGATATATCAATGCCTTCAATTTTTAATTATATCAAATCTTCATCTTATTTTGTTGGGATAATAGCTTTAATATATGCACTAAAAATACGTAACTGGAGCTTTGTTGCATTTGTGACACTAATTCAACTTATGTCTTTTGCATTTGGAGCATCTAAGACTCAGTTTTTTTCGATTTTCATTTGTTTCATCGCATTTTTCTTTTATACGGAGAAATTGCGACTTTGGGCTCCGATATCTCTTTTATTACTAATGTGTATTTCAGTAATGGAATTTAAGATCTTTAGCACAACTGCAATATCAGATATTTGGGCACGCCGATCGCTTTTTGTTCCGGTCAAAATTTCATATAGTATGTACGATTTTTTTGAAACACCTGGACGAGAATTTCTTTATCTTAGAGGTTCTGTTTTTAGGTTTCTAGGCTTTGAGGACCCATATGCTACTCAGGAGGGGTTTCAACGGATGATTGGTTATATGCTCAGTGGTAAGGAAGCTACCAATGCAAATACAGGATTGTTAGGAAATGACTACGCACAATTTGGTTGGTGGTCATTGTTGGTCTTCCCTTTTTTGCGTATATATCTTCTACGCATGTATGATTACTGTGCTAAAGGAGTTGATAGGAGAATTGTGGTTGTGTTATCAATTTTTATAGCATTTACATATATTTCAGGTGCATTTTTTACCGTATTAATAACAAATGGAATTTTGTTGGTCAATTATTTGTTGTATTGTTTTCCGAGAGAAAAAAGCGTATGAACCAAATAAATTTATATTTTCTAGTATTGTTGATGGGGGGACTACAATTTAGTTGTGTGGCTCAAAAGAATGTTGTACGAGATAACCCCTACAATCTTTTAGGCGTAGGCAATAGTTTTAAAGACTATAACCATGCAATAGCTATAAGCGAGAAGGGAAATGCTTATCAATTTATGGGATTAAGGCGGTATTTGGGAGCAAATAATGCTATAATAGAGAAATCAAATGAAGAAAGTGCTATAAATTTTCAATGGCGACTCATAGAGAATCTTATGAATTCTGCCCGTGTTTCTGGAGAAATAAGTAATAATAAAAGCCCTTTTAAAGATAAATATAAAACATGGATTACTTTATCAAAAACAGCGATGTATGGTAAAGAAGCTCAGCTTTATGAGGGCTATTCATTTTTTTATATTGCTCAGTTTTTATATTATACTCAAAAAAATGGATGGAATTCTGTTAGTTCTCAAAATAAGAGACGGTGGAATACTGCGCTAAGCTTTATTGAAACAAATGTATGGACAAAGTGGTGCGAAAGGTCGATGAAAACATACGGGAAGAGGTATCGTAATTTTTTATGGACCAGAACTCACATGGGATCGCATTGGGCAGGTGTAGCTATGTATTTAGGAAAGCTGACAAATAATAAAGTTATTAAAGAGCAATGTTCAGCCTATCTGAATCAGTATGATATTTTATTAAAAAGGAATTTTAAGAATAAGGAGCAAGGATATATATGGAATTCAACATATGATGATGTAAGGGGTACTGACGCAGGCACAAGTAAAACTGAGATTACACAGGATGTCTCGCATGGGAATCACGTGATAAGCTACATTGTGGCAGCCTATGAAGCTGGAAACAGAAATTGGACTTTAGACGATATAAGAAAGTTGTCTTACACTTTTTCAAATATCATCTATAACAAGAACAGTAATACATATAGTGACAATGTGGATGGAAGTAATATAAAAAGTGGAATAAAAGACGGAGAAAATAATGGTGATTTTGTCGGTGACGGTTGGATAAAATTGGCTAAATATGACCAAAATGTAAAATCAATCATGAGTAGATTTATAGATGCCAAAAATATAAAAAAATATGATCAGGAAATTCAGTTTAAAGCAAATTTTTAATCGTATTCTCTTATTTTTCAAAAAGAAAGGTGTGTTTTTAGCAAACATGATCAAAGAGGAGATTTTTCCAGTAGTAGAATTCCAGATAATATCAAAATAACGGTTATGCATATTCTTCATATTTCAAATAGTTATGGCGGAACAGAAGTATACACCCAATTGATTCGTTCATTGGACAACTTAGGTGTAAAACAGACAGTTTTTGTGCCACTAAATCCTAATAACAGAAATAGAAAAGGACATTATTTGATCGATTTTACAGTGCCAGGTTCAAAAATTATCTATTCTACAAAATTAAAACAAATTCACCGCTATTTATATGGTTTAAAAATAAACGCAATTAAAAGAGAAATAGAAAAGGAAGTTGATGTAGCAAAAGTTGATATAATTCATGCAGGACTGTTTTGTACTGATGGCGCGGTGGCTTTTGAGCTTTCGAAGATTTATGATATTCCGTATATAGTGGCAGTTAGGAATACTGACGTTAATTTTTATTATAAAAAAATGTGGTGGAGGCGGGCGTACTTCCATTCTATATTAGCTTCATCAAAAAAAATTGTTTTTATATCTCATCAATACCGAAAAATGTTTCTTAAACTACTTAGTAATAAGAGAATCGAAAATTTAGCGGAAAAAAGTATCGTTTTACCAAACGGTGTAAATTCATTTTACTTAGAAAATAGGGTTAAACAATTGCAAAAGATTCATTCTCCAATTAAAGTGGTATATGCTGGTGCATTTAATAAGGGAAAGAATATTTTGGAGACTCTTTACGCATTAGAATTCCTAATAGAAAAAGGATATAAAATTGATTTTAAGGCAATTGGTAAGGGATTAAAGTTTCGGAAGGAAGATAAAGATTATCAAGAGAAAATTAAAAGCTTCGCCATAGGTAAAGATTGGGTTCATCTTTTGGACAGTATGCCTAAGGAATCTTTAAGGGAGGCGTTTAAGGAGAGTGATATTTTTGTTATGCCTTCGGTACCAGAGACCTTTGGTATCGTTTATTTGGAAGCTTTATCGCAAGGGCTACCTATAATTTTTGCTCAGGGACAAGGTTTTGATGGATACTATGAAGATAAAGAGATAGGTTTTCGTGTTAATCCTAAAAATATATCTGAATTTGCAGGTAGAATAGAAAGAATAATAAAAGATTATGATCGAATTTCTTTGAATGTTAGAGAATTAGACTTATACAATGATTTCTCCTGGGAGAAGATATCTGAAAAATATTTTAAACTTTATAAAAAAATAAAACTCAATGAAAATAGCTCTGTTGACATTTCATAACGCTGCAAACTACGGTGCAGCTCTGCAGGCATTCGCACTTCAAAAGGCACTTGACGAGAAGGGTTATGAGAATGTGTATATAAATTATCAAAATGAACATAGAATCAATAGCTATAGTGTTTCATATTTGGTCCTTTCAGCTGTTAAAAAATTCGATATTAAAGGTGCAATGAGGTATCTGGCTGGATCTCCGTTTTTACTTCAGCGGAAGACAAGATTCAATACGTTTTATAGGAGAAATCTAAGATGTACAAAAAGGATTTATAATTCTTCTTCTGAAGCAGAGAGTCTAAATGACCAATATACTAAATTTATAGTTGGTAGTGATCAGGTTTGGAATTGGAGCAACAACGGAGCGGATGATTCTTATTTACTTAGCTTTGTAAAGGACAATAATAAAAAAATTTCGTATTCATCGAGTTTTGGGGTTGCTGAGATTTCTGATGATTTGAAAGCTGTATACCAAATGTATCTAAGTGAATTTAGTCATTTGGCTGTTAGGGAGCAACATGGTATTGAAATAGTTAAAGGTCTGATTGGTCGAAATCCGCGATTGGTGCTTGATCCTGTCTTTTTACTTTCAAAGGAGCAGTGGTTGACCATAGCAGATGCAAAAAAATTTAATGATCGATTTATTTTTAGTTATACTAACAAACCGAACCAACTTGAGAAATTTCTTTCGACGACAAATCTCGATTTAACTGACACGTATTTATATAAACTGTCAAGGAATATTAAAATTAGTGATTTTCTTGATAAGACTGTTAAGGTTAAATATACTATGTCACCCTCTAAGTTTTTGAGTGTTGTTAGAGATGCAGAACTTATAGTCTCAGCTTCATTTCACTGCGTTTCCCTTGCGATAATTTTGAATAAGCCGTTTGTTGCAATATTGACTGGAAATAGAGGAAAAGACGAAAGACTTACTAACATATTATCGCTTTTGGATTTAAATAATCGAATTTATTCGGAAAATATGACAAAGGAAGATATAAAAAGACCTATTGACTACGATAGAGTCAATATAAAAATAGAGGAATTGAAATTATCGTCACTTGAGTATCTATGGAATGCAATAGAAAGCTAGTGGGAATTGGTTAGTATATAGTGTTTTAGAAATTAAACGTACATAAATAATATGGATAAATTATTGGAATCATTACATTTTAGGAATGTTGATTTTGAACAAAATGTTGATTTAGCAAATCACAGTTATATGAAAACCGGTGGTATAGCTAAACTGTTGATTCTTCCAAAAACTACGGAAGAAGTGATTCAATCTATTAACCTGCTAAATGAGTATGGCGTGGCTTATAAAACTATAGGTGCCACATCTAACTTATTATTTTTAGATAATGCAGACTATAGCTGCTTACTTTCAACAATAAACTTAAAAGGAATTGAAATAAATCAAGCTAATAATGAGATAATATCTAGTAGTGGAGAAATGTTAGGAGATTTATCTCGATTTGCACTTTTGAACTCAGTAACAGGATTTGAAGGTCTGGAAGGTATTCCGGGAACGGTTGGTGGGGCTGTGTTTATGAATGCGGGTGCATACGGTTACGAAACTAAGAATGTTTTAAAAAGTATCGAACTTGTCGATGATAGCGGGAATAGAAGAAATCTTCGAATTGACGAGTTGGGTTTGAAATACAGGAATTCGGCTCTAAAACGAGGAGAAGTAAAAGGAGTAGTTGTAAGCGCCACTTTTAAGGTTGAATATCGTAGTCAAAGTAAAATAGAACAAAAAATGGAGCTGTTTCATGCTAAAAGACATAAATATCAGGAATTTTTATTCCCTAATTTAGGTAGTTGCTTTAGCGGTTCAATTTATAGAGCATTGGGTAAAAAGGATCGTGTTTTTAGATTGATCTCAATGCTTTACTTCCTGTTTGCTTATAAAATCAAAATATTTCGAAGAGAATCTCCAATTAATCGAAAGTGGATAAATGACATTGCGTTAAAGAGGTTTAACTTTCGTTATGAAAAACAGCCTTTCTCTAATAAGAATATTAACACAATGGTTAATAGGGGACAAGGTACAGATGAAATGTTGAGATATATTAATGAGATAAACAGACTCACTGATTTTAAGATACCAATTGAGAATGAAATTGTTGAGAAATTCTGAATTCGCTGGAATTATATTACTATAGCTTTTTCTAATGAATCTTATTTATCTACACCAGTATTTTAAATTTCCAGATGAATCAGGTGGAACTCGCTCCTATGATTTGGCGACTTCTTTTGTCAGAGAAGGATATAAAGTAATTGTAATTACATCTACATCGAACGAGAAGTATAATACCCCTGAAAAATGGAAGATAGTTGAACGAGAAGGAATAGAGTTACATTATATTTATTTGCCTTATGGAAACCACCTTTCCTATTTTAAACGATCTTGGGTATTTTTTAAGTTTTTATGGCTTTCCTCTTTCCGTTTATTGAAATTACGAGGTGAATTAGTTCTTGCTACCTCTACTCCTCTCACGATAAGTATACCAGCGTTAATAAAGAAGCTTATTCATGGTACACAGTATATTTTTGAAGTGCGTGACGTATGGCCTGAGGCAGTAATAGCGATAGGAGCAATTAAAAATAGGTTGTTGCAGAAGTTGCTTTATGGTCTTGAAAAGTTAGTGTATAAAAATGCCACTGCAGTAGTGCCACTTTCTACGGATATGCAAAAATCGATAGTTTCAAGGTTTCCCCAGTTTAAGCAAAAAACGGATATAGTTATTGAGAATATTGCGGAAATAAATCGGTTTCAAAATATATCACAAAAAATCAATCTTGAAGAAGTTATTGGATTTACTCCCCGATTTTCTATCTTGTATGCGGGGACATTTGGGAAAGTAAATGGAGTACATAAAGTTGTTGAGCTAGCAAAAAAGACAATAAGTTTAGATAGTCAATTGGTCTATATTCTAGTAGGTAGTGGAGCAGAAAAAGAAGCTGTAATAATGTTGGCAAAGGAAAGTGGTGTTTTAGGCAAAAACGTTTTTATTTTAGAGCCTATTTCGAAAAGCGAGCTCCCGCTATGGTATAACGCTGTTTCTATCGGATCTTCTTTTGTAATAGATACTCCGGAATTGTGGGCAAACTCCGCGAACAAGTTTTTTGACACATTAGCTGCAGGAAGACCGGTATTGATTAACCATGAAGGATGGCAGGGAGAAATAATTCGTTCAAAGAATGTCGGTTATGTACTACCCTATGAAATTACAGATGAGATAGCCCAAAAATTTGTGAATTATACCAAGGACAGTGCAAAAATTGAGGTGCAGGGAATTAATGCTCTAAAGCTGGCTGAAGAAAAATACTCCTTAGAAGTAGCTACTCAAAATTATTTAAGAGTATTTCAAAGAACAAAAAGTTAGGCTTTTTTTCTTTTAATAATATCGTTCAATGCATATTCTGATAATAAGGATTACAAATGGAAACTTTGTTAAAGTAAGGGAGATTTAAATGTATAAGAGTTTTTTTAAACGGATTGTCGATTTCCTTGCTGCTGCCATTGGCTTGTTGTTATTGTCTCCAATCTTTATTTTGGTTACAATAGGTTTGTTTATAGCAAACAATGGTAAACCTTTCTTTTTTCAACCTAGGCCAGGTAAGGGGAGGCGAATATTTAAGATCATTAAGTTTAGGACGATGAATGATAAGAGAGATTCTGATGGCAAATTGTTGTCAGATGCAGAACGCCTAACAACAATTGGTTTTTTTGTAAGAAAAACGTCACTGGATGAAATTCCCCAATTGATCAATGTACTAAAAGGAGATATGTCGCTGATAGGTCCAAGGCCTTTACTTGTACAGTATTTACCGTTGTACAATGAATTTCAAAAAAGACGACATGAAGTGCGGCCAGGAATAACTGGCTGGGCGCAGGTGAATGGTCGGAATTCGATTTCTTGGGATCAAAAATTTAAATATGACGTTTGGTATGTAGATCACGTCTCCTTTTTATTAGATTTGAAGATTTTCTTTTTGACAATAAAGAAGGTGTTTGTAAGAGAAGGTATTTCAGCAGAAGGACAGGCGACGATTGAAGTTTTTAAAGGTAATAGTGATGAATAAGTTGACTTTATATGGCGCAGGTGGACATGCTAAGGTAATAGCTGAGATAGCTGAGCTCAATAATTATACTAACTTAGTTTTTTTTGAAGATCAGCCAACAAAAAGCCAAATATGGAAATATTCCGTTGAACCAAGCATTTCTGATGAGGGAACATGTGTGTTAGCCATAGGTAGTAATGCTGTGCGTAAAAGATTAGCAACAGTTATTAAAAACACATTTGTAACTTTAATCCACCCAAAAACACAGATCTCTATGCGCGCTTTCATTGGAGAAGGATCGGTGGTGATGGCAGGAGCATCAATTAATGCAGATGTAAAAGTTGGTAAACACTGTATTGTTAATACCAATGCTTCAATTGATCATGATTGTATTATTGATGATTTTGTACATTTATCACCTAATGTCGCTCTTGGAGGAACCGTTTTCGTGGGAGAAGGCAGCCATATAGGTATAGGTGCATGCGTAATACACGGTATAAAGATAGGTAAATGGTGTACAATCGGAGCAGGCGCTGTAATTATTAAAGATGTACCAGATGGTTGTACAGTTGTTGGTAATCCAGGAAGAATATTAAAAAAATAAAGATAAATTTATATGTCAGATAAAATATGGCTTTCTTCCCCACATATGGGCGGCAATGAATTGAAATACATTCATGATGCATTTGATGATAATTGGGTTGCTCCTTTAGGGCCCAATGTAAATGGCTTCGAACATGATTTGGAAAAATTTTTTAAAGCTGATATCAAAGTTGCAGCTCTATCGGCTGGGACAGCGGCTTTGCATTTGGCGCTAATCGAGTGCGGTGTAGGTTATGGTGATGAGGTAATTTGTCAGTCAATGACATTCTCCGCTTCCGCAAACCCCATTGCCTATCAAGGGGCTGTTCCTGTATTCGTTGATTCCGAAATCGAAACTTGGAATATGTGCCCAATAGCATTAAGAGAAGCTATATGCGATCGTTTTGCGAAAGGTAAGAAACCAAAGGCTATAATTGTAGTACATCTCTACGGAATGCCAGCCAAAATGGATGAGATTCTTTCAGTGGCTAAAGAGTTTGATATTCCAGTAATAGAAGATGCAGCGGAAGCACTAGGATCTTTTTATAAAGGGAAAGCCTGTGGTACATTTGGCAAATTTGGCGTATTAAGTTTTAATGGAAATAAAATCATTACTACATCAGGTGGGGGAGCATTAGTTTGCCATACTCAAGAGGATAAAGATAGAGCGGTTTTTTTATCGACACAGGCGCGAGATAATGCACCTCATTATCAACATTCCCATATAGGATATAATTATCGTATGTCCAACATTTGTGCTGGTATCGGTCGAGGGCAGATGGAGGTTTTGGAGGATCGGATTATAGCACGTCGAGCTATGACTGAGTTTTATGTGGATTTATTTGCTAATATTAACGGGATAAAGGTTTTTACAGAACCTTCACCAGATTTTTATTCTAATTATTGGTTATCTGCTATTACAATAGATGCAAATAAAATAGGTAAAACTCGAGAAAACTTTAGACTAGCGCTGTTAGAAGATAATATTGAGTCCCGCCCTTTATGGAAACCAATGCATCTTCAGCCTGTATTTAAAGGGGCTGCGTATTATGGTGGAAATGTGGCTGAGAATTTGTTTAATAATGGACTTTGTTTGCCATCCGGATCGAATCTGACAAGTAATGAGCGAAATCGTATTAGGGCTTCTATTGAAACTTTTCTAAGTAAATAATAGTAGAAAAACGTATTATATGCTAGGTGTCTTGCACTTTAAATTTTCTACAAAAACATTTGTAACACTGCAAATATGGAATTTAGGCATAGATCTTGTGGACGTGACGTAGATTTCAAATAACTGTTTTTACCAATTATTGGAGAAAAAGATATATTTTTGACGTTTATTTGAATGAATCAATTTTATAATTTAAAAAAAGCAAATGCGATTATCAAAGTATGGTTTATTAGTAGGGCTGTTTTTATCAGTTTTAACAATGTTTAGTTCCTGTGGATCTAGGAAAAGTATGGTTTATTTACAACCGGATTCTATACAGATCAATACCCTTTATGAGCAATATATTCCGAAGATTCAAACCAGTGATATCTTGACCATAGTGGTAACAGCAGCCGACCCGAAGGTGACTGCACCGTTTAATCCGTTGAGTTCTATGGCAACGAGTAACATGACACAATCCGTTGACTTGGCGCTTCGTCCTACATATACGGTTGATAATAACGGCGAGATTACATTGCCGATGCTGGGTAAAGTTCATGTGGCAGGTCTTACTAGGCTGGAAGCAATTGAGAAATTACGTAAGGAACTAAGCCAATACATTAAAGACCCTGGGGTGAATATTAACTTTAATAATTTCCGAGTATCTGTATTAGGTGAGGTGGCAAAACCAGGATCTTTTGTCGTTCCTACAGAACGAGTGACAGTATTAGAGGCTCTGGGAATGGCAGGTGACCTGACTATTCGTGGAGTACGTAACAACATCCTATTGATACGTGAAGTGAATGGCCAAAAGACGCAACATCGATTGGACCTAACTAAAGAGAGCACACTAAACTCCCCTTATTATTATCTAGCACAGAATGATGTAATCTATGTTGAACCAAATAAGGCGCAAATAAACAATTCACAGTTGGGAGCAAATACAAATATTATTATTTCAATTGCAAGTTTGCTCATCACCGTAATTTCAGTATTGACCCGTTAATAATAAACATGGAACAACAACCCACACAAATAAAGGAAAATCAAGAGGAAACGGTTAATTTGCGGCAACTATTTGAACAGTATGCTTATTATTGGAAATGGTTTGTGCTTTGCATTATGCTTTCTGTCGGGATAGCTTTCGTCTATTTGCGTTATGCGAAGAAATCCTATAATACAACGGCTAAGATTTTATTAAAAGATGAGCGCAGCGCCTCAGCAGGCGAGCTTGCAGGTATAGCCGAACTGAGTAGCACTATAGGCTTTAATGGTGGACGGTCTGCTTTTGTGTCAGATCAGATAGAGGTGCTGAAATCGCGACGATTGATGCGTAAAGTCGTAGATCAGCACCATTTGAACATTATTTATCAGGTAAAAGGTAATATTCGTTCATCCGAAATTTTAGAAATGGAGGTGCCTTTTACTGTTGAACCACAGAGCGATCAGGACAGTACGAGCCTCAAACTCAGTGTCCAATATCAGAAGACGAAAGGGCTACGTATCATTGATCTGGTTTCGAAGGCGAAATTTGATGTTGATTTTGATAAGCCTGTTAATATTGGAGACCACTTACTGGTGTTTAGGAGAAATACAGGTGTTTCGATCGAAGAAGAATCAAACTATGAAGTTAGTATAATTCCAAAGGATTGGGCAATAGATATGGTACTCGGTGCAATTTCGATTGTGCCTGGTAAAGAATCACAATCCTATATTGTTAACTTTGGAATGGTATCGAACTTAGGAAAAAAAGCCGAGTTAATTATAAATACTTTGATTGATATTTATAATACGGACTTGACTAATGACAAAATGCGAATGACACGTGCGACATCGGATTTTATCAATAAACGTTTGATGTTGATCTCAAAAGATTTATCGGGTGCGGATGAAGAAGCTGCAGAGTTTAAGTCTTCTAATTCAATGATAGATATGGCTACCGAAGCGGGGGTATTTCTCAACAACGCCTCAGATAATGAAAAGAAAGTACTGGAGTACCGTACTCAATTGCAACTGGTGGATCACATGAACGATTACCTGAAAAATCAGGAAGTCGGCAAGTTGTTGCCTTCCAACATTGGCTTGCAAGATGCATCAATTGGTACTGCTATTTCAGAATACAATAAATTGGTACTGGAGCGGGATGATTTATTGAAATCTGCATCAGAACTTAATCCGACAGTCGTAGCTTTAAATGAGTCGATCGCTGAAAGCGATAAAAATATTAGGCAATCGTTAAGGAATTATCAAAAGGTTACCAAATTGGCGTTGAATAACATTGAACGTAAATCGAACGAAATTAAAGGGCGTATCAATTCCATTCCTAATCAAGAACAAGGCTTTAAGAAGATCTCTCGGCAACAACAGATCGTTGAATCACTATATCTTTTGTTATTACAAAAAAGGGAGGAGAGCGAGGTTAAGGCTGCTGCGACTCCAGATAATTTAAAAATCATTGATTCAGCTTATGGTAACGGAATTCCAGTCTCTCCAAAAAAAGGGACAGTGCTTGTGATTGCTTTTTTGTTAGGTTTTTTAATACCTTTTGCGATTTTATATCTTAAATTTTTGTTAGATAATAAAATCCATTCCCGTAAAGATATCGAAGATGCCGTCAAAATTCCTGTATTGGGCGAAATCCCAACAGCAGAGGATACGATCGTGCATTTAAATGATCGTTCCTCGTTGGCAGAAGCTTTCCGCATTTTACGCACTAATATGAACTTTATGTTTGGTGCGGAACAGAAAGAAAGATCTAAAGTTGTATTTGTGACCTCGACAATTTCTGGTGAGGGTAAATCATTTGTGACAACCAACCTTGCACAAATTTTATCTATGTCCGGGAAAAAAGTCGTCTTAATTGGAGCGGATATTCGTAGTCCTAAAGTGTTGGATTATCTGGGTCTATCTCATTTACAACATACAAATGTTGGAATTACACAATTTTTAATCAACCCAGAGATGGACGTTGATAATATTATTATCAAAAAACCTGGTAATTATGATTTTGATGTGATCTATTCGGGCTACATTGCACCTAACCCTGCGGAACTGTTAATGAATGGGCATTTTGACGATGTAATCAAATATACGCGTGAGCATTACGATTATATCCTAGTGGATACAGCACCGGTAAGCTTGGTGACAGATACCTTGTTAATAGCACATAATGCCGATTTAACCCTTTATGTGTCACGTGTTAACTTCCTAGATAAGCGATTACTGCAAGTACCTCGGGAACTCTATGTTGATGCTAAATTGAAAAATCTTGCAGCCGTTGTCAATGACGTGGATTTTGCTCGAGGCTACGGCTATGGTTATGGCTATGGTTACGGTTACGGTGACAAAGGTAACAAGAAAAAAACAGGTATAGCGAAAGTTTGGCAAAACATAAAAGACCGTTTAAATATAAAATAATTCGATAAGAATCGAGGTTTTGGCCTTATTGTTGTTTAACCCCAAATCGATACGTCGGTTTGGGGTTTTATTTTATAATAATGTATGAAGAATTCCGTTTTGAATTATGGGATGACTAAACACTAATCAATAGCATGATCCATTGATACTCCAGTCAACGGTAGAAAATATTATTAAACAAATGCACATAAAGAAAAACATATACACATGAATAAAAAGCTATTATTTACATTTTTAGGGGCTTTCGGTCTAAGTATAGGAGCAGCTTCGGCTCAGTTTTCACGCCCTGTTAGTGTAGGTGCTGGTGCTGGCGTAGCCTATAATCTAACAGACCTAGCGAATGTGGAGGCTAAATTTGCCTTTTATGGCGAAGCGGATTTTCTGATCAATCCTTTTATATCTGTGGGCTTACGTGGTGAAAAGGGAACGTTAACTGGACATGGATATAATAGTGAATTTGAAAACCGTTACTACGCAGGGAATCTTAACGGAAAGCTACGATTAGGACAATTCTTGGAGAATACAGCCAATTATAGTCAATTCACTTTAGGCGCCAATACCTTCTCGCGCATTCTTTCGAATGTTTACGTCGGTGCGGGTGCCGGATTGGTTAAAAATAGAATAAAACGTCAGATAGACCCCATGTATGCAGAGGCGGTAGCAAATCAAGGCGGAGAACTTGCGGAAGATTTAGGCGAAATTCATTTCGTTTTACCCATAAATGCTGGTGTAGATATTCCCTTTGGTCGTACCCTATACGGTCCGCAGTGGGCGATCAATGTCAACTACCAACATACACTGACCTTTAACGATAATCTGGATGGCATCAAGAATAAAGGTAAGGACCAATATGGTTTTGTGTCACTAGGTGTCAAATATGCATTATTCAACCGGAAATAGACAATTGACCTAAAATAAATTGAAGATGAATATATATAAAAAAAACTATAATCGAGCACTGGGCGCGATAGCCTTAGTACTTTTGATTGGTTTCTCGTCTTGTAAGTCGAACTCGGCGTTATACCAGGCGCCTAAAGTAAATGCATTTCGTGGGGGTAAGTTGCCTGCGCCTCCGGGTATGGTTTATATTCCATCAGGTACCATCCTTTTTAAGGGATCTTTGGACAGTGGTAATGTGGGCAAGAATGTGAGTTTAAGTGCTTTCTTTATTGATGAAGCGGAAGTGACCAACAAACAGTACCGTGAATTTGTGAATTGGGTGGCCGACTCTGTCGCCGTAACGGATTACCTGCAGGATGACCAGTATTTTCTGGATATTGCAGGCGAAGAGGTTGGACAGAAACGCATCAACTGGGCCAAAGTGAAAAAGATATCGCCGATATGGAAAAGTAATGATCCGAGTATTCAGGAACGCATCGCACCGATGCTCGAAATGCGTGGAAATAGACGGGCATTGAATCCGGAGGTCATCAAGTATCGGTTCTCCTATTTACAATCGAAAGGGAATCTAAAAAAATCTTATGTGACGGATACAGTGGCGGTAATGCCAGTGGAGGATATCTGGAGTAAAGACTTTCCAAATGCTCAGATGGCTTCTTTGGATGCCAATTACTTTACGCACCCTTCTTTTGATTACTATCCTGTCGTGGGAGTGACCTGGAGACAGGCTCGTGCGTTTACCGACTGGCGTGCAGGGCAGATGGCAGCGACGGTATTGAAAAATTCTTATCTGAACGGTTATCAGCTGAGCTTAAGTTTACCTACGGAGGCACAGTGGCAATATGCGGCTTCTGGTAAATTGGATCCGCAAGATACAATTGCCGGTTCGCGGATGACAATTGATGGCGCAGAGGGCAAAAAGAAGCTGGCGGTGAATTTTAAGCAAGGCGAAGGTACCTACTCGCGTGACGGTGCGACTTTTACACTGCCTGTCAAATCCTATATGCCGAACGCGTTTGGCGTGTATAACATGGCGGGTAATGTGTCCGAATGGACCCTGGATGCGTATAGCCCTTCGGCTGTGGTATTTGTGAATGACCTGAACCCAGCCCTATTATACGACGCTGATCCCAAGGATGGGGATGCATTGAAACGTAAAGTGGTGCGCGGTGGTTCTTGGAAAGATAATGGTGAGCAGCTGAACAGCGAGACGCGTAATTATTCGGTGGATTACGAACCGCATTCGTACATCGGTTTTCGCTGTGTGATGTCGGCCTTTGAAATGCCAACGGTGCAAAGTAAAACTCGTAAATATTAATCTAGGCTGTAAACAGAAAATTTGATAACGATGAATAGGAAAATATTGACAACAGTTGCTTTAGCATTTGTAGCTGGATCGTTGTTCGCTCAGCAAGAAACAACCATTGACACGGTTCCTCCTCAACAGGATACATTAAATAGGATGATTTCAGCAGCGCCGGCCGCTTCTGGTGAAATTATTCAGGATACCATCCCGACCACAGACGGCTTTTATCAAGCCAATAGCATGGAGGATGCAATCCCTTTTGCTTATCCTAAGGTGAATAAGAAGAATATCCGTTTCTATAAGCGGGTATGGCGGGATATCGACCTGAAGGATGAAAAGAATGCTATCTTGGGTATCCCAGGTAATTCCCTGATGGAAGTGATTATGAAGGCCATTGAGAAGGGAAAGCTTTCCCTTTATAGTCCCGATGACGATTCTTTCAAGGCTAGGTTAAATGCGCAGGAGGGTATGTCCCGTTTTGCCGATAGTGTACTGGTACCGATTTTTGATGATGAGGGTAATCAGATCGATTCCAAAATGACATTGAACGAATTCGACCCAAGCCGGGTAACGAAGTTCCGAGTTAAGGAAGATATCTTCTTTGATAAGCAGCGCAGCCGCTTGGAAACACGTATCATTGGTGTGGCGCCTCTGATGAACATTACGACATCAGCAGAATTGGCGGAATCCGTAGGTTCAACACCTGCCTTCTGGCTTTATTTCCCACAATTGCGCTATAGCTTGGTACAGGTGGATATCTCTGATCCGGACAAAGGTCTTTACGATATGACCATGGATGATTTCTTTGTGCAAAATAAGTTTGCCAGTACGATCGTCCGTGAATCTTCTCCAGGGATGTTACAGAATGTGAAGGAGACAGAGAATGGGGGGCAGCTATTGGATGGCCGTAAAGTGGAAGAAAAGCTGGAAGCCTACAAAAAAAGATTGTGGAGCAATCCGAAAGGCGTGAAAGCTGAAGAGCTGGAGGGAAATACAGCTAATCAATCTTCGCAGGCTCGCGAGTCCCAAGTGCAGCAGCAACAAAAAGTAGAAGAAGCGGGTGAAACCTCCGAAAAAACCAATGAAGCAGAAACTGAACAAACGGAAGAGACTTCAAACGCTGAAAAACTGTAATTTTATTTTAATGAGCAAAGGCCTTTTCCCTCCGGAAAAGGCCTTTGTTTTTGGTATCAGATTTCACTATTTGTTAACGTGTCCTTTGTACACTTGGCATATCTTTTGTTTGTCAATGCGGGTTGAGGCTGCGACAGCCTAAAACAAACAGAAACTAAACAAAATCACTTATTTAAAACTAAACTGTATGTGCGGAATTGTTGGTTACGTAGGCCAGGAAGAAGCCTATCCAATTCTAATTAATGGTTTGAAGCGCCTCGAATATCGGGGGTACGACAGTGCCGGAATTGCGTTGATACATCAAGGCAGCATCAATTTGTACAAGAAGGAAGGCAAGGTCGCTGCGCTAGAGGCCGAAGCAGCTGGTAAAAACCTAAAAGGCCATGTGGGTATCGGCCACACGCGCTGGGCGACACACGGTGAACCTTGTGATCGGAATGCACACCCTCATTTTTCTAAATCTGGGAAATTGGCGATGATTCACAATGGGATTATCGAAAACTACGGGCAGCTAAAAGCAGATTTAATACAAAAAGGGTACACGTTTGCGAGTGACACGGACTCCGAAGTGCTGGTCAACTTTATCGAGGAAATCAAAACAAACAACAACTGTAGCTTAGAAGAAGCGGTACGCATTGCACTGAAAAGAGTGACTGGTGCATACGTGATTCTGCTGATCGACCCCGAGCTGCCGGATACTATCATCGCTGCCCGTAAGGGTTCTCCATTAGTTATAGGCGTGGGCGAAAAGGGTCATTTTCTTGGGTCGGACGCTTCCCCAATGCTGGCGTATACCAAGGATGTGGTCTATATCAACGATTATGAAATGGCCATCGTCCGTCCCGATGAACTGATTCTTAAAAATTACGGGAATGAGACCATTACACCTTTTGTGCAGCGCTTGGATCTAGATCTTGAAGCGATAGAAAAAGGCGGGTATGAGCACTTCATGCTGAAGGAGATATTTGAGCAGCCACAGACGATCTTTGATTCTTTCAGAGGCCGTCTCGATGTGGATCAGCTACGTGTTACCTTAAGCGGACTGGATGCGATCGCTGATAAACTGTTAAACGCGCGTCGTATTATCATCGTCTCTTGCGGGACCAGCTGGCATGCCGGATTGGTGGCTGAATATATCATCGAGGAGCTCTGCCGCGTGAACGTCGAGGTGGAGTATGCATCCGAGTTTAGATATAGAAACCCGATTATCGGACCGGAAGATGTCATCTTGGCAATTTCGCAAAGTGGCGAAACTGCGGACACCCTGGTGGCACTTGAAAATGCCAAACAACAGGGGGCTACAGTCTTCGGTATCGTGAATGTAGTCGGTTCTTCGATTGCACGGATGGCAGATGCAGGTGCGTACACGCATGCTGGACCTGAAATCGGTGTGGCGAGCACAAAAGCCTTTACCGCTCAGCTGGTCGTATTGCAGCTCTTTGCCCTGCGTTTGGCACAGTTGAAAGGCACGATTTCGGATGAACGCTTCGCAACTTTGGTCAAAGGATTGGCGATGATCCCCGAACAGGTGGATTGGATCTTAAAAACACAGCAACAAACGATAAGGTCCATTGCTGATAAATATAGAGGAGCAACAGACTTCTTATACTTGGGCCGCGGATATAATTTCCCCATTGCGCTGGAAGGGGCGCTCAAACTAAAAGAGATCTCTTATATCCATGCGGAAGGTTATCCAGCAGCGGAAATGAAACATGGTCCTATTGCGTTGGTCGACGAGACACTACCTGTAGTATTTATTGCGACTCATGATCCTTTTTATGAAAAGATCATCAGCAATATGCAGGAGATAAAAGCGCGCAAAGGACGTTTGATTGCTGTAGTATCCGAAGGAGATACCCAGGCGGTGGATCTGGCCGAAGATTGTATGGTGGTGCCGCAAACGGATGAGATCCTTGCTCCACTACTGGCGGTGATTCCATTGCAATTGCTTTCGTATTATATCGGAGTGGAAAGGGCGATAGACGTGGATAAGCCGCGCAATTTGGCTAAGTCAGTTACGGTAGAATAGGATTTATAACGTTGAAAATTAATAGAGATGATAAATAACAGTCAAAAGCCCATCTTGGTTATTCTTGCTGCCGGGATGGCGAGCCGTTATGGTTCAGCAAAGCAGGTAGAGAGTTTCGGGCCCTTCGGCGAAAAAATAATTGATTATTCTATTTACGATGCAATCCGTGCTGGATTTGGTAAGGTTGTTTTCGTGATCCGTGAGGAATTTTTGGAGGTCATGAAATCTAATGTAGGGGACAAGCTTCCAGAAGATATAGAAGTTGCTTATGCATATCAGGACTTCGATCTTAAGAAATTCGGTGTGGACCGTGTGGTCGAGCGTCAGAAACCTTGGGGCACAGGGCACGCCGTGATGAGCGCTGCGCATGAGGTGGACCGGCCATTTTGTGTGATCAATGCTGACGATTTTTATGGGTACGATGCATTCCAGAAGATGGCGAATTTCCTTCGCGAGAAAGCGAATGATCAGGAGATGGCGCTGGTAGGATTTGAAATTGGCAATACCCTTTCCGATTTTGGCTATGTCTCACGCGGCGTATGCGAGGTAAACGAAACCGATCACTTGCAAAGTGTGACTGAGCGGACTAATATCTATCGAAAAGAGAACAGCATCGTTTACGCACAACAGGACGTCGAAACTGTTATCCCTGAGGATACAAGAGTGTCAATGAATTTTTGGGGATTTACACCAAAGATATTTGATATAGCAGGAGCATTGTTTCCTGCTTTTGTCGAGGCTAACTATGAGAATCCCAAAGCAGAATTCTTTATTCCGGATCTCCCAGACTATATGGTGAAACACGGTATTGCTAAATTTTCCGTATTACCTACCGACGCGAAATGGTTTGGTGTGACGTATAAGGAAGATAAAGAGCAGGTACAGCAAAGTATACAAGAGCTCATCCGGCAGGGCCATTATCCGTCCAGACTGTGGCCTGTCAAAAAAGTGGTAGATGAGAGTATCTATTTAGACTTTTAGATATATTATATAGGAGCATATCACCTTTAGAATATGCTCCTTAAATTTTAGCTTCTGCCCATCAATTTGGCATAGGTATGTAACAATGGGAATGCAATAGCCTCTTCGGGGACGTATTTAACATAGCGTTTAAAGTTGTGCCATAAACGCTTCGGAGAGTCTGGTAACGTAAAAAGTACTATTTCCTTTCCCTGTTGATATCGTTCATCGTTAAATCCGAAATTCCCTGAATACCAAACCTCATCGACCATCCAGTCAATTTGAATATTCTCCGGATACGAGAAAGGAAGTTTATTCTTCGGAAGCCCCAGTCGTTCAGCCAGAAGTTTGTGCAACAAATGTATCCATTTGAGGATACCTGTCTTCCGATAGATCTCTTTTAGGGCCGAAGCATCTATTTGTGAGGAAACCGCGTAATAAAGTCTCGCAGAATCACAAAACTGGCGCACACCGATTCCATAGGTGATCAGGTGCTTTAAAATATGAATGTTGACCTGCAGCAACTGCAGTTCTGGTGCCAGCAATCGAATAGGGACATCATGGATGACTACTGTCTGCTGTGCTTGTTCATAGATTTTTAAGAGGTTCGTTAGGTACTTTTTCTTGAGGGGGCTACGAAAATCAAAGGTCCGTTTATGATGTTCGATATGAATTCCCCTCCAATCATAATCAAGACTGAAACCAGCAGTATCTTGAAAATTTACCTGTTTCTCCTTAAGAAGATTACGTGCTTGAGCATAACCATTGTCTTCAAAGCACCAGTCTATATCCCCGCTGATGCGATGATTGGGGACCCGATAGTACGATGCGACTCCCTGCCCTTTTTGTAAGATCGGGTGGATTCCCTGTTCGCTAAAAATAGTAAATAGCTCCGCGATTACGCTATTCATTTTTGCATTGTGCCTTTCAATCTGATCTACACGGACAGCCCATTTTAGTCGGAGCCCTTGCGGTGGAAGCTGGTCCTCCTCCAGAAATGCAAAGGCATCAAAGATTAAGCCTTCGATGGTATGATTGACCGCATAACGATGGATTTTATCCCAATCTTCTGCAGTCAGTGGCTGATTCAGAGATAAAGTGCCTTCACCCCAAAGACCTATACGCAATAATTGAAAAAATATATCCCTTAGTTGATATTCCATGTAGATTCTTCACAAAAACAATTATCCAAACTTAGACAAATTGAGCTTCATATGCAATATAATTATATTTCCTCTGATCGATTTGCGTTTAGGGACGAAACGGATAATTCAGTATGGATATCTCGCCAGCTGACCGTTGTTGGATGTCCAAAATGAAAGCTTCATCAGCTGCCCGTTTGTAATAGCGCTAAATAAAATCAGCATCGTGTTAACCGAAAGATAAGCCGCTGTTAAGCTTGTTTTGTTAATACTATCTTTATCTGTAGCTAATATCAGCTTCTTTATTTTGGCGCAAATTCAAGATAATGAAACCTATTAAGCTACCTCAATTTAGGAAAACAGCCCAAGTTACCTTAGCCATAGCATTACTAAATGCTGCAAGTGTTGACGCGGTGTGGGCAAATCTGCCAAACAAAACTATTGCGATCGAAATTACCGGCCAGTCTGTTATCAAAGGGATTGTCAAAGACCAAGAAGGCAAGCCCATAGACGGTGGTACGATCATCAACGAAACCAGCAAGCAGAGTACGCGTACCGAATTTAACGGTAAATTTAATCTGAAAGGACAGGTTGGAGACCAGCTCCGTATTTCTTCGCTGGGCTATAAAACAGTCACCATAACAGCTACAGAAAGCCCGCTTGAAGTTGTTTTGGAAAAAGACGATTCTAAACTGGACGAGGTTGTCGTGACCGCAATCGGAATCAAGCAGCAGAAAAAGCAGATCGGTTATGCTACACAGGAAGTCAAGCTGGACGTGCTCAAAGAATCCAAAACAATGAATATTGGTACGGCTTTGACGGGACAGGTGTCCGGGCTGATCGTCAATAATCCAACAGGTATTTTTCAGGCACCATCATTTCAATTGCGTGGTAAAACGCCGTTAATTGTTGTGGATGGTATCCCTGTTGAATCTGATTTTTACGATATGTCCAGTCAGAATATCGAGAACATCAACGTTTTGAAGGGAACGGCAGCATCTTCTTTGTATGGCTCACGTGGTAAAAATGGAGCTATCTTGATCACGACCAAAAGTGCAAAAAGTGATAAACTGGAGTTTTCAGTCGGAACAACGAATATGTTCTCGGCAGGATTTACTGTCTTTCCTGAATCGCAAAAAGAATTTGGAAGTGGATCTAACGGTAAGTATGAATTTTGGGATGGTGCTGATGGGGGCATCTCAGATGGTGATATGACCTGGGGCCCCAAACTGAATTCCGGAATCAAGGTTGCCCAATGGAATAGCCCCATCCGTGATAAACAGACCGGTGAGGTGATCCCTTGGTGGGGAGATGTCAGCGGAACGAAGTACAACGATAAGTCGCGCTATGAGCGTGTACCTATCGACTGGGTAGCCCACGACAATCTGGAGGACTTTCTGGGAACAGGATTGGTAACGGAAAACAATGCAACCTTGTCCTACCGATCCGAAAAAGTGAGCATCTTTGGAACTGGAAAGTATGCTTACCAAAAAGGGCAGGTGCCCAACACCAAACTTTCTACAGGTGGACTGAACCTGAACACGTCGTACCGTTTTACTCCCGAAGTGCAATTGGATCTTAATCTCTCCTATAATAAAGTGAAGTCTCCAAATTATCCGAGATACGGATATGGACCTAAAAATCATATGTATACGATTTTATTGTGGATGGGTAATGATGTGAATGGACAAGAATTAAAGAATCATCTGTATATTCCGGGGCAGGAAGGCTATCGCCAGGCAAACTATAATTATGCATGGTACAACAACCCATACTTTGCAGCCTACGAATTGAATCAGGTGTATGACCAGGATATTTTGCATGGACAGACTGCCCTGACCTGGCGCATTTCTCCAGAATTTAAAATAAAAGGCCGCGCTGCCGCAAGGCAGAAGAACCTGTTTCAGGATATGCAGAGTCCCAAGTCGTATATGAATTATGGCGATTCACGGAATGGTGATTATAAGAACTGGGACAGTAAGCAGCTTAATTTTGACGCGGATGTGCTCGCCACTTATATCAAACAGTTATCAGATGATTTTGGGCTGACTGTGAACGCAGGTTCCTCAACTTTTAAACGAGATTATCGCGAACTTTATCAGACCACGGATGGTTTGGTCGTTCCGTTTGTCTACAATTTGGGAAATACCCAAGGTCCGGTAAAGGCTACCAACACCACCACGGAGAAAATCATCCGAAGCGCCTATGCATCTGTCAATCTAAACGTGTTTAAGTCTACCTACTTGAACTTTTCAGGGCGGAATGACTGGTCATCGACACTGTCGAAAGCAAATCAATCTTTCTTCTACCCCTCTGTTTCGTTGAGCAGTGTGATCTCGGACTATTTTACATTACCTCAGCAAATAGACTTTATCAAATTGTATAGCTCATGGGCATCCGTATCTTCTGATCTCGATCCTTACAGCATTGCCGCCACCTATAAGAAAGACGTCACTTATGGCTCAACGCCGTCTGTGACTTACCCTGCAGGAATTATAAATCCTGATATTCTTCCTCAACAATCAAATTCGTTGGAGGTGGGTGCTTCACTGGCCCTGTTTAAAAATAGGCTTTCGGCGGACGTCACCTACTACAATGTTGTCGACAAAAATCAAATTATAGATTTAAGTGTTTCTCAGGCATCGGCATTCACTTCACGTAAAGTCAATGGAAATAAATACCGTACAAAAGGTTTGGAAGTCTCTTTAACAGGAAATATTATCAAAAATGACCAATTCTCGTGGACATCGACCGTAAACTGGTCCCGGGCGGTCCAACGTCTCGAAGAGATCTATAATAACCAGGCGAAATTTGGCAACCTAAAAAAAGGAGATCGTGCGGACAGTTATTACGCAACAGTTTGGGAAAAATCTGCTGATGGTAAGGTCATCCTAAACCCGAATACCGGCATGCCGACAAAAAATCCTTTTCCACAATATTTGGGCTATTTCCAGCCGGATTGGCAATTTGGTTTTGCCAATCAGTTTAAAATTAAGGGATTTCAGGTTAATCTAGATATCGATGGATCTATTGGTGGTGTGATGAATTCGACCACAATAGAAAAAATGTGGTGGGGAGGAAAGCATCCATCTTCTGTCTTATATCGCCAGGAGCAGTACGATGCTGGTAAACCTGTGTTTGTGCCGGATGGTGTGATTGTAACAGGTGGAGAGCTTACGCGCGATGTGAACGGCAATATTACGTCGGATACACGCACCTATACCAATAATACCACAGCCGTGGATTGGCAGGCATGGAGCCAGAATTATCCCTATCAGGCCCGCGTGACAGAAGCCGAAAGTAAACTTTTTGCCAATGTATTTGACCGTTCATTTGTGAAATTACGTCGCCTTTCGGTGAGTTATGATGTCAACAAAGTATTCAAACTAAAGCAGCTTACCGCTTTAAACGCATCGTTATTTGGATACAATTTAGCGATGTGGAAGAAAGTACCTTATATCGACCCTGATTTTGGCGTTGGTAATGATGGCAACCTCCAGGATCCGTCGACCAGGTATATCGGTTTTTCACTCGATTTCAAGTTTTAATAAGATTGCAAGATGAAATTTAATAAATACCTATTTTTTGGGCTGTTTTCGCTCTCAGTAATGACCTCTTGTCAGAAATTGACCGAAGTAAATATTAATCCCAACGAAGCGACCTCAACTCACCCACAGGCGTTGTTAACAAAAGTAGAATGGGACGCTTTCCGTACTTGGCATGGAACCGCCCCACTGTACGCATTGAAGATGATTGTACAGACGGATGGGGAAAATGCGAATCAGATTTATAACTGGCAGCGCGGGAGCTTCGAGCAATACGGTTTTCTTCGGAATATTACGAAGATGACTGAAGAGGCGGAGAAAATAGGCGCTGAGAACTATTTGGCACTGGCTAAATTTTTCCGCGCTTATTACTTCTATAATCTTACCCTGACTTTTGGTGATGTGCCTTATTCAGAGGCTGCAAAAGGCGAAAGCTCAGGCGTTTTTACACCAAAGTATGATGCACAGAAGGACGTTTTGGTGGGCCTATTGAAAGAGCTGGAGGAAGCAAATGCGATATTGAAGAAAAATAATAATACCATAAACGGTGATATTATTTATGGTGGAAATAGCGCGAACTGGAATAAGTTAGTCAACTCTTTTCGCTTAAAAGTATTGTTAAGCCTGTCAAAGAAATCAGACGACCTTCCGTTTAACCCAGCGACAGAATTCGCGAAGATCTATTCGAGCGAGTCCAGGATTACTGATGTGAGCGGAGCCGAAGATGGACAGTTGGTCTTCCTGAATCAGGATGGCAACCGCTACCCCGAGTTTAACTCCAGTGGCTACGGCTCGGGAATGTATATGGACTCGACCTTTATCCAACGGTTACAGGATCTAAAAGATCCCCGATTGTTTGTGGTCGCCACGCAGACACGTTTGGGGAAAGAAGCAGGTAAAGCCATCAACGATTTCACTGCATATGAAGGCGGCGATCCGATTGTGCCTTATGCGCAGGTCAATGCGAAGGCCGTATTGGGAAAGCTGTCCAAAGTGCACGAACGGTTTTATCAGGATCCTACTGCAGAGCCCTTAGTCTTATTGGGCTGTTCGGAAATGCAGTTTATTTTGGCAGAAGCTATGTTGAGAGGCTGGATTGCGGGTGATCTAAATACAGCTTATGCCAAAGGGGTGCAAGCATCCTTCAAATTTTATGAAAAATATGCGAAGAATGTAGGCAGCTATACCAATGAGAGTCAAGCCGCTCAATACTTGGCACAAAATACGGTAAAACTCGATGCTGTCAGTTCAAACGAACAGAAGTTGGAGCGTATCCTTATGCAGAAATATCTGCGGTCCTTTCATCAAGGAGGTTATACGGCGTATTTTGACCACCTGCGCACGGGCTATCCCGGGTTGCGTAAAGCTGCCAATGTAAAAACAGCCTATCGATGGATGTATCCGCAAGATGAATACAATAACAATACCGCCAATGTTTCTGATGCGATCAAATCACAGTTTGGTGGAAACGATAATATTAATTTACAGACCTGGTGGCTAAAATAATGGATTCGAGAAGGGCATTTTTAAAGAAGGTAGCTATGCTGGCCGGGAGTACGGCAGCTATAAACTGGTTGCCGGAGTCTATCCAGAAGGCATTGGCCATTGAAGCTCCCAAAGGATCCACATTTTTGGATGCTGAGCATGTCGTCTTTTTGATGCAGGAAAACAGATCATTTGATCATTGTTATGGCACATTAAAAGGCGTGCGTGGATTTAATGATCCGCGAGCGATGAAATTGCCAAACGGCCTGCCGGTATGGATACAAGGAAATAAGGAAGGTGCATATTTTGCGCCTTTCCATTTGGATATCATCAATAGTAAATCTACCTGGATGGGCTCGTTACCGCATGGCTGGCGTGATATGGTTGCGGCCCGCCACGACGGAAAAATGGATAATTGGCTAGAAGCGAAGAGCTCGGGTAACGACGCATATAAGTCCATGCCGTTGACTATGGGTTATTATAACCGTGCGGATATTCCTTTCTATTATGCTTTTGCAGATGCATTTACCGTTTGTGACCAGCATTTTTGTTCCTCATTAACCGGAACGAGTGCCAATCGCTCTTATTTTTGGACAGGCACCATACGTGAGCAGCCTCGTAATCCCGAATCTCTTGCCCATGTGGATAATGGACAGATCAATTACAAAGACGTCAGCTGGAAGACTTATCCCGAGCGGCTACAGGAAGCCGGGATACCGTGGCGGGTGTACCAAAATGAATTGAGTCTGCCCGTTGGATTTGAAGGAGAAGAGGAAGATTGGCTGGCCAATTTTACGGACAACAATCTCGAATTTCATAAGCAATATGGTGTAAGATATCACCCGGCGCATTATCAGTGGATGAAAAAGCGGATAGAGACGTTGCAGCAATTGGTAAAAGGCAATGAGAAAGCCGAATCGCTGAGCAAAGCCAAAGCGGAGTTGGCACGTCTACAACGTGATGTGATGCAGTATTCTCCGGAAAACTTTGAAAAGCTATCCCAGTTTGAAAAAGATATCCATCGAAATGCCTTTGTGACCAATATGGGCGATTCAAACTATCACAAACTGGATAAAATAGCTTACACAGCGGATGGAAAACGACAAGAAATTGAGGTCCCTGCGGGCGATGTTCTCTATCAATTTAGAAAAGATGTTGAAGCAGGAAAGCTGCCTACTGTATCCTGGCTGGTCGCTCCCTGTCGATTTTCAGATCATCCCGGCTCACCTTGGTATGGAGCATGGTATGTTTCGGAGGTGTTGGATATTCTGATCAGAAATCCGGAAGTCTGGAAAAAGACTATATTTATTTTGACTTATGACGAAAACGATGGGTATTTTGATCATATAGCACCATTTGTTCCGCCATTGAGTTCTAATAGCGACCAAGGGGCAGTCACCATAGATACCACGGACGAATACGTGACCCAAAAGCAGGAGAGAAAGCGTACCAACAATCAAAATGCGACCTTGGAAAGCCCTATCGGTTTGGGGTACCGTGTGCCGATGGTCATTGCATCACCGTGGTCAAAGGGCGGATGGGTCAATTCAGAAGTTTTTGACCATACCTCCTGTCTGCAATTTTTGGAACATTTCTTAGAGCGGAAAACTGGGAAGGTGGTTAGGGAAGAAAATATTAGTTCCTGGCGCAGGATGGTCTGCGGGGATCTGACCACGGCTTTCCGTCCGATAGACAACGTGTCCAAGCCCAACGTCCTTTCTGTTGACCGGAATGCATATGTCGAACGGATATTCTCTGCACGGAACAAAAAACTTCCGACCGATTTTGTACAAATTGACAATGATAAGATCGCAGAGATCAGAGCAAAAGGCAGATATCACAGCGATGTACAGATGCAGGAACATGGGTGGAAAAATGCCTGCGCGCTACCATATGATCTACAAATCAAGATGCGCAGCACAGCTGCTGTTTTTTCTATCAGCGCTACATTGGACAAAAGGTTAGACCGTATTAAAGCTGGTGCAGGTATTCCTTATTTTGTTATCTCTTATGTCCCCTATGATGGTCATGAAAAAGGTAAAGTGTGGAATTTTGCCGTTCAGGACGGTGACCAATTGCAGTACGATTGGCAGCTTGATAAGGTATCAGGAGATCGGGTATCCTTTGCCCTCCATGGTCCTAACGGATTCTATCGTTCGGTTGAGGCTAAGAAGGTAGATATACCGAATATCGATGTGTATACGAAGATCGTTTCGGGCAATCCGGTTCTTTGTGTGGAAGTGCAGTCGTCCGGAATAGATCTGCAGGTAGTGGATAGTGCCTACGGTACATTTGAGTCGCAAATACTTAAAAGTGGTGCGCACAAAGTGATTGAAGTAGATTGCAGTGAAAGCAAAGGTTGGTATGACGTCGAAGTAACAAGTCCTGCAGATCCACAGCTAAAGCTGCGGTACGCAGGGCATATTGAGACAGGGCTATCCAGTTATACGGATCCGTTAATGGGGGGAATGATCCGTTGAGAAAATCGAAAGCTCAAATAGCCTAGCTATTACATAAATAGTGCTGAAGCCATTTCCGAAGGGGAGTGGCTTTTTATTTTTCATAAAGACTGCCCTATCGTTATTAAACGATTAAGAAGTAGTTTCCTTTAAGTGTTATTAAATGGTATTGGGGGAACCAGGTACAAAGTTTACCTAACTGTGTGCACTGTATGCAGTATGGTTATTTTTATATAAAATACTAATAAAATTAGTATTTTGTTTTAATTTTTCCTATCTTTGTGCTATTAGCCGATTTAAATAACTAATGATCAGACAACGGTCAAGACGGGTGATGGTTCCTGTAAAGCTGTCTGAAAAGCCTCTTTTGGGTACAGCCGTTATGGGGTATGGTAACTTTACCTTGGGGAAAGAGGCAACACTTTGCATGTCGAGAGGGAATAGGTGATTTTACAGACTTTATTTGCTAAATATTTTAGTTTTTTCTATATTTGTATGGATAACCAAAAACTTAATAATGATGGCCAAATTGAAATATATTGGTAAATACGTTGATCCCAGTACCGACTTTGGTTGGAAGCTTTATTTCGGGCGTGAGGAAAATAAAATCCTCTTGATTGAATTCCTCAATAGCTTATTTGAAGGTGAGAAAATAATTTCTGATTTATTCTACAAATCCGTAGAATATGATGGTGATCAGGAAGATATGAGACGGGTCGTCTTGGATTTACATTGTATCGGAAATGATGGTGAGTTGTTCATTATTGAAATGCAGCAATTATTTCAAGAATTTTTTCGGGATCGCGCTGTTTATTATACTTCGCGTTTGATTAATAAACAATTGTCAAGGGGAAAGAAAGGAAATGATTACTGTCTGCCTGAGGTGTATTTTATTGGTGTTTTAGAATTTAACCTGCATGCAGAGGATAAGGTCTTTTCCAGGGGCAATACCGCCCGCCCGTATTTTTATGATGTTGCTTTGTGTGACAAGGATACGCATGAAATTTTTTATGACAAGTTAGGGTACAAATTGGTTTCATTACCGATGTTTACTAAAAAACCGGCAGAGCTGGAAACAGTAATGGATCAATGGTTGTATGTACTTAAACACTTGAGCACCATGGATAAGCTGCCCTCATTTTTGGATAAAAGGATATTTGGTCTTATCTTTGAAGTAGGAGAAATAGGAAAATTAACGGAGGAGGATCGCATGTCATATGAATCAAGCCTAAAACATAAACGAGATGCCGAGAGTGTGTTTAATTCGGCTCTGCGGTCGGGAGAAGCAATGGGGCATGCTAAAGGTCTCGCGAAAGGTCTTGAGAAAGGTCTAGCAGAAGGTCTTGAGAAAGGTCGTGCAGAAGGCCTTGCAGAGGGAGAACACAAACAGGCTATCGAATCTGCTCGGAAGATGTTGAGTAAGGGTTATAACGAGAAGGACATTAGTGACGTTACCGGTCTTTCCGTTGATGAAATCGAAAAGCTCAAATAGAATAATTTAAAAGTTATATTTAATTTGCGGTGTAGTGCTGTCCAATTTTTTGGACAGCACTTTATCTGAATTTCCATACGGCGTTTGCGCATATTTAATGGCAGGCCACAGGCTCGGGGTAATCACCTTTAGCCATTCCCTTGACCAATTGTCCGCAATGGCGCATCGACGCCGCATAAGGGTTGTCAATCGCTGTGTCGTAACTTAACCAATAGGCTTTTTCCATCGGGCAGTACTGCAGATAAACGGCTTCATCTGTACATTTCATTGTTTCCATAATGGTAAATAGGGATTGTGTGACTGCGGAAAAGGACAGTTTCATCGCCTTCATATCCTGTGCAGATTTCAAGCTGGCGGCATCGGTCTTCATGGTCTGGCTCACCTTCTTCAAGCGCATCATGTCATCGATCTGCAGACCCTTTAACCGGAAATGCCGAACTTCCTCTTCCAATTGAACGACGTGTTCCTTACCGCCGGCAAAGTTTTCATTCTGGATGTCCTTTTTTACATCCATGTATGCTTTAAATAGTCGATCGCGTTGTTGCTGGGCAACATCCTGCCCATGGCTTGATTGACAGGAAATCGTCATAAGACAGATCACACATGTGATATAAATTCTTTTTAAGTTATTTTTCATCCTATTATTTTGTTTTTAACCGCCGATGAGAGTCCGAGTAATCCCGGTTTCACCTTTTTAGTCTTTGTTTATTTGATTTTGAATACGTTTAATTTCGAGTAGCATGAGGTCTAAATGCTGTTTATTTAGCGCGTCTACCTGTTTTGTGGAAAGTTGATTAATTGCTGGAACTAAAGAACTCAGATAATTTCTCACATAAAGCTGTACATCGCTGCGTTGTGCCTGTGAAATGATATCCGATCCTTGTGCGATCTTGGGATTGATAATCTGATTTACCTTTTCCAGAAAAAAGCGTTGCTGCGCGCGTTTAAAAGCAGCGACACGAAGATCTCCAGTTGGGAAGGTCCATATAGTCCCCCCTATATCGTTCAAATATTCGTCAAGCCTATAGGGATTTTCATTGGCCAGGGATTTCATATAGACGTTATAGAGCATGCCCGGGCTCATCAGCATATTCAGCATCTGCTCCTGTTGATCGGTGATCTCCTTGTTGGCATCCTTTCCGGTGAGCTCCTGGATGTCTTTGGGATACAACCACATGGGTGGCGTAAATACATGCTCATTCACATACTGCATGGCCGCCTTGACCTTTTCTCTCGAAACAGGCGCATAGACAGCTCCTTGTTGACCCCGTACCTTTTTCGTAATCTCCTGACTGCCGATATTTTTCAGGACATGATAAAGATAACGGTCGAACTGTGCCCGCACCGCTTTATGCATATCCTTTAAATTACTGTAATCATCTCCAGTCTCATTGGTCCACGCTATCAAATTGGAAACCACTCGTTTCAGATTTTTGATACCATAGGTACTTGCCAACATCGAGTCATCACCGAGATCTTCCTTCTGACTGCGCGGATCCTCTTCGTTCCCTTCACCACCAAACCACAATCTGGGGTTGGCAGTCAAGCTATCCGTCACTTGTTTCGATAGATACATTCGTTCGTCTTCGACACTTGAAAATTGTGGAAGATACTGATAGCCCCATTGAATGGCCCATTTATCGTAAATGCCGATGCGTGGATATATCCCTGCCAGCCCCACTTGGTCTTCTGGCTGCGCGACATAATTGAAACGAGCATAATCCATAATGGATACGGTATGACCATTTTTTTCGACCCATTTCTTGTCGCGCAATTTCTCTACCGGAGTTTGGCTACTTGCTCCCATATTGTGACGGAGGCCAAGGCTATGTCCCACTTCGTGCGATGAAACAAACCGTATTAACTGCCCCATCACTTCATCATCCAATTGCATTTTTTGTGCAGCCTTGTTTAATGGCCCCACTTGCACCATAAACCATTGCTGAACGAGCTTCATGACATTATGATACCAGCCCACATGTGCTTCGATAATCTCGCCACTTCTGGGGTCTGAAATACGTGGTCCATAGGCATTGGCTTTTTCGGATGCGAAATAACGGATCACAGAAAACCGCGCATCCTCCAGGCTCATCGTGGTATCCTGCTCAGGCCATTCCTTTCCCACAATAGCGTTTTTAAATCCAGCTTGTTCAAATGCTTTATTCCAGTCATTGATCCCAGCGATCAAATAGGGACGCCATTTTTTTGGCGTTGCTGGATCAATATAATAGACAATCTGCTTCTGAGGTTCTACTAGCTCACCTTTTAAATAGCGTTTAACATCTTGCGCTTTGGGTTCTAGGCGATAACGCTGTATAAAGTTCAACGTTTTGGATCGTTGATCTTTATCCGTGAATAGGATATACTTGTTCGCAAAATAACCTACGCGTTCATCGAAAATCCTTTTTTTCATCGGTACCTTTGGTAACAGGACCATGGAGGTGTTGGTGGTAAAGGTCATTGCTCCGGTCAGGCTTGCCGCAGGTGTACCCGATGTGGACGAATATGTTTTTGTCGTTTTTACTTCCAGATTGATGGGAAATACCTTTATATCCGTAATGAAAGAACGGTCGTCCGCCAACGATGATAACTTATTCTCGCTTTTTATCCTACTGTCAAATGAAATTGCAGCATTGTCCTTACGAAACAGATCTGTCACCTCAACCAAGTAACTGTTGCTTCCTGCGTTGAGTCCTTTGATATCCAAAATAGCGACAATCGGATCCTCCTGCGACTGAATCAACGCTGTACGAATGGCATCGTTTTCCGGAGCGTCCTGCTTATAAATTGCTGCCCGCAGCTGTATCCGGTCACCCAGGCCTTTTTCAAAGTACAGTGTCTGCTCATTGAGCTTTTCTCCTCCGTACATCGGAAATCCTTGTGGGGCTGAAACCAAACGGGTTACGGTCAGGAAATAACGGTTCAACAAACTGTCCGGGATTTCCAGATACCATTTTTTTTCAGACTCTACGACATGGAAGACGCCTGAACGGGCAATTTTTTTCTTACTTAAAATCTTGCTGTAGGCCTCATTTAGATCATTTTTTGATTTTAGGGTATCCGTCTTGCTGACGCTTTGTTGGGCTTGGACCATACCGCCAGACAACAGCAAGGCAAGGGTACTATAGATAATTTTGTTTTTCATGTGTAATGTTATAGCATATATTAAAAGGGAACAGTTTCATCTGTATTTAACCGCAGGTTTGGATTTAACTTCATGGCATCCAATGGAAACGGAATGATGTACATTCTCGAGTTTGGTGCCAACGTATAGGTTTTTTGTTCCACGGTCTTATTGACGATCGGGAATACGCGCACAAGAGTCTTCGCATATTCAGGTTCGAGATTTAAACGTTTCAAATCAAAAAATCGATGGAATCCAATAGGCAATTCCCGACGGCGTTCATTGATGACCAGATCCATCACTTCCTTTCGCGTTGTTGGAACTGCCAGTATAGCTTTATCACCTTCGATCCGGGTCTTGCGCAGCGTATTCAACATGTTAATGGCTTTGGCAAACTGATCCTGACGGGCATAACATTCGGCCAACATAAGATAAATCTCCGGTGTCTTCAGTCCTACTGTGGGGAAGAAAAAAGCAGTGTATTTCACGTTGTAGTAACTTGCTCCAGCGCCGATATCCAAAAAGCTGGCATTGGACGTGTTATAAAAAAGGCTAAAGCGTTTATCTTCTTGGTCAAACATGCTTGTCAATTCCGGACTTAAGATATAGCTGTAACCAAAGTTCATCTCTGTATAGCCGTTGACATACATGTAGCTTAATACTTCCGGATTATTTTCGGCGATTATAGGCGTTTTGCTGGGCCCCCCCAGCTTTTCGTACTGAACCAGATCAATTAACTGTCCATTCAGCTGCATGGCTTTTTCGGCAGCGGCTTGTGCTTCCGTAATTTCTCTTTTGAAGAGATGTACCTTTGCCTTCAGCGCATAAGCAAAGGCCAAGGAGGGATGATAAGGATTGGCCGGTTTTTCCTGCAGATAGGGTAAGGCATCTTCGATATCCTTTTGGATAAAATCATATACTTGCTGTACCGTTGATTTTGCAGGTTTCGCTTCCAGGTCATATTTATCCATGATACAGACACCGCCGTCCTGTGCTGCCGTCCGGGCATCATAAGCTTTTGCATAGACATTGATGAGATGGAAATAATCAAATGCCCGGAACATCTTGGCTTCCGCTTTGGCCAGGGTCTTTAATTTACTATCTCCTGTACTTTCATCAACCAAGGAAATAATCATATTCCACTGTGCAATGTATTTGTAGCACTGATTGTAAAAGCTCGATGCGGTGATACGGCTTACCCGATCCTCCTGTTCCTGAAACAAAAAGTTGATGGTATTGATATTTGGTGTCTGACCGATTACATTGGATTCTTTGAGATATTGATCATCGACCAGATACTGAAAGTTATTGATGGGATATCCCCTATTCGGATAGGCCACCAAATCGTAATAATCTTGTGCGGTACTTACCAATTGTGAGCCTTTGGGTGTGATATCAAGGTATTTATCGCAGGCGGAAAAGAGCATTAAAGTCGCAAACGCCGCTGCTAAAGTTTTCAAAGTCATCGTAGATTCCGGTTAAAATGTTAATGAAAGTCCCATAAGGAAGGTTTTTGCCAAGGGTAGATTACGTGTTCCACTATTGAGCGAATAAGCTTCTGGATCGATATCGTCACCAGCGGCACTCCAAGTCCATAGATTGTTCATCTGTAAGGTTAATCTGACGTTCTGCATGCCCGCTTTCTGCGCGAGTTGCCTTGGTAATTGATACCCTACGGCTACATTTCGTAGTTTAATATAATCTGCTGCAGCGATCTGCTGATCGCTATAGCGCCATAGGGTAGATAAGGTTCCCGAATAGGTACGCAGGTTGTCTGGATAATCGACCAGCAATCTTGGATAATCGTTATCGGCACCTTCTGCCCAGCGATTGACCAAACCCGCGTTAGTCAGCTCATCACTACCCAAGTCTATAGCATCTTTACGCAATTTATGTCCACCGGAGAATACAAACATCGCCGAAAGATCAAACGCTTTGTAGCGCAAACGCTGATTGATAGATCCCGTATATTTGGGAAACAGTGTCCCCATATTGACCAGTGCATCCGGTGAGGTGATATCTCTAATGGTTGTGGGCGTTCCGCTCTCATCAAACACGACATTTGATGCACCGTTTTGATCTAAGAAATAGGGGTAACCATTCTCCATGCCAGCATAGCGATAAGCCATAATCGAGTTATAGCTGCTTCCTTCAAAAAAGTAATTACTTGGAGAACCAACATACGATTGCGCGGTAGAAGTTAAGCCATTTACTTTCTCCACCTTATTTTTATTGAATGAAAATACCAGCTGCGTACTCGCGGTAAAATCTTTCTTTTTCAACCAGATGCCATGGATATTAAACTCGATCCCTTTGTTGCGTAATGCACCGTTGTTGATTACGCGTGAATTGGCGCCTACCGTGGGGTCGAGCATAGCATTGATCAATAAATCCGAGCTATACCGATTATAAGCATCGATGCTTCCTGATAAACGATTGTCAAGCACAGAAAAATCCAGTCCAAGGTTTGTCGTTGTTGTTTTTTCCCAGCGCAGCATTGGGTTTGGTAAAGATTTTTGCTCCAGATACTGCAGGTAGGGGAAAAGTTTATCGGATTTCCAGGTGGCCGTACCAAAACTGGAACTTTCCTGGTCCACATTCCCGGTAATGCCATATGTTGCCCGCAGTTTGAGGGAATTCAACCATTCTTTATTTTTCATGAAGTCTTCGTTGCTGACATTCCAGCCTGCGCCGACAGACCATAAAGGGCGGTATTTAAATTTAGGGTCTACACCAAAGAGATCGGCTTGATCCACCCGTATGCTTCCGGTCAGGTTGAGTCTATTCTTATACGTATAGCCCGCATTGGCATAAAGCGAGGTATAGCGGTGCAGCGTTTCTTTTTGTGCCCCACCATTCAAATCACCCAATCGGGTATTGCCACCATATATATAACTCGTTATACCTGATTTACTCAATGTGGCCCAGTCAATGGTGGTCGAGGTCAGAGTTACAGGATTATATCCTACGAGCAATTGTTGTATAGGGCGCGGTATATGCGACTGCCGCATCTCGAATCCGGCCAGGGCGGTCAGCTGATGCTCACCATATTGCCCGAAAGTATTGTCATAATTAAATTGATTCCGAAAAGTATAGTTATACCGTTTAGCCTCGTATTGATAATAACGGCCTCCGTCCGGCAGATTCTTCGTATAGATTCCTGTCGCATCATTGTAGCTGACCATCGCGTTTGAAGCAACGCGCATCATGTAGCTGTCTTCATCGTAGAAGCTTTCACGTGCAGCCTGCCCCAGTTCATAGGAAAACTGCGTCTGAAAAGAAAGTCCCTTATAGATGTTGGCCCGTAAGGAGGTAAATGCGCGAAGGCTTAAACTCTTGTTGCTCTCTATTCCTTCGCCTAAGGCCTCCAGCACATTAAAGGCTGTACTTTTTAAGTTTCCGTTTGCAGCAATCTCTTCGGCAGTCTCGCCGTTAATGGCTGATCCCGGACCCACTGAACTTGCCAGATCAACGAACGGTGTATAGACCAAGTTCCCATCTCCATCTTTGATCCGGGTGTAACGTGGCTGTAAGAACAAATTATTGTAAATACCATCCGTTGCCTTATTTACGGCATACGTACCGTTCAGGCCCACGGTTGCAGACAGCCATTTGGTCAGATTAAAACCTGACTTCAAATACAGGTTGAATTTCTCATTCTTATTATTGACTACCTGTCCCTTACCTTTATCATAATTAAAGGAAACAAAGGTATTGCTCTTCGTTGAATTTTGTGAGATGCTTGCATTATACCGTTGTCGTGTTTCATTTTGCCAGACATTGTTGGTAAATTCCTTGATATAATCGTTGCTGCGCCATGTATTGATTATTGCGTCTAGTTCCTGCTGGTTAATTTCACCGATAGACTCTCTCCGAAATAAATCGTACAGCGGAGAATAATATTTTAGATTGCCACTGCCCAGTTTGCCATAGTAATTAAATAGTGATTCTGTGTTCGCATAGCGTGACAGCTCTTTCTTATAGACATCGATCTCATAATCGATCAAATCGGATGTGCTTGCATAATGCATTTTGGCGACATCTGGTTTTTGCGTAATGAATTGATCGACATTAAAGTTAACGGAAACACCTTGACCTTTTCCTTTCTTTGTCGTCACCACGATAACCCCATTGGCCGCGCGGGCACCGTAAATCGATGCTGCCGTTGCGTCTTTCAATACGGTGACGGATTCCACGTCGTAGGGATTAATATCATTTAATGTGAACTCGGTAGGCAAGTCATCCACGACGATAAGGGGATTGGTGGTCACCGCACTGGAATAGGTTCCAATACCCCGAAGTACAGGACTGTCTGCACTGGAGCGCGTGGGATTTTTGATATAGGTCAACCCAGCGACTTGCCCTTCCAGTGCAGAAGTCAAATCTATATTGATCTGTTTGTTCAATTGATCATTGTTGATCATGGCATAGGCTCCGGGACTACGTTCTTTACTGATTCGTTGATAACCTGTTATCATAATTTCGTTGAGCATGGACTCCTTTGCACTCAACATTACGCGAACGGGTCTTACGACTTGTTCGGGACTGAAACGCATGACTTTTTCATTAAAGGAGACATGCCTAAACGACAATTGGATCTCTGGGCTTGTCACCTCCAGTACAAAATCACCCTCTCCAGAGCTCATCGTTTGACCGTTGTCCTGCAGATTATGAACCGAGACACCGGGAATGGCATTGCCCAGACTGTCGATTACTTTTCCCCGGACAAGCTGGCTATTGGCCGATAGGGCTTTACGATAGAGAATAATCCGTTTATTTTCTAAACGGTAACTGAAGGGCTGATCCTTAAACAAAATGGATAAAGCATCTTCAACGCTTGATAGTTTGAGGTTAACACTGATGGGACAGGCAGCTTTTAACAGATTGCCGTCGAAAACAAATTCATAGCCGTAGCGGTCCGATAGGCTCGTAATCACCTCTTTGACATCGGCATTTTTAAAATTTAGCTGTACCTGCTGAGCATGTAGCTGGTAGGGGTCAATCATGCTCATCAAGGCAATTCCAGCGACCAGACTCAGGTATTTCCGCAAAAATACCGGTCGCTTTTGGGTTAGGTTGGACATGGAAGATAAAGGTTAATGTACTATTTAGTTGTTATTTTTTATACGTAGTTTTTAATGTGATTTTTTTATTGTTCAATTGAAAATCAAGGCCACTTGCTTCATTTAAGAGACGCAGCATTTCCTGAAGTGGGATATTTTTTCGGACCTTCATATAGATCGATTGATCCGTAGGCAGCGTGACGGTATCGACCTCCACGCCATACCACCTGGACAGATCAGATAAGATGACACGAAGCGACTGATCCCGATAGTCAAAGTAGCCAGCCGTCCAGGCGACAGCTTGCTTTGGCATCAAATGTTCCATATGTATTCCTTTTCGATCGGTTACCGCTGTTTCCCCCGGACGAAGTATAATCCTTTCCGCTGTCCCCGATTTGCTTAACGCGATCCGTCCGGACAGCAGAGACGTGGTAACAAGTCCGTCGCTTGCATAATTTCGCACGTTAAAGATTGTTCCCAGCACTTCAACTTTTGCATCGCCAGCAGTTACAGTAAATGGTCTTCGTGCATCGTGAGCAACTTCAAAGTAGCCTTCTCCTTCTAGGGAAACTTCTCTTTTGGCAGCATCAAAAGGAACCTGAAACCGTAGGGTAGATGCAGCATTCATGGTAATCTTGGTTCCATCTTCCAAAACAAGCCTAAAGTCTGAATTGGGGGTATAGATCGTTTGCAAGCTTGGATTCTTTCCTATCGCCATTACTTTTACCGTTTGACTGTCGATACGGGAAAATGCAATGTCGCCCACTTGCCATACAGAATCAATCTTTGGTAAAATGGCAATTTCCTTTCCGGACTTGTCTTTAACATATAATGTGGGGGCTGATGGCGCAGCAATATCGGAAGGTTTGGCGCTTTGTCCTAAATAAAACCAAGTCGCCAAGCCGGCGACAAGTAGGATGGAAGCGGCGGCCCACCATTGCTGTTTGTATCTTAACCGAACAGGCCGTTTCTTCGATTGGTTTAACCTATCCTCCAGCCGTTCTTTAATCATTGCGATATGCGAAGCAAAAGGTTGTTCGATTGGATCTTCCTCAAAATCGTTCGATGCCAAAGAAGCAAGCGCTTCAAGCTCTGCGTCGCTGGCTTGATCGAAATAGCGCAGCAACCTATCGAGATCGACCCGATGGATACTTCCATTTAAATAGCTCTTGTAAATATTTTCTATTTTTTTTGCCATATCTATAAGTTAATACGCAACTTATTGGCAAAAACACTATCGTAGCCTTATTTTTTTTAAAAAAAATAGAATGTAACAAGAGCGGCCAAAATCTCATCATAGTGGTCTTGCACAAATTGGCGAATATGCTGATTGGATTTGACCATGGCATTGCTCACCGTAGATACCGAGATATTCAGTTTTTGAGCAACTTCTTCGTAGCTTTTCTGCTCTATCTTACATAAAACAAATATTTCTTTTCTACGCCCGCTCAAGGTATTGAGAGCTCTTTCCAATAGTTCGGCCTGTTTTTCATGCATATCGCCTTCTTTTTCCATGACGTAGAGTTGTTCGAAATGTTGGTATAAATTTTCCTGCATCGCGGTTTCCTTCGCCAATTTTCTATACCAGGAAATAACGTCATTTTTAGCTATGGTAAAAATCCAGGACTTAAAGCTTCGATTTGGATCAATGGTGGATCTTTTTTGCCAGACTTTCAGGAATACATCCTGCACAATCTCTTCACTAACCTGTCTATCTTTAACCATTCGAAAAATAGTGGAAAATAAGGCGTGGCTATACTGGTCATATAAAGCAAAAAAAGCCTGTTCGTCTCCATGAGAGAGCGCGATCAATAGCTTATTTTCTGCAGTGATGTCCATCCTAAATTTTTCAAAAGGGCAGATAGTATGCTGTTTAAGTACCTAATAAGTGGGCAAATTTACAAATTTTCAACATAATATTGACGCCAATAGTTTTCAAGCAAACATATGCTATTCGGTCCCCAAGGCAGTTTCGTTACGGTCCGCTGATTACGTTTTGCTTTCCATCAATAAAGCAAGCGCTGCTTGCTATGGACGATATTTTCGGGTCGGCTAGAATACCCAACGATTAACACATTACAGGCATTGCCTTATTATACCATCTATATTGCCGTATCTTGTCCTTTTGCATGTTGAACAGCTCTACGTCACTTTATTCGCTAAGATTTAACCTTGTTTATTTGCTTCCCAACACGGTTTTTCTATGTCGTATTCCCCAATAATTAAGCTCTCTCAATACATTTTCTAAGGACATCCCATGTTCGGTGATCGCATATTCGACCGTTGGAGGAAAAGTATCGTAGACCTTCCTGTTGATGAGCAGATTCGATTCCAGGGATTTCAGTTCTTTGGACAATGTTTTGTCGGTAATACCCTCCACTTCACGGGAAATCTGCTTGAAACGCAAAGGCCTTTCCGACAGAGCAAATAATATCAGTAATTTCCAACGGCCTTCTAAGGCTTCTAATGCATCGCTGATGGCCCGCATAGATTTAGGACAACTTCCATCTGTTAACATAGTGGTTCTTTTTATTTAGCGATACTATCTGTTTGGATACCGCTTTCCAGTTGGATAGTAATATCGATTGGAAAGTAAATGTAGCTATTTTTATGCTATAATTTTAAAACGACTAGAAGATGAATTCAAAATTTTGGAATGTTACAGGGGTCATCGTGCAGGTACTTCTTGCTGTTGTCTTGTTATGGGCAGGTTACACGAAATTATTTACACCACAAGCTAAGTTATCCGCTATGTGGCCTTGGACTGCTGGCAATCCAACTTTAGTGATGGTTGCAGGTGTCTTTGATATCCTTGGCGGGGTGGGCGTAGTCTTACCCTCTTTATTGAAAGTCAAACCACAATGGACATTATACGCCGCTATTGGGATCATTTTGCTCATGTTTTCAGCAGCAATTTTTCATATTGCCAGAGGGGAAGTTTCCAATATTGGAATCAATGTATTTGTTATCATTTTGGCCGGGGTCGTATCGTGGAGATATTTTATAAACTAGCTCCATGCCTGATCTTAGGGAGCAAAGTTTACCTAGTTGTCGCTTATAGAGTGCCAATTTAGGGATAAAACACACCTAATCAGGGCTGATCTAGGGACAAAGTCTACGTTGTGTGCACTGTACGCAGGAGGGTGGTTTTTACACATGGA
The DNA here is from genome assembly GCF_026191775.1 of Sphingobacterium sp. InxBP1. NCBI lineage: Bacteria > Pseudomonadati > Bacteroidota > Sphingobacteriia > Sphingobacteriales > Sphingobacteriaceae > Sphingobacterium > Sphingobacterium sp. InxBP1. The sequence continues at coordinate 160,413 of NZ_JAINDX010000041.1, read as the reverse complement.
ATGCTAATTTTATTAGTAGGTTGTTTTGATTTTTCCTATCTTTGTGCTATTAGCCGATTTAAATAACTAATGATCAGACAACGGTCAAGACGGGTGATGGTTCCTGTCAGGTTGTGATCAATGGTTCTAAAAAACTTATATAATTATGGGGGCAACACAACGGCTCAGACCGGCCAGGAAGAACGATGAGCTTTTGAAGGGTATCTTTGAAGATAATTTTCCGGACTTTCTGCGGTTTATGTATCCCGATGCCGATGAGATCTTTGATCTGGAGCGGGGACTGACCTTTATGGACAAAGAGTTATTAGAGATCATTCCTGATCGTGAGCGTAAAAAAGGCAAGCGTGTAGCGGATCTCTTGGTTAAGGTGTTTTTGTGCGACGGCACAGAAAAATGGATTTTGGTGCACACTGAAATAGAAGGTGGTAATGATGTGGGATTTTCACATCGCATATTTCAGTACCATTACCGTCTATTGGACCGTTACCGCGTTCCGGTGGAGACCATAGCGGTGTTTACGGGCGACCGTGGCCAGCGTCGTCCCGCTACATACAGTTATTCTGTATTCCGTACTTCGCTGGAATTCCGTTATCTAAGTTATCAGATATTCGATCACAGTGAGCAGGAGCTGCTTGCTATGGACAATATTTTTGCGTATATTGTATTGGCCTGTCAAAAATCTTTGCAGGAAGATAAGCTTCCTGAAGATGAACTGGCGGAGCAGCGTAGTACGATTGCACGCACACTGATACAGACAAATAGATATGGTAAAGACCGTATAATGAGCTTTTTAGTTTTTTTAAAGAGTTTTCTTTTTATACGTGATAAAGAAATAAATAGTAAATTTGACAAGTACATTTATCAAGTGACAGGAGGCACAATTGAAATGGGAGTAATTGAAACAATAAAAAGGCAGGAGCGAGAAAAGGGACTTAAGACTGGTATCGAGAAAGGTATAGTAAAAGGAATTGAAAAAGGCAAGCGGGAAGAAGCCATTGCCATTGCATTGGAGTTTAAGAAAATGGGTTTACCTATTGCCGATATCGCTAAAGGTACTGGTCTTTCCGTTGATGAAATCGAAAAGCTCAAATAGCCTGGCTATTACATAAATATTGCTGAAGCCATTTCCGAAGGGGAGTGGCTTTTTTTATTTTAAGCTGCTGTGGAGACTGTACAGGTGCTCATATAATAGTATGACCTTTTTCTGAAGATAGATAATTTCGTCGTCGCGCTGTTGTATCTTTTCCGAAAGTACTTTTACCTCATCAGCCTTCTCTTCAACCTCTTCTGATCCGGAATAAGATAATAGCTCTACGGTTGTCAAATTAAATAACTTCGCGATTTGGTTTAACCGTGAGAGATTAAGGTCTGTAATTCCTGCTTCTATTTTTGATAACGAGGGAATTGATATCTCTAATCTCTGTGCAACATCATGTTGGGTCCAGCCCCTTTGCTGTCTAAGTAATCGAATTGCTTTTGCTACCATCGTCATTTAAAAATGAATTGAATGTTAAGATACAAAAATATCTGCGTTCCCATGTGTTGACAAAATTCTTTCAGTCATTCTTTGCTGAGACAGTACCTTACTAAATCGGCGAAGGCACCAAGTAAATACCAACATGTGCGCATGTGGAGACAAGATTTACCTAATTTTTGCTCGCGAATAACAAATGTAGTGAAGAGCTTTGCCTAGTCTGTGCCTATCTAGGGACAAAGTTTACCCAAGCGTGCTCACTATGTTTTATGGTTGCATCTTCTGAACTATATACAGAATGGTACTCGTCATTTAAAATTATACATCCCCTACTGCTTACTGCAAGTAGAGAGATTTACAAAATCAATACGATCTTGAATTATTGATGTCTTATTTTACCAATTTGCGGTTAAATTTGGTCATTTCGAGTGAAATTTTGTATATTGAGTATCAGAACCATATAGACCTTCTAGGTGATATTTTGTCGTAGAATAGTTAACTTTGTATAATGGCTGCAACAATACCAGTGAGAGAGAATATTATAACATGGGCTTTAGCCCGTGCAGGATATGATTTAACTAAATTTTCTTTAAAATACCCGGCATTAAAAGTAGAGCGCTGGTTACAAGGTGAAAAGCAGCCCACAGTAAAACAATTGGAAGATTTTTCTAAGAAAGTACATATCCCTTTTGGTTATCTTTTCTTACAGGAGCCTCCAAACGAAGAAATTGATTTTCCCTTTTTCCGCTCTGGTCAAGCTCGGCCAAATTATACCGTTAGCCCCAACGTTTATGATACGATTTTGGAGCTCGAAAGACGTCAGGATTGGTTAAGAGATTATCTTATTGAGTTAGGGAGTGATCCATTAGATTTTATAGGAAAATTTAAGAATACGACTTCTGTTAGTGTATTTGTCAACGATCTACGGGATAAATTAAACCTGCCTGAGAATTGGTATTTGTCTTGTAAAACTTGGGAAGATAGTCTTACAATGCTGATAAATGCGATAGAGAAAATTGGGATTATTGTTGTTCAGAACGGCATAGTAGGAAATAATACACATCGCCCTATACCTGTCGATGAATGTCGGGGTTTTGTCTTGGTAGATGAATATGTTCCATTTATGTTCATTAATAATGCCGATGCAAAAGCCGCACAGTTATTTACGTTAATCCATGAGTTGGCCCATATCTGGTTAGGTAAAAGTGCTGGTTTTAATCAGGATCAATTACTTCCTGCGAACGATGATATTGAATTAATTTGTGATCGGGTCGCTGCGGAGTTTTTGGTCCCCAAAAATCAATTGCTTTCCAAGTGGAATAATATCCAGGATATTAAAATGTTAGCCGCTCGCTTTAAGGTAAGTCCTATTGTCATCGCTAGGAGGGCGCTTGATTTAAATCTGATTACCAAGCCCCAGTTTTTTAGTTTTTATAACAACTATATGGAATGGGCTAAGAAGAAAAAGGACAGTCAAGGGCCGGGCGGTGATTTTTACAGAACGACAAAACGTCGAGTTAGTCCCACGTTTGCCAGTTATGTGGATAATGCAGTGAAGAATGGAAGACTGACCTACCAAGATGCTTTCAAGTTAACAGGGCTTTTCGGAGATGTATATACCCGATTTATTAACCAGAATTTAATGGGAAGTTGATGAAGCAGTATATTTTGGATACGAATTTCTTTGTGCAAGCGCATCGGGCTCATTATCCTTTCGATGTATTTCCAAGTTTCTGGTCAAAAATCAAAGAGTTGGCGGAAGCGGGCCTAATAGTCAGTATTGATAAGGTCAAAAAAGAACTTGATCACAATAGAGATAAACTCACAGCATGGGTGTCGAATAATCTTCCCGATACCTTTTTTCAGCCAACTTCAGAAACAATTGCATCTTATTCGCGGGTTGCTAATTGGGCTTATTCTAGATCAGAGCATTATAAACAGGCTGCATTAAATGAATTTTTAGATGCTGACGAGGCGGACGCATGGTTAGTCGCTTACGCATTGACAGATGTTAATAATCGAATTTTGATTACACATGAAATAAGCCAGCCCGAGGGAAAAAGTAAAATAAAAATACCCGAACCATGTAATGAGTTTGGCGTGTCATTTAAAAATGCCATCGAAATGATGAGAGAAATAGGAGTGAGGTTTTAAGTCCCTAACACCTGATTAACTTGTTTGTTATAACTATCCAATTTTATTAGTTACCGGACTTTCCGTTGATGAAATCGAAAAGCTTAAATAGCTTGGCTATTACATAAATATTGCTGAAGCCATTTCCGAAGGGGAGTGGCTTTTTTCATTTTAAGCTGCTGTGGAGACTGTACAAGTGCTCATATAATAGTATGACCTTTTTCTGAAGATCGATAATTTCGTCGTCGCGCTGTTGTATCTTTTCCGAAAGTACTTTTACCTTATCAGCATCCTCTTCAACCTCTTCTGATCCAGAATAAGATAATAGCTGTACGGTTGTCAAATTAAATAACTTCGCGATTTGGTTTAACCGTGAGAGATTAAGGTCTGTAATTCCTGCTTCTATTTTTGATAATGAGGGAATTGATATCTCTAATCTCTGTGCAACATCATGTTGGGTCCAGCCCTTCTGATGTCTAAGTAATCGAATTGCTTTTGCTACCATGGTTATTCAACAATTAATTGATTGTTAAGATACAAAAATCTGTGCTTCTATCTGACAAAATTCTTTCTGTCATTCTTTGCTGAAGCTTGGATCATCCAAGAATGCCAAGATAGAGGAGATTGGATTTTCTGTTGTCTATGGTTCACTTTGACGTAATCCGTGAGTGCTTCATAAAGAAACCTAATGTTGGCACCAGCTTAATCGTTTGATATTTCGCCCCATCCAGTTGGTATTTTTGTAATAATTCAAGGAACGTTCAATCATCTGGTAATTGCATATAGGTCTTTTGCTGAGTGCAGTTGATATTCGTCTATGTTTTTTATAAGCTAGATTAAAGTCGATTGAGTTACTCCGAAGGTACCATTCCAATCATCGGACGTTCGCCGTCGCCATAGAAGTATTCGAAGAGTTGGCTAGGTTTGAGACCTGCTGCAACACTTAGTCCATATGCTTCGTATGCGTATAATTGATCAAATCTTTTTTCGAAAATTTCGCCTAATCTGGTTTCTTTGATAGAACTCGCCTTACTTAGATCTTTTCTTGAGTTTAGTAATGGAGTAAATAAATTAGATAACTTATTCGCGTTATGATTTAGTGACTCTAATTTATACGCTGTGTGACCTTTGAAAAAAGCAATACAAGTTTTGTCTATGTCCTCGTTGATAATTTTCAATACTTTATAGAAAGAGAGAGCAGTAAGTTTTGAAGTTTCGTTATCCAGTGTATTTTCAATTTGACTCTTTATTTCTGAATAATTGAATTTACCTCTAAATTTTTTTTCTAGGATCACTTCTATAAAATCTATAAATGATTTCAAATTAAACTTCTTGTAGTCAGACATTTGAATTATTTTTTGTAAAAATAACGGGCATTTGATCGTTATTTTGTTTTATTATTCTTATATTTGTTTTATAATCAGTATATCTGATTTAGTCTCGAATACGGAAACGACGAAATTTCAATGATGCGGGACGTAGGGTTTGCGAACCCCCATGCTTTTTGTACATTTGCAAAAGGAAGGGGCTAGCCTCCCTATTGGAAACTGCGTCATGGGTATTCGTCGTACCTCGTATTCAGTGGAAGATAGAGGGGCTAGCCTCTTCTATATTATTTATAGATACGCCCTTTATTTCTTCTTCCGAGACTCTTTTAATAACTCCAATGAGATTAAATTATGAAACAACTAGAGTCCAAAGCACATTCATCACTGCAACGGCAGATCAAGAATCATTGTCGCCAGCATGCAGTCATCCTATTGATCAAGAACAAGTACTGCCCACCAGAGTAGTATCAACAATACTAAAATCAACAGCACTTAATACCAGCGGTATTAAAAATGGGCATAGTAAGCGCCAAAAAGGCCTACTTAGCTCCATGTTGTTGATTTAGCCGACCTGATTTGTTTGCAGCCCATGCCGACAAATATAATTTCTACTCTTTTTTCGTTTAGCAGCTTAAAAGTAAGGAATTTATTGTTGAGAAACAAAGACTCGAAACAGATTGATATAGATTTTCTATAAAAAAGGTCGGTTTTTTATTTTTCCTGCGGATGCGGTATCGTCTATATGAATTTACCTGTAATTGTCTAAAACCGCATCTGAGAACCTATAATAGTTCTATTATTTACCGGAGAGGTCTAGGCTCGACGCCCTGAAAGGAAATTGCTGATCCCGATCGGACAGGATGTCTCTGCCTTAGACCTCTCCATTAAAAACCTAAAAATGAGACAATTTTTTGGGGCAGGAGAGGTCTTGCCCAGTCGAAAGACAATGAAACTGTATAGTACCCTGCTATCTATCCTATGGTTTTCTATGTTTAGTTTATCGGCTCAGACGCCCCGCAAAGATGGCGGGGCTGATGGGCTAAGGCCTAAAAAGCAAGTGCTGCGAGTAGGCAGTAGCGTGCCCGAGGACTTTTGGACTCGAAAGCATCTCTTCTTTCGTAATGGGGACACTATCTCGGAAACACTTGAAAAATATAAGGGAAAAATATTGGTATTGGACTTTTGGTACATAGGCTGTAGAAGCTGCCTGCTTGATCAAAAGGAAATCGCAAAAGCGAAAAAAAAGTACAAAGACCGCCTGAGCGTTATAATGGTTAATAACCTTCCAAACTGGGACAATATTGACGCTTTTAGAAAATTCTATTTTAAGGAGAGATACAGGGATTTTGGAATGGATGAATTTGAATCTATTATTTATGATAACTACCTGTATGATCTGTTTGATTCATTTGCCTACCCAATGTATGTATGGATTAACGAGGAAGGCGCAATACGTACCATAACTGGCATGAACCTGTAGGATGCCAGACTTCCTATTCCACCTAAAGAACAAGGAGGTCGGTTATGAAATGGTATTTCATACTCTTCCTTTGCTTGCCAATGGGATTAAGTGCGCAAAACATGCTTAAAGGCATTATTCAAGATGAATCCGGAAGTGCTATTCCTGACGCAACCATTACTGCAGGAAAAAACAATAACCTATGGAGTTCGGATCAATATGGTCAATTCAGCATACCCGTTCATGATCTTCCAATATCAATTGCGGTTAGACATCAATCGTACAAAATTCTCGACACAGTCATTTATGAAATAGATGGCAATATAACGTTTAAGTTGAAGAACAAGACGAATGTGCTGCAGGAGGTATTGGTCAATACGGGCTATCAATGGTTGCCCAAAGAACGTGCGACGGGAAGTATAGTGCAGCTGGATAGGGAATTATTGACAAAGAGAACTTCCCTGAATGTAATGCAGCAGATGGAAGGCCTGGCTACTGGGCTTCAGTATGACAATAGATCGGGAAACGCGCAGCTCAATATCCGCGGATTGAGCTCGTTCAGTTCAATCCTGTCAAAACCACTGATTGTCGTCGATAATTTCCCTTTTGAAGGTGATATCAACAATATAAATCCTAATGACGTAGCGTCAATTTCTATTTTGAAAGATGCAGCAGCAACATCTATTTACGGAGCACGAGCTGGCAATGGTGTCATTGTAATCAATCTCAAAAAGCCAAGTATGACCAGTAAGCTGGATATCTCCTGGGACTATTCGCTAACGCAAAAGCCAAATACAGCTTATCAGCAGACGATGAATAGCAGCGATTTTATCGATGTTGAAATGATGTTATTTGAAAAAGGCTTCTATAAGGCTTCACTTGAAAATGTAAACAATAGGAATGTCGTTTTCTCTCCTGTCGTATTATTGTTAAACCGTGTTTCCAAAGGCGAGATATCCGCTGAAGAAGCAGCTAAAGCCATTGATCAGTATAAGACGATAGATTATAGAGAGCAGCTGCAGGATGCCTTTTATCGCATGGCCCTGAACAATCAAATGAATATGGGCTATAGTTTTGGAAGTAATAAAGCGCTGACGCGAGTAGCATTGGGATATAAAAAAACTCTTCCGGCAGCCAAGGGGAGCCACACGGATCTATTAACCCTGCGCTGGAGTACGCAATTGAAAATTAGCGAAAAGCTCAATATTATGCCTGGACTTACGTATAGCAAAACCATAGGAAAGAATAGAGGCTATAATCCAAGCTATCCAATTAATATCTCCGGCGGAAAGTCAAATTTATACCCTTATGCATCCTTGTTTGCCGCTGATGGCGCGCCGTTGCCGATCACTTATCAATATAATCCCGTATTTCTGGACACTGTAGGGAACGGCAATCTACTGGACTGGACATTCAGACCTTTGCAAGAAGCTGAGGCTATTCAGAATTACAGTGATGTTAAATATATGGCATTTGATATGCAGCTTAATTATAGAATAGGGAATGGCTGGAGGCTCTCAGCATTATATAATTATCAGAATGAAACTGCAGATAATAAAACCATACATACAGAAGATGCATACTATTTTAGGGACCTATATAATAAGTTTACGACCGTAGATGCCGGAAAGTTGGTACACAATCTACCTAAAGGACAAATTGTCGATTTTAATATTGGCCAAATGACGAGTCATAAAGCAAGGATGCAGCTCGATTATTCAAAAAAATGGGGGCTGCATGATCTTGTGTTTCTAATGGGTGGCGAGCTCTCTGATCGATTGGTACATACCAAAGGTTCGCGTGTATATGGTTTTGATCCCAATACACAATCATCGCGTCCCATCAATTATGCCAATCCAATGCAGACCTATCGAAATTATTTTGGCTTACAGAATATTCCTTATCTCGATCAATTTAGTAAAAGAAATAACCGCTTTGTGTCCTTATACTTTAATGGTGCCTATACCTTTATGGATCGTTATATAGTAAGTGCTTCAGCCAGACAGGACGCCTCTAATAATTTTGGTAAACAGACAAATAATAGGTGGAATCCCTTGTGGTCTGTTGGAGGGGCTTGGCTTATAGACAAGGAACTCTTTTTGGAGGACTTTAGCTTCCTAGATAATATGAAACTGTCATTCACCTATGGCTTTGGTGGAAATGTAGGTGGAAATACTGCCCTTTATCCGTTGATCTCTAACGCAAAAGCTGTTTCATACTGGATTGCCAATCAGCCCTATGCGCGCGTCAGTTCATTGGCAAATTCGAAGCTCAAATGGGAACAGGTGAAACAGACAAATTATGGAATCTCTTTCTCTCTGTGGAAACAGAAATTGTCATTTTCCTTAGAATATTATAAAAAGATGTCTACGGATTTACTTGCTGCAGATAATATCGACCCGACACATGGTTTTTCAAATCTAGATAGGAATATAGGTAAACTGAGTTCTAAAGGGGTCGATATTCAGCTGGGTAGCCAGATCTCCAATGGTAATTTTAAATGGAATGGGCAATTTCTGTTTTCATATAACAAAAATCACGTAAATGTATATAATGGCGGTAAGTATACGTCACAGGCTCTTGTAGCGAATTCAGGGACAGCAAGTCGGCCTTTGGAGGGATACAGTCTATATCCCGTGTTTGCGTATAAATTTGATGGCCTGGATCCACAGACAGGTGATCCTTTTGGCGTATTGAATGGGGAGGCTTCAAAAGACTATAGTAAACTATTAAATGTACCTCATCAGGAACTCATTTATTACGGCTCTGGTTTGCCCTTATTCTACGGGTCATTTAGACACGCGTTACACTATAAGGAATTTGGATTGTCATTTAATATACTGTATAAAGGCGGACATTATTTCCAAAAATCTACAATAATGTATGCCAACCTTTTTAATTCATGGACCACACATGCGGATTATGCATTGAGATGGCAGCGGCCCGGCGATGAATTGCAAACGACTGTGCCCTCCTTAGTCTATCCGGCGAACTCTTCGCGAGATAGCTTTTATGCAAATGCTGAACCGAATATTTTGAGAGGAGATTTAATCCGTTTACAGGATCTACAGCTCAGCTACGATTTAAAAAGTAAAAACCTACGCTATTTTACAAATATGCGCCTGTATCTAAATGCTTATAATTTGGGTATCCTCTGGAAAAGAGCAAATACGCCATTGGACCCAGATTACTCCTTTATGCCTCCTTCAAGAATGTATTCAATTGGTGTACATGTGCAATTTTGATGGGAAACGATTATGATTGATCAAATTGAGTGGACCAGCTCATTTATGTCGATGATGCTTTACACTTTATAACAATTTATACAGATGAAAAAATATTTTTATATTCCTCAGTTATTTCTTTGTTATATATGCATGCAATGCACAATATCATGTGGTAAATATTTAGAGGAAAAAGCTGACTATTCGATTTCAGTAGCCGAAACATTGAATGACCTGCGGGCCCTGCTTGACAATGAAGGCGATCTCAATAGAAACCTTCCGGGGTTATTGGAGACCGGGACAGACGACTATTATGTTACTGATGCTCAGTATGGGGCCGTTCCACCATACCTACAGGGGGTGTATATCTGGAGTGCAGATGTCAATGCAACGGATTTGGCCTCGTGGAGTACGCCATATAAAGCTATTATGATGGCAAATGTAGTACTAAACGCTTTAGAGAGGATTCCTAATACTAACCCGCAACTTTATCAGGAGCTGTATGGCGAGGCTCACTTTATCAGAGGATATCAGCTGTTTCTACTTGCTCAAATTTTTTGTCAACCTTTCAATTCGCTCACGGCAAAACAGGAGCTGGGGCTACCCTTGAAGTATGAGGCCGACCTTGCAGAAGAAATTCAGCGTAGTAGTCTTACTGACACCTACCAACAAATTATCGATGATCTAAAAAAGGCAGCGGATAATTTGGATAACAGAAGCAAGTTCATATCAAGGCCATGTAAAGCTGCTGCCTATATGGCTTTGGCCCGAACTTATCTCGCTATGGGCGATTACCGGTCAGCGGAATCCTTTACGGATAAAGCGCTGGATATTACAGGCAATCTTCTTGATTATAAGACAGTCGCAACAGAGAGTACTCAACCGTTTAATACGAAGAATCCTGAGCTTATCTATTATGTCGAAACGGGACAAAGCTATCAGTTGATCTATCCCGATTACTCTTTTATAAGCAATGATTTATATGCGATGTATGATGCATTGGACTTGAGGAGAGCATTGTTTTTTTCTGTAAGTTCATCAGACAAAGTGACATTTAAGGGTTATTATGCGAATTCTTCGGTTTGTTACTTTGGAGGTTTTGCAACGCCTGAACTCTACCTGACGAAAGCAGAGTGCTTGGCACGGCGCAGCGAGAAGGATGAAGCTGTTTACTATTTGGATCAGCTGTTGTCACATCGCTGGAAGGACAAATCTTACCGTATTCAATTGGAAAATAACAAAGAAAATCTGTTAGCGTTTATTTTGGACGAACGAAGAAAAGAGATGTTAATGAGAGGGGTGAGATGGATGGATATTAGACGGTTAAATGCTTTGGATAACAAGGGTATAGCGTTAAAGAGAGAATTGCTTGTGAACGGAGTAGTAAAGTCCATCGTTCTTCCGGCTAATGATCCAAGATTCTGTTTCCCGATTCCTCAAGAGGTGATTCTACAGAGTCGGATTCCTCAGAATGCAAGATGATATTAGGCCGGCATAACAAGCTGGCCTAATATCTGTGTTGGTTGTTAATTTTTCCTGAAACTGCTGACAGTTTCATTTGTTTGTGGATTTGATGTGCTTAGAGAGGCTTGGGCATCATTGATTTGATCGGCAACTGTTTTCCCCGGCAAAACTGATGCCGACATATCGGGTTGACCGCTGCCATTGTCCGGAGCTTCAATGGTACAGATGCGCTGTAATGGGGTAGGACAACCGTCCGAATGTGGCGTAGTCGTATAAAGACTCGGAGTTGTCGGATTGTCGCTCGAAGTTCCAGTAAAGTACCAAGTCTGATTTGCGCGTAATACCTTGGTGTCTTTTCCCCCTTTTACCTCTTTCTCACCTTTAACGTCTTTTTCACTTTTAATACTTTGGGCATTTGCGCTCAACGAAATGCCTACTACCATGATACCGATTGTCATGGTGCTGATGATTCTTTTTACGAGTGTTTTCATTTCTTATGTTTTAAGTTTATACGTGTTGCTTATCCTTATTATCCTCCTGGATCGGCCGTGGAGTTGTTCCCGCTGATCGGGCAGAATCCCTGATCCCGGCCGATCTTTTTGCTTTACACCAAAGTTAGCACAGTAATTTTCAATAGATGTTTGACTTTTAGGTAGGCCGTTGTATGATTTTTAGATTTTACGGATTACCGGGAGGGATGAATAACCAATATGAGGGGTTAATGGCTTTTATTTATATTGACTTGGACTGACTCCTGTCTGCTTCTTGAAAAAAGCCGAAAAATTTTGCTGCTGCCCGTACCCACAATAATTGCTTACTTCTTTGACCGAATGTCCCGCCAGCAGCAACTCTTTTGCTTTTTGAATCAGATGCTTATTCCAGGTTTGCTTTAGACTTTCACCATAGATTGCTTTATAACATTTATTCAGTTTGCTCATGTCTATCTGTAGCCGCTCTGCAATGGATTGAATCGAGCAGATACTGAAAATCTGTTCGACCTGGTCAATGACCATCTGCTTGGCTAGTGTGGCAAGCAACTGCTTCGGATCTAGTTTTTCATGCAGATCGAAATTCTTGTCTATGGCGATATCAAACAGATTATAGACCACTTTTATGGCAATCGCCTCATTATGCTTGTGGTATTTGAATAAATATGATTCAATGTAGGAAAGCTGATACCGTGTTCTTTCTTTAATAGGCCAGACGGGACTCTGATAAAGATGCTTTTTTGCACGTTGATATGCCGCTCTAAATTCGGATAAAAAGTGATTTTCTTTGTAAATGGTAGGCCGAATGAACCCTATATCGACCAGAACACCATAAACTAGGTATGTTCCCGGAACTAGATTTACTTGTATCTCACCTTTGGGAATATAAATATAGCGGTGATGCTGGGCGGGCAGCGCTGCCAGGCACTCTTCTTTTGGCTGTTCAATAACGATCTCCTGAGGCGAACCGAGATTATAGAGCAGGTGATAATCTGCTTTGGTGGTCGTAACCGACAGCCTGAAATGTTGTTGTACGTGTGCCTGCAACCGATAGAAGATGACGCTATGATAATCAATGTATTCTTCAATAAGCTGAATGCTTGTGTCCTCATAGCGTTGTAGTACGGAGTCGGCCAGTTTGGGCGAAAATGCTTTTACTTGATCGCTAAATCGGTCTACTTCGGGTAGCCGAAAATGAAATGTTTTTTTCATAAAATAAATGGTTTTTTACCTCCTTCCTTTGTATCGGGATCCGCCGTTGCGGTTCGCACCTGTAACGTTGGCCCGGTGGTCCCGAGAGGTTTTATCATTGGCTTGGCAATGCAATGTAAGAGGGGATGCTCCCATGCACAGAGGTTGTACCAGATCATCAGACAGGAGAAATGGACCAGCCCCATCGTCAGGGCTATGCAAAGGTGCATCAGGATAATGCCGGTACTGATGTAGATACGCATCCGGCCAAGCATCCATAGCAATGGGTATCCTAATTCTAAAAGCAAGGTGGCGATTCCTAGTCCTGCCCAGATAGTCGTGAACTGCTGAGCGGATTGGGGAATAGTAAACAATGCAGGGCTCAGAGGCTGCTGTACCGCTTTCCACATGGCTTCGCCATTCCACCATGTAGGGCCTAACGCTTTGCCTAAACCGGCAAAGAAATACACGAAGGTAAGCTGCAACCTAAAAATCGTTGCACCAAGTGTGGCCCACTTGTCGTTGGGTAGCCTGCTGCCTTTGAAGCAGCAGAAAATGGCACCGACGAATATGCCTGTCTGTACCAGATAGTCCGCCCCGTAGCTCCAGGTATAGTTGGCGATAAAAAAAAGATAATGCAGTATAAAGAGCCCCAAAACTGCAGGGAGGATGTATTTGTCCAAAAATACAGCAACAGCACAGATAATATACAATAGTCCAAATAGGTGAACCCATTCTATATGGCCTAAAAGATGTTCTGGTAGATGGGCGATTAGGGTATGGATAGAAAGCGCATATGGCCGTTGCTGCCAGCAAAGGCTATGCTGGTCCAGAAAAATACCTTGCCCGTACAGCATACTGAGGTCTGGCCATAGCCGCCACATTTCCAGGGATAACAGCAGTCCTAGCCCCCTTAACATCATGAGCAGACTGTTATCGACCCTTACCTGTACTTCATTGCGCATAAAAATCTAATTTTTTATATACTCAAACAGAATAATATATTGGGACGAATGGAGCGGATGTTTGCTCTGCTCAACTTTTGTCGGGATGCGTTTGGCGATTAGACGGCATGCAATGCTATCGGCAGCAACAATATCGGATAGGCCGGCCGCCAGCGTACGGACTGATGCGCGCATGTGCTCCTGTAGATCCGGCTGACTGCTGTCAAGAAATGCTGAGCCTGATTGAAGGTAGCTGTTGAGCCTGAGCATACCGGTAGTACTTTGTATGCGTGGTTCGGCCAAAAATGTTTGGTTTCCTTCTTGATACTGGATATATTCAAGTTGTACCTGCATGCCTACGCTAGGGCCATAAAATGTATACCCCCCACTTAGACCTGCGAGATCCTGATAAAGGGCTGCATACCTGAATAGTTCTGGCAAATGATCCGGAAGTTTAAAAATGATGCAGAGATTATAGGCTGATGCCATACCGAAATGCATGACACAGCCTAGTACAAAAATCAGCCTTAACATAGGTTTCACTGGAGCAACTGTTGTTATTTAAGTTGATTGGCCAACTGTTCTTTTGGAGAGGCTGGAAAGAATAAGCGGGTAGAAAGTCCATCTTGAATGGTATGATCCAGCGCTTCCAAGTGCAAATAATTTGCGTTTGATCTGTCCTGTACAGGTGCAGTAGTCAAAGAGGGAGGAACCTCGGTTGCGAAAATTAGTGCTGCGCCAATTAGATAAAAAGATAACTTGAATTTTGTCATGATAATGTGTTTTAATTATTTATTTCTTTAAATTGATAAATTCAGGTGATAACAGAAGGTTAACTATTTGTTTGTATCGGATGTAATTATTTACTTTACGGCTATAAGTATTTTTGTGACCAACCGACATGAACCTATGATGCGCAAATTTCCTGTGGTGATAATCGATGATCTGTATGGGGCACTGGAAGACACTGCCGCCGTATTGGAAGAGCTTGGCTTGTTTGAGATAGCGGGTAAGTTTACCTCCGTTAAAGATGCCGAACTATATTTTTTAAATGCAGATGAAAAGGTCTATATGATCTTCTGTGATATTGAGATGCCTGATCATTCGGGCTTGGAAGCGATTAAAAGACTCCGTAATTATTGTTCCCACTTTGTTTTTATTACAGGGTATGCGGAGGAATATGCTTTACAAGGGCACAAAGTGCATGTTGACGGTTTCTTGTCCAAACCAATTGAGGAGGATGAACTGCTGGGCTTATTGAAACATTTACAGCATAAAACGCCCGCTAGTAACGCTGGTGGGGATAGGAGAGTCGTATCCACGATCTTTCTGGATTACGTTCATCCCAATAGTGAACTCCATCTTGCGCGCAGGAGTGGTCCGCCAGTGCGAAAGCATCCGGAGAATAGAAGAGTACGTGAAAAGGTTCCGGTCGCACTTGCGGAAATTGCTTATTTGGAAAAATCAAGGAATTATATTCATTTTTACGGGCTTAGGCCCGATGACCAGTTTGTCTTATTGGGGGTGCTCAATAAAAGGATGCTGGACATAGAAGATACCTTCCGGCAGGATCCGAGATTTGCCCGGGTCAGCCCGTCAGTATTCATTAATATAAACTATGTTAGAAAAGTGCTGTTGGACGCTGTTTATATCGGACCAAAATTTCAGCCTGTTTCACGATCTCGTGCGGAGGAGCTAAACATGCGATTGATGCTAATGGATCCTGGTTTCAATGGATAAGATCATACCGGCTAGAAAACAATTTATGCTGACCTGGCTCAAAAACATCGTACTGTGCATGGCGATTGTCTTTGCATTGGCTTATGTCTTTCTGATCGTGCCTACAGCGTTTCAGGACTGGCGTGATCAGGTGATCGCTTTGTTGCTGAGTACAATGATCTATGGCCTGTCCCGCTATGTTCTGCTGCCTAATATATTCAAATGGTGCCGATTCAATGCGTATCTGCTCGTGATCTGGATGACTTTGGTCATAGGGCTTTTTGTGGCAATGCCGATTATTTTCAGTCTGTTTACGGGAGCGCTGGTCTTTACTCCGGGGAAATGGGAAATCGCCAACTTTTGGCCGGTTGTATTTTTGATCGTTCCACCCCTAATGGTCGCTTTCTTTATGTATAGCTGGGGGTTTGGTGTCGATAAGTGGCTGGCGTACCGGTCTGTGCAAATCAAGCTTGATGAGATGTCTTTGGAGGCTCAAAAATGGGAACTGGATGCTATAGCCAAAAACCTTGATCCCCATTTTATCGCAAATAGCATGGCGACTATTCGTACCCTGATCAGGCAGTCTCCGGATCAGGCGCTGCTTGCAGTGGGGATATTGGGCACGATCGCTACCTTTTATTTAAAAATAGATAATAAACCTTGGCTATCTTTGCAGCTTGAAATGCAGATGACCCATAAATTGGTCAATCTATATGAATTTATAAAGCATCAAAAAATTTATATAACGTATGAAAATAGCGAAGAACAAGACTTTTTAGTGCCCAAGATGCTGCTGTTCAACCTGGTCGAAAATGCGCTGCAATATGGCGAGACATCGCTGAAGAAGTATCCTATACGGATATGGATCGGCCTGACGACGGATAATATCGTGAAGCTGCAGGTATCCAACAGGATCGCTGCCAAAGCGGTGACCGGCAAGGTAAGCCACAATACAGCGCTGCAAAGAATAGAGCGGCAGCTACGTCTGCTGGATCCGCAGCATGCGGGAATAGTGCTGTCCAAGGATGAATCCGTATTTAGCGTTTCGGTATCTTTTTATCGGCAGAGTATAGGCAGTAATCGAATAGAGCAGAAAAATGTGTAACTTAAAGCTATTATAAACCTTCACCATCCGTGGGCATTTCTTTATTTTGCAGGGCTTGGCAGACCTTGAAATAGCCCCACCTGTGCGCCGATGGTCTTAAAACCATAGACCATGAACTTAAGTGTATGCCTATATGCAATAATAGACCGTATTGAAAAACTGACAGAAATTTTGGTAGCGCTATATGGCCTACTCACTATCCTGATCCACATCCTTAAATCCAAGAAAATCGAACAAAAACCACTGCGTGAGCGTAAACTCTGGACACATACCGAAGTGACGGCTTACCTAGGTATCAGCGTGTCCACCTATAAGCGCCGTGTACGGGAAGGACTGCTCAATCCGATGACCCTCACCGGCGATGACCGGTACTTTGAAGAGGATCTGATCGAGGCCCTTGAAAGGAGTAGGCTCAAAGGGAAAATATAACTTCCAGACAGTTTTGATGTGCAATATTCGCAGGAAATTGTATTTCCGCGCTGTGACTTTGCGGTTCTGCCAACCAAAAGCATGAAGCAAACCGTTGACTGATTGTTTTTTCTCCACGGCAGAAATGAAAAGTCAGCCGGCCGAATGAGACATTCGCCTGACTGGCTGGCGCAGTTAGGGGTATTTGCTGTTCAGTCATCCGGAAATTTAAAACAAACCTACGTCTGTTTCATTTCCCCGCCCGGGGAAATGAACTTTTTACTGGTCTGCTCCAATCAGTCCCTGGACTGACCGAATATTTCAGGTGACGGAATCGCTGTTTTACTGTGCGAAGCGCAGAAGTCAGGCCGTAAAATCTGCTTCTTTGGCCAGTTTGCCGATCAGGTTGGGTCAAATTGGCTCAATTACGTTCAATCTAGCTCAAAACTTCATTTTCGGTCTGTTCTCATTATAAGTTTGCGTCATTAAATGATCTCGCGAGGAATATTTAAGCGTTAACAAACAGATTATTAAACAGACACTGCGAATGCTCAGAGTAGCAGCAGCAGGTCATAACAGAAACAATATGGCGACAAAAATGAAAGCCCTGATCGGCTTTGGAAAAATGAAAGATGATGAACTGGTCATTAGCTGCAATACGATTATCGGTGCCATGACTGGCAATGCCAAATATCCGGCACCGACACCAGAATTAACTGATATACAGATTCTGCTGGATGATTTTACGGCCAAACTGGCCGTTGCCCGCAAGCGTGGATCGCCCGAAGATACCGCGCTTAAGGATGAGAGCCGTAGCCCGCTTATCGTGGCGATGCAGCAGCTGGGATACTATGTCAATTCGGTGGCTCAGGGCCATTTATCCACCTTGTTGAGCTCGGGCTTCCCGACCAATAGCACGTCATTTGGGAATCAGGTGCCCCTTAAAGTGGACAATGTTCGGCTTTCGGACGGACGGCAGTCTGGTCAGGTGAGGCTTGACTTTGCACCGCAAAAGATAGCGACAATCTACGAGTACCGCTATCGCATCCGAACGGATAGCCCTACGGAGTGGGGGGACCGGTTCACGACGACATCCTCCCGGGGCAATATCATCGCGCCTTTGGAGGTAGGCAAATTCTACGAAGTGCAGGTACGTGCCATCAATACCCAGGGGGTGGGTGACTGGAGTAATTCGGCCAATATCCTGGTACGCTAATGAATATGTTGCTAAAAAGGATCAGGCAGGGGAAAAATAGTACCCTGTCTGAATTGTATGTAGACGGACTGTTTCAATGCTATGTCCTTGAAGACAGCATACGTGATCATAAAATCAAAGGGCAGACCTGTATTCCTTCCGGAAAGTATAGCCTGGGTCTCAACTATTGGGGCGGGATGAACACTGTCTATAAGAAGCGTTTCCCGGATATGCATCAGGGGATGATCGAGATTAAAGATGTCCCAGGGTTCAGTAATATCTATATCCATATTGGCAATACGCATGCGGATACAGCTGGCTGCCTGCTGGTGGGGACTTACTTCCATAGAGACAAGAACCGTGGAGATTATGAAGTATATCAATCCCAGAAGGCTTACCAGAACCTATATGAGGTGGTGATCGAATATGTAAAAAAGGGGCGGGTCACGCTCACTATCGAACAGATGCTGGTGAACGGAAACTACGCTAAGTTGAGTCGGGATCTCTAGGGTTGTACCGCAAACTGGATAGTATATGAACCTGTTGAGAACAAACGGAGTAGAGCAAGCTCATATAAATTAATTAAAGATGAAAAAGATAATCAATAAAATAGGAAAGGCGCTGGGGCTGGTATTGGCAGCGCCGGTAAAATTGCCGGGAAAGGTGCCGGCGATTCTAAAATATCTGGCTATCAGCCTGGGCATTATCGAGGTGGTCATTGATGATGATCCGCCGATAAGCGGAAGCGAGAATGCTGACCGATGTCCTGAGGATCAACAGAATCTGCGAAAAGAACCGCAGCAGGATCTGAACAGGATAAGCCCAGCGGAGAAAGGAGCGGAACATGAAACTCAATGACATGCGCATGGGCGTGCTGGGCGGGACAATGTGTTCCTTATGGGCGAGTGTCTCTTTGGGTGACATGCTGCAGACGCTTTTGACAGCTGCACTGGGGACACTGGTCAGCTTCGCTACAAGCCAGTTACTTGGCAGATGGGCCAAGCGTAAAAAGTGACATAAACAGTATCACAGCACCGGAAAGCTGTGCTGCGGTTTAAGTTTTAATTAATGATAGCCATGGCCGTGAAAATTTCAGATTTTCGCGGCCTTATTGCTTTGTCGATAGCGCAGATAGACAATAGTTTTATGGTCTATCCCATACTTAGCTAAGGTCTGGACTTTCAGAAAAAATGCCGATAGCATCAGCTAATCGGCATTCTCCATTATTATCCTAAAATTATCACGTGTTATTTATCTTGAATACAGCGGACATTTGAGCCAACTGGTTTTTGTAATGTAGTGACTCCGTTTCCATTCGTTCTAAATACGAAGAAATTGGCCATGGTGGCATCGGCACTGGATTCGCTCGATACCCAATAATAACCTTCCCGTCCACGTAGCGATAGTTCGCCTGAGTTGAGTTCTCTTCTTCCTGATGCCGGAAATACTAGGTTTATATCTCCGCTCTTTTTGCTCGTAAGGACCATGGCGGCATTATATCCGGGTAGATTATCAAGTGTTGAACCATCTCCCCAGGTGCCTGCCTGCACGGCTGCAGTCTGGCTATTAAGTCTATTGAATTCTACAGCTGTCGGTACTCTCGAACCGGCCGAACATGGATCATTGGCGGCCACTTTCACAGGTGCTGCTTCAGTGCCACTGTTCCACGAATTAGCGGGAAGATAGACATTGTTATTCCATCCTGCGATGGGACCATCTCCGCTGGTACTGGCATTGGCTACGATGGCTTGTTGTCCCCATTGATAAAAATTACCATGTAAGGCTTGTGTGACGGGATTCGTCAGATTGCCGGTAGAAGGATTCATCGGGCTTGCTCCCAAGTTGTAACGGTCCCAACGGTAGCCGCCGATGACGGCATACAGTGCGTCGGCTGCAGTAGCAGCTCTGGTTTCATTGGCTGCATTGACATAACGATCGCTGTTAAAACGCAATTTTAAGGTATATGAATAGCCGGGTTTTAAGCCCTGACCATCATTGGTAAACGTGAAATACGCCTCACTCTGATTGACATCGTGGCCGATCTTAATGCTTCCGGCGTTTATAACAACATTCAACTGTGCATTGGCTAAGCGTTGCTGATTGATTATCACGATTTCTCCGGAGGTACCAATATTTGTCAAAGTGTGGAAATTTGGCTGCGGGTAGAAACCTGTATTGGCAATGACCTCCCCGGTACTCATGTCAATGATAGGAGCCGCAACCGTACCCAAGGACGCATCAACGCTACCGTTTACGGACACTTCCGATAAATAGCCTCCCCTTTGATAACCTGCCTGCCCGAAGGTGCCAGTGGCGTCACTATCGTCAACTTGGATCGTCACCCGCGTAAACATATGTTTTAACGGGGTCGTCAACGGCGTTGGCGTACCGTTGCCGAGAATAGTGACATCCTTTTCCACAGCACACATATAATCGCCTTCATTTTCCGTAAAATAAGGAAAATTCAAGGTAAATCCGGATTCTGGAGCACTGGTAGGGAACATGTTAAGTGATGGGTCGACTGCTGGAGGATCGTTTACTGTCGAACCTAACGAATAGATAAAGAAGTGATACTTGTGTCCCGCAATCAGCTTATCGCCAAAAAATACCTGATTTGGATTGGAAGCGTCACCAACGGCTTGGTCAACGTAAGTCCCATCAGTTTCAAAAGCAACGATTCTATATTTAACCGCTCCTCTCAAATACAACAATTTGGTTGCCGCTTTTTTGCTGGTTGCCGCCTTCAATCCGGTATTGCTGGATGTATTTTCAGTTAGTTGTGCCGTTATCGTAAAAGGGCCTGACAGAACTTCTTTTGTTATCGACAGGGGAGCTGTGGATGCTGTCGAACTGGCTTTTGCAGATCCCTTTACTGATACGCTGTTATCTCCGCCAAATTCCACTTCAGTAAGGGTCAATTGAATACCATTCTGATTGGTTTCAACGATATTTTCACTTTTGTCCTTACTGCAGGAAACGATAGTGAAGAGCACAACAGCCAGGGTGATTTTTAACTTCGTCAGCTGATATAGTGTTTTCATGATTGCTTGTATAAGTTTTAAATTGTTAGTTACTACTGCCACCATTCACCTGATGGGTCTCGTGTTTCAGAACCTCCGTCAATCCATTCTTCTTCTTTTACGCCAGTGCCGCCTCCCGGCTGGCCTGAACCTAGTGAGCCCGCGGCTACACCTTCTTCCATCTCCAGCAGCAATCTTTCGATTACAGGTTTGATGTACATTTTCTTTTCAATTTTTTTGTTCATGTTTACTGTACTATTTATTTGGTTTATAGTGTTAACCTATGGTAAATGGAGGATAATCGCATCTAATGGGCTTTTACCCTAATAATGGCCTTCTCTGAATAAAAAAGTGCTTCATCTATACATGATCCTTTTTTCGAGGTCTAATGTCCTAATACATTGAAATATATGTTGGACTTCAACGTCCACAAAAATAGTGCGCAATGAAAATAAATACCTAAAATGTAAGTATCACATAGGTATCACATTTTTGTTATTTTGCGTGCCAGCTGCTGATCTTGGTTTATTTTTTTGTTAATAAGAGGCATGTCAGAGCTATATACTAACCGGTCTGTATGCCCGGAATCAATAAAACGCTGTTTTTCAAATGAAATCGTGCTTTTTTATATTGTGATATCATTGTGAAAGCTATTTTCTTTCAGGTCGATAAAACGCCGTTCTTCAGATCTTCGAACTGGCGGGCAGAGTGGCGCTTTTTGACTGCACAGAGATGCGCCTATCTTCACACAAATTAGTACCTTTGCGGGCCGCCAAAGTGGCCTGATTGTTGTGTTTACTGCCAGCGATTACGTATACTAAAATGCCGAAGGGAGCGTTTTGTCATTTACTGAATCGTTGATTATTATACTTAGATGAGTAATTTGTGGAAAGGCGGCTTGTCTGTCAACAAGCCGCGGTGGATCATACTACTGTTGGATATGATCCTGGTAGCTGTCGCTTTTTTTGTCAGTTATGTACTAATTTTTAAACATCGCGGAGGTGTCGTGATCGATACGATGATCGCCCAATCCATAGTGGTGGCAGCAGTGTACCTCATCTGGTTCTGTATTTTCGGCACCTATAAGGGAGTCGTGCATAAAGTAGGTATCCGCGAGCTGCAGCGTATTGTACTCGCTGTTGTGCTGGCCTACCTGTCGGCCGAACTGATCGGCAAGTTGATCGAATTTGCTCATCCTTCGTTTGACTTCTTCACATTTATCCTTCCTTTTTCGGATACGCAGCTGCTGTTCCATGCACTGATAGCGGGGTTTGGGATGACATTCAGCCGGGTGCTTTATCGGGCGCTGTACCACGAGCTGGTCTGGGGCAACAAGGACAACCGTATTCCCGTCATCCTTTTCGGTGCTGGCAATATGGGAAATACAACCTTCCATTTTATCCATACCACCTCACGCAACAAATACCGCATTGTCGCCATCATGGACGACAACCCGCACCGCATAGGTAACCGTATCCAGGGCTTTAAAATCCACGATATCAATAATCTCAATAAGCAGTTTGTGCAGCGACACGGTAATGCCGCCGAACTCATTGTGGCGATAGATAACCGTACCCCTGAGCGCTTAAACAAGGTGTTTACGCTGGCTGAGCCTATTCCACTGGTTGTGAAGATCATTCCGGATACGGCGCGCCTGCTTGCCGGCGAAGTGGCTACCCGACAGATCCGCAGTCTGCGCATCGAGGATCTGCTGGGGCGCAAGCCGATTGATCTGGATAACCCGGCCATTGCGGCGGAAATGCAGGATCAGACGGTGCTGGTGACCGGCGGTGCCGGTTCCATAGGCGGCGAACTCGTGCGGCAGCTGGCGCTGGTGGACATCAAACAGTTGATCGTGATGGATCAGGCGGAATCGGCCTTATACGATATTCAGCAGGAATTGAGTGCATACGCCAACTTTGACCGATGTGTCTTTATTGTAGGCAACGTCCGCGATGAAATATTTATGGACAAGTTGTTTGCGGCGTACAGACCGACCTATGTTTTTCATGCAGCGGCCTATAAACATGTGCCGCTGATGGAGGCCAATCCATATGAGTCTATCCTGACCAATGTCTGGGGCTCGTATAATGTGGCTTCGCTGGCGGATAAATATGGGGTGTCTAAGTTTGTGATGGTCTCTACCGACAAAGCGGTCAACCCGACCAACGTCATGGGAGCCACAAAACGGGTGGCGGAGATCGCCGTGACAGCGGTAAACCTGCAGTCAAAAACCAATTTTATCGTGACGCGCTTTGGAAATGTATTAGGGTCCAACGGCTCGGTGATTCCCCTTTTTGAAAAGCAGATGCAGAAGGGCGGACCGCTGACGATCACGGATGCGGAGATCACCCGCTATTTTATGACTATCCCTGAGGCCTGCCAGCTCGTGCAGGAGGCTGCAGTGATGGGCAAGGGCGGCGAGATATTCGTCTTCGATATGGGACAGCCGGTCAAGATCATGGATCTGGCCAAACAGATGATCCGCCTCAAAGGTTATCACTATCCGGAAGATATTGATATCAAAATCGTTGGTCTGCGCCCGGGCGAAAAGATCTATGAGGAACTGCTGGCCAATGATGAGAACACGGAAAAGACCTACCACGAGAAGATCATGATCGCCAAAGTCAATACGGCGGATATCTACCTGCAAAAAGACCGGGTACAGCGCTTATGTAGCTTTGCGCGAACGGCAGACCCGAATGAGGGGAAAATGGAGCTTGTGCGGATGATCAAGGAAATCGTGCCTGAATACCGCTCGCAAAATTCGGTCTTTTCGGCTTTGGATAAATAATGATTCGGCTCAATAGTGTTTTGGAGGTGCTAATATGCAAAAGACTATGAATCCTTTCAAAGCAAATAAGTACCTTTAACTAACTAATAAAATATGAATTGGTTATGAAGAGGTTATGCTTTTTGATGGTACTTGTTTTCGCCTTCTGGGACTATTCGTCGGCACAGGACAAATTTGATCCGGTGAGTTGGAAAGCGCCCTACAGCCTTAGCCTGGACGGCTGGGGAATAGAGCGTTTCCCCATACCCATAGATTTTGCGCCGGCAATCTCCTATAAAGGTGTGGAGGACGTACGCTTTACTACTGGATGGAGCAATCCGCAAAGCGATGAGTATTGGTCCTATGCGTTTCTTTGGTACGTGGAGGGCGTCCAAAAGCCCGATGCCAAGACAATCGAAAAGCATCTGTCCATGTATTTTGACGGGCTGGTAAATCGCAATATCGAAAAGCGAGCGCTTCCAAAAGAACTGATCAAAAAGACCAAGACCCAACTCAGAAAACTACCCGAACCTGAAGGCAGCGATGAGGCGACCTATACTGGTATAGTGGAAATGGTCGATTATATGGGCAGAAAGCCGATGACGCTCAAGGCTGCTGTACACCTAAGAAAGCACCCCGGTACGCATCATACGATTATCTTTCATCAGTTTTCTCCGCAGAAGAGAACGGCTCCTGTCTGGGGAAAGTTAAATGGTCTCTGGAATACTTTTGTTCCTACAGTCGATCAATAGTGGCCTTTTGAAGCGACTTCTGCTAATCACGGTGGTATGTTTCGATACTAGTGGATGCTCAAGTGCTTAACAGGCTGGTCACCCGGGCACTAATACAAAAATCCGAATAGCCACAACGGGATTTTATTGCCGAAGCCGGTCTCTATACCATCTGCCGCAATGAGGTAGTTGCCGGTGTCGCGGACCTGTTTGGTACCTTTGTTTTTGCCTCCGACTTCAATATGGATATTGTTGACTAAAAAATCGCCGGTCTGTGGCTCGGATACGTCCAGTCCCGCATTAATGAATTGATTCAGCAAAAAGGTCTCCCTTAGATTTCCCTGATTGGGCTCCGGATGCAGGGCATACGAAAGGTTTGTGTTTTCTAAGAATATTTTGTCTGGTTTTTGTAACCGGGATACACCTTTGCCCGAAACAGACAGGACGTTCAGAAGCCTTGCGTCGCTAAGTTGGTATATAAATTCCAGAATGCGGTCCCGGGAAATGTCCATTTTTGCTGCCAGAGCAGAAATATTGGGTTTGAACGGAGCGGATTCTGCAATGACAGCTAATAATTTTTTTACTTTTACCGCCGTCCCCGCATTGTATGACGCTGTATAGGCCAGATCAGTGTCTACTACGGCGTCGATCACCTGTTCGAGTTTAGGAAGATACTCCTGTTCTCCTTCGGTAAATATCGGTAGATAGCCCAGCTGTAGATATTTTGCGAATGCAGGTAAGGGACGCATCTTTGACGTGATGTCCAGAGCAATCTCACGGTGGCCTGCCTGTATATCCTCAAATGATAGGGCTGGAAACGAGGCTGTACCGGAAAACAGGAGATATTCACGCAGAGACAGCCCTGCCAATGCATAACTGACCACTCTTCTGCTGAGATCTGCCGGGCCACGGTAGATGTCGAGTGCCGAGGAGGCAGAAAATATAACACGGAGTTGAGGGATGCCATCATAGATGTTTTTGAGCTCCCTGGACCAGTTCGGGTATTTGTGCACTTCATCAATGACGAGCAGCTCTCCACCTTGCTTAAACCATTCCATCGCCGTGTCTAGCAAACTGTGGTTATAGAACCAGGTATGGTCTGCCGTCACATACAAACTTTTCTCCTTTAAAGACCCAATGTCATATTTTATATGTTGCAATAAGAGGGTTGTCTTTCCCGCTCCACGTGGGCCTTTGATGCCTATCATACGCTGGTTCCAGTTTATCTGTTCATGAAGATATCTCCGGAAATCATTGTTGACACTTTGTAAAAGAATGTCCTGAAAATGAATTAAAGTTTTCATATCGCTTTACTAGATTACAAATATACTACAAATTGCAGTTTTTAAACTACAATTTGTAGTATATTTTGTTGTTTAAAAACTGCAATTTCTGATATATTTTGTCGACTCAAAATGGCAATTTGTATTATTGGTCCGGAAAATTGGCCTTTGGAGCTGGTTTTACTAGCGGATTGTCATAATTAGAACGACAGTTCTAATTTTAATAAAGAAAGTGTACATTTACTTCTGAAGTCTGCCGCCTGCACCAAGGCTGAACGGACATTTAAAATCTTTTACTATGGCAGAAGTATATCACTTAAATTGTGTCAGGATCGTCACTCCTTTTCGTGAGCATGTGAGCGGACACTGCCTGCTGATCAGAGAGGATAAGCAGATGGCGCTGATCGATACGGGCATCGGATTGTTGGATACGCGTTATCCGGAGGAAAGAATAGGCCGCGAACTGGTGGACATGGTCGGTTACCGCTTTGATGAAAAGACCACGGCCATTGAGCAGATCAAAGCCCTGGGCCTGGATCCGGGAGATGTCCGCGACTGCGTCATCTCCCATCTGGATAATGACCATATCGGGGGGCTGGCAGATTTCCCCCAGGCTACCGTGCATGTCGGAACGGAAGAGTATGCCAATTTCCTGTCGGGCAACCCCAGATATCTGACAACCCCATTGCAGCACAATCCGCCGGTCAGGACATATGCCAGCTCAGCTGGTCGCTGGTTTGGCCTGGAAGCACGCAAGGTGCATACTGCGCTGGATACGGAAATCTTGTTGATCCCTTTGTTTGGACATACCCACGGCCACTGTGGTGTGGCTGTAAAGCTCGACGACGGCTGGATGTTGTATGTGGCCGATGCCTACTATCTGCGTGATGAACTATACGATCCCGGACATCCTGTCCATCAGCTGGCCGAAGCCAGAGCCGACGACAATGTGATGCGGATCGCTACCGTGGAGCGGATCCGTGAGCTGATCGCTTCGCAGCCACAGATCAGTGTGTTCGGCTACCACGATATCGACGAATTTAGCTTGTATGCCAAAGATCATTGACGATCTTATCTTTTGTTGACGATAAATTTTTGCTTTTTCCTCTTTCCTTTGGCATTACTGTGTCTTCGGTTAGGGACGAAAGCGCCAATTTCAGGGACGAACGGCCTGGCTTTGGCTTTTTTCCCTTTCCTAGCGCACTACTGTGTTTTTCAGTTAGGGACGAAACTACCGATTTCAGGGACGAACGGCCTGGCTTTGGCTTTTTCCCCTTTCCTAGCGCACTACTGTGTTTTCAGTTAGGGACGAAAGCGCCAATTTCAGGGACGAACGCGCCTATTCACGGGATATTTAAGAGGTAAACCGAAATCAGGCACGAGTGGGCGATGCAGGGCGCTGTGACGGTCTCAGTTAAGCTGACTTTTTACTTTTTTAAGAATGAACTGGGGGAGAGCCCAAATCTCTTTTTAAAGGCTGCAGAGAAATGATTGCTCCGTTGGTAGCCTACTTTGCTTGCTATTTCTGAAATATTCCAATGATGGGAGTAAGATTCGGTCAGCAATTTGTACGCTAGATTCATCCGCTGCTCAACAATAAAATCATGTATCGTGACACCAAAGAGTTCTTTAAATCCCGCCTGTAATTTCGTTCGGTTCATATGGGACACATAGGATAATTCATCAATACTATGATGTTTTGTGAGGTCGGCGATGATCTTTTCTCTGATAAAATGCAATTGTTCAATATCTGCTTTGGAGTAGCGCTGCTGCTGTCTGCCTTTCCCTGTACCCTGAACCTGAAAAAGTTGATGGGCCAATAACTCCATGAGTTTGGCCTCCAGATACAGACGTTTGATGTTTCCCGCATAGGGACATTCCAAAAGATCTTGTACGGCACGAAAAATCTGGGGCGAAATCAGATGCGATCTGCCCCCCAACAATGCGGGTCTGCCCGATGCAATGTCATCGACAAAATCCATCGCGGGGGAGGGGGATGTCCCGATATGCTGCCGGATCCATTTTTCTGAAATTTCTATCTCGACGGTAACGGCATCCTTACATGGTGGATCCACCAACCTGCCGTTTAATTCTGGAACATAAAAGAAGCTGAACTCTCCTTCGGAAATCGGCACTGCAAATGTTTTGTTTTGATGAAAATAATAAGCTGATCCTCCTGATATCTCAAAATGCATCTGTAGATAGGGAGCGTCAGAGCGTACCCATATTTCACGCTCATGCGCCTGCGATCGCTTATACACGTTGATGTATACACCATCCAGATGAATACGCCTGCGTTCTTGGTACATGTCCTTGCCTTGCTTGATATCTACCGTCTCGATAAGGTCATATTCCTTAGGAATAACGTAGCCTTCGGGCTCCTCCAGTAGGGAGAGCAGTTCATTTCGATGCGTATTCAACAGTTCTATATTCATGGTGCTTGTTTCCTTCTAAATAGCAAGTAAGAGATCTCATCTCCAACTTAGGTTCCGCGATGCAGAATTTGTACATATTGCTGCAGATTTCGTAAACAAAGATAGATAATTTTGGCTTTAATTTAAACTAATTCTAAATAATGACTGTTAATGAAGACGATTCACAAGTGTCTATGTTATATTTTTCTGCTACTTTTTGTAGGGGTACTTTCTGTCGAAGGACAGACAAAAGGTGGCCTTATCAAGGGCTATGTGTATGACGAAAAAGGGCATCCCGTCTCTGGAGCGACAGTCATCGTGCGCAACACTAGCATGCAGATCACGACGGATGGCAGTGGGCGCTTTTCGTTTGATCTGCCCCCTGACAAAGAATATAGCATTCAGGCCGGCTTTTTAGGTAAGGGGATCCAGGTCAAAAATATTTATTTGCATAAGAACCGGGACAGCCGGCTATCGTTTATTCTCGTCGACGAAATCACCAGCCTTGCGGAAGTTCATGTAAGCGGAGAAAGCCGGAATCAGAAAGCGCGGAATGCGCTTGTCAAGGCTGAGATTATAGATACGAAGGCTGCACAGGCAAAGGCTGTAACCTTGGTGGAACTGATGAATCGTGCAGCGGGTGTACGGGTCCGGCAATCGGGAGGACTGGGCAGCAATACGAACGTCATGCTCAACGGGTTTCAGGGTAAGTCCATCAAGCTATTTAAAGATGGTATTCCCACGGATTACCTCGGTGCTTCGTATAATATTTCGTCTATACCGGTCAATATGCTGGAAAGGGTGGAGGTGTACAAAGGGGTGCTGCCGACTGAAATCGGTGCTGACGCGCTCGGCGGTGCCGTCAATATGGTCTCGAGAACGGAAAGTTCACGATATGCGGCCTTATCCTATGAAATAGGATCGTTTAACACACATCGTGCCTCCGTCAACTTAAAAAGTAGTGCCGGGAAAAGTCATTTTTACTGGGGCCTGGATGGGTTCTATAATTATTCGGATAATGATTATAAAGTGATCGCGAATATCCCGGATCCGGACAAATCGACGGTGTCTGCGGAGACTGTCAGATTATTTCACAATCAGTTTAAACAGGCATATGCTGAGCTCTATGGGGGCTGGTCCAATCTGAGCTGGGCGGATGACCTCCGTGTGGGATGGACAGCTTTTCGAATTGATCGCGACAACCAGTTCGCGGCCTTGATGGAAAAGCCGTTCGGAGCAGCCAAAGCAAGTGAACATGCGGCTATCATTCCGACAGTACGTTATAAGAAAGATTTTTGGGAGCATAAATTAACGATAGACCAGTTTTTGGTATACAGCAGGATCCGCGGCCGTCAGATCGATACGTTAAGCGGCTCGTACGATTGGTATGGGACCTATCATCCACCAGTGGATGCCGACAGACGCGGTGAATCCGGCAACCCGACCTTAGCATCGTATACGTACTCGAACTTTACATCACGGACAGGATTGGTCTATCGAACTGCCGCTAATAGTAGCTTATCATTCAATGTAGTATATAACGATTACGGCCGTACGGGAAAGGATCCTTACGGTCCCACGACCGCGGGAAGCAACCCTGTGGACCTGCAGTCCCTGCCGGCAAGCTATCAAAAAGTGGTTGCCGGTCTGGGCTGGAAAACCGAATTATTTAAAAATAAGCTGGAAAATCTGTTCCAGGTAAAATACTATTATGCAAAAACTGCGGGGCAGGAAGTCAATATCAATACCGGATACCTCAACGAAAATACGTCCAGGGCAGATGTATCGAAATTTGGTGTCGCGGAGTCCATTAAATACAAGTTATCCAAACGCACTTATCTGAGGCTTTCGGGCGAATTGGCGACGCGACTGCCTGAACAGACCGAGATCCTCGGCAATGGTGCATATGTATTGTCTAATTTTGCCATTAGGCCCGAGAAAAGTACCAACGGAAATATAGGTATCCGAACGAGACCGAACGATAAGGTTGATATCGAACTGAACAGTTTCTACCGGATTACCAAAGATATGATCATCACAGTGCCTGTCAATTTGTTGTATTCGCAAAGTGTCAATGTCGAATCTGTGCGGGGAATAGGCTTTGAGGCGGATATCCGATATACTCCCGGATCCTGGCTTTCCTTATACGCCAATGGTACCTATCAGGACTTCCGCTTATACCATATCGACAATCCCCTGATGGATTATCTGGAGGGAGCTCGCCTGCGGAATACCCCTTATTTTTTTGCGAATGTCGGCGCATCATCGGCTTTTTCCAATGTGTTCAGGAAAACGGACAAGCTACAGGCCTACTATAACATGGCCTATGTGCACCAATACTATCTGAATTACATTCCCAGAAATACAGAACCTGATGGATTTTTGGGGCTTTGGGGCAAAGCCAAGGTCGATGCTCCCAATATTATTCCTTCACAGACGGTACATGCTGTGGGACTGCTATGGCAACCAGCGTCCGCATTGCCCCTGACCGTCAATGTGGAATGCAAAAATCTATTTGATGCGGCTGTGTTTGACAACTTTAAAGTTCAGAACGCTGGACGCAGCTTCCACCTGAAATTAAACTATATCCTGAAATATTAATAACTGAAATCAATACAATCATGAGAAAACATCTGTTAAATGCATTTGCGCTGGTTCTGCTGGCTGGCACAGCACTCATCTCCTGTAAGAAAGACGAAACCTCCGGTGAGGGGAATGGCAATAATCCTGCGACGAACGAAAAATATGTCCTGCTAACCGCCGAGTGGGCCGTGAGTGATGGTTCGGGCTATTATGCGGCCTATAATGAGGTCCCGGCAGGTGAGGTGGACAACATCGGCGGCTATTCCTTGCAGTCCCGAAATTATGGCGGCTTCCGTACATTCAAAAACTGGATGTTCAACCGGCAGAGACTGTCAGGTGAAACGGGCATTGTCCGTTATGGAATCGGTGCAAACGGAAAATTCGAGGAAACGGGCTTTATTAAGTGCAGCACCTCCGCCCAGCATCTTGAGGTAGATGAAACCACCGGCTTTTATTTCGATGCAGACCGCGGCAAAACCAAGATTCAAAAGTTCAATCCGACGACGATGCAACGGACAGGAGAAATTGACTTGTCATCAGTCGTTGAAAAAGGAACGGACATCAGTACCAATGTATACATCGGTAACCAGACATTGATTGCCAAGGAGGGCAAGTTATTTGTCAATGTAACTTATTCCCGCAAAGATGGTAATGGGCATAATGATAATACCCGCAATTACCGCCTGGCTGTCGTGGACATTGCTACGGAAAGGGTGGAAAAGGTCATCATTCATCCAGTAGTCAAAAATCACGGTTATTCTACCTCCGAGTTCCCTGCCTGGATCAAGGGAAGCGACGGCGCATTATATGTACTGACGACGGGCTGGAATACCAATGAGGACAAAATTCTCCAGGCTGAAAAATCCTTTATTTTCAGGATCAAGGCCGGTGAAACTGATTTTGACAAAAACTGGGAGCTGAGTGCGACAGATCTAGGGATGCCGGAAGGGGCTCTTTTGTGGAGTTTCCGGGAGCTGAACGGCAAGTTATATGTGGACTGTTCGAAGGATAAAATTATTGTTCCGGGACTGACCAACCTGAATACCAATATATATAAATTTTTTGAAGTGGATATCGCCACTAAAAAAGCTACGGAGATCACCGGTGCACCGCTGACGGTCTTTGGGCTTTCTACCGGTAATGTGGAGGTTGTCGATAATCAGGTCTTTTTACGGGTGGTAAACCGGACACAGGGACTCAATGGATATTATCGTGTGAATTTGTCAGATCACACTGCCTCACCGGCTTTTAATGTCATCAGGGGTGGGGAAGTAAGTGGCTTTGTCCGTTTGGAAAATAAATAATCATATATGGAAATCTTGAAAGTAAATTTAAAAGATGAATCGGCGGCATTGAAGGTACTCTGGTCGCTCAAGCAGGTCGCCGGGGTTAATGATCATGTGGTCAATATGGCGAAGATCAAAGGCGAATTTGAAATGCATACACATGAAAATGGTGAAAAGCTATTTTATGTGGTCGAGGGTGTGCTGTTCATCGAATTTGCCGATGGGGATAGCATCGAGGTCGGAACGGGTGAATTTGTGGTCATCCCTAAAGGCTCCTGGCATAAACCTTATGCACATGAGGAGACAACTATTTTATTTTTCGAATCCAGATAGGTTGATATAAAGTGCGTTGGTCTTTGCTGCTGTGCTGTTTAATACTTTTTGCTGCTGTCTCCGTTTTGTTGGGTGTGGAACGGCTGGATTTGGCCAGTTTGTTCCACCCGGGGGCAGGTAATCGCGACGTGCTATGGATCAGCCGTATCCCGCGTACCATAACGCTGATCCTGACAGGGGCAGGGCTCTCCATCTGCGGTGTCATCCTGCAGCAGCTTACGCAGAACAAGTTTACATCCCCTACAACGGCGGGGACCTTGGATGCTGCCAAGCTGGGTGTTTTGTTCGGCCTGCTGTTTTTTCCCCAGTCGGGATTATTGACAAAACTTATTTTTGGTATGTTCTTCTGTTTTTCGCTGACTGCACTCTTTACCTTTTCCATGATCCCGGTTGTCAAACGGAGCACTGTGCTTATACCTGTTTTTGGCGTGATGTACGGTTACATCCTGAATGCCATCGCTAATGTCATTGGTGTGCAGTTCAACATTGTTCAGAATATGGAAAGCTGGATGGTGGGCAATTTTGCCAAAACATTGAAGGGGCAATACGAGGTGATCTATATCCTGCTACCGCTGTTTGCTGTCTGTTATTGTTATGCCAACCGTTTTACGATCGTGGGGCTGGGCAGGGATTTTACTGCCAACATAGGGGTTAATTACATGGCTGTAACCTGCGTAGGACTGATGCTCACATCCATCATGGTCAGCATAACCCTGCTAACCGTAGGTTCTATTCCGTTCATCGATCTGGTGATCCCCAATCTGGTATCGCTCATACACGGCGACAATTTAAGGAAGAACCTGCCTTACATGGCCTGTTACGGTGCGATAACGCTGGTTGTCTGTGATATCATGGGCAGGGTTGTAATTTATCCTTACGAGATACCCTGCAGTATGATCGTCGGTTCGCTGGGCGCGCTGCTGTTTTTGTTCATCTTAATCAGAAAAGGAAGATGAGCAGACAGGCAGTGATCATAAATCTGGCAGCCCTGCTCATGATGGTGCTATTTGTGTTTTTTCGCGCCGATATAAGCGACGTTTTCATCATGACAGGTAGGCTGGAGCGACTATTTACGTTGGTACTGGTCAGTCTGACCCTGGCCTATTCCACCATCGTGTTCCAGACGATCTCGGCAAACAGGATCCTGACGCCGTCACTGATGGGCTATGAGCATCTTTTTGTACTCTCACAGGTCCTGATGTTGATGGCTTTAGGCTCCGGTAGTGAACTCGTGCGCTCAAAAGTGTGGGGTTTTGTTTTTTCGACGGCGATCATGACAGCGTATTCGTTCGCTCTATATGTATTGCTGTTTCGCAACCATAAGAAAAACGTGTACTATATTCTTCTGATCGGTCTGGTGCTGGGCATGTTTTTTAGTGCTACCACGCAATTCCTACAGATGGCCATCGACCCAAACGAGTATGGATATGTGCAGAGTGCCATGTTCTCCTCGCTAGGACGGACGTCGATAGATACGCTGGCTATCGCCTTGCTGGTGGTGGCTGCCCTGCTTCTGTATGTCAAGCGTTATTTCCGGTACCTGGACGTGCTCAGTCTCGGCAGGGAGTACGCTCTCGGCCTCGGGGTGGACTATGATGACCTTGTTAGAAAACAGCTTCTGGCTATTTCAGTGCTGGTATCCGTGTCCACGGCTCTTGTCGGGCCGATTACCTTCGTTGGCATATTTGTCTCGGGTATTACCTACAGGCTGTCCGCCACAGCCTCTCATGCGCGGATCATTGGATTGGCTGCCGGAATTGCACTGATACTGATGACCGGAGCCCAGTTTGCCATCGAACATATCCTTAATTATAGACACAGCCTCAGTGTACTTATCAATCTGCTTGGGGGGAGTTACTTTTTTGTCCTTATGATCAAACAGCTTCGGAAATAATATGATAGAAATTCAATCAATTTGCAAAAAATATGGACAGCATCCCGTCCTGAAAAATATCAGCCTGTCCATCCCGAAAGGAAAAGTGGTGTCGCTGATTGGCCCCAACGGTGCTGGGAAAAGCACGCTGTTGTCGCTCATCGCCCGTCTGGAAAAGCCTGGACAAGGAACAATAACCCTGGACGGAATAGAGCTCAACAGTTATCCTTTGAACATGCTCTCCAAAAAACTGTCCTTTCTCAAGCAGCATCATGTATTTGACCTCAAGCTAAAAGTGTCCGAAATCATCGGTTTCGGTCGCTTTCCGCATAGCCAGGGGCGATTGAATCAGGGAGATCATCAAAAAATAGAGGAAGCCATCGCCATGATGGACCTTTCGGCTATCCGGGATGCCTACATAGATGAAATAAGCGGCGGACAGCGACAGCTCGCATTTTTGGCAATGATCATCGCGCAGGATACCGAATATATTTTGCTGGATGAACCACTCAATAATCTCGATATGAAACATGCTGTTGATATCATGCAGACGGTCGGCCGTCTGGTCAGGGATTTTGGCAGGACGGTCATCGCGGTGATCCACGATATTAATTTCGCGGCGAACTATTCGGACTATATCATCGGTCTCCAAGGGGGAGAGGTCGTCTTCTGCGGCGAGACAGCGCATATGGTAAACGAAGAAATGCTCCGGAAGCTATATGGTATTGACTTCCGCATTATGCGGAATGACACGACAGTACTATGTAATTATTATAAGATATAACATAATTTTCTAAATCATCGCATATGAATAAAAACCTTTTTAACATACTATTTGCGGCCAGTATATTGACTTTCACGGCCTGTGACAATCCAGTTCGGACAGCCGCGGGGGAGACTGTCTCCGTGTTGCACGAATTGGGTACGACCCAAGTGCCTGTACAGCCCCGGAGAGTCGTGGTATTTGATGTGGGCACATTGGAAACGCTGGATGAACTACACATCCCGGTGGCGGGTATTCCCAAGGATTACATGGCAAAGCATCTTGAAAAATATAGAAAAGATCCGAATGTACAGGATGCCGGCTCGATCATCCAGCCTAATCTGGAGCGGGTGAATCAGATTAAGCCGGACTTGGTGGTTATTTCGGCAGTAACGTCCAGAGAATATGAACAACTGTCAAAAATTGCTCCGACCATTTATCTTGGCGTCAAAAACGAAAATTATATGCAATCTGTTATCGACAACCTGAATACCATTGGTGACATCTTCGGCGTTCGGGATAAGACGGACCAGAAGGTAGCTGAAATACAACGTAAAATCGAAACAGCAGTAAAAACCATAAGCGCCAGCCCGAAGAAAAGCATGGTATTGATGTACAATGCGGGCGCTTTCAGTACGTTTGGCAACAACTCCAGGTATGGGTTTCTGTATACCGACCTGAAAGCTGTACCGGCGGATGAAAATAAGCAGGCAGGGGTACATGGAACGGTGGTATCGAGTGAGTATATCAGCCGTGTCAATCCTGATATACTGTATATCATCGACAGGAATGAGATCATGCTGGGAGAGAAGACCGATAAAAAGGAAATAGAAAATGCATTGATTCAAAAAACCAATGCATTTAAGAACAACCGTATTATTCATGTAGATCCGAACGTCTGGTACCTGTCAGGTGGGGGAACATACTCCCTGAACCGGATGCTGGATGATGTATTGAAGGGATATGAGCCTTTGCCAAGGCATCCCTAATCTTTTGTTATTGTTAACGAAACAATTTCTTAATGGATATTTTCAATCTTTGGAAAGTTTTGATTTTTAGGTATTTGTAATGGTGTTTCAAACCGCTGTTTATGTTTTGATAACGGCTTGTCTATGCGTGGTTCCTTTTTGTAACGCTCCGTTGGACCTTGCTGACCCGAATAATTTTCAACTTCGCAGCAGTCGACAATGAAAACCAAAATCAAAATAATTAAGCAAAGATGAAAATACTTTTTACCTCATTACTGATCTTTTTAACGGTCATATGGTGCCATGCGCAGCAGGGTACGGGCGTTATTTCCGGTAAAGTGATCGAGAACATGACAAAGGCTTCTCTTCCGGGAGCTTCAGTGCGGCTCAATGTGGGCAACCGTTATACGGTCTCTGACCAGACAGGGGATTTTGAGTTTCTGAAAGTGCCTGAAGGTACCTATATCGTTGAAGTTGTATATATGGGCTATAAGCCGCAACGTAAAGAAGTGACTGTGACCAAGGGCGGCAATTCAACCGTCAACTTGGTCCTGGAAGATGCCGCTATACGGATGGACCAGGTAGAGGTGCTCAGTGACCGCGCACGGGGGCAGGCGCGGGCACTCAACCAACAGAAAAACAAATCCAATATCACCAATATCATCTCGTCCGACCAGGTGGGTCGTTTTCCTGATGCCAATATTGGTGAGGCACTGCGACGTGTCCCAGGGATCACGATGCAGAATGACCAGGGTGAAGCGCGCAACATCATCATCAGGGGACTGGCTCCCGAACTGAATTCAGTGACATTAAATGGTGACCGTATACCTTCTGCCGAAGGGGATAACAGGCGGGTACAGATGGACCTGATTCCTTCGGACATGATCTCGAGTATCGAAGTCAATAAAACGCTGACCTCGGATATGGATGCCGATGCCATAGGCGGCTCGGTCAACCTGATCACCCGTGCCTCACCCAATGGGGAGCGCATCTCGGCTACCTTGTCTTCTGGTTATAATCCGATCCGCGACAAAGCGCTGTACACCGGTGCATTCGTGTATGGCAACCGCTTTGCCAAAAAGGCCATTGGTATGGTGCTGAGCGGCTCCTACAATAATAACGTGTACGGATCGGACAATGTCGAAGCGGTATGGGCGAAGGATGATTTCGGCAATACATTTGTCGAGGAGATGGACATCCGGAAATACGATGTACAGCGTATCCGCCGCAGTGTGGCAGCTGCCTTTGATTTTAAATTGAGCCCAAACCACAGCCTCTATGCCAATGCCATGTACAACTGGCGGGACGACCGCGAGAACCGGTACCGCATGCGTATCGATGATATCGAGCCACAATATAATGGTGACAACGGGATCACAGGATATAAGGGCCGGATCGGTATCCAGGCCAAAGGGGGAATAGACAACGATCGTAATAAAATGGCGCGACTCGAGGATCAGCGGGTACAGAACTACTCGTTGCGCGGTGAGCACTTGCTTTCGGCAGACCTGGATATGGACTGGACGCTGAGCTATTCCAAAGCAAGGGAATACCGCCCCAACGAACGTTACATCTTGTTCCGCCAGAAGAATAATACCCTTAACTTTACAGGGACAGATGAATTTCCGCTGTTTAACCCCGTAAATTTTGATGCCAACGGCGTTGGCCTGAACACGATATCGGAAAATACCGACCTCACTGAAGAGGATGAACTGGGCGCAAAAATTAACTTTAGGCTACCCTTTTCCCTGGTGAAAGGTCAGAAAGGCCGCCTACGCTTTGGTGGGCGCCTGAGACTCAAAAACAAGGATAGAAACAATAATTTCATCGAGTATAGCCCAGTCAATGAGGATTTGATTCCGAACTTAGGATCTATCCCGCATGTTTTTTTTGATGGTAAGAATTTCCAGCCGGGTGAGCAATATGTACCGGGGCTGTTTGCGAGCAGAGCTTATTTGGCGAGCCTGAATCTGACTGACCAAAATGTCTTTACAGGGGAAGAGAATCCATCCGAGTTTTTGGCCCTCAATTATACGGCTAAGGAAAAGATCTATGCCGGTTACCTGCGTTGGGATCAGGATATTACAGCCAAATTATCGTTGATTGCAGGCTTACGTCTTGAACATACCAAAATTGACTACACGGGTAATATCATCGAAAACGAAGAAGATCTGGCCGGGACGCGCAGTTCGGAGAATAGCTACACTGACCTGTTGCCAAGCCTGGCCCTTAAATATCAGGCGAATGATGATCTGGTACTCCGGGGTGCTTTCACGACAGCGCTGGCGAGACCAAACTATTATGCACTGACGCCTTTTGTGGGTATCGTGGCCGGTGATGAGGCCATTGCTGCTGGCAATCCGGACCTGGATGCCACCAATGCCTACAATCTTGACCTAATGGCTGAGCAGTACTTCAAATCGGTGGGAATTCTTTCGGGCGGACTGTTCTATAAACATCTGAAAAACTTTATTTATACCTATGCGGACCGCGCGTATACACAGTCTAAGTTTGCCAGTGATTTTCCTGATCTGACCAATCCGATTCCGGATGGGGAGCAGTGGGCATTCACGCAAAACCGCAATGGCGAAAGTGTCAATGTATATGGTTTCGAGGTGGCGGTACAACGACAGCTGGACTTCTTGCCTGGCAAATTCCTGCGGGGCTTTGGTATCTATGCCAACTATACCTTCACGAAGTCCAGAGCCAAGGGCATTACCAACAGCGACGGTGAACCAAGGCAGCATGTAAGCTTGCCGGGGACAGCTCCGCATATGCTGAATGCCTCACTGTCCTGGGAAAACAAACGCTTTGCAGCACGTCTGTCGGCGAATTATACGGCCGCTTACATCGACGAACTGGGGGGGGATGCTTTTGGAGATGTCTTCTATGACAAGCAGTTTTTCTTGGATGCCAATGCTTCTTATAAAGTTTCTAAAGTCGCCCGTTTCTTTGCCGAAGCAACCAATCTGACGAACCAGCCGCTGCGGTACTATCAGGGGGTGGCAGCCCAGAGCAGACAGATGGAGTATTACCGTCCACGGTACAACTTCGGGGTGAAGTTTGACTTTTAAAATTCGTATACTAGCAGCATGATAAAAAAGTGTATCGGAACCTTGATTATTATATTTTGTGTGCTGGGCGCAGTCCGGCCACAAAATACTGCTGCTATTGCATCCCAATCGCATCCTTCCGATGCGGCATTTGTTGCACAGAATGAAATCCTACAGCAGGCCCGGGCTGATGGCGACCTGCTCAAGGAGGCACGTGCGCTACAGCGTATGGGCCAGATCTGCTATCAGATGGGACTGTTCACGCAGTCCCTCGATTATCATATGAAAGCGGATGAGATCTTCCGTTCGGACAGAAATGAGCAGCAGATGGCAGACAACCTCAATGATCTGGCTCTGCTTTTTCTGATTACCAAACAGCAAAATGACGCCCGCACGGCTTATTTCAAAGCGCTGTACACTTTTCAGCGGCTCGGCGATCAAAAGGCTATAGCGCGTACCTATGCCAATATCGGGCATCTTTACGAGAAAATGGCAAACTATGACAGCGCTTTTTTCTATCAGGAAAAAGCCATGGCCCTCTTTGAACGCATCGGCGATAGCGAAGGGATAGCGCTGGTCCACGACAACCTGGGCAGCATCTATGAAGATAAGCAGCAGTTTGACCAGGCTCATTTCCATTTTGCGCGGGCACTGGACTGGTTTGAACAGGGTAGCAATACCGAGATACGTATTGATGTGTACAACAACATGGGGGATGTGTACCGCAAAAAAGGCGATTATGCACAGGCGCTGCATTATACGCGGAAAGCTGAAGCGCTGGCCAGAAGCACCAACGCGTACAGCCGGCTGAGCAGCGCGTATCGAGACCTGGGTAAGACGTATCACTTTCTGAAAAAGAGCGACAGTACCTTCCATTACCTCGAACTGAGCCGGGAATATTTCTTAAAGTCTTATTCCGAGGAAAGCAAAAAACAGGAAGCGTTATTGAAGGTCATTTATGGTCTCGACCGAAAGGAAATGCAGCTCGCCGAAATGGAGCAACAGAAAAGGATCTCCAGGGCGATCTATATTGTCTCGGGTATCGTGGTCGTATTTTTTATCCTCGTGGCTGCTGTTGTCATTCGTAACCAACGATACAGGATGCGGCGCGAGATCGAGATCAGCCGTCGGGAGGAGGCGTTGCTGAAGACACAGCAGGAGCTGTTGGAAATCGACCTGAACAATAAAAAGATGCAGGAAGAGCAGCTGAAGGAAAGCTTGCACAATAAAGCGCGTGAAATCACGGTACATACTCTGCAGTCCATCCAAAAAAATCAATTACTGGAAGACATTAGTGCCACATTGAAAGAGATGATCAAAAGCGATGGCCGCAGCTACAAGAAGGAGCTGCGTGCCCTGCTGAATAAAATCAATCTGAACTTTCATCAGGATAACTATTGGGAAGACTTCAGACGGATTTTCGAAGAAATCAACCAGGAATTTTTTGATAAACTGCAGGAGATCAATCCCGGGCTATCGGCTACGGAAATCAAATTCATCTCGCTGATCAAACTCAATATGAACAGCAAAGACATTGCTGCGCTGCTGGGCGTATCAAGCGATAGCCTCCGTGTAGCACGATACCGCCTCCGAAAAAAACTGAAATTAGAACAAGGGAGTAGTCTAACTGCCTTTATACAATCTATTTAAGGGGGCATGTTGCTTTTTTGTTGCGCTCAAATAAGGCGCTGTACACTATTTGT
The DNA here is from genome assembly GCF_026191775.1 of Sphingobacterium sp. InxBP1. Taxonomy (NCBI): domain Bacteria; kingdom Pseudomonadati; phylum Bacteroidota; class Sphingobacteriia; order Sphingobacteriales; family Sphingobacteriaceae; genus Sphingobacterium; species Sphingobacterium sp. InxBP1. The sequence continues at coordinate 119,498 of NZ_JAINDX010000041.1, read as the reverse complement.
AACGCTAGATTTGGGGTGTAATCCGACAGAAAATCACAATTTGGCCCTTACTAAAGCAAAAGATATGAATAAGTTAAAAACATTATTTTTGGCATCGTGTGCAATAGGCCTTTGTGCGACTAGCCCAGATGCATATGCGGATCCGAACGTAGCCCGCACAGACACTCTACAGGCTACAGTGATTACGGAGCACGTCAAGCACGATTCTGATGATCCGGCGATATGGATCAATCCAGCTGATGCGGGCAAGAGCCTGATCATCGGCACCGATAAAGATAAGGATGGGGCCCTGTATGCCTTCGACTTAACTGGCAAGATCGTGAAGCGTGTTGGTGGCATCCAGCGCCCCAACAATGTGGACATTGCCTATGGCTTTGAGCTGAACGGCAAAAAGGTTGATATCGCCGTCACAACAGAGCGAAATGCGAATAAGATCCGTATTTTCTCGCTGCCCGATCTGCAGCCGATTGATAATGGCGGAATAGAGGTGTTTGTGGGTGAGCAGGACAGAGATCCCATGGGTATCGCATTGTATACGCGCCCTTCCGACCAGCGTATTTTTGCAATTGTAGGACGTAAAACGGGACCGCAGGATAATTATTTATGGCAATACGAGCTGAAACCCGGCAATGGAGCGGTCACAGGAACCGTGGTACGCAAATTTGGCCGGTATAGCGGCAAAAAAGAAATTGAAGCTATTGCAGTGGACAATGAGCTGGGATATGTATACTACTCGGATGAGCAGACTGGTGTGCGCAAATATCTGGCAGATCCGGATGCGAAAGATAACAGCGAACTGTCGCTGTTTGCCCAGACGGGCTTCTCGGTAGATCACGAAGGGATTGCGATCTATAAAACCGGCGACAAAACTGGCTACATACTGGTTTCCAATCAAGGCTCACAGCGTTTTATGGTGTACCCACGCGAAGGAAGCGCAGGTGATCCTCACCGTTACGAGTTGCTTGCGGAGATTCCGGTGAGCGCGATGGAAACAGACGGCGCGGATGCGACACAGGTGAGCTTAGGCCCTCAATTCCCGAAAGGTATCTTTGTGGCGATGAGCACAGACCGTACATTCCACATTTACGACTGGCGGTCCGTGGAGGAAAAAATAATGATAGGCAGTAAGAAGTAGTCGGCCGCAGGAAAAAACGATAGCAGATCGTATTTATACCCGTTCTCAAAAGTTTGATACGGATCATCCGATGCGACGGAAGGGATGGCACAAACTTTGAATTTTCACTCATAAATAAGTAAATATTCACATTAACACATCGACTTATGAGAAAATGGATTCAGTTTTTGGGCTTAAGTACCCTAATCTTAACCGTAGTGATCGGATTTGCATCGTGCAGCAAAGATGACGACCCTTCGGACAATGATCTCTTTATTGGAAAATATGAAGGTACGATCGGATTTGATGACCTGGATAACAACGAGAATGACGTGGCTTCTGCGCAAGGCTCGGTGACCGTCACAAAGGTGGGCGATACGTATAATTTTGCCTTCAGCAATGGAATTCCCAATCTAAATGGGGTTGATTTTGAACAGAAAGGCAATGTCTTGGTCAATATTGGTACTGCAGGTACCGGAATTATCCGTATCGACGCGGGTAAATTGACCATTGGTTATACAAAGGACGGCAAAGCGTGGACTGCCGACTGTGAACGCTAATCGGAAAATATATCCACGAGGTTAGAGCCATCCGCTGTCGGATGGCTCTTTCTTTTGGCACTGCCTGCTAAATTCAGGGCCACGCTATTATTTGTAGCCGGGATTTTGTTTCAGAGGATCTCCATCTTTATTGTTGAGCTGGATTTCCGTTAATGGAATAGGCAGCAAGGCATTGTAATCCTGGAAACCGGTAATAATCTTATTGGGTGGAGCTTGGTCGCCATTGCGGGAGATGCGCTCTTTTAGCTTGTTCATACGCACCAGCGTCATGCGCCGGTTTTCTTCGGCAATGAGTTCGCGGGCGCGCTCATCCAGAATAAAGTCGATGGAGAGGTCGCCTGTCGCAACACGGCCCAGGCTGGCATTTCCGGATGCGGCCCGTACAGATTTGAAGGAGCGGTCGCGCAGTTTGTTGATATCTTCTGCTGCTCCGGCGGTGTTCCCTCTGCGTAATCGTGCTTCGGCGCGTAGCAGATAGGTTTCGCCAAAGCGCATCACAGGCCAGTCTTTGACGAGTGCATAGCCAAAGTCATCAATCGGATCGTATCCGCCCCATTTCGTCGGAAATGGATACCAGACCTCAAGGCTGTCGGTACGGAAGGGGATTACCTGGTCTCCAGTTTTGATCGTGATGTTTTTGACGCCCGCACCTTCGGCCACACGATAGCCTTCGGCATCAATACCGATAGTCTTACTAAAGCCCGGCCTATTGTAGTTGGTGGTCCGCCGTATATTGTAATTGCTGTTTCGGATGTCGCCGTTCAGTCCTTTCCATACAGTATACTTCATAAAGTTGCTCAGCCGCAGCCGGCCGTTGCCCCGCCCTCCAAGTGAATCGGCATTGACCATCCCGTCCCATTTGTGATAGGCCGGCTGCCACACGCGGCGGTGCTGCGGGTTGTCTATCGTACCGCCATTGATCGACCGGTTGTATTCGACTTCAAATGTCCAGATGGCTTCGGTATTGCCCTGGCTGCGCCGCATATTGCCCTGGCGAAACATATCGCGGTAATAGTCGCCGCCTTCGGCAAGATATTTGCCGTAACGGGCATCTACCAGTTTATAATTGCCGCCGTCAATGATGGCTGTCGCCATAGCCTCCGCCTGGGCAAAATAAGCCGCATCCCGCATGCCCATGCGCAAATAAGCTTCTGCCGCCAGCTGTCGGGCCATATCTTTATTGATGCGGCTCGGAGCCGCAGCTTTGCCCAGGTCGGGAAGTTCCTTAATGGCGTAGCTGAGGTCCGTTTCAATCAATTTATCAACCTCCGCTACAGGCGTACGGGTATAGTTAAAAGTGGGTACTTTGATCGAACTGGTCAGTAGCGGCACGTCGCCCCAGAGGGTCACCAGCATATTGTACGCGTAGGCCCTGAAAAAGCGTGCTTCGGCACTGGCCTGTGGATTGTTGTCGCCGACGCCGTCAATGATCAGGTTGGCATTGTTGATAAATACATAGCAGCGCTCCCATAGGTAATTCACGCCACCGTTCTCCGAATTTAAATCCGCATATTGGTAAAAGGGATTTTCTACCCCTTCAGTAGAGCCGGCGCTGGCGATGTCCGTGCCGATCTGCCAGCAGGAAAGAAATCCTTGTCTGCTGCTCATGCCCCACAGCTGTCCAAAGTTATAATGTAAACCCAGCAGCCTATTTTCTACTGTCGTCGGGTCCACCACGTTGGCGCCATAGTTGGAATAGGGTTTTTCGGTCAGGTAGTCCTTGCCGCAGGAGCTGGCACCCAGCATAGCCATCGCCAGCAGCGAATAGATTACGGTATAATTTTTCATCGTCTTTTTCTTTAATCGTTAAAAATTGAGGTTAACGCCCAGGACATACGTCCGCACCATAGGGTAGTTGAGATTGTCATCGGCAGAGCCGCGCGTGATATCTCGTGCTTCAGGATCCCAGCCCAGCCAATTGGTCCAGGTGTAGAGGTTGCGGCCGCTGGCATATACGGTCAGTCCACCCACGCCCAGCTTACTGGCCACTTGCTGCGGCATGGTATAGCTTAGCGTCACATCCTTCAGACGGGTAAAGCTCGCACTGGAAGGAAAACCATAGCCGTGGACGTTGGAGTGGTTGCCCAATGAGCGCCATTCGTTGCTTTTGTTCTCGGGCGTCCAGTATCCCAGCGCTGCCGGTGTGCTCCGGCGGCCCATCTCGTCCGAGGCTCCGCCGATCTGCGGATTGTTGCGCAGTGCGCCCTGAACGGTATTAATGAAAATGTTGAGCGTAAAATCTTTGTACGTGAAGGTATTGGTCAGACCTGCAGTCCATTTGGGCGCGGTTTGTCCCAGTACCGAGCGGTCGGCATCGCTGATCTTTCCATCTCCGTTCAGGTCGGCCAGTTTGAGGTCCCCGGCCTGGGCGGCATCATCCCAACCCTTATTGGCACCCGAAGCAATCTCGTCTTCCTGCCAGATACCGACTTTGCTGTAGTCATAGATGACCCCTACAGGCTGGCCAATAAACCAGCGATTGCCTAGATCTTCCTTGCCATCGCCGTACACTTCTTTGATCTTATTTTTATTGCGCGAGAAAACCAGCGTCGAGGACCAATTGAAGTTGTTTTTTACGATATTTTTGGTGTTCAGTGTCAGGTCGATGCCGGTGTTTCCGAGCTTGCCCATATTGGAGAATACATCCACGAATCCGGTCAGTTTGGGCAGAAGCTGTCGGAGCAACATGTCGTAAGTGCTCGATTTATACACATCCACACTGCCTGAAATACGATTGTTAAACAGCCCAAAGTCGATACCCGTATTTAGGCCCTTCGTTTTTTCCCATTGCAGGTTGTCATTGCCCATCTGCGTGCGGATCTGGAGTGCGGTATTGGACAGGCCATTCATGGCCATGGGGTAGGAGTTCATCAAAAACTGGGTCTGGTAGATGCTAATGGCTTCATTGCCGGAAAGACCATAGGAAATACGCCATTTCAGATTGCTAACCACGTCCCTGCTGTTCTGCATAAACGATTCGTTGTGGATATTCCAGGCGACCGCTGCGGAGGGAAACACCCCATATTTGTTGTTGCGCCCGAATACGGAAGAACCGTCTCTACGCACCGTGAAGGTCAGCATATAACGGCTGTCGTAGCCATAATTTAACCGGCCCATCTGAGAGATCGTCCGATAGAGGTCGGCCCGGGAGCTCACCTTCTGCGTGTTGGCCGCGCCCAGGTTGCCCCATCCCAGGGCATCATTCGGAAAGACCTCTCCGGTAGCAATGGCTTCCTGCCAGTACTTGCTTTTTGCAGCATAGAGCCCCGTAAAATCAAAGTGGTGCTTGTCAATGTCTTTGCTGTAGGTCAGGATATTCTCCACTGTATAAGACTGTGTCTCCCGATTGGTAATGCGGCCCAGTCCGGCAAAGTTATAGACCGATTCGCCTTCATATTCATTATTACGGACGGGGATGTAGGAATAGCCTGCATTCAGCTTATATTTTAGTCCCGCCAACGGCTTAAAGAGTTCGCCAAAATTGAGTTCCGCATAACCATTCAATGAAATATTGAATTGCCTACGCTGCGGATCCAGCGTGGTGGGCAAGAGGGGGTTGGCCCAGAGCTGTTCGGAATACATGGGGTACTGGGTTAATGTACCATCCGCATTGTACATCCGGGCATAGGGACTCATCGCTGCGGCCTGGAGTAGATTTGCGCGTCCACCGTCTTTATTGTGCGCCACCACAAAGGAGGAGGTCCCCACCGACAGGTACTTTGTGGCTTTAAAGTCGGTATTTGTGCGGAAGGAGTATCTCTTATAGTTATAACCCAGTACCACGCCTTTCTGATCGAGGTAATCTCCGGATACGAAATATTTGGCGTTTTCACTCCCTCCGGATAGGCTGATGTTGTGATTGTGCACCACTCCGGTCTGCATCACGGCGTCCAGCCAGTCTGTGGTCACTCCGTTTTTATAGTTGTCGTATTCATACTCATTGCGCACGGGACCGCCATTGAACAAACTGGTGTTGGTGATACGGGCATACTCGGCATAACGCTTGAGTAACTCCTCTGCTGACACCGGTTCGGGAATATGAGTGGCGTTCTCCACGCCGGCATAACCGCTGTAGCGGATCGCGGGTTTGCCCGTGACGCCCCGCTTGGTCGTGATCAGGATAACCCCGTTGGAGCCGTTCACGCCATAAATCGCGACAGCAGAAGGGTCTTTCAACACCTCGACGGACTCGATATCATTGGGGTTGATATCGTTGATGGAGCCATCGGTTCGGGATAGGGGAATACCGTCGACCACGATGTAAGGCTCGGAGTTGGCATTGATCGAATTGCGACCGCGTACCTGGGCTGTAGGGGCATCGCCAGGGATGGAAGAAGCCTGTGAAACCGTCACATTCGACACCGCCCCCTGGATGGCCTGCATGACATTGTTGACTGGAATCTTGGATAGTCTGTCTTTGGGGACCGAGGCTACCGACCCGGTGATGTCGGACCGTTTTTGACTACCGTAACCGACCACCACCAGTTCATCGAGGACATTCTCTGCCGGTAGAAGGACAATATCTATCGTCTTTTGCTGTGCCACAGGTACCTGTTTTTCCTGATAGCCCACAGAGGTGACGATCAGCGTGCTCCCCGCGGGTGCCTGGATCGAAAAGTTTCCATGTGCATTGGATTGCACGGTTTCGGAACCGCCTTTCACCCGGACAGTGACGCCGGCAATCGCTTTGCCTGCGTTGTCCCGGACCGTACCTCTCAAGCTGGATTCCTGTCCATAAGTGGACAGGGCAATCAAAAAAAGGCTATTCAACAGAAGGCCCTTTCTGGCATACTTGCTGTAGTAATGATGTGCCATAATAGATTTTTATAATTGATTGGAAAAATATACTCTACAGGCTATACGGTGTGTATAGCCTGTTACAAAGGTCGTCCGGAAAGAGGAATGGAGTGTTTAATTAGGGTTCAATTCAGTTGAAATTGGTGTCAAATAGCGCGTTATCCTTGCCTTTCCACCGTACTTCTACACGGCCGCCTGCCCGCCGGACTGTAGGGAACAGTTCGTCGTCGCTCCAGGCTTCGCCGGATTTTTTCCATAGCTGCAGGATGACAAGCCTTTGATCGGCTGCCGGACCCACTGACACATGGCTGCTGAGCAGCTTGCTTTTGGCCGCAGTAGGATGAAGTCCCGCACAGCTCACCGCTTGCACTCCCTGCCAGCCCAGCAGGGGCACCATGGCCAGCTGGTATTCGCCATTATCTATGATCACGGCTGTCAGGTTCTTACGCTTTCGTTCGGAGATTTTGACCGGCTGATCCTGCCGCTGGGGGAGGGCGTAATGTCCCAACCGAAGGGAAACAGCATGCGTGGACGAAAGTCGGTCACAGCGTAGGATGCCATGCGGCAAGGTCTTTTCGTGGAGTTCTATCCGTACCGTAGAGTCCCCGGCCAGCGATCCCACACGGCTGTAGATCTGGTCATCGTATCCGATAAATTGGTAGAGACGCAGTGCTTCCCATGCTCCGCCTTCAACAGAAAAGGCATAGTTCATCGATACCTGACCCTCTTTGCCATCTGCCTGCCAGGGGAAGGCACTGTTATAGGCTAGCTTATTGTAATTCTCCGTACCTTGATAGTAACCTACTGTCCGGCTCGAATTGCAGGCCCGAATTTCGGATGCGCCGATCGCAGCATAGTCGGTGATCAGCAGTCCGGCGTCTTTGACATAGGTATTCCATACCTTGTTGCGGGCAATTTCCTGCTCCCAAGGACCCAGGTTCTCCCGGGCTGTCCAAAAGCTGCTGTCGTCCGGGATAAGTAAGCCCAAGAAGAACTTGCCCAGCCAATAGGCACTTCCTCTGCAGCTGTACTCTTGTACGGCGGGATCAAAAGGACCGTAAAAACCTAAAGTGGGTACGCCGTCCTTCAGGAAATCGGGATGCTGTAGAAATTGGAGCAGGCTGCCCGAGGCAATCCTGCGCATCCAGCCGTAATTGATGGTTGGATCTTCCAGTTCGCCCAGTAGCGGAAAGGGCACCGCGGCGCCCATACGGTAGGATATGCTGCGTCCCCACATGATCATTTCACCGTTTCGGCTGAACAGGTAAGGATAGCTGTTGGCCACGTCGCGTAAGTTGGATCGAAATCGGTCAGCCAGTTCAGGATACATCGTGGGTCCGTAATATTTGGCCCATAGCGATCCGTAGAGCTGAAAGGCCCACATGCTGTAGTAGTCGTAATAGGGACTGTCGTTGTACCATCCATCGCCTTTGTAGTCGGCAAGGCATTTTTCCAGCAAGTTTTTCAGGTACGTTTCGGGTACCGTATAGCCGCGACTCTTGAAAAAGCTCAGGATCATGATGTTGAAAAAACGCCAGTTCATCTCAATGGTAGGCCCTTTGCCGTAGCTCAGCATGGTATGGGCCAGCCTGTCTTTTGCTGCCTGGGGCAGCGGATCCCATAACACTTCGGGCGCGGCCATAAGGGATACCGCTAGGCCTCCAAATTCGACAAGTTTTTGGCTTGGCCCGCCTTTTTCCGGAAGCGGCGCGATGTAAGTGTCAGAGCTCGAATCGATAAGCTGCTGCAGCTGATGCCGGTAGTAATCAGCTACCCGTATATCCCGGATGGTATAATCGGGATCTTCCTTTAGCAGGGGCAGGGCGACAAAGAGTGTCCGACATAGGCCTTCGAGTTTCTCGGTTTCTGTGTGGACACCATCTCTGGGGTAACTCCGTCCGGGCTGTTTGGCAAATTGCATGGGACTGTCGAGGTTGTGGATCACCGAAAAAGCACCTTCCAACAGGTAGGAGGCCGCATCCAGCCAGTGCTGCCGCGTCATTCCCGTGTACGGACTTCGCTCAAAATCGGGGCGGACTAGTTCAAAAGATAATCCATTAGGATGGCATGTAAAATCACGGCTATCAGGACTCCATTGGATCACTTTGATGGTTGTAGGGGCAGCGCTGGATAAGCCTTCACCGTCTTTTTGTACCGTAGATTGCACAAAAAGCGCGATTCTGCGTTCCCGCCGCCATAATTCGGTGTCCAGGCTAGGCTCCCAGGACCCCAGCGACTCCTGACTAAGGTCATAAAGCTGTGGGACACCGTCTCTCAGGCCTTTGACATGCAGCACACTGGGACGTGAGCCACGCTCGGCATCCCGTAGGATCATGGTCACGGCGGCCTCCTCGTCTTTTCCGCTGACCAGTAGCTGTGGCCGTGCAATGGGAATTTCTTTTGTTCCCTGACCGCTTAGGCTAAAAGGCGTTTTTCTGAAGTCAAACGAACGCACATGCCATTCACCCATCTGTAGATAGATAATCCTATACTGTGGGATAAGGCTATGTTGGTCGCGCCAGTAGGTGGCTATATAGGGATTGCCTGCTTCGTCCGCAGCCATGGAGGTCTGGTTGATGAGTTCATGTCCTTGTGGGATACGGGCGGCATACTCAGCGGTGGCAGCATTTATCGGTAGGCTGTAGACTGTTCCCCTGCTGTTCTGCCAGGTTAGCCCTCCATCTTTGGAGCAGGCATACGCCAAATCGTGATTGCTGGCCACATCGGGACTCTCCCGCCAGACCCAAGACAGGTGTATCGTGCCGTTGTCGTCCACACAGCTCTGCCAGTAGGCATTGCGCTTGCCTTCACCGTTGATCAGGTTGCTATGCACGCGTGTCCACTTGTCTTGCTTGTCATCATACCTATTGATGACAAGGTTGCCATTGCCGGATCCACCATCACGGTATAAGAAGAGCAACTGTCCATTGGGAAGCTTTAGGAATTCGGGATAAGTCACCGATGTTTCTTTGTCACCGGTCATTGTGCGTTCGGGCCCCAGGAGCAGGCTATTCGGTTTCACTGTGCGTGCATAACGTAACTTGCTGTTGTGCTGATCCCAGCAGACGTGCAGGTATCCGGCTCCGTCGACTATGATGCTGATGATATTATGGGCATCTTGCGCATGCCCCTTGTAGGGCGTCCGACGGATTTCCCAGTCTACTGCGGACAACAGGCGTCTGCCGAGAACGACATAGCTATCATCGTCATAATAGGCGATATACTGGTACTTATCATTGCTGACCAGGGAGTTTTTACGGAATACGGCGGTATTTACCGTGTTTTTTGCCCAGCCTTTTCCCACAGGTACGATATGGACGAAAGGCTCCTGAGCCAAGATATGCTCTCCACTGAGCAGGAGAACTGCCCACAACGCTATGCTGAAAATCATTTTTATGTTCATCGGTCACTCTTTTTTTGCCCCATACCTGGTGCATGGAGTTGGTTTTTTCTTTTTATGGAATCGCCTGGCTATGGTCTTTCGTCCAGTCTCGGCCTGACCAGATACGCTTGGCGCTCCAGTCCTGTGCCTCGGTCGCCCAAAAAGGCGCATCGGAAGGGAGTCCTAGCGGCAAAAATATCATGGTACATAAATAAGGGCTGCCCTGGTTGTTGTAAAAATCGGTCAGCCCCGGCTGATCACCGTATAGCCCGAGTGTCAGCCAACCCTTACGGTAAGTGTCGGGGCTTTCTGTTGTCTTTTTCAATACGGCTGATAAGGCCGCGCGTACTTGTCCTGGTGCCAGTTCTTGGGGAAGCCGTTGTTTGAGGGCTATATCGGCCAGATGATGGAAGGCTCCGGCGCGATAGATCAGTGAGCGGCCAGAAGGCGGAAAACTGCCATCCGCATTGATTAGCCGCTCCTGAATGATCGCGTAGCGCGCATTACGCTGCCTGATTTTGGCAAACATGGAATCATAGCTCTTGGTCTTGCCCTGAATGACATCCATGATACCGGCCAGGAAAGGATGAATAACATAGCTATTGTAATAGTCAAAGGCGTAATGTGGGCCGTCTTTATACATGCCATCGCCCACGTACCAAAGTTCGAGCTGCTGTAGGGCGTAGTCCACGCGCATCACATCCCATTCTGTGCTGTATCGGGCCAGGAAAGCTTCGTTCATGGCCGAAAAGAGCAACCAGTTGGAGTATACGGGCCGGAATTGACGAGTGCTGCGTATGGAGGCGACGAGACGCTGTCTCGAAACCTCATCGAGCTGCTGCCAGAGCCAGGGGCTGCGCACAAAGGCCAGCGATATGAAAGCGGCATCGACCAGCTGCTGTCCGCCGACGTCAAAACGCATAAAATCACGGGCATTGCTGTCCAAGGCGTTTTTCAGTCCGGCCAATGTCCACTTGCGGTACTGCCTGCGCAGTGCGATCTCTGCGTCAGATCCACCTTCCAGCGCCAGCCAGGGGCTAATACCAGCGAGCACGCGGCCCAATACTTCGACGTATTGTACCTTGATGCGGTGCTCCCTGTTGTCTACCTGTGCTGCCGTGATCTGCGGCATCTGGATGCGCAGGCTATCCTGCGCCAGGCTATGGAGTACAGGTCGCACCATGCGGTCCATCTGCTGCAGCCAAAACTCCCGGGCTGTTTGCTCAGGATCGATTGTTTGTTTTTTCTTTCCCTGCGCATAACCTGTGCTGCTCAGCAACAGGATAGATGCGATAAATAGCAACTGCTTGATCATCGTCTAAAGGTTTATTGTCGATCCAGATAACGGTACATTTGCGTGCCGGCCAGCAGAAAGGCCCCCACTCCAAAAGGAGCGGTGGAACGGGCGTCGACGACCTGCCCTGGGATGGCCTTCTCGCCAATCGGCTGTATATAGCCGACACGTCCATCGGGCTGCACCGCGGTTTGGCTAAGGTAGCGCCAGCCCAACAGTGCCGCATCCCGATATTGCGGTGCTGCCAGCAGTCCGTGATTGATCCCCCACAGCAGGCCATAGGTAAAAAACGCGGTCCCACTGGTTTCCCTGCCGGGCGCATGCTGGGGATCCAGCATGCTGCGTGTCCAGTAGCCTTCGGGCTGCTGGCACGCAACAATCGCGGCTGCCATTTCTTCGAAGCGGGTTTTATAGTGGCTGTAATGGGGTGAGTCTGGAGTCAGGTCCTCCATGACCCGGGCCAGCGCAGCAAATACCCAGCCGTCGCCCCGTGCCCAGAAATCTTTTTTCGCCTGAGTGGTTTTGTGTTTGGGATATACATATTTGGCATCGCGGTAATATAATTTCTCCTCCTCGTCGTACATGATGCTGTCTGCATACTGCATATAGGTAAACAGTTTGTCCAGATACAGTGGGTCATGTGTCAGTTTGTACATCCTGGTCATCACAGGCATGACCATATACAGGCCGTCTGCCCACCACCAATAATCGTTGTTGGCCGTGTGGATCTGATAATTCATGACTTCCTTTGCCCTGGCGATCTTATGGGGTTGGGGCGAAAGTTGGTAAAGGTCGATATAGACCTGGAAACAGATCTGCCAGTCACCGAAAAGGACGTGGTCATCCGTCTCGCCATAGGTATACTTCCAGTTTGCCTTATCGTCGGATTTTGCGCCTTCCCATCCATTATGCTGGGCCCAGTCTTCGGAATAGCGTAAATACTTTTTTGAGGGCTGGATTTTATATAGCTCCATGTTGCCGGTATGATAAGCAGCCTGGTCCCAAAATGCCCAAACTTGTGGCTTATGATGGGATTGCCAGTAGCTGTTGACCCGGTTGAGCTGGTCGAGGACTGCCTGCTTCTGGGATTGTTGCCCAAAAGACAGCTGTGTGATAAGGATTAAACATAGAATAAAATAGCTACGCATGATATCAGATTTAAAATTGTTTGTCATCTCATTTGAGTATAACAAAACTACAGTAAACGCGGGCAACTGATGTTTAAAATCAGCTTAATCATCAGCTAAAATAAGATCATTTCCACGCTCAACGAGTTAAAAAACCGTTTAAGTTCGATTGAGAAACATAAATGTAAAATAAACATTTATACTTTTCAAAACATTCTCTAACTTTAGCATGAGTGATAACCAATTGATTCAGCCAGCACATTAAGCCTCGGGATTATGGTACGTTTTATGCAAATGATCATTTCGCTCTGCCTGTATACTTGGGCAGCAGGGCCTCTTTACGGGCAGCATATCGCGCTCGATCCAATGGCCAAAAATTACGAACTCCCTTCCTTGACTATCAATCAGACCATCCAAGATGATGAGGGGTATATCTGGTTTGCTTCCACACAGGGGCTCAGCCGTTTTGACGCCTACAACATCCTAAACTTTAAACTGCGAAACGCCGATGGCAAGGTGGCAACCGACCAGAATATCCGGGCACTGGCAGCCTATGGGCACTACCTGGTGCTGGGGAGCGAAAAGGGCGTTTATCTGCTTGACAAGCGGAAGTATACGCTGGCGCCGCTTCAAGATAAAAGGTTGGAAAATGTGCGCATCAATACCTTGTTGGTCGATCGGCTACAGCGGTTATGGGTTGGTACTGATGACGGGCTATTCATCTACGATAAGCACTTAAATCCCTTGACAGAACGGCAATTGGCCAATATCCTGAACCGGAATATGCGGGCGCATACCGTCAATGCCCTATTTGAGGATAAACAGCAAAATATCTGGATCGGTGTATGGGGGCTGGGACTTTTTCAGCTGGCTCCGGGTAGCAAACAGCTCATATCTTATCCGAAGCTCGGCCAACGGAATGCGCCCTATAAGCTTATGCAGGACAACAGGGGACAGCTTTGGATCTGCACCTGGGGGGACGGCCTGTACCTCTTTGATCCGCACAGGGCTGAAAACCCGTACCGCGAAATCGTAATAAAAAACAGACGACGGCATGTGGATAAGGAAGATTTGTTTTACAATATCATCCAGGATCCGCATCGGCATTACATATGGGTCCTGTCGTTTTCGGGGATTACTACATTGCGTTATCAGGGGACGCAATTGCAGGAAGTCGATCTTTCTGCCTATTTTGATCAGACGACCAATATCTTTAATGATATTTATGCGGACCGAAATGGGACGTTGTGGTTGGCAATAGGCGGCAAGGGCATGTCCATGCTGAGTTTTAACAAGCCGGTTTTCCGGAATTATGCCTTCCGTCAGATCAAAGAGCAGTATAGTATTGCTCCCAATATCAATATGCTGTACTGTGATCCAAAGGGGGTACTGTGGTTCAATCTGGAGCGGCTGGGATTCGGCAGCCTCCAGTCCGATGGCAGAGAGCTCAGTACCTATAGCAATTCGGACTTTAAGGACCTCATCTCGATACGGGCGGTGACCTCCGCCATTGATGTTGATGACCAGCTGTGGGTAGGTTCGGCTTATGAAGCTTCGATCAATGTTTTTAAACGCGCGCATCCTGGCCTCAAATTGTCCCATAAGATCGATCTGCAACAGTTTTCTCCCGAAGGTATTCCTTCTTTTTTCTATAAAGACAGCGACCAGCAGGTCTGGATTGCAACCAACAGGGGACTCCTGCTCAGAAAATCCCAGTCCACCACTCTGGAGCGGGTAAGCAGTATCGTGGATCAGCCTGTCAGTATAGCGGAAGACCACAAAAATGGTCTGTGGGTCGCTACCAAAAGCAGTGGCTTATATTACCTGCAGCGGCATCAGCCTCAGTCTGTGCTCCTGCACATCGGGAAGGAAACTCCGGTACTGAAGACTGACCAGATCGAAACAATGGATATCGACCGGTTCGGTAATCTCTGGATCGGCACCAAAAGCAATAGACTGCTACGCTACCAGCCTGCATCCGGTAAGGCGGAAGAAGTCGCCAATACCACTTTGTTTGGCAAAAATCAGCTGCTCGATATTGTCTGCTTACCGCATCATACTTGGCTGTCCACGACCCGTAATCTGTACAAGATCGACCCACTGAACAAACAGATCAATGAATTTGCAGCGTCGGATAGCCTACAGGTGAGCATGTTTGCTAAGCGTGCATTTGCCGTGGATAAGCAGCAGCAGGCGGTCTTCTTTGGAGGATACAATGGTGTGGTCCGTCTCGACGAAAATAGTCTGGTCGCCAATTTTAAGGAGAAGGTGCTCATTACCGATATCAAGGTCAACAATAAATCGCTTATTCTGACTGGCAAAACTGGAAAATTCAGGACAGGTTTGGAGCAGCTGACCCTAAGTCCGAATGACCAGAACATTGAAATCGCGTTTTCTACATTGCCCTTCACCCAGCATGACAAAATCCGGTACGCCTACAAGCTGGAAGGGGTTGATGAGGACTGGATCATGGCGCCCCGAGACCGTCTATTTGCGACCTACAATAATCTAGGCAAAGGCAGTTATCGTTTTCTGGTCAAGGCTACGGACCTGAATAACCAATGGGACGAGGCGATTACCGTGATGGAGATCAGCAAGACGCCTGCGTTTTATGAAAGCAACCTGGCCTATGTCTGTTATGTCCTCTTGCTGGGCGGCCTGGCATTCGTTTTTATGAGTTATTCTTTCAACCGGATCAAGTTGCGTAGCGATCTCAAAGTGGCTCAGATCGAGAAAGAAAAAGCGGACGAACTGGCACAGTCCAAGCTAAGCTATTTCACCAATGTATCCCATGATCTGCTGACTCCATTGACCATCATCTCCTGCCTGGTGGACGATGTGCAGATGACGACCAAAAACAACCTCGAACAATTTGACAGCATGCGCCTCAATTTGAGCCGCCTCAAGCGCCTGCTCCAGCAGATCCTCGATTTTCGGAAAATAGAACATAATACGATCAAACTACAGGTCAGCCATGCGCATTTCCCATCCTTTATAGACCGGCTTGCAAAATCGCATTTTGCGCCGCTGGCCAAGAAAAAGAATATTCAGTTTGAAATATTGCATGGTGAGTGCCCGGAGATAGTCTTCTATGATGAGGATAAAATTGACAAGGTGCTGTTTAACCTACTTTCCAATGCATTTAAGTATACCATGGCTGGAGGCAAAGTCACGTTGTCTTACTATGTAGTGTCCAGAGTGGACGGTGAATTTCTACATATCTATGTCCGCGACAGCGGTGAAGGCATACATCCTGCCGAGCTGACTAAGATATTTACACCATTTTACGCCAACAGTTCGGCGGCCCATCCCGAAAGCAACGGTATTGGACTGTCGGTCAGCAAGCAGCTCATTGATATGCATGGTGGCCGTATCGAGGTCGAGAGCGTACTGCAGCAGGGCAGCATCTTTCAGGTTGTCATCCCGGTAAACAGAAGTTACTATGTGGAAAGGGATATTCATATTATTGACGAATCGTTTTCCAATACTTTGCAGGAGCATCCTGTTGAAACAGCAGAGGCAGTTCAGTCCGCATCAGCAGGCTGTTTGGGCGAAAACCGGCTGCAGCTGCTTTTGGTAGAAGATAATGAAGAACTGAGGAACACGATGTGTAATATCCTATCCAGGAACTATCAGGTTCACCTTGCCGTGAATGGACAAGAGGGGCTTGAGAAAATTCAACAACAGGAGATCGACATTGTGGTAAGCGATATCATGATGCCTGAAATGGATGGACTGAGTTTTTGCAAGGCCATCAAATCGAATACTGAATATAATCATATTCCGGTGCTGTTGCTCACGGCCAAAAGTAGTTTGGAGGACCGTATCGAGTGCTATCAGGCGGGAGCGGATGGCTACATCAGCAAACCTTTTGATGTCAAGGTCCTGGAAGCGAAGATTCAGAGTTTTATTATCAACAAGCGGTGTAAACAGTTGAATTTCCACAGCAATACACAGATCAATATTGCAGCTCTGGATTACACACCGGCAGACGAGCGCTTTATACAAAAAATGGTCGCGGCCATCGAAGAGCATCTGGCGGATGATCAATTTGATGTGCTGAAGCTGGGAGACCTACTCGGCTTGTCCAAATCCACATTGTATCGCAAAACAAAGGTACTGCTGGATATATCCCCCAGTGAATTTATTAAAAATATACGCTTAAAACATGCTTGCCAGCTGATGGAAAAAGACCGGTCGATCACCGTAAGTGAGGTAGCCTATGAAACCGGTTTTACGGACCCGCGCTACTTTGCCACCTGCTTCAAGACGGCGTTTGGGCTGACGCCGAGCGAGTTTCAGAAAAAATGCGCGTCAGCTGTCTCCTGACGGGCTATAAATTTGTGACTTGGGAGTTTGCGCCAGAAAAAAGGGACCATCCATTTTGGAGGTCCCTTCGTGCTGTCTTCCCGCTGGGAAAGTTAGGAATGCTGGAATTCTTTAGTCCAGCAAAGTATTGAAGTCGGTTTCTTTTGCTGGGGTAACAATTTTCCAGTTGTTGTTGTCTGTCGGTTTGATTTTTGCGCCGAGTACACCCTGAAAATTACCACCTTCGCTGAATGTTTTGCGCGAAATGCCGTCTCCCCAACGCTTCATGTCAAAGAAATCGAATCCTTCGCCCCACAGCTCAATGGCCCGGTAAAGTTTGATTTCGTTGAAAAGATCTGCACCAGTTTTAGTACAGTTATATTGAGGGTCTCTGCCTGAAGTCCTGGTCAATTCGTTGAGCAATGCCTGAACCGAGGCAGCGCTTTTGCCTTGTTTATATTTGGCTTCAGCTTCAATCAATACCATCTCCGAAGATCTGAAATTATTGACCTGTCCAACACCGGGCATGCCGGTCGCATTAAATTTAAATTGCATATAAGCGTACGCAGTTGCATTAGCGGGTATATCTTTATAGATCCCACGAATATAGCTTAATCCGGCGGCGTCTCCCTGCCCGGTCGTACCGTTGAACTTAAGGCCAGTAGTTACAGGGTCTAAAAATAGTCCTTTACGGATATCAGTCGCCGGTATCTGGTTGTACAAATCTTTGCTGATCGAACGCGGGTATGTCCTGACTACCGAGGCCGTGGAATTGTAAGCCATGTAGGCTAAAAACGAATAGAAGTAAATGGTCTCCTGATCGTTGTCATATACTGACCAGATCCACTCTTTATTTGGTGTTGAGAAGCCTGACTTATACTCGTTGGTAGACATGAGCGGATAATTAGCGCGTGCAAGGATAGCATATTTTTCCGCGTTGACATAATCTTCCTTATTGAGTGCTGCACGGGCGAAAACAGCGTATGCCACATCTTTGTTGACTTCATAGTTATTCGCTGCATTGCGCTCAGACTTGCTGCTTTCATACAATTGAATGGCGGTATTTAAATCGCTATAGATAAGGTCATAGGTCTGTCCCAGGGTCGATAGGGGAAGATCGTCAAATCCAAGTTTTGTGCGTAAGATAACGGCTGTGGTACTGCCGTTGTTGGAGCTTGACCAACGGTCGCCGTACAGCTGCGCCAGCATCATATAGGAATACGCTCTAAAGGTCAACGCCTGTGCTTTGATAAAATCCTTTTCGGTCTGAACACCAGGTGTATTGTCGATATTGTCAATAATCGCGTTGGCGTTGGCAATAATCGTGTAATAGTAGTACCAAGGGTAAAAAGTATAGGTACTCTGTGGATTTGAGAAATACTCAAAATTGACGACCGAACTCCATCCTGTCATTGGAATGGAAAAATGATTTCCCGCATAATTACCATAATACATTTTTATGGTACCTTCGCCATTGAACCCTTGGGAAGACAAATATTGTCTTTTCATGAGTCTGGACAGGCCGTTAACAGCCATCTGCGCGTTCTCAACCGATTCAAAAACTGTATTTGGTGGGACCTCATCGGTTGGATATTTCTCTAATGTGTCTTTTTTACATCCGAATAGGAAGAATAGGGCGGACATCAAAACCCCGATTTTAACTATATTTTTCATTATCTTATAATCCTATGTTAATACCAAACGAATAAACTCTATATTGAACAAACTGGTTGTCGCTTGTGCCGTTGAATGATTGTTGCGGATTGTATCCCTTCAAAGATGTCAGGGTAAACAGGTTTTCGGCCGAAAACACCACATTGGCACGACGCAGGTCAATAGCAGCGAGTAAGCTTTTTGGAAGATTGTAGCTTAAAGAAATGTTTTTCATGGACAGATACGAACTGTTTACGATAAATCTGTTGGAGACTGTGCTTACATTGTATTGGCTGTTGGCAAAATTGACCTGTGGCACAGCATTTGGATTTATACGGTCGGCTGAGGTCAATGTCATGCCCTCGGGCGCTTCTTTCCATGCGTTCGCGAGGTCGGCATGTACGGCCGAAGGCGTACTGCCCAGTCCCATTAAGCTCGCATAAGAATAATCGAATCCCTTCCCGCCAATTGAATACGTAAACAACGTGGACAAGTTGAAATTCTTGTAGTTGATGGAGGTATTAAAACTTCCCATCAGTTTTGGAATGGCGCTTCCACTCCAGTCCCGGATAGCATAGGACGCGTTGCGGGTATACATTTTGCCATTGACTTCGACCTGAAACGGTGCCCATGCCCCTGTAGTGGAAGTAGGATCATATTTTTCAGTATCGGCATAATACAGTGCCTGACCTGTCATCATATCCACCCCAGCGTATTGGTACAGGTAATAATCATACACGTTGTGTCCTTCCTTGTAATTAAATGGAGAGGCCAATAATCCCGTCTCTTTATACTCTGCTGGCATTTTGGTGATCTTGTTTTTCAGGATCGTGGCGTTGGCCCCAAAGTTCCATTTTAGGTCTGCATTTTTGATTAGGTCCACATCGAACGTGAACTCCATCCCTCTGTTATACAATTGACCGATATTGCGTTTGACAATGGCGTTGCTGATCGTGTTGTCCACAGGGCCAACGGATAATGGAAGGTTAACATTGAAGATGAGGTCTTTTGATGTCTTATCAAAATATTCGACCGTAAAATTCAGCCGTTTGAATAATCGTCCTTCTAAGGCAAACGATGTAGACTGGCTGCCTTCCCATTTGAGCGCCTCGTTTCCAATGTTACTGCGGTATAAAGCTGCCGCGTTATTGTTTTGTCCGATGGCATATAAATCCATGTAATCGTATTCGCCAAGACTCGCCAAGTTACCGACTACGCCCGTTGCTGCTCTAAATTTTAAGCTATTGATCCATTGGATATCTTTGATGAAGTCCTCTTTGGAAAGCATCCATGTAGCACCCGCAGACCAAAACTTGTCCCAACGATAGTCGGGCGACACTTGTGACGAACCATCGGTACGGAAGGACCCTTCGATGTAGTATTTCTCCGCATAATTGTAACGTACGCGTGATAAATAGGATTCATAAGCTTTCTCCTTCTGATAATCCGTCAATGTAGTGATCTCAGAAAAATTGATTAGCTCGGGTTTGCCAGCAAAGGTTTCTTTGGTCTTATACCCATAGAGGTAGTTGTACCAATTGTTGTAATTTTCGTGTCCAACAAATACATCTACATTGTGTTTGTCGTGAAATGTATTGGTATAGGTCAACTGTTGTTGAAACGTATAGTTTTTATAGTTATATATCGTACGTGATGCCCGGCCGTTGTTGCCTGCTCCATCACCAATGATGGCGTTGTTATAGGAATTGGAGACACTGTTGCGGATGTTGATATCACCGATAACCTTGAAATCGAAATTTTTTAAAAATTTGATATTGATATACGCCTGGCTATTGAGGGTATTGCGGATGCCCTTGTTTAAGTTAAGCTCATTTTCCCAGATATAATGACGGCCTACGTTCTGATTACGGGTTGTTTCACCGTTGTCGTAGATTTTATTTTTATCGTTATCTAAGACATACTCTCCGGTTTCTGCGTCATGCAGGTGTACAGGATAGATGGGAGCGATGGTACGGGCAAATCCCCATGGGTTCGTAAAGCCAGATCCTGAACCTGTGGTATTGTTGCTATTTTGGTGACTGGCGTTGACAGAGAATCCGGAGGTAATCCATGATTTAGGGGTGATATTGGCACTGATGCGGCCAGAAAGACGGTCGAAGTCAGAAGTTTTGATATAGCCATCCTCCCCGAGATAGCCCACAGAAAACATATAATTACCTTTTTCACTGCCGCCACGACCATTGAGGTTGTAGTCTCTACGGTAACCATTTCTAATAACTGGTTTAAACCAATCCAAGTCCTCAGCATAGGTGCCTTTGATCTTGGCATCAGGCGACAATCTACCGTTCGCATCAAAAAGCTGTTCGTTTGGTAAATCGAATATATTAAGCTTCAGAACCGTTGGGATTAGATTCTTGGTCGCCTCTGCATTCGCTTGCTCAACAGTCAATTTGTTGTTTGGAGCCCAGAGGTATTGGTTACGCAGCCCTTGCCAAGCGACCTCCATAAATTGCTTGGCGTCTAAGCGGTCATATTCCGGAGTGCCTCGGGTAAACAAGCCCTGATTGGCTTGAAAGCTAAGCTCAGTGGATCCCGCAGATCCCTTTTTGGTGGTGATAACGATAACACCATTGGATCCCCTATTACCGTAGAGTGCTGTCGATGTTGCATCCTTCAATACAGAAACGGATTCGATATCTGCCGGATTGATATCGGAGATATTTCCCTCAAATTGGACCCCATCCAACACAATGGTTGGGGACGCGTTGCCATTAATACTCGAAAACCCACGTATCCGTATGCTCGGAGATGAGCCGGGTTCGCCGTAAGAGTTGTTGACCATAATGCCTGGAGCAGAACCTTCCAAGACCGAGGTCACCGAGCTGACCGGGCGTTTTTCAATGTCTTTGGCTGTGATACTGGATACTGCGCCAACGATGGCCTCTTTGTTTTGCTTGCCGTAGGCCGTTACGACGACTTCTTCGAGGCCTGTGGAACTGGCATCAAGTTTTACGGTCAGGACTTTTGCACCGTTGACGGCTACAGATTTGTCTGCGTAACCAATGGAACGGAATTGCAAAACGTCATCCGATTTGACGCTCAACGAGAAATTTCCATACAAATCGGTCTGGGTTGCTTTGTTGCCATTTTTTACCAAAACAGTGACATTGGGGATGCTCACGCCCTGATCTGTCGTCACTTTACCTGTCACCCGGATTTCTTGTGCATACAAGGTGGAGGTAGACATGGCAGTGGCCATGAGCACACAATTGAGTAATTTGTGTTTCATATATAATAGTTGATGTTTAATAATTCAATAGGTCTTAGCACATGATACGGCATATACCATATTATAGATTTCGTTTACTGTTTTTCATTTCGAGAGCTAAAAAAAGGCCCAATAGTTAGGTGAACAAAAACAAAATGTAAATGTTAAATTTTTGTTAAATGCAAAGATATAATAATTTTTAATATTGCCTTAATTCGTTGGAATTTTTTTAAAATACACAAGTTTTCTTTTCGATTTTATAATCGATCGATCGGAAGCTGCTTGCATGACGTCTCCTATGGGTAATTAGAAAAGTGTACTGGGAGGGCGGACACAAGAGGGTTATCAGATAGACACAGTGTAGCTACTGAGGGGAGATTCTCCTGAGACATGCGTTGCTTGTTAGCGTTGTCTTAAGCGACGACGCTGTTACGGAACCAATGGTAGCCTGAAAGTTTCTCAGGATTAGCGAGCAAATCCTCTTCATCCTGGAAATAGACCCAGGTCCGTTTTGGTCTGCCTACACCGACACCATAGTCCCAAGGTGTCTGGTGCCGCTTAATCAACCCATCTCCCACGTAGCGCTGCAGCATCACCTGAATTCGTTCTGGTGAAGCACAAAGGCCGTATTGCCGGGCAAAATCTATGGCCATTTGGAATAAGGTGCGGGGACGGAGAAAGTAATCCGTATGATGTACAATGAGGCGGATCTGGTCGCGGTCTTTTTTGCTTTTCTCAAATTTCTCTTGCGCTGCAACGCTCTGGTTATTTTTTTTAAGAGCGGCAGCCTGCTTGCGTCTTTCTTTCTCTGCGGCCCGGCTGATGGCAGACAATTCCACTTGATCGCTTAACTCATGATTAAAATCGCAGAATGTAGTCAGATCAATTGCCAGGATTGTGCAGATTTTCAGAATTGATTCCAGCGTGATGGGCGTAGTTCCCTTAAAATAGCCATGGAGCGACCGGATATTGATCCCAGCTATCGGCGCAAACTCCTGAAGAGAAAGTTTTGTTAACTGTAAAATCTCAAGGATGCGGAGGGATACTGCTTTTGAAAGCTCGTTTTTTTTTGTAAACCTTTTTTTGAAATCCTTTACTATCAATGTCATTGTTCATGAATTTGGTTTATAATAAAGCAAAATAGGCGGGTGTTCATGTAAAGATAATATTTTTTCTTAAAATAGAGCTCTTTGACCCTCGTCTATTTCTGTTGAATTTGACCTCAGCAGTGGCGCTAACGCTGCCGGACATATTGCGGTCGTTTCAATATATCCCGAAGTTGTTCTTCCGTATACTGCTTGCTCCCCAAGGTATTTAATTTAAATCCACAGACCAGACGCAGGCCATTCATCGAGAAAAACCGTTTCTCGTACACTTCTCTACTATATCCGGTCAACTCCAGCAATTTGCTGCGCGGCATCCCATTTTCGAATCCATGTGCAATACTTTTGGTTTTGTACAGCTCGGCCAGCTCCTTTTTGCTGAGCTTGCAGCGTTTGGGCGTCTTATGCGCAGGCTGCTGCCCGATGGTCAGTAGAAATTGGTTGAGGGGCATTCCTGTTTTCCATTTCATGCCACTGCTGCTGATCTTCATCTTCGCTTCGAGTTCCTTGGTGGAGGGAGCCCTACCCAGAGACTTGGCCAGACTGAGATAATGATCCTGAATACTGAACCCACTGACCGGGACTTTAGTCCCTGCCAAATAACAAAGATTGTTCCAGCCAAACTTTTTTTTGAGATACCAAGTCGAGGGGTAGTCATCGGGCTTGAGCCGCATGTAATCTTTATAATGTTTGATCCGGTGTTTTTTAATTAGTTTGACTACCTTTTCCTTGGCCTCGGCTTCCGTCATTGTCGTGATCCGAAAATATGGGGTCAGGCCGGCGTATTCCAGCACATCTGCCCAGGTATTGACTTTGAAGTGAGTGAAATATGACCTGAAGTTATAAAGGCCTTTGGTTTTAACGCAATCGGCAATGGTCGGCGAACGCCGGTGTTTGAGATAAAACTTGACCAGTGAATTTTTTAAGCGGCCTTTGGAAGTGATCCGGCGATCATTGGGATCAAAACCGGCAGCGGCAATAAACTTGTTCCAGCTTCCAAAATAATTGACGATGGTGCCCATCCTTGGTGTAAACTCGCGCCGCATCGGAATACGCCCGTTGGCGTCATAAAAGTCCTTTACCATGTCCATGAGTTCGTCTGTAATCTCGGCTTTGCTCCTGCTGTTGGGCTTTAATCCTGCCGCTGTGATAAACTGATTCCACGTTCCAAAATAACGACGCGCAATCGTATTGACATCTTCCATTTCACGGCGCACAGGCGTCCGCTGGTGTTTTTTATAAAATTCGTTGACTTTAGAAAAAGCATGCTTAATGATCTCTTCCTGCATTTCTTAAATTGTATAATTAATGGTTTATCTAGGTTATGATAGATACTAACTAAAGATAATAATTTTCTTTTTAGCGTCAAAATAATCAGGCGTTTCCTTATTATTTGACAATTTTATGTGGTGTGAATTTAGCGGGCATCGATCCGAATATCGTAACTTTAGATAGCGTACAGGCGGCAGGATTGGCAAGATCTATAACGCGCAAGAAATAGATGAAAAGCCTAGTTGAATACCATAAAAATACACGTAAACGAATAAATAGTTATATATGAAAAAACGACAGATAAATCACACGGACTTGCAGATTGCGCCGATCAATTTCGGTGGTAATGTGTTTGGATGGACATTAGATGAACAGCAATCTTTCGATATCCTGGATACATTCGTAGGCGCTGGATTTAACTTTATCGATACTGCCGATACATACTCCTGGTGGGTGAATGGCCGTGGCGGACAGTCTGAAGAGATCATTGGAAAATGGCTCAAAAGCCGGGGAAACCGTCATGATGTGGTGATTGCGACGAAGGTGGGCTCGGAAACCAAGGAACACGGTTTTGATATTTCTAAGAAGCATATCCTGCAGTCGGCGGACGAATCCTTGCAGCGGTTAGGCGTAGACCATATTGATCTATACTATACACATTTTGATGATAAAGTGACGCCTGTGGAGGAAACGCTGTCGGCATATGATGAGCTGATCAAAGCCGGTAAGGTACGGTACATCGCCGCCTCCAATGTCTCTCCGCAGCGCCTCGTCGAGAGTTTTGAACTGGCTGAAAACAATGGGCTACCCAGGTATGTGGCCTTGCAGCCACATTATAACCTAGTCGAACGCGCGGGTTTTGAACAAGACTATGCCCCGCTGGTTGAGAAATACGATTTAAGTGTCTTCCCATACTGGTCGTTGGCGGCAGGTTTTCTAACTGGTAAATACCGAGCTGAAGCTGATTTCGAAAAGACGACCAGAGGTGGTGGGGTCAAAAAGTATTTTGATGAAAAGGGAAAGGCTGTCTTGGGGGCCCTGGATACTGTGGCTGAGAAACATAGGGCTAAACAGGCGACGGTCGCGTTGGCCTGGCTATTGGCGAATCCACTGGTGACTGCCCCCATCGTCAGTGCGACCAGTGAAAGTCAGTTGCGAACCTTATTTGCAGCTCCCGACCTGGAATTGGATCAGGAGGACATCAGGCTGCTGGATCAAGCCAGTCAAGGGTAAGCTGATAGTCCTGTTGGCCGGCAAACAAAGTAAAAGGAGAGGGGTACCAACAATATACTGGTACCCCTGATTATTGAGGGAAAAAGGGATCTTGTTTAATTTTGCCTTTTGATACTGAGATTGAGATAGCGGTTGTTGTCAAAACCGCTTAGGGCATTGACAATCACAGCACCATATTTGTCGTCTGCAGTTTTGAAATAAAATAGGCTGCCCACTTTGAGATCCTCCAGTTTGAGATTACCGGTCTTACGTGATACTGCATTGCTCTGAATGACTGCTCCCGAGGTCAATGTATTTAGGAATGCGCTAGCCTGATTGTTTTGAAGACTTGAAAAGTAGGTCGTTCGGCCCTTGCCTGCAAGTTCTGTAAAGTCAAATGCACCGAACGGAATCGGACTGGCCTGTAATGAATAGATGTTATATTTGTAGGTAACATTTCCATTGGCTTCAACGGTATATGTCCGGTACATTCCCAAATCTATTTTTTCCGGATGGCGTTTGGCCTCGGCATAGGTATAGGTTTTGCCTTCCATCAAGTCTATAAAACAGGCGCTGCTCCGGTCTACACTATCCGGCATATAAAGATTGCGGTTGATGAGGTGCACATAATCAGATCGTACATTATAGGTAACGGAAGTATAACCATCGCCCATAAAGACGCCCTCCCTGTCCACGGCCATGATCCGAAAGGTGGCTTCACCTACTTTATCGGCGCGGAGTTTATATACATACCGGAAGCTTCGTTTTTCGGATTCTCCCAACGGGATCTTTAGGGCCGCTGCCCCGGCACCATTGTAGAAGATCCAAACCTGATGCATGTCTTTGGATTTGGAATTGATGGTAAAGTCGACATAGATGGAATCACCGACGGCAACATCCTTATACGTGCCGATATTGAAATCGTTTTCTACATGAAGGGTCACCGATACATCTTCAAATAGGTTGAAAATATTGTCCCCTTCGCGTTTACAGGAAAATAAAATGCCGAGCATCAGGAGCAGAAATACCCCATTGGCTTTCATCTGTAAATAATTTGAGATCCTATAGTTTAAATCAGAACGCTTCATAATTAGTTATTTAATGGGTCAAATGTACCGCCTTCATAACCGATGGTCTGCTCCAGCAAAGGCGATGAGTTCATAAAAGTGTTGGGAAGGGGGTAGAAATAATAATACTCACGGAAGGCAAAAGCGCCGTTGGAGCTTTCTGTGCGCAGGTTGTAAGGATATTTAAAATAGGCGAGCACCGTGTCCCGATTATTCATATCCAGCATTTCTCGATGGAGTACGCCAGCTTCGTTTGCTGTTTCCAACTTTGTTTTTTCGGTATTTGATTTCGTTTCGAACAGGTAGGTCTGTATCGTTCCTTCCAGCCTATGCATGCGTCGTGTACGGCGCAGATCATGGTAGCGCTTACCTTCAAAGGCAAATTCGATCTGCCGCTCGTTCATCAGCAGATCACGCATCTGCTCTTTGTTGGTCGCCAAGGCGAGCCCATAATCATAGCTGCCCTGTTCGATGCCTGCCCGCTGGCGGATGCTGCGCACAAGCTCTTTGGCCAGCGACAGGTTGCCGGTTTCGTTAGCTGATTCGGCATAATCCATGATCACCTCGGCAAAACGGATTTCAATCCAATCCATGCCATTGCCGCCCATATCATTGGCGATGCCAACGGCAGCGGCTGAAAGCGCTGGATTCACAAACTTTTTGCAATAAAACGACTTGATCGATGTTTCATTAGCGGCATTGCTGTAATTCCATTGGCGGCGTCCGTTTTTACCGCTCAACGGCCATTCGGATCCATTGTACACAATCGTGTTTTTGAAGCGGGGGTCCCGGTTTTTCCAGAACAGCGCGTCGTCATATAGGGGATTGCTGCTATTGGCGGGAGTACCGTCTTTCATACGATAGGCGTTGAGCAGAAGGGTGGTGGGCACATAGTAATCTGCCGGCGACCCGCCCTCTGACGCTGGGCGCGAAGCACGCTCCACAATGGTATACCGCTTAGGTGAGGTTGCCGAATAGGAGCGCACCACCACCGCCTCGGTGTTGGCAATTCCTTCTTTCAGGAAAATTTCGGCGTAATTCGGCATCAGGGCATGGCCTGCCGCAATACAGAGGTCATATGCTTCTTTGCTCGCTTGCAGTGCGGTCTCCCAACGTTTGGCTTCATAGGGATGCGCAGCATTGTCCGTTGGGTTAAACTGCGGACTAGCCCAATAAAGCAGCGCTTTGGCT
Source organism: Sphingobacterium sp. InxBP1 (assembly GCF_026191775.1). Lineage (NCBI taxonomy): Bacteria > Pseudomonadati > Bacteroidota > Sphingobacteriia > Sphingobacteriales > Sphingobacteriaceae > Sphingobacterium > Sphingobacterium sp. InxBP1. The sequence goes on along the minus strand of NZ_JAINDX010000041.1, from coordinate 92,189 downwards.
TTGAGTGCTGCCGCCGCGGCTTTGGTGATTTTACCGCGCCCAGTGGCATCGTCCCAAGTAACGCCTTCCAGGTTGGTCATGGCCGAATCCAGATCTTTCACGATCTGTCCAAAACAGGCGCGGGCTGATGCCCGACCCTCCAATTTTAAATTGTCCGGATTTTGGGGCTCGGTCACAAGCGGAACGCCACCGTAGAGCCGCGTCAGTTCAAAATAAACCATTGCCCGCAAGGTATAAAACTGGCCCAGGAACTTCTTCTTCACGTCGCTTGGCAAATTGCCTCCTGGAATGTAGGCAATAGCGTTGTTGCAGCGGGCGATATCAAAATAACGGTTGTCGCCCACATTCGTGCCCTGGTATTTGGTTGCGATATATTTGACGTCATTGAGCGTAATTTCACCGCTCAATCCCAGTACTTTTTTGCTGGGTCCATTAGTGCCTGAAAAATAGTTTTCATCACTGGCATAATGCATTTGCATGTCATTGGTAGTGACCTCATGTGGATGGGTAGGCATAATCATCGAATAAGTTCCGGCGAGATAGTATTCTATCGCCCCTTCATTATCCCAAATGCGTGCGTCGAGCCCCCCGTGATCGACCAGTTCAAAAAAATCATCCTTACAGCTTTGGGTCAGGAAGGTTGTACTGGAGGCCAATAGTAAGGCTAGGATATACTTAAAATGTTTTTTCATGTCGTTAGGAGTTAAATGCCAAAGTTCAAACCAAAGGAGAGTGTCCGGATCGTCGGATAATTATACAAGGACGATGAGTAAGGGTCGCGATGTTTAAATGGTGCGACGATCGTCCATAGGTTGTTGCCCGAAAGCATGAGCTTGAGCGAACGTACATTGATCCTCTCCGTAAAGCTCTTGGGGACAGACCAGTTAAATACCATATTGTTGATGCGGATGGTTGTCCCATCTTCGGCCCAGAATGTTGAATTCCATTTTCTCATCATCGCTGCATCATCATAGCGCGGAAAGCGGCCATTTGGATTGTCCAACGACCAGTGATCTTCCCAAAAGCTCGGCACATTAATCTTATCGGTAGGGGCCGTCATCGCTTGCGACTCATAGAAAGCCTTGCCGCCAAATACCGCACGCAAGTTGGTATTCAATGAAAAGGACTTATAGGCTAGGCCGATGGTAATACCGGTAGAGAAGATAGGATCGGTATTTTCAAACATGGTAGTCAGGTCTTTTTCTGTAATTTTTCCATCACCATTGGTATCTTCATATACTGTCCAGCCGACTTGGGGTACCTTGCCATCGATGGTGTAGTTGGGGTGTTGGGCCAAGAAGTTGTCCACGTCCTGCTGTGTGCGTAACATATCCACATAGATCAACCCGTAGTTGCCCGTGTTGTATTTGCGGGAATCTGTACCCATTTCGACTTTCCAGTCCGGATAGGAGAAATCCCAAAGCTGGAATTTATTGAAGTACGTTTGCGTCGTATAGCTACCTGAGTAGCCAAAGTTCATATTGGTGGATAGGCGGAGTCCATTGGAAAATGTATTTTGGTAACCCAGCGAGAACTCGGTTCCCCAGCCTTTGCGTTTCTGGTAATTGACCACAGGGGCTTTAAATCCAGCATACATGGGAAAATTTTCATCATTTCCTTTGTCGAACACATCGTACGAATCGCGGAAATAATACTCAAATCCGAAGCTCAGCTTGTTGTCAAACCAGCGCGATTCAAGACCGAAGTTAAAGGTACGATGCTTTTCCCAGGAGATGTCGGGATTGGCGATGATGGTTGGATTGAGCGACGCTACAGGAGTTTCTCCATAGAGATAGCCGGTGTTAACCAGGTCTACGCTAAAGCGGTCCTGCCATAGACGTGCTGTCACGCGATCCTCGCCAACCAAGCCATAGTTGGCCCGCAGCTTCAAATAGCTGATGTAGTTGAGGTCCTTGAAGAAGTTTTCTTCGCTCACTACCCATCCTGTAGCGACCGTTGGGAATAAACCCCAGATATTGCCCTTGGCAAAGCGGGATGAGGCATCCAGCCGGGTGACTACCTCCAAGAGGTATTTTTTCTTATAATCGTAATTGAACCGACCAAAAAACGAACGTTTTACAGCTTCTTCGATCGTACGCCCGTTGTTGGTGAAGGTCGATTGATCAAATGCCCAGTACTCATCCAGGTCGAGCAGCTGCTGGTTGGTCCAATACGCTGACAGGCCCTCGGCGTTGGAAGCGGATTGCTCTGCCCCAAGCATCACGTTCATGTTATGCTCGCCAAAGCTATTGCCATATTGCAATACGATATTGCCTTGGTAACTGCTGCCTTTGCCCAGGGAGGGCGCAATTTTCGTCTTATTGCCATCCATGCGGAATGTGGTATTGACCGTATTGGTATAGAGTAGGTTGTTGTTGCCGGTCCGTACAAAATCATATACCGTATAGGCCGGTAGGTACTCCTGACCACTGGATGATGTACCCGAATGGGAAACCTGAATGCGTGCATTAAAGCCTTTTAACGCCTTAGGTGCATAATTCAGTGATGCGTTGATGTTATAGTTGGAGTTGTTGCGCTTTTGGTAATAGCCCGAATTGATGATGGCCAGGGGATTGGTATTGCTGTTGGCATTGATATTCGAAAAGTTGACCGGAAGGCCATCGATCTGAATGGGTACCCATTGTGGTGTGGTAATCAGGGTCTGGTAAAAATTCTGATCCCTGTCGTCGGATAGGCTATTTTGGCTGTTGGTCTTGGTATTGTTGACATTAAAGGCCACATCAGCTTTTAGCCCATCGATAATTTCGGCATTGAACCCTGACCGGAAGGAGTATTTCTGCTGACTCATTCCCGCATAGTTGCCGTCTTCTTTTTGGTAGCTGCCGCCGGCAAAAAAGGTGACTTTTTCGCTGCCACCAGAAATAGATAGGTTGTGCCGTTCCATCTTTGAGGATTTCCAAAGCTCATCGTACCAACTCTTGTATGGGCTAGTTTGGAGGTAAGCGAGGTCCTCGTCAGAAAAGAAGAGGTTGGGCTGTGCGTTGTTTAAGGCATAAGCTTCATTCAATAGCTTGGCATGCTGATAAGCGGATAGCATTTTGGGCTTAACCGTGGCATCTGAAATACCGATATAGCCATTGTAACTGAGTTGTGTCTTGCCGGCCTGCCCTCTTTTGGTCGTCACAAGGATAACCCCTTTGGCGCCCGAAGCGCCATAGATCGCCGCGGAAGCGTCTTTTAGAATAGATATATTTTCAACCATCGACGCATCCAGGTTTTCAAAGACATCCGAAGTCGAAATGATGCCGTCGATAACATATAGAGGTTCGTTTGTCACACCCTGCAATTTGGCCTGGTCAGAGGCGAATGCATTCCTGACGTTAAGAGTAACGGCAGCTCCCGGCCGGCCAGAGGACTCGCTCACGCCCAATCCGGCCACCCGGTCGCGTAAGGCTGCTGCAATATTGGCCGCAGGGATATCCTGGATTTCCTTGGGATCCACAGAGGCTACAGCGCCCAATACTTCCCCTCTTTTTTTGCTGCCGTAACCGACCACAACGACCTCATCAATACTGGCATTAGGCTCCAGCCGGATCGTGATACTCGTCTTTCCTCTCATATCGATTTCCTGAACTTTATAGCCAATGTAGCTGACGATAATGACCTGGTTATCGGTCGGCAGGTTGATATGAAATACCCCTTCTTCGTCCGTTTTAACTCCCGCTTTGCTGCCTTTGACGAGGATGGTGGCACCATGCACGGGCTTGCCGTCAGCATCGAGTACACGGCCTGTGATACCGGCAAACCTCGTACTCAGCAACAGCGGATTCTCGGGCAGACTGCTGGCGTAACTCAGGTTAGAAGACAGTACCAGCAAGGGACAAAGCAATTGCATACTGCTTTTCAGAAGTGCTCTGGTTAATAATCGATTATTCATGCGTATATAGTTATGTTTACAATAGGTTCTGCGAAAATTGGCGTTACGGCTTCAAACTAATTGGTTATCGTGCCACCCTTTAAGTCCGTAGTACAGCGATACCTCAGATGATGGGATTGTACTGTATCAGATTACGTTTATAAAAGGCTCACCTTGCAATAATGGAAATTAATTTTTGCACAACTGTCCTGAACTGTTGGGTTCTATATGCAGGATATGTGTATCTGTATAATAGGGAAGGATAGGTCTGGCATGCTAATATGCTGCTTTGCCGGTAGGATAGTGAGCTAAAAAAAATATCTGCCCGCGTCGACGCGGGCAGGTATTTTTTCTAGCAGATGACGTGATTAATTGGCAGTCAGCGCCACAGCATTGAGTTGTCTAGGGGAACCGTCGGGACCTACGGCGACAATGTTGTCAAAGATGACGCGGGTGCCCGGTACGATGCTATTCAGCGCCGAAGACATGCTCGAGCTAAGTTGTCCGCCGGAGGTGGACAACACAATCGCATCAGCACGTGGCTTCGCAATGATCATGGTAAACTTGGTGACTTTAAACGATGCGTCAAAGTCAAAGTTGTCGAGCTTGGCAAATAGTGCTTTTTGTGCTTTGAGCGCTACAGTAGCCATAGAGCCACCCGTCTTACCGGCAAACTTGGCTATCGGATCGGGGATTCGCTTGACTCGGAACTCTGTCGAGCTCAGGGTCTGTGTTTTGCCTGGAGCGACTTCGGCAGATACGGTAATGCGAGCTGTACCCGGCGAACTTACCCGCACATTGTACTTACCACCACCGGCGCCGGAGATGCTGCCCCCACTCATGCTGACACGGATTTTGTCTGCAGGTGTCCCTGGTGCAGATACTGAAATCGGATTGTTCACGCCGATGTACAGCACGTTCATTTTGTCTGGTGAGACCACAGCCGACGGGCGGGCTACCTGATAAGTCTGCTGCGGTGTACGGTATTCCTTAAAGGTGCCGTCAGTTTGTTTTACGCGGATCACCCCGGTCCAGGTAAAAATGCCTTCCCGGTTGGTCGCAACAGAATAAACGCCTTTTCCATCGACAACCTGTAGCGCGGATCCATTGACTGAGATCGCTGGTTCGGATTTTGAATCAGAAGCCGTCAGGAATACTTCGGCCTTATAGGGCTGGCCCTGTATCAGATATGAACTTGGCGCAACGGCTACTGCGGCAAACTTATCCAGATTCACCACGGCCTGATCCATCTTGCCGAGGATGATCTTGACGATATCTGACTCTGCATTCTGTGCATCGGTCTGAATCTTGGTCAGGATAGTCATAGCAGCAGTCAGCGGTGTTCCACTGCCAAAATTGATCTCCTCCCAGGATTTTTTCCCATTAACCGATTTCTCGGGATCTTTGGCCTCTAGTGAAAAGGAGACCGTTTTTTGTTCTTCAGGTGTCAGTAGGGCCAATAGTTTGGCGCGGGTTTGGTTGATCTTGTCTTTCAGTACAGTGGCCTTCTTTTCATTGATCATCAGGTTGGGAGCGATATCCTCGTTTTCACGTTTGACTAGGTCGCCCCGTTCCTCATCATAGCCACCGCCTTGCTTCACAAACTCTTCCTTGAGGGAAGCGATATATTGATTGAGCTCACCGATGATAGCCTGTGCCTTTTTGGCTTTTTCATAGATGGGCTTTGCCCGGGCGGGCTCTTCCTTTAATTTGCTGTTTTCAAATGCGGTAAACAGCTGCTGTACCGCTGTGTTGACATTTGATTTGGATGTCTCCAGACTGTTGTTGATATTTTTGAATGCGTCCAAGATCGAATCCGGTACATTGAGTGCCAGTAAGGCAAGCAAGACCAGATAGAGGATGCCGATCATCCGCTGCCTTGGCGTTTCTCTTCCTAATGCCATTGTTGTTGAATTAAGTTATACAAGAATAAATTAGATGCGCGGCTGGTTCATGGCACTGAGCATGTTGCCGTAGATGGCATTGAGTGCGTTGAGGTTTTTGGCCAGCTTGCCAACTTCTTCTTTGAATGCTTTGGAATCGTCCAGCGATTCGTTGAAGTTTTGCATGGTATAACTGAGGTTCTCGTAAAATTTGTTCATGGATTGCAGGTGGGAAGCGGAGTCGCGCAGCTCACGTTCATACATGGCATTGAGCTGACTCAGGTTGGTGGTCAGGCTTCTAACTTGGTCATGGTAGCTGGCGGTGTCCCCCGAGGTGTTGGACATGGCTACCAGGTTTTCGGAGGCTTTTTCAAAGGCCATGCTCAGATGGTCAAACTTGGAGGTTGCTGTCCGAAGTTTCTGAGTAAACTCTTCTGTGGCCAAGGAGACATCAGAGAGCCGGTTGATGGCAGATACTTTTTCACTAAAGTCACGTAATCCGCGGCCTAGATTTTCAATACTTGCTGGCTCGATGTTGGCTTCGGCAAACATTTTGTCCAATGCCGCAGTAGCCGAAGGACCGGCTGGCTGAGCGACGATGGCTTGGCCCCGGACTGGAAGCTCACCGGTAAAGTTATCGTCCAGTTCGGGATACACACGTGACCAGTCTGGCTCGGGTGGTGGCGGATTGAATCCCATTAGAAAGAATAGAAAGGCTTCTACGCCAAGTCCGATTCCAATCATATAGTTGGCCGTGCTGCCACCAATATGCAGGATCTTGAACAGTACCCCAATAATGACGATACTCGCGCCCCAGGATATGGCCACATTTAGCCATCTTGAATTGTCTTTTTTCTTGCTCATAGTTTTTATGTGTGTTTGGTTTAATTTTCTTGGAAAGTTCTGATCATCTTATCGTCTTCTATCCTTGTATAAACGCCAATTGTATATTTCTATTACATCAAAGAGGCGGAAAAACAGAATTATTTAGTGCTGATTCTAACCGGCACAAACTGTTCAAAAAACATACCAAAGCAGGTTTACCTAGGCATTTTTAATATCGGGTGTTGTTGGGGCAAATTAATATGCATGTTTTTCAAAATAATACAAACGTTACTGTCGTTGAGCAGTTATTTTATAAGAACTAAGATGTATAAATAACAGAAAACATCCTCTTATGGCTGATATATTCATTCGACTTTCACAGACTTGGCCGGCATGGCTCTGGAATATTGCGTTAATCTTATTTTCATTTCTGGCCGGCATCTTGATTAAATTGATTTTTATTCCCCTGCTGCGCCGTCAGGCCATCGAGCAGTCTTCCTATTCGCTGTTCCGCTCCTTTATCAGACGCTTCAACCGTGTGCTAAGCATTTTTATTCCGCTGGTTATTTTCAACAGCCTGCTTCCTTTTTCCCATTTCAATACAACGACTCTACATGTGGTTTCCAGACTGAACGAGATTCTGTTGGTCGCATTTTTTGCTATCGCCTTGATCCAGGCCATTAAAGTTTTTGAAGACTATCTCTACCATCGTTTCGATGTCAACAAGGAGAATAATCTGCGTGAACGTAAAGTCAGAACCCAAATCGTCTTTATCCGCAAGGTGGTCGTCACAATCATCATCCTGGTATCTCTGGCGATCATCTTACTGAGTTTTGAAAGTATGCAGAAAATAGGTGCCGGGCTGCTCACAGGGGTAGGTGTAGGCGGCATCATTATTGGATTTGCGGCCCAGAAGTCGCTTGGAAATTTGCTGGCTGGTTTTCAGATTGCCTTTACGCAGCCCATACGTATGGATGATGTGCTGGTCGTCGAGGGCGAATGGGGGCGGGTGGAAGAGATCAACCTCACCTATGTGGTGGTGAATATCTGGGACAAACGGCGGCTGGTATTGCCGATTACCTATTTTATTGAGAAACCCTTCCAGAACTGGACCCGTACAACTGCTGAAATCTTGGGGACGGTATTTATCTATACTGACTTTACAATACCTGTACAGCAGCTGCGCGAGAAGCTGACGGCCCTGCTGACTGGCCATCCACTCTGGGATGGCCAGGTCAATGTGCTCCAGGTCACTGATTTCAGGGAGCAAACTATGGAGATCCGTTGCCTGATGAGCTGCCGCAATTCGGGACAGGCTTTTGATCTCCGCTGTTACATACGGGAAAAGATGATCGAATATATCCGTACCAACTTTCCCGACGCACTGTCCAAGACACGGATTGAGTACCTTCCTGCGGCTGAAAAAAAGTGATAACTTTAATGGTTTATTCATAACCGGATTTTTTCAGAAGGCATATACGCGTCAAATTATATATTTGTAATGATTTTATAAGATTGCTATGCTTATACTCTTTGCCATTATCTCAGGGCTCCTGATTGTGCTGAGCTTGATGCCGTTCATTCAAAGCCAGCACTGGGTCTTTCGAGTAGCCGAATTTATCAAACTGCAGCTGCTCGTCTTCCAGGTGCCAGCACTGGCCTGGGGTTTTTATCTGCTCGGTGAAGCGCCCTGGGTCTGGGGCTTGCAGCTGCTGCAGGGGGCCTTGCTGCTTTACCATGTGTATATTCTGGTCCGTTATACCAAGTTTTGGCGCCGCGAGAAATATGAAAAAGGTAAGGATGCATCGGATAGCATTAAGATTATTTCCTGTAATGTACTGCAGTTTAATAAAGAACACGAACGGCTCATTGCGCTGGTCAAAAAAGAACAGCCGCAGATCTTTCTGACGATGGAAAGCGATGCGGTGTGGGAACAGGCGCTCCGTGTACTCGAAGTAGATTATCCAAATACGGTGAAGGTGACTCTCGACAATACCTACGGTATGCACTTTTACACAAACCTGAAAATTAATAAAAGCCAGGTGCATTACTTTGTCGCCGACGATATTCCCAGTATTGAAGCCGAACTCGAAACAGCCGATGGTCATCGTTTTATCTTTTTTGCGGTACATCCACCACCACCTAGTCCGACGGAGGAGGAAAATTCCAAAGAGCGGGATGGCGACCTGCTCAGTGTGGCCAAACGGGTACGGGACTATAAAATGCCTGTGGTAGTCACCGGGGACTTTAATAATGTGGCCTGGGCAAAATCCTCTGTATTGTTCAAAAAAACAAGTAAGCTGATCGATGCACGCATTGGAAGGGGGATCCTATCCACATTCCATGCCAATTATTGGTTTTTCCGGGTGCCGCTCGATCTGCTGTTTCATAGCCCTAATGTGTTTATTGATAAGCTATTTATCTACCCTTCTGTGGGGTCCGATCATTTTCCGATGGGGTGTACCTTTTTTATTGATCGCTATTCGGACGAGCAGGCAGAAGATATAGAACATCTGGAGCCCGGAGACATGGCCGAAGTCAATGAAATGATCGCGGAGGGGAGGGCAGAGGAAAGCGATAACCGAGAGTAGGTCAGTTTAACGGATCTGTACCCGATATTCCCGCATAGGTGCAACAGAGAAATAGCCGAGGGCTCCATTCGTAATATTCGACGGGGGATTTCCAGGAGCGGCATTGCTGAGATTATTCCGCTGATATTCATTCCAGTATTGATAAGTTTTTTCATCTACGCAATAGCGGCGTATGACAACGTCGTCGCCTGGAGAAAGATCTGTTTCAAGGTCTGAAATATAATGCGTGACTTTCAGGCCATCGTTAAACTGGTCGTTTTGTGTACTGGCAAAACGGAATGGCTTGCCATTAACGGATAAAGTGTACATATAGTGATTAGCGACATTGGCGGGATCCTTAAAGGTCATCGTAACAAAGAAGTAACTATCGCCTGCAATTTTTTTCTCAAAGATTCCGGTAGAATCAACTGCAACGTAGGCAGGCATCTTGCTGGTCGCTGTATAGCTCTTTTGCTGAACAGCCACTTTTAACGTATAAGTGCGTCCGCTCACGGGCTTAAAACTGCGGTGTACGTAATAACCATCTTTTTCGTATTGGAATGAATAGCTGTGCTTTTGGTCGTCAGTAACGACGACATTGGCACCCTTTGTCCCTGAACTGTTGATAGGTTGATCAAATCCTACTGAGCGTGATATGCGGATGCGCTGTGTAGTACTTGCATCGGTAAGCTGGGCGTCAATAACCAGGCGTGCGTCTGCCGTGTTCAGGTCGATGTCTATATTCTCCTCGCAGGCAGTAAATAGGATTAGAAAGCAAAGGGGGAGCAGGTCTGTTCTCATAGTCATGCGGTTTAAAATTTAAAGTTCCAGGTCAAAGAAGGCACGATGCCGAAAAGCACAATTTTGTAAGCTTCTGTCAGGTTTGGATTGGCCTTATTTTCCCGGAAGTCTATCGTATAGGCATTTTTGCGGTTGTATACGTTGTATAGGCCGAGCGTCCAGCTGGAGCGGAATCCCTTGTTTGTTTTCTTGGGACTGTAAGTAACCCCAAAATCGAGCCTATGATAATCCGGCATGCGGTAACCATTCCGTTCGGTATAATAGAACATGGAGCGGCCGTTGACGAGATACTTTCCGCTTGGGAAGGTAACGGCATTGCCGGTATTGAATACGAAGGTTGCGCCTAGGGTCCAGGCGGGAGAAAGGGCATAGTTGGCGACGATAGCGAGATCATGGCTGCGATCCTGCCGGGCATTGAACCACCTTCCTGCATTGATGCCACTAAACTTCCGCTGACTTTTGGACAGCGTATAGCTGAGCCAGCCGGTGAGCCGGCCGCTATGCTTACGGAGATACGTTTCCAGCCCGTAAGCGCGGCCGACGCCGAACAGCAATTCGCCTTCGAAATGGCTATTGGCTTGTAATGTGGCACCATTGCGCACGTCGATTTGGTTGCCCAGCCGTTTGTAGTAGGCTTCGACAGATAGTTCGTAGTGCCTAGGTGTAAATTTCTGGAAATAGCCGAAGCTAACCTGGTCAACCATTTGAGGCTTGATGCTCAAACTACTCAGTACATATTGATCGGTAGGCAGGCTCGAGCTTGTATTGGTCAGCTGATGTAGATTTTGCACGAGACGGTTGTAAGAAGTTTTAAGACTACGTCGTTCATCAAGCACTAAGCTGGCCGACATACGAGGTTCCAGATTGATATAGTGTTTGGCAATACGGCTTTCGTCTCGCTTTTCAGCAATCGGCTTGCCCGTTTGGTCAAATTGATAAAAAGTGCGGGGGCCCAGTACCATAAAATCGTGTATATAGATGCCATAGTTGAGCGACAGCCTGTCTGTAGGCTTCCATTCGTGCAGGAGATAGCCACCCAGATCGGCTCCACGCTGACGCTCAATGGCCGTGGGGTTGACGGACTGGTTGATATCCGAGGATAAATTGGCCGGCTGGATCCGTTGCAATAATAGAGCAGCCCCGGCACGCAGGATGTGTCGGTCATTGATATAGTAGGAGAAGTCCTGCTTGGCTTCTGCATTCTCGATGTTTGAAGCAAGCTGAAAGTCAGTCTGTTCACTTGATACGCCAGCGTTGTATTTAAACCTGCTGTATATCAGTGAACTGCTGCTAGTTATTTTTTCATTAAATCGGTGCTTTAGGCGTGCGGTTGCTGTACTGTTGCTCCAGCTGAGGTTAAATAAATCGCTATATTTTAACTCGTCCCTACCGTGATAGCCGGATAAGTAGAGCGTGGTTTTTTTGCTTAGCTGGAAGCTGAGCTTGGCATTCAGGTCATAGAAATAGAGCTTATTGCCCGCCATGGCATCCTCTTTGACCAACTTTAAAAAAGAGTCGGCATAGGAACGACGGGCACTGAAAAGAAAGGAACTTTTTTCCTGCTCAATAGGACCCTCTACTTTGAACCGAGAGGCAATAACACCGAGCCCACCTTCTCCCGAAAAACGCTTTTTATTGCCTTCTAGCATGGAAATATCCAACACTGACGCGATGCGGCCACCGAATTGGGCCGGGATACCACCTTTATAAAGTTCGATATCTTTGATGGCATCTGGGTTGAAAATGGAAAAGAATCCGAGTAGATGCGATGGATTATAAATAGTGGCCTGGTCAAGCAGGACCAAGTTCTGACCGGCATCGCCTCCACGAACGGTAAAATGGGCCGACCCTTCGCCTTCGCTTTGCACACCCGGTAAGAGCTGTATAGTCTTCAGTAGATCTTGCTCGCCAAGTAGTACTGGTACATCTTTGGTCTCCTTTGGGCTCAGATGAATCGCGTTTGCCTGTGGGGCGTCAAGCGCTGTGCCCGATCGCAACGTTGATACCTGCACCTCGTCGATTGTATGGTTGACGGGCTGTAGGTCATAATTTCGCACAATTGACCGGTTGAGGTGAATAGTATCCTGTTGCTGCTGGTAACCCATATAGCGTACCGATAGACGGTACATCCCCTGGGGGATGGTCAATTGGTAAAAGCCTTTGGTATCTGTAAACGTAGCTGTACTGTCACGGCCTGCACCAATAATGGCGCCTGATAGCGGCTGGCCCGTGTTGGCATCACGTACGGCGCCGCTGATTGTAAACTGCTGTGCGAGCGCTGCGCAAGGGAATAGCACACCGGCAATCAGAATCATGTACTGCATGAACGGAATCATTAAGAATGTGGTCTAGATTGATATTGCGATAGTTTATTGTTAATCTTTTATTAATATTTGTTTCTTTAGTTTAAACAACGATGTGATTGCCATCGTTTCATTTTTTTGTTTGCATGCGCTATTATGTAACGCTTTTGGTACATAATTATTGTTTTATGTGATCTTGTATCGTGAATTACACAACCTGAGCTGCGCGAGCGCCGAAAAAAAGAAGTCGTCTGCAGGTTAATTGATTGAAAATTGCTAATTTAACGGCACTAAGCAGTTGACTAAAATCTAACTAATGGATAAAAGTAATCCTGTCAGCATAACGGCCGACGAACTACAGTCGAGAACAATAGATGCGCTACGCTTTCCATTGATTGTGGGCGTCGTCTTTATCCATACGGATTTTTCCGATATCGTCATCGGCGGCCAAAAACAAATCGATTTTGTGAATTTTCCTGTTTTTTCATCGATTTTTTTTCTGTTTTCCAAGTTTATTTTTGAGGCCTGTGTGCCGCTGTTCTTTTTTATCTCGGGCTTTCTTTTTTTTTATAAAACTCCAGAATTTTCTCAGGAGATTTATATTCAAAAATTAAAAAATCGTGTACGTTCGTTGCTGGTACCTTATATTTTTTGGAATCTGGTCGTAATCCTGTTTTTCTTTCTTGCCCAGACCTTTCTCCCGGACGGGCTGCTGTCTGGCCGAAACAAACCGATCACCGATTACAGTTTGGCTGATTGGCTCTGGGCATTTTGGGATACTTCGAAGATCAACCCACATTTACAGAAGACTCTGCCGATCAATTCGCCTTTCTGGTTCATTCGGGACCTGCTGGTCGTTGTGTTTTGCTCTCCTCTTATCTATAGGCTACTCAAAAGCATGGGGCTATATCTGGTCGTGGGATTGGGACTGCTTTGGCTGTGGAAACCTTATTTCTATCAGCCTGGATTGAGTAGCGTTTCGTTCTTTTTCTTTACGGCGGGCGCTTATTTTAGTACACATAATAAAAACTTTGTCGACATCATGAAAGCGATGCGGTCGAGCCTGTTGCCCGTCTATTTGTTGTCGTTTGTCGCGGCGTTTTACTTGTTGGGAACTAGATGGTGGAGCTACCTGTACTGTGCCGAAGTGTTGCTTGGGGTGATACTTGCGGTTGCATTAATGGCTGAAGGTATCGAAAAGGAACGATGGCGGCCCAATAGTTTTTTAGCTAATGGGGCCTTTTTTATCTTTGCTTACCACCGTCTACCGTTAGTATTTGTGATTAAATTTTTATTTAAGTTGGTGCGCCCCCAGTCGGATATCCTGTTGCTATTTTTATACTTGGCGGCTCCGGGTCTGATCATTATCCTGGGGCTTGCAGCCTATAGTTTTTTAAAGCAGTGGATGCCCCGGTTTACCGCAGCCATCTGCGGTGGGCGTTAGGGCTGGGGATAAAATGAGTTATGAAAACATATAAATGGATTAGTATAGCTTTACTTGCACTGATTGTGGGGACAGTAGCCACAAAATATCTGCGTGGGGTCATTTATAAAAATAAATACCGGCGGCTCAAGACAGAATTCGTCTTTACGGATATCATTCATCTTGGCTGTACTCCGCCGAAAAATCAAGGTGCCTCCAATACCTGCTGGTCTTATACAGGCAATTCATTTTTGGAGTCGGAAATGATCCGCATGGGTAAGCAACCCGTAGAAATTTCACAGATATTCACGGCCCGACGTGCTTATATGGACAAGGCCCGCAATTTTGTCCGCCTCCACGGAGGAATGACTATGGGCGAAGGCGGGCAGCTACTGGATGTACTGCACGTATTTCGCAAGTATGGAGCGGTGCCGAAGGTAGCATATTCGGGCTTGTACGGTAATCAGACCTACAACGATTTTAGGAAAATGACACCCATGCTGAGAACCATGCTCAAGGTACTGGTCAAAAGCAGACCATTGACACCCGGCTGGGAGCAGGCCTATCAGGCAGCGCTCGATAAGCATTTGGGTGAGGTGCCCGCAAGCTTTGAGTACCAGGGGAAAACCTACACTGCACGTAGTTTTGCTGATCAGGTAATAGGGATCAACCCGGATGATTATATGGGGCTGGCCTCGGTGACCGATCAGCCTTACTTCAAACCCTTTGTACTGCTGGTGCCGGACAATTGGTCTTTTCAAAGTTTTTACAATGTGCCTATGCAAGACCTGACACAGGTTATTGATAGTGCCCTGCACAAGGGTTACACGGTGGCCTGGACCGCTGACGTATCAGAAAAAGGATTCTCGTGGCCCTACGGAATAGCCTATGTTCCTGAAAAACCATTTGACAAGCTGTCTGACGAAGACAAAAAAGTTATGTTTGTAAAACCGCAGCCTGAACGCAGGGTAAATGCCGAGGAGCGTCAGAAATCTTTTGACGACTGGAGTACCACAGACGACCATGCGATGCATATCGTGGGACTGGCTAAAGATCAATATGGCAAAGAATATTATCTGGCCAAAAATTCATGGGGTAAAATGAATGATTTTAAAGGCTATATGTATGTGACCAAGGAGTATGTAAGATACAAAACCATTACCCTGATGCTACATCGGGATGCGTTGCTTGCGAACATCAAGACTAAGATTAGCCGGCATTCCCAAATGTTTCCATAATCTGTACGAATTTTTGCTGTATGAAAGACATCACACATACAGCGACATTAGTAGCTACGCTGATTTCAATTGGCCTGCTCTGCGCTGCAGATCCTGCTCATGCGCAGCAAAGTGCTGCTAAACCTGATAAAGTACATCACGCCGAACCATTATACAATGACCTCGTGCGTGACCTGGGAGCCCGAAAAGGGGAAAAGGAATTTAATATAGGCGCAGATATCAAGAAGATGCACAGCGCAGACGAGTATGGCTACCTGATGGAGTACGAATTTGCTCCGATCGACCGTCTGGGCCTCGAGGTAGAAACGGATTTTGCCTATACAAAAAGTAAGGTGCCGGGTGTTGGCTCGAGCAATGCACTTGAAAGATTGCGTTTATCCTCACAATACTCTTTTTATGTTTCCAAGCCGCAAGCCACGACTTTGGCGGTTGGATACACGCAGATTTTTAACTTTGTGGAAGGCGGAACAGCGTTTAATCCCTTTTTTATTGCAGCCAAAAGCTGGCATAGCAACTGGCATACACTAATTTATACAGGGCCAGAACTGGTCTATCGATATAAAACGCGAAAAGCGAAATTGAATTGGCAGGTCAATACATCCTTTCATTATACGTTGCCGAAGTCAGACCATTTTATTGGCCTTGAAGTCAATCAGGTGATTGCCGATGGAAAATTGGAAACCACTCTTCATCCGCAGGTTAAACTTGGGCTGAACGATAAGCTGGCTATTGGTATGGCGGTGGGGCTTCCTGTCGGCGACAGTGAAAATAGTATAAGTTCTTTTTTTCGTCTGATCTACCAATTGTGATGAAGGCGGGCGAACGAAAAACCTCGGCAAGCTTTTGGCTTGCCGAGGTTAGGTTTTATTAGGCTACCCTGCGCTTACCAATTGATCAGGCGGTTGTCATCGTCGGCCTTTTCCCAAGATTCCTGCGGGTCATTGCTGAACGTCTGTCCAGGATTCGAGCCGGCAGCGATACCTTGTTCCAGTTCCACGTCGACAGCTTCGATGCGGGGACTGATATAGATTTTCTTTGAAGATGCAGTTTTCATCGTTATTTCTCGTTTCTTATGTGTTTTATAATTAACTAACTATTACTGGGGACAGGCGATTTTTTTGCGGCCACTTCCCGAACCAACCATCGTTGTCTTGCCCTGTACCACCTGAGTGATTTTTACCGTATTTGAGGATGAGCTCCAAGGAACGATGTTGAATGATCCCTGCGTAAGTTCTAGTGGGTATAATTTACCGCCAGAAGTTTTGCTACCGTATAGGGCCACCTGTCCATCACGGCTGATCACTACCCGTATCACGGGATTGGCTGCTGTACCTGTCATGTTGTAAATCTGTGGCACGCTGCCCCCTTCCACGTTGGTACCGCCATACAAACTGCCATCAACAAATCGTACGTTGCGTGGTGCGATAGAAATACCGGATTCAAACTGTATTTCCTGGGTGGCCAGTTTTTTGCCGTTGACTTCCATGTTGAAGGAATTGTCTAGCTGTCTGATATCGAATACAAATCCATAGTCGGCTCCTGGTGCAGTTAGTGTTTGTGTCACCGTCTGCCCGCTAGGAACAACCTGACCATTGACGAGGGCACCATTGCCAGATGCCGGGTAATCCCAATTGAGATCTGCTCCACCGGTTACCGGCTGCGTACAGGTTTTGAAATTTAAATTCAGGTTGTACCGTTGTCCCGGCACAATTTGTAGACCAGCGACCGATACATTGGGTTTGGTCTCACCGTCAATGGTGACCGAGCCAAAGTTGAGAGACCCATTCGACTCGCCAGGATGAATCAACAATGTGGGGCTACTCGAGACGGAGCGTAGACCGACCCTGACCATAAAGAGTTTTTTCTCCAATTTTTGGAATCTTTCGGCAACGAAGAGATTTATCTTTTTCTGGATTATTATCTAGCCGGAGAGAACGGTCTTGCCCTATTACCTGAAATCAATCGCCTAAATAAACAGGCAAAAATCATCTTTGTAACTGGTGCTGTCTCGCCTTTGGTGATACGGACACTTAGCCAATATGGCCCTGATGGGATATTAAGCAAATCCTGTGGGATTGACAATCTCGTCAACTGTATCGAAGCCATAAAAAACGGGAATAAATTTATTGACCCTTTTTTTCAGAAGCTAATTGAGGATATGCCGAAACCTGTTAGATTTACAGCCCGGGAGATCGAGTTACTAAAATTGTTTGCCGAAGGTGCGAGTATTGCTGAAACTGCAAAAAAGACCTTTTTGAGCCCACATACCGTCGTGGCGCATCGACGAAAGATGATGGCAAAAGCTAATTGTCAATCCATTACGCAGATGCTTCATTTCGCCAAGGAGCATGAGCTTATATAGGGGGGGCGATGAGTCTCCGGCATTCACATTAAAGAAAAACCGGATCCTTTACCTATGCCGCTCCCCATATGGAGATGGCTTCCACTGCCTTCCAAATAATGGGTGCAAAGCTGCAGCCCACAGCCAAATCCAGTTTAAAGCTGATCCCGGAAAGCGAAGATCACCGAGCCCTAGGTCGCAGGCTGTCGGATATCTACAAAACCCTAAGTATTCAGTTTGTTCGCAATTTTTCCCTACAGTCAATACCTTTTTTATCGGAATAGCGTTTACACATATAGTTTGTTGATTGCCAGCTTGTTTTATATATGTGATATGAATGTGAAAGGTTATTTTTACAAAATGTTTATCCAAATGCTAATCTTTGGTATAGAGAACAATTAAAAACGACAATAGGAATCAATCAGTGCTAAGATGGTCAAAGGCGCAGAGTTAAATAAGAAACTTCGGGGCTTCGGTTTATATGAGTTGGCGATGTATAGCGATAATGTGAACGTTGAAAGCAATCGTGACTTTTTTCATATTATTAAAGCTTTTGGCCCCGTTGTCGTGCAAGTAGAAGCTGAATATATACATTTGTTTACAGGTCAGTTGTTGTTTGTCGGCCCAGGGAAAACGATAAACTTCCCTACGGACGTTCGGCCGCAAGGCTATCTTTTGTCATTTAGCCAAGAGTTTTACGAGCGCTCCAGCTCAGATAGCAAAATGCTCAATTCGACTTTGTTTTTTACGGGTGAACTGGCGATGCAAATCAATGACGAATACCGGAATGAAGAGTTATTCAATGCGCATATAGTGGAGCGGATATATGCTGCGATGGAACAAGGGACTGAGATTTTGGATTTGGTCGTACACCACTGCATCGAATCGCTGTTATTGGATGGATACTACAAAGCGTCGCTCAACGGTATCAGTGAGCAGCTTAATAAGTCTGCCAACCAGGCTCTAGTCAATAGTTTTAACGTACTGGTCCATAAATATTATCGGAAGCACACGACGGTACAGTTTTATGCCGATAAATTGCATGTCACGCCACGAAAATTGAGTGATCTCTGTACCGCTTACACGGGCAAGTCAGCTAAGACCATTATATCCGATATTGTAGGCAAAGAAGCGGTACGCTTGATCAAGCACAGCAACCTATCAATTGCCCAGATTGCTTATGAAATGGGCTTTACTGATGAATCCAATTTCAGAAACTTTGTCAAAAAGAAGACCGGTCATATTCCCCGTATGCATCGGCAGCCCGAAGGACTTTAAGTCGTTGTGGACGGACATGAAATGCAAGTGCTCTTGTGGAGCTGTCAGGCGAAGGCCATCCGTTAAAAATATGGTGCTATTTTGAGCTTTTTCCAAGATGTGATATCAATATTTGTGTTTTAATTGGATGTAATGAATGTGCGCCCTGAAAAGTGTGATACCTATGTGAAAGCTCTTTTTTCGTTCGTCTACAACAGGTTTCTAATATTTGCTGGAAAATAACAAATATGTTAGGAGAAGCTCCTGGGCATATTATTAACACATTATATTTTTAAACCAGAACAAAAATGATTTCACAATCCCAAACAACAAAAGGCTGGAGAGTCTTAGGCCTTTCGATTTTGGTGGGCTGTTCGTTAAATTCTTGTAAGGAGAGTAAGGACAGTGTCGCATCCAGTGGCAAAGCTAATGTCAGCATCCATTTGCTTGGTGTCGAAAGCCCAATCGTCACATCGTCAAAAGCAAGTACCGGTAATCGCTCAATGACATCAGATCAAACCCGTGTAATTCCTTTTACTAAAACCAGTTCGTTCGAAGCAACGTTAACTAGCACGTCTTCAGCTACCGCTGGCAACGTGTTGCGTGCTTCCACTGGGAGTCGTGCTGCTGTGACGGAGGAGCGTACACCCCTTGGAGACAATATTAAGTATAAAGTGGTCGTGTACAATAGTAATGGCGATTATGTCACTGAGAAAACTTATACCAACTCGGTGGACAATAATAGCGAGATCTCATTGGATGCAGGTCAGACCTATACATTTGTAGCCTATTCAGTCAATAGTACCTCTACTGTTCCCACTGTCACTGCAGCAACCGATCTAGCCAGCGCAAGTCTTGAAAATATCAGCGCGGATCTGATGTATTTCAAAGGAGACTTAACCGTCCAATCGGGAGATAATAACCTCAACGTAGTCTTAAAGCACCAATATAGTGAGGTGACAACCAACCTCAGCATGGCGACGGATATGACAGGGGCAATCACAACTTTGGGAACAACGACCATCAGTCCGACATACGCCAGCGCCACGCTAAAATTGGCCGATGGCAGCATCACATATAACGGCTCAACTTCTACAGCCAACGTCGTGTTTCCTACTTTGGGGGCTGGCTTACGTCAGGTGTCCAGCAATCCGACACTGCTGATCCATCCTGGCGAAACGAACGGGGAGCTCAACTTCGGTTCAATTACGATTGACGGGGAGACTAAGTCCAATGTATCTGTGGCTGGCCTACAAATTGTGCCGGGACAACGGTACAACCTGAATTTAAATTTCAAAACCTGTACGCAGCCTGTAACCGGAGGAGCAGATCTCAATTGGGATTATCCTGCAGCATCATCTGGCAATGGCGCAAATGTGGATGGTACGGTAGTTCCTAATGGACAGACGGTGACACAAACACTAACTGCACCAGGCGCTGACTATGGATTTGTATTCGATATCAGACAGCTAGACAACTCCTTCAACATGGAAGTGAATGGTACGAAACTGGCCACCCAGGAAATACAGTTTGAATCCGGAATTGCTATCGCCCCACGGAACGTGCAGTTCGCTGACGGCAGTGTGTATGGCGGTACCAACGTGGAGGGTGGCAGCGTTCCACAGATTTACAGCATGACTGGAACAGCGTCCAATCCAATCATCCGAGTAGTCATCAGCCGTGACGGACAGGTAGCCCTATACGGTAGTAAAAGTTCAGGTGGACCACTTTATCCACTGGTATTAACAGCGGGGAGCTTTAACCTAGTACCATGGGATGCCAACACAAATACGGTAAAAATCACCCAAGTGGTTCAGGGCAAAACAACTATGGTTGGTTCAGGAAGCGGCCGCAAAAAAATCGCCTGCCCGCAATAATAGCCAAGGAGTAATTTACATAAGATAAGAAGTAAAAACGATGAAAACAATTACAAAAAACATCTATATCAGCCCGCGTATAGAAGCCATCGACGTGGAACTGGAACAAGGTATCGCCGCAGGTTCGAATCCTGGACAGACGATCAGCAATGATCCGCAGGAATCTTGGGAAAAAGCCGACGATGACAACCGTCTGATCAACTGGTAAGGCAAACGCAATACTATATCCCGGGGCTGTCGATTTAATCGAACAGCCCCTTTTTTATTGCACTGTATCAGGACGTAATATTCCTGGGTTTATCGATCCATCGACACAGACGTGAAAGCGCGGGATCCGACAAGGCAGATCAAGTGCGACTAGAGCATGAACTTCCTGGCCTGGCTCTCCGTGGATTTTATATGCGAGTTCGCTCGCAGTCGCCCGCTCGCTAGAAAAGTGAAAGGTCACCCAAAAGTGTGATACGGATGTGAAATCTGTTTTTTTTGGCATCTTTGGTCAATTGCTAATCTTTGTGCTGGAGATAATGAATCATCGTTGACAATCTCCTTTGTCAACATGCATGGTAGGACATAAGACGGAAAATTACACGAGAAGAGACAAATGATCTTCCTTCCGGACAGTTAAATGACTGGGCGAATCCGGAGGAGCATCGGATAACTGGAATAATATTTTGCTAACGCTCAACGCAGGTTGACGTGGTTGGACCGATTTGGGTATTGTATCATGCTGTTTTTCAGTTTTTTAAAAAAGTGTGATAGCAATGTGAAAGGGTTTTTTTTGCATAATTTTTACTCAAATGCCAATCTTTGCTATGAAATTTTCGTGGCAGGCTATGTTATTGCCCCTATTGTAAACCGGGTTCGGATGGCCAGCAGAAAAAGTATTTACAATATTAATTCACCTTTCACAATGATGTTAAATGTCAAGACTTCTCAGCGCCTAAGCGTCTTTTTGCTCCACGTTTTAATTACTCACCTAATTATATTAGTTCAGCGCTCTAGGGTTTCGGGATATATGTCAATGCTGCCGTAAACGCAACCATATACAACAGCTATTTAGCTAATCATTTTTTGCAGTCTATTTTGTTGCTGCAAAGTATAATATTCATCAATTGGTGGAGAATTTAGTAAATCCTAGGGAAATGAAATATATATTTTTGATAGTACATCTTTTTGCAATAATTGTCGCAAGGCCACAAAACCATCCCATAAAAAAAATTGATTCCCTGCTAGATAAAACTTGGGAGGACCATTCCGCTGCGAAATTCTATCCAGCCATTAAAACGGGTATGCAAGCATTACAGCTGGCGCAAGAGTCGAAATACGATAAGGGCACAGCCGAAGCTTATCAAATGGTTGCAGATGCGCTCATCAGCATTGGCTTATATAAGGAAGCGTTAAATCAGCTGGAAGCCGCCGAAAAACTAAAATATTATAAAGAGCGTCTTGTGTTTCAGTCGGACATACACCGTCTAAAAGGGGAAGCATATGTAAAATTAAATCTATATGACCTGGGCCTAGGCGAATTTCGGGAACAGATCAGGTTATTGCCGGCATTGGATGTTGTTGTGCGAAAAAAAAATCAATTTGACGCATATAGTGCCATGGCCTCGACGTTCAGCCAGATGGGATCCTTGGATTCCGTTGAAAAATATACCGCATTGAACTGGCAACTGCTACACAGTCAGACGGAAAAAGAAAGTAGTTGGGACCGCGTTCAGGTGCTTACTGATCTGGCTGATATAGCCATTAAGAAAGGTGCTTTTGATAGGGCACAGCACTGCTTGGACGAGGCTAAGGATCTGATACGCAAATATAACATTCCGGTCTTCTTTCCTACCTTAGTCAATTATGCAAAGTTGGAGAAAAGGCGGGGAAACCTTGTAAAAGCAGTTCAGTATTACAACCAGGCCCTTGCTAATACAGTCGAAGTGGATGATAAAGAGGCTCTGCGGGACCAATATAAAAGATTGTCTGACTTTTATCGTGAATACAAATTGGGAGATGATACAGCAAATGATTATTTGCTTAAATACAATCATCTGTACGATTCGCTGGATATTAAAAAGCAGCAAGTTATAAATCTGGTATTGAGCCATATCCTAAAGTCCAACGAAAGAGAAAGTGAAAATATTCTGGAGCGAAATACTATGCTGTCAAGCTTTGTTGGCGGAGGGCTACTGCTGGCTGGCGTTTATTTTGCCTGGAATGTCCGGCGCAAACGGAAGCTACAGGGAAAGCATGAGGACGCGCTAAACGAACGGGAACATGCCAATAAAATGCTCGCCGAAAACAATAAGGAACTTTCAGAGCAGATAGAAGAAAATAAATTCAGCAATTTGTTAGCATTGGCAAAGAGCAACAACCCTGAATTTTTGATCTTATTCAATGAACTGTATCCCGATTTTATAGCGGCTCTGAAAGATATAGACCCGAAAGTTAGAAGTTCCGAGCTCGAGTTTTGTGCAATGGCTTACCTTAATTTTTCAACCAAAAACATCGCTGAATATACTTTTGTGACCATACGTGCTGTGCAGGTCCGCAAAAACAGACTACGTAAAAAATTCAATATTCCGTCGGATGAAGATTTCAACAGCTGGATGCGGGAAAAGATAAAAATAAATAGTTGATTACTTAACGCGAATAAGGCCATCTCAGATGAGATGGCCTTATTCGCGTTAATACCCTGGGTTTTGTGCTAGGCTGCTATTACCAGCAATAGCTTGGTTGGGTACCGGAAAGCGGTTTAGATGAGCTGAATTGCTAGGGGTATGATCCCACCAGCGCTCGGTCGTAAAGGCTTTCCAGCGAATCAGGTCGGTGCGGCGACGGCCTTCACCGATAAATTCTATGCTCCATTCGTCGAGCACACGATACTTGTCCAATGTTGCCGCCTGGACCGGATTAGGGTCTGCGTTGTTGACAAAGTTGCGCTTGCGCACGGTATTAAATAGGTCTGCAGCTTGTTGGCTGTTGCCCAACCGGAATTGGCATTCTGCAAGCATATAATAAATTTCTGCCAGGCGAATCACGGGTAAGTCTGCCCCCCAGCGAAGGCTGTTGTTGGCCAAGTTTGGGATTGGAACTTTGACCAGACGTATACCTGTATTTTCTTCTCCTTCGGACATTTTGGAAGGTAACTGATCGATAGAGCTGTATTTTTTGTCGGGACCCACTTCGGAAAAGCGGGCTACCTGGTCGACGAAGTTCAGTGGTAAGCCTTTATATTCCTCCCCGCCTAGGATCGCCTCGCCGCTGGGAGTTTTGTGTGGGCCTACAATAAACATTCCCTCGTACTGGTCTGAGCCCTGATACACGTAAGGTGCTTTTCGCAAGTCCCCTTTGTCAAAGGTCTCAAAAGGTGATCCGAGTTTGAAATCTGTACTATAAAGCGAACCGTCTGGCTTTCGCGAAGGTGTGAGATGCGCACCATTATTGCCTCCCATATCCTGATCAAAGAACTGCTTAGTATTGTAGTGATAGAAATCGGCATAAAACCAGTTGTATTCAAGCATCTTGAATTCTGATGGCATAGACCAGATAATTTCGGGTGATTCATTGTTTTTAAAGCCATGGACACCGTTCCATTTCGTATCCAATGCATAGTCTCCATATACCTTGTTGATGATATCTTGTGAGATCTTGCGACTCTCTTCATACATCGGCTTGCCGATGTATGCTTCGGCATTAAAATACAACTGGGCAAGCATAGCTGCTGCTGCAGCTTTCCGAATTGCCCCTTCCTCCTTATCGCCAGCTTTTTTGGCCGGAAGGTTTTCGATAGCTGCTTTCAGCAATTTTTCTATATGTGCAAATAATTCTTGATCGGTATTGCGGGGCAGCGACTCTTGGTCCAAGGATTCAAAAATCGGCATGCCACCAAAATAGTCTAACCCGCGGAGATAAAAGTAGGCTATCAAGGCATCCAGCTGCGCTAGATCGGCTGCTTTGCGCTCCTCGGTCAATGCAAATTTGGTATAATCTAATTTGCTCAGATCGCTTTTGGCGTCGAGGGCAAGCGCTACGCCCATTAATGTACCCCGCCAGCTTCCCCAAACCCAGTTGTCATCGGCTGTCCAGCGGTGGTAATGATAGCGTTCGTTTTCACCACCGTTATACCAGTGACGTCCTTTGGTGGTAATCGCAAAGTTGTCTGCGGTATATTCCTGAAGACGCCAGCGGTCCTCGCCAAGGTACCATTTGGCATGTGTAAACGGTCTGAACAGAGCTGCTTTGATATCTTTTTCACTTTTGAAGAAAGTGTCTGGTGTTACTGAACTATAAAACTCTTGATCTAATTTGGTACATCCTGATACCAAAAGAGCGAGGGATAATGTTGCTATTGAAATGTATTTTTTCATGGTTGATGCGGTTAAAAGTTTACTTGAAGTCCAAGCATGAATGTGCGAGTTTTGGGGTAGGCATTGCGCTCCTCAAATCCGGGCTCCAAGCCATTAATATTTACCTCCGGATCCAAGCCGCTGTAGTTGGTAAACACAAAGAGATCCCGTGCTGTGGCATAGACCCGCATGGATTTTAGGGGTTTGAGCCAGTGTTGGTTAAAGCGGTAGCCAATATTAAGTGCGTCGACCTTGAGGAAGGTGCCTTTCTCGAGCCAGTAGTCACTCAGCTCTTTTTCGCCCTTGATATTTTTATGCTTTTCAAAGGCGTCTTCCAGAACATTTTGACCTTTTACATTGGGCAGGCTATAGTACATGTTGATCATGTTAAAGACATCGTGACCGATCCAGCTCCGCATATAGATACTGGCATCCCAGTTTTTGTAGGTAAACTGGTTGTTCCACGAAAGCTGCAGTGTAGGAATGGCATTGCCGACAAAGGCTTTATCTCCTACGGTTTTATTGCGATCGCGTACATCAAAGGCGTTGCCGTCTTTATCATAAAGCATCCAATAACCGTCATCGGTGAAGCCGGCAAATTTCCAAATGAAAAATTGTCCGATATCTTGTCCGGGATAAAGACGTACGGCCGATCCTGGTGATCCAGGAGCAGGAAAATCTTTACGGTCGGTGAAGGTCTGGCTGCCCCAAAGACTGTTGAGCCGGCTTTTATTATGAGAAGCAACAAGGCCTGTCGTGTATGTAAAGTTTTCGTTGTCAACGGCTTTGAAATTCAGTTCGAACTCGTAACCGGTATTTTGCATGCTGCCGACATTCATGGTTGTTTTGTCATGTATGGCTGGCGGCTGCGAGACACTGATATCATAGATGAGGTCGTCGATCTTACGCTTGTAAAGGTCAAATCGTCCACTAAGCCGGTTGTTGAGGACAGTAAAGTCGAGCCCTAGATTATACTCCTTTTTGACTTCCCATTTGATATCTGGATTTTGGTTGTGCATGACGCCATACGTTCTAAACCACTTGCCGTCTTGTAGAAACCAGGTGTCGGCGCTGTACATCCGTGTAGCGACTTTGGCGTCGAAGCCCTCATTGCCGGTCTCACCGTAGCCAGCCCTCAACTTAAGATCGTTAATAAATTGAACATCTTGTAGGAAAGGTTCCTGCGATACCCGCCAGCCGGCAGAAACGCCCGGAAAAAATCCCCATCTATTTTGGGGCGCAAATTTGCTTGAGCCCTCGTAACGGGCAGTAGCGGTCACGATATAGCGATCGAGGTAGGAATAGTTTACACGGCCAAAGAAGGCTGCAAGCTTTACCCAGGGGTTTTTCCAGGAACCTAAGCCTGCACGGCCATCAGGAAGGTAAGTACCTGTACCCATATCGTGCTCGGCAATTCCATCCACTGGAAAATTGGAGTTTTCGGCAGAGAATCCTTGTCCATTAAAGTCCTGATAGCTATAACCGGCTACAGCGTTTACTGAGTGTTTATCCCAACGATTGTTGTAATTAATGGTCCATTCAAAAACACGGTCGTTGAATCGGCTATAATATTGTTTGGCAAAACCGTCCACATTGTTTTCCCGCGATATCCGATGTTGCGCCGAGCGATAGTAAGTGCCATGCTCAGAGTTGTTTTTAATGCCCACGGTGGCACTGGCCGTCAGGTGATCGGTTAGGTTTAATTTCAACGTGGCATTGGCCAGCAAGTATTTAAACTGTTTCTGATCGCTACGCAGGCGAGCCTCTGCAACGGGATTCCAAGTGTCATATCCCCCCTCCAGGACGTTATACCCACTTACATCGCTCGGATTGTAGGGTGTCTCGGTAGGATTCATTACCAGTGCCATATTAAAGATATCGTTATTGTTGAAAATATCACTGTTAGCACCATATGCTTTCACCTGATTGTAACTGACGTTGGTATTCAATTCGGCGAAACCGTCAAAAAATTTGAAAGCACTGTTGATACGGCCGCCGATCTCATCCCGCTTGGATGTGATGGCCATGCCTTTTGCATCCCTTTTGGTAAAGGTCGTATAGACATTGGCATTTTCTGACCCGCCGCTGATATTCACTACCTGTCTATGACTGAAGGGGTTGTTATTAGTCACTTCGTCGTACCAGTCGGTACGATGTCCCAGATCTTTTCCTAGCCCGTATTCCACAAATTTTTCGGCGGATAGTACTTTAGGTCGCTTGCGGATGGTCTCCACAAAATATTCAGACGTGAAATTGACCTGAGCGTTACCTACTTGAGGCCGCTTGGTAGTAATTAGAATAACGCCACCCGATGCGCGCGTACCATAAATGGCTGCTGCCGAAGCATCGCGAAGCACGTTGATGGACTCAATATCTTCTTTGGCCACGGAGTTGATATCGCCGCCCGGAACACCGTCAATGACCACCAGTGGACCTTGCGATGCATTTACGGAGTTAACACCCCGAAGTTGTAAGGATATTCCCGCATTAGGGTCTGTACCGTTGGTTGAGATGACGCTGAGCCCCGGAACTTTACCCTGTATGGCGAGCAATGGTGACACGGCGCCTGCCACCATATCTTTCTGTTTGATACTCGACACAGCGCTGGTCAGCTCTTTCTTGTCCAAGGAGCCATAACCGACCACTACAGCTTCCTCTAGGTTATGCGTATCCGATTCGAGCAGAATCGCCAGCGTTGGTCCACCGTTAAATGTAACCTCTTTGTTGGCATACCCAATCATCCGAACGATAAGTACATCATTTTTTTTGATATTGGGCAGACTAAACTCACCTTTGATATCGGTAGAGGTGCTGATGCTGCTTCCCTTAACCGCAATGGTGGCGCCGGCCAAAGGTGCGCCGCTTTGGTCCCTGACAGTACCCTTGAGCGCAGTATGCGGTTGCTGTGCATATAGTGCTGTCGGCGAAAAGTATGTGGCTCCAGCGGAGATACTGCCGCTGAATAACAATAATTTAGTAGCCACTTTAAAACTGCTGATTTTAAAATTCATGAGCTAATGTTTATTAAAGGATATTGATGTTAAAAAAAATGGTATCGGATCAGGAGCGTAGTCCTATCGATCATAGTTGTGTGTTCCCGGACGAATTGGCATCGTTGTTTTCAGATACTGCATATAATTGGTGTGATTTGATTGGTTTAAATTTAGAAGAATCTATCGCTTTAAATAAGAGATGAGACAATTTGAGGAGATTTTGAGACGATTTGTAAGTCGACAGTGGCGAGTGGAGTTTCTGGGGGAGAGCGTCGCTTGTCGTATGGGACAGTGTGTTATGTGGGAAAGCGTACAGGCCGTTGACCTAGGCTATTCTTTTGGGAAAATCAAGCGGACTGTTGTGCCTTTTTCAAGCTTGCTTTCGATCTGCAGATCTCCGCCCAGCATTTTCATCAGGCGGCTAGCCAGCGTCAGACCGATGCCAGATCCGCTAGTGGTAGGCGGCGTATTTTGTGCTCTGTAGAAAGCTGATTTAACTTTGAATAGTTCCTCTTCAGGGATACCAATACCATTATCACTAATGGTATAGACAATTCCCTGTGCATTTGCTATGCTGTTAATTATTATTTCAGGATCCTGAGAATGAGCTGAGTATTGTACGGCATTCCCGATAATGGCGGAAAAAATCTGGGTTAACGTGCCCTTCTCTCCGTAGACAGGACGCAAATCCGCGGTTGAAAGTAGACATGTAGGATTGTCGTATTTTATTTTGCACTCTTCAAAAATCGGCTGGATAAGAAGGTGTATAGCAATTTGCTCTTTAACAAAGGAAAAACTTTTGGAGCGCATAAATTCCACCGTTTTGTTGATGATTTCCTCCATATTATTTACACTCTCCTCTAGATTTGATAACCATCGTTGATGCATCTGGGATAATTCGGCTTGGCGCTGGAAAAAAGCAACGCTCAATTTCGCTGAAGAAAGCGGATTTTTTAAATCATGGGATAATGTATGTGTAATCATCTGAAGCTCATTATTGGTACTGATAAGGATTTCACGGGTCTTAGCTTCTTCTTTTGTTCTTAAAAATACTGCTTTACCGATCATTCTATCTAAACTTTTCATGAATGAGATGTCCTCATCGTTCCAAAAGATCGCGGTGTCCAGTATTTCGGTTTCGGTGAGAATAAATTCCTGTTTACTCTCATCATCTTTTATCGCTTTGGATTCTTCGAGTTCCAAAATCGTAAATTTACTTTCGTTTCTAAACCATATAATCCAGTGGTCTCTTTCATCTGCTACACGCAATGCGGCTACTCCCGCAATACGTAGCGGTTCGTCAAATAACTGTTTGCGTTTAAGCCTGAAGTTATTGTCTTTGAACAGATTTTTACCGGTCTGTCTGATGATATCGACCATTTTGCTGATTTGTTTATTGGAAGGTACACTACCCTGTTTGGTAATCACGCCATGATGATAAATGGCTACTCCGTCGGCATGTGCTAAGCTTGCAATACTGTCTAGATGTTGTAATAAACAATAATTTAGTGAACGGCCAGAGGTAAGCTGTTCATCCAGCTGATTTTTTGTCTCTTTTATAATTGCATAAAAGCTTTCTCCTTTTTGGTTTAGCAGTTGTTTTTGACGTATGGCGGCATTTTGGACCAGCAGTTGGCATAGTACACGTTTCTGATAGTCAATTTTTTTGGGTTGTCGGTTTATGCCGATCACGATTCCCCATAAGATATTGTTGATGACAATGGGTATTGCTAGTGTCGAACTGGCGCCAATCAGCTTGCTAAACTTGGGTTTTTGTGGTAAGGGAGAATATTCTATGGGAATATGTGATAGCGACAGCCGTGTGCACAATTTTTGCTCACGATCTTGCATGTCGGGGATATATACGGATTCATTTCCAGAAAAGAAAGTATAAAGGGCGTCGGATATAAAGGTTTTCGAGAAAAGTTTTCCGGCAAAAGATGATTCAGTACAGGTCGAATATAATATTTTGCTGGTACGATCTTCAAAAATCTGAGCGACCGTAATCACATCAAATGCTGATATATGCTGTACCGCATTTATTAATGTGTGCCACATAGCTCCCGCATTATCATAGGCAGAAAAATGGAACGCATTTATTTGTTTGGAGAATATGACTTCTTCTATTTTTTCTTCTATACGGATAAAAAAATGCCCTTTGTGTGCACAGAGGTGCAAGTAGTAAGCAGAGTCATTGTCTTTAACAACAAATGTTGTTCCAGTGGTTGGTATTTGGGAGATATCATTCAGGATGGTCGATAGCTCCGATGGTAAATCGAAGAGACTTTCTAAAAAAGCAGGTAAGTGAATCCCCAACAAGCTCTGGATATCTGAGCCTGAAGTCAGCATGTTTTCACTTAGGCCAACGATCGTTTTATCAGGTGCCATGATGAGGAACCTTCCGCTGGTTTGTATGGGCAAATAATTGACTGAATTCATCTTTTCGACTCGAGCCATAATGAAAATAAATACATAGTAAGTTAATGCTTTTCTTTCGGATTAGCAAGCCCGAGTCTTGATACCCTGCTGACTGATAGGGATTAATTAATTTGTGAGCGTGTCGGTTGCTGTATCGGTGCTAGCACTATGTTGATCCACAAATTTGTTTCTATACATTTCGTCAAGATAGGTGGCCAGCGAGCGTGTTCTTTCTGTATTCGTACTGCTGATATAGCGCTGAAACATTTGCTCGGTGCTGTGACCCGTGGCCTCCATAAGTAAAGGGGTGGGAATCTTGCCATAAAAATTGGAGGCAAAGCTGCGGCGGCCGATGTGGCTGGTAATAGCTTCCCATTTATGAACAAGCTTTTCTGTGGCACGAAAACCATTTCGGGTCCGTACCTTGATCAGTGCAGTGATACCCGCCAACCGGACGATTTCCTTGATCTGTTCATTATATTTTTGCGCGGGGAGTTTTGTTGGAAAATTATTTCCATTTTCTGACAGTACGTGTAATGCGGACGGATGGAGGGGTAGTAAAATTGTTTTTTGTGTTTTTTGCTGAGTAAAGGATAAGCATGGTTTTCCGTCAAGAGTTTCCATCATGCCGAGATTGAAATTCATAAAATCTGACACACGCTGTCCGGTATAGCAGCTGATCATCAGCCAGTCTTTGGCCGCTTTCAGTTGTGGCGGTACGTCTGTCTTTTTGATAGTGATCAGTTCGTCTTCGGTGAGGCTAACCACGCAGTGCTGCTTTTTGAGCTTTGGAAGCTCCAGTTCATAGACATAGGTGCGTATGCCTCTCTTTTCCAGAAAATTAAGTACTGTCCGAATAAAGTGTATGGTGCGATGGATGGTGCTGGGACTGTACATTTCGGCTTCGCCATAATGAATAAACTCTTTAACAAAATTGCTGTTTACATCTTTGATCATCAGCTGTTTGCGCTGATGCCCTTCAAAGCGTTTCAGCAATCTGAAAAAGACCATGTATCGCCTGTAAGTAGTAGTAGAGATGAGATGCAACCGGCTGTTGATAAAGTTGTCGGTGGCCTGTGAAAGGCTGCCATCAAGGTAAACATTGTTTTCGCCCAATAAGCAACATTTTTTTATGAGCCTTGTTAAAATATTGGCTGAAAATTTGCGTTGTTTAAGAGCGACTTCTTGCAGATAATGAGAAACACCTACTTTCAGTGCATCCAATTTAGCATTGAGCTTTTTATATTTTTTGAGGTAAATGTTTGTAGGCCGCTGTTTATCAGCATCCCACTTGGCTGGGCTAATTTTTAAAGCGGTTTTTACAACAACTTCGTTTTGTTGATTGTCAATAAATTTTAATGCAATTACAGCATTTGGTTTAGTGTCCAACAGGGCGAAATCGAAATTTATCATATACACTTTTGCTATTGTCTGAGTGTAAAGATAGTAGTATATATGAATTAGTCTAATTCAGACTACTATTTCGCTTAATCAAATATACTGCTTTTTTTTTAAATCCGTGCAAAATACAGCGTTAAAATAACTGGTAAATTAAAAAAGTAGAAATGTCGGCAAGACAAAAAAAGCCTCTTATGCTTGTTAAAAAAATATTTTACTGATAATCAGTGTTATGTGTTTTTTTTCTAGTCTGAATTAGACTACTATTTTTAACCGAATAGCTTGTTTAAAAAGAAGTAGTAGAATATAAATCCAAAGGCGTACGAAAACAGACGGGAGATGAATTCGCCTGAAAATAGAAAACAATACTTATCGAAACAGAGAAATGTTCGGCCAAATTGTGATATGGCTGCTCGATAAAAAAGAGAGACGAGAATGTAACAAAAGTGATTTCAATACTATCACATGATAAATTATCAGCTGGTCAATATAAGAAGAACTGATATGCAGGCGCTTTCGTTAAAAGCGTTAAATAGCAAATACCTTATTGAGGCGCAAAGAAATGAGCCTTATTTCGCTATTGTCAAATTGTGGCAGCCGGTGGCAGCTACTGTGGACGGTGAGCTGCATCAGTTCCAAAAGGGAGAGCTTGCATTTATCAGGCCGGGTTGTCAGCTTGATTTCCTGAATGCTGAGGAGGGCGACGGGTATATATTTTTGTTTACGGCTTCATTTTATGAGCGATCTAAAGAAGATTCAGCTCTCTTAAATTCCAGCTTGTTTTTTGGTAGTCATCCTATTGTAGTGATAGACGATCCGCTGCGTGACGAACAGTCTTTTCATCAACTTATTGAACGCTTAGAAAATGTCAGTCAGCGAGGTGAAGTTATTTTTCCGCTGATGGCACATCATTTTCTTGAGGCGCTGTTACTCGAGGGGTATCACGGTCTCAATGCGAGTATTTATATGGAGAAGCAGGAAAAGCAGCTGGATTTAAGTTTGGTCAATAATTTTTCTGTTCTCGTGCATAAGTATTACCGGGAATATACAAGTGTACAGTTTTATGCCGAACAGTTACATGTTACGCCCCGAAAATTGACTGAGTGCTGTTTAGCGATCACAGGCAAGTCTGCCAAAACATTGATCACAGATGTTCTGGTCAGGCAGGCACTGCGTTATATCAGGCATACGAACCTATCGATTGCACAGATATCATACGAAATGGGGTTTAATGATGAGTCCAATTTTAGAAATTTTGTAAAAAAAAGGACGGGCAACATTCCGCGGACCTATCGGGAAAATTAACTCTTGGCGCTCGCTTTTCAGAGTGCGTCTGATTGTTACTGTTGCTTTGGATAGTGAGCTTTTTTTAATTACCCATTGCAGTAGTGCCCTGGTTGAGCCTTGTCCTATTTTGTAGCCTTGAAGTACATAAACGGTCTTCGGCTGGCAGGGCGATCACATTTGGTACGGGGAAGGGGCTTGCGTTGAAGGATTTCGCGACCTACATATTTTCGAAGCAAACTGTATAGCCTTTCGGTCGTAAAATGTGCTTTGTATTGTTTCTGAAAGTCGATGACCATTTGTTCCAATGTTTTGGGATCGGAGAAATAATCGGAGGTGCAGACTATATGGTCGACAAACTCGCGTTGCTGTTTCAGGTCGCCAAGGACAGTTTCATCGACAGGTTTTACATTATTTTTCAGTAATAAGTTTTGTTGTTCTAGCAGCAATTCGTTTTTAAAACGTGCAAGATCGGGGGCTTTAGCGATCTCTAGTGTCAGTACGTATTCTGGATTAAAAAAATCAGACAGTGAAATGGAAAAAGGCTGACATATCTTGGCGACATGTTCAACAGAGATCGTTAGTGTTTTGTTGTAATGGCTACGTAACGGCCCTGCGGTCAGACCAACGAATTTGGCGATCCCTTCCAGTGAGAGTCCCGTAAGATTCATGATTGTAGTTAGCCTGGATGATATCAGTGTTGCTAATTCATTGTTTGTAACTTTTCCCATTTTTATTGTTATAATATGCTGTCTGTCAGCTAAGTGGAGTGTGTTTGCTGATCGCGACAAAAAGGAATGGGACAAACGCCTTCGTCCCATTCTATCCATTAATATTATCAAGCCAAACGCAAAAAAAATGACTCGATGGCCCAAAAGTAAAAAATCTAAATGGAAATGGCCGTGTGAAAATTTACGAAAATCGTGTAAAAATGGGATGGTGTAGTAAAATAACTACAAAATGGGAATTAATAAATGGCGATTATGGGATACAATAGGAGCTCTAAAATGAGCTCCTATTGTTATTTTTATATGCTAAACTTAAAAAAGTTTGCGATTGGCAATCATTAGTTCGGAAGAACTGGATTTGGGTTGTACCCAGGAGCAGCTGGGTTCCAAGCGGTGTTGCGTACGCAACGTACGTTCATTAAAGAAGACTTGATGACATCTAGCCCACCTAAGACACTAATGCCAAGTAAGTTGGTCGACCTGAATGCTTTGAAACCACTGCCACCTGTAAGAAGACCTCCATTGTGGAAATTCCCCAAGTAATGAGTTACGCCTAGGTCAGCAAGATTCAAAGGCAAGCTCAAAGAGCGGTCATTTGTCCAAAACGCTGTGTACCTGCCACCTGTTGTGCCCAAATCAAGTTGAATTAGGTCCTCTACCACACTGATATCGCGCATAAAGCCGTTGTAGTTGAAACGAAGTTTGTTCGTTGCTGAAGTATTTGCGCCATAAGCTGTATTTGTTCCAGTAGCTGTAAATTCAGCATAACCAGTGCCTGCTGTTGAACCTGATACAGGTGTCGCTAATATATTTTGGGCGCCTATTAGAAGGTCGACTGTGCTGCCAAGAACATTCAAATTAAGGTCACCCAAAATTCCAGTAATACCTCCTGAAGTAAGCGACGCTAAATCCGCTTTCGCAGGTGTTTTCCATAGACCCGCTGGATATACTAACGCACATGGGTCTTGAGGAAGTACCTGCCTAGCCAAAACGCCTGGTTTAGCACCACCATAAGAGAAAAAGCTTCTCGGATCGTTCGTTGGCTGATTGAAATGGTAGAAACGGTAGGGGTTGTAGCCTGCCTGATAGTACAAGTTCGCTCTAGACCATTGCACGCCACCAAATGTCAACGGCGACTCAGTAATACCCACCAAGAAACGATGATTTTTACCACGTTCAGGAGTAATGGTTTGTGAT
The DNA here is from genome assembly GCF_026191775.1 of Sphingobacterium sp. InxBP1. Classification (NCBI taxonomy): domain Bacteria; kingdom Pseudomonadati; phylum Bacteroidota; class Sphingobacteriia; order Sphingobacteriales; family Sphingobacteriaceae; genus Sphingobacterium; species Sphingobacterium sp. InxBP1. The sequence goes on along the minus strand of NZ_JAINDX010000041.1, from coordinate 57,436 downwards.
CTTTGAAGTGGCGCATTATTAGCAAAGGAGCGCTCGCTGCCATCTTCCAACTTGATTTTGAGTGCGCTGACCGTTACTTGAAGACTTTGTTGAGTTTGATCTGCTGTATAGTAGTATGCAATTTTTTGCTGTCCGTCAGATCCAGGTGCATTGACGAAATCTGCGTAGGTTAACGCTGGAAGGCTCACGTCTGTAAGTCCACCAACAAAAGCTCCCGTTGCAACGTCCAATGTACCTGTTTTTGCATTCTGTCCACTGACAGTTACGGTGGCTGAGTTTATGGGGGCAAACATACCCATCGTATTGATTTCAATACCAATACGGGCAAACACACGGCTAAAGTTCACGTTGATAGGAACCGCTGCTCCACTCACTGTAAATTCGCCTGTAGCACGCAACACATCCGTGTTGCCCGGTAATGCTAGGTTTTGGTTTTCAGGGACTTGGTTATCTGTAGAATTGTAGGACATGGCCACCCATTTGTATGTGGCGCCATCACTGACATTTACAGGTGCTTCCGTGCCCGCGGCTAGCTCTACGGATTTTTCAAATGTGTAGTTTGTGCCATCCTTTTTATACAGGAATAAACGGTATTTTGTACCGCTAACAACTGGGGATGCCGCACGGGTGCCGTTGGCTGCTCTTATGCCCGATTGACCTGCTGTAGCGATTTCGGATGCTGGTAATTGATTGTCTACCCCAACAAGGGCATCAAAGCCATTTCCTTCTACGAGTTGAAGAGAGTGTCTTGTTGATGCTGAGCGGTTGCTACCTTTGGTTTTAATATCTTCTCCATCGCTAATACCTGCGATGCGGACCATTACTTGAGCTTTGCCATTGGGGATTTCCTGTCCATTTTGCGTGTCTTTATTACAGCTTGTTACGGCTAACGTGCCCAATGCCAAGTATGCGGCAAGTGCAAACTTGCTTGCGAAGTTTTTGTTGAATGTTTTCATAATTTTAATAAGAATGTTAGTGTCAAGGATAAATACTTAGAAGCTGCCTGTATCCCAGCCAGATCCGCCAGTACCTTCTTGGTCATCAACTGTAACTCCTCCGCTTCCTGGTTGTGCGGGTTGCGAGCCTGCAGCAATCCCTTGCTCCAGCTCAATAACGTGCTCCTTAATGGACGGAGCAACGTACATTTTTTTTGCGTTTGTATTCATGATAATATTATTTGGATAATGCCACGTTATTGCTAGCGTGGGGTTTAAAATTTAATGGACAGTTTAATACTTCATTGTTAAATTTTTTTTTAAAAATCGACGCTTTGACCAACCGCCTACCTCTGCGTACAGGTAAACTTCTTCGTTGTCGCTGGCGTAAATTTTGGTTTCTATTCCTGTTAATGTAATAAATTATATATGTCTTTATTCTCTTCCAATCTCGGCTAACTACAATACTGTATTCGAATTGTAATATTACGACTAAATATCAACTTGTGCAAAAAAAAATTGTAAAATATTTTCTAATATATTTTTCATCTGCTACTTAAACATTTAAACTCTTTATTGCTTCAGCATTAATAAGGTTTATATATCCTTGCAAGTTCTGTTCGTTATATCGCTTTGTGCACGTAATGTTGAACGGTTGCCTGCTCTTTACGTAGCTGGAACAAAGTTGTTGGGATTTTGTTTTTGCAGTTTTAAAATAAATTTGAATATTTTTTTTGTTTTATAATTAACATGTTTGAACAAGTATTTTTTAAAGGGTCTTTTGAAGGATCTTTTTAAACTTAGTCATATTAAATATATTTCAGGACATGCATGGTTTCTGTATGTTATTCAATAGTGTCTATATTAAAATAGTAGTCAATATATGTTATTTGTGTTTATTGATAAACAATCTGTGGCGTCCTGTTTTATTGTATTAGTGCATTTAGTTTAACGTTTTAGCTTTTTTAGTTTCTTGTTTATAATTGAAATTGTTATTTCAATTATATTAAGTGTATAAACAATTAATTATATCGTTTGGTTGCTGTATTTACAACTACATGCCGCCGCACTCTCCAGTTGGATGGCCTATTGTTTTTTCAAATTTCTAACGTGCTTGCGGTCTCTGTATGCCACTTATCGAAGCTCATGGACATCCGCGTGTTGGAGAAGGGAAGGACTTGTAGTATCCTAGCTACAAGGGAGGAAAGATGCCTCGAAATCTTTTTCTGGTTTTTCAATATTGTCTACCTTCGTGCAACTTTTTAAGGGACAAAGGTTATATTATTGTTTATTGTAATTATCTATATATTAGTTTTTTAAACTTTATTTTTGATAGTTTTTTTGTTACACTATGCAGGTGCTTTTTATACATTTTTAAAATATAAAATATGAAAACAAAAAACGAAATTTTACTGAGTGCGGATGTCCGCTTGCCTTATGAGAGACCTTGTGTCAAGACCCAAAATGTAGCGCTTGAATACAGTGTTGCGGCGGGTTCAGTACAGGGTACAGTGACCGAGTCCTGGCAGACGGAAACCCAAAGTCAAGATGTGGAATGGAATTAAATCGATGTTTAATAATTGGTAGTATAAACAATCTTTTTATGAAAAAACTTATATTTAACATTACGATAGCTTCCCTATTGTCACTTGCCTTACTGATTTCTTCGTGTAGCAAGGACAGCAACGAAGCTGGGATTCAAACGGGTACCACCGTGCGCTTGAATATTGGACAGAGCCATGCGAAAGCCGAGGCTATAAAAGGTGCATCAGTGGGCCGCCGCTATACGGCTGTAGCGCAATCTGTTGAGATCCCTTTTGACAATCAGTATACTTTGGTCGCTACGCTGACCGAAGAGAAGACTAATTCGCTCTCAGGTCTTAAAGCGGCGACTAAAGCAGCGAGCGTTTCTACGGGTGGTGAGCAGATTGCGTTAAAGGATGGGACCACTTATTATGTGGCTATTTTTGATGCTGCAGGGGTATATAAGGAGACAAAGTCTTTTACCCAGGGGAACGGTGCGCAGGACTTTGCCATTGAAAAAGGAAAATATACGTTTGTCATTTATGCTTCGGGCACCAATAAGGCATTGCCAAGGATTGAAGCTGGGGCAACTTTAAGTGCTGTGAATTTTACAGGTTTGACAGCTGACCAGGACTTTATGCTGGATCAGGTGGAATATGAAGTGAAAGAAGGTCAAAACGTTCTGAATGCCGATTTAGCACATTTGTTTACGCAAGTGTCATTAAAATTTGATGCGTCCGCTATAGGCGTAGTTGGTAGTATTGCTGGCGCGAGTATCGAGCCTTCCCATGCTGCTGTCGACGTGGCTCTATCCGATGGTGCCCTTTCGTTTAAAGGGGACGTAAACCCAGTTACGTTTCGTTTGAAAAATACATCAGGTTCGATCATTAATTCGGATTCGACTTTTATTACGACGTCGGCAACAAGTAATGGAATTGTCCGATTGAAGGGAGTATCTATCGGTGGGAGTGCGGCGAAAGATGTGGACAAGGGCGGCTGGAATCTGAAGCCAGGCGTAAAATACATCTTGGAATTTACATTGAAAGCTCCTGTTTCGGTCAATGTGGGTGATGAAGACTGGGCGCTAAATAACCTTGTCTACGATCCCTCAACAGGTAAATATGCATTCGGAAAAGGCGATTACTGGTTCCCTGACCGTCTGCTGCCTAAACAGATCAACGGTACAAATGCTTCAGCAAACAAATCAAATGGTGGCACCGGAGATCCGTGTAAACTCGTTGCGCGTGCTGGTGAATGGCGGTTGCCTATGGAGTCGGAAATTCAAAAGTTATGGGATCGCACCAATTCAGGTGCTGCTGACAATCCTGGACCAAACCCGTGGAGTCCTCCGGCACGTTATGTAGATTACTACAATGGAACCCCAAGTACCATGTTGGGAATGTTCTTTGGTGTGTTGACAGATCCTGTGACTCTTCCGGTATCGGAACGTGGCAAGTACCTGTTCTTCTCCTTTGGTGGATATTACCCGAATGACGATATTGGTGCTACAGTTGGCCGCGAAGCTGCTTACTTGGTGACTACGGCATCAGGGGGGTATAAAACGCTCCATTTAACTGGTAGCGCCGGTGATATCGGTTATGGCATCGGCTGGCGGACAGCCACGGATTCGGAAGCTGTACAGATCCGTTGTGTGAAAAACTCTCCGGCAGGCAGATAAGCAAATATAGTGGACTAATGCGTTTAATTGAAGCGCATCCTTGAAACAAGGATGCGCTTTTTTTGTGTGTAAATTATTGCTAAATTCGTGCGGCCTATTGTTATTGAGCGTGTTCAGGCGGTTTTTTCGATAATTAGAATCTATGGAATTTGGAGTTCATCGTGTGATTGGGGTAGAGCGGGGGTCTTCGGGTATGGGTGATGCAGTGGCAGCAGATAATTATATTGTACTTTTTGTCTCTGCTGGCGGCTGTAGGGTAAAAATTAATCAGGATATTGTTGAAATTGGCGAATACAGCCTCGTATTGGTGCCGCGGGGAGTACATATTGATGCCGATCCAAGCGAGACACAGGGTTTTTTGATTATCTATTTCTCTGAGAGTTTTTTTGCCCGTACAGATGTTGATGCTGCCTTTCTGCGCAATTTTAAATCATTTAATAAACAGGAGTATACATATAGATTGCTGAGCGTGCCCAAGGAATACGCGACTTATTATGACTTTGTAGGTACGCAGCTGAAGCTTTCCAAACTCAATTATAATCAGGCTATCTATAGAGATCTGGCTTATAATATAGTCAAACAGATTGTGCTGCTGGCTGCCATTCACATGGAGGAGAGGCAGTCCGGTGAAATGCTGGGGCATGGCTCTGATATCGCCCTGGTCAGGCATTTTCAAGAATTGGTACGGCAGCAGGTCAAAAAAGAAAAGCAGGTGGCCTTTTACGCTGCACAGCTCAATATCGGAAGCAAAAAGTTAACCAATCTGACCAAATCTGCGCTCGGCGTGACCCCTAAAGAGGTGATTGTTGCCGAACTTTTGCGCGAGGCGAAAAAGCTGCTTACAGAGGCTTCCTATAGCATTAAGCAAATAGCCTGGGAACTTGGTTATACCGATGTCAATAATTTTAGTACTTTTTTTTTAAAAGAAATCGGAATGACTCCCAGTGAATACCGTAAGCGCTGGCAATTATAAGTAGCGTATTGTATTAAAAAAAATACAGTCTAAAAAAGGAAAAACGCTGGTCTTTATTCTTTCGTTTTTACAATAACAGCTATATTTATAGTAAAACAACGAAAGCGTATGAAAGAGGTTGCATTGTTTTTGGCATTGGGGGGTATAGCGACTGCTGCCTCGGCACAGACAACGGTCAAGCTAAATGTGGTATTGCACGATGTGCAACACCTGGCGATCAATCCTGACCAGTCGACTGTTACGTTAGCTTATCATACACTTGACGATTATCAAAACGGTGTCGAGTCTGTCCAAAAGAGGCACCTTTCTATTTTTAGTACGTCGAGCTACGAGGTAAAAGTTAAATTGGCAAATCAGGCTTTCGTCAGACTTGATGGTGAGCAGGTGAATGCGTTTCCTGTTCCGCCCATACGTGTGAAAGCAAGGGCGGTGAACGCTCATGTATCAAGACAAATGGAAGCCAATCCACTTTCAACACGGGAGGAAGTGCTCATTGCTTCGGATTCACCTACTTTTGATGCGCTTTTCGATGTATCATATCACGGCCCCGGTGCCAATGAATTGATCAATTACGTGGAAAAGAATAAATCCGTGACTTTTACCAATGATGTGCTTTATAGTATTGAAACTAAGTAAAAATCAGCCATTTTTATTTTCTGCTAACTTTCCTGCATCAAGCTTTATAGCTGTGGGTATTGCCTTGTAGCTGAACAGCTACAAGAAACTACAAGGTCTCCTTTTCATACTTTTTAGGACGAAATTCATACTTTTTGCCGAGAGTGGCGATGTACCTTTGTGTTGTCCCAAGAGGATAAATGAAAAGAATTAATACCTTAAAAATTAAAAAAAATAAAATGAAAAAAATTATTTTCGCCGCAATCGCTGTTATGGGTTCATTATCTTTCGCTAACGCACAATCATCTGCAAAGGTAAAATTGAACGTCGAACTGAATCCCTTCCAGTCTATTGAAATTGGAAGTGGAGCAGGCCAGAGCAATGATGGAAATGGCGTCACTTCGGGTTACGATGATGAGGTTACTTTAAAGTACGAAAAAGCTGCTGACTACACCAACGGGGTGCAAAAATTGGTAGCCAAACAACTGAAAGTGTCTTCAGTCGGTTCAGGGTACAAGATTAAAGCTTCCCTATCTGCAAATGGCAACTTTACCAAGGTTGCAGGGAATGGTGCCGGATCGTATGATGCAAAAAAACTGGTGGAAATTCAGGTTGGAGGCCAGTCCGCAAGTACTGATGTGAACATGGAGTTTGGACCGTTTGGAAATACAAGTACTGCTGAATCTTCTGTATTAGGAAAAGAACTGGATGTGAAATACATCGGTAAGCCTCTTAGTGAGACTACCGTAAAAGATCTATTGGGCAATGGCGGCAAAGATACCAAAGCAAAATACACCATTGATGTGGTATACACAATCGCGGCAAATTAAACAGAGACCCTAAACCCTACGAAAAACATGCGCATACAGGTATCTCCGGATACCTGTATTTTGTATATTTTAGGCCAATGAATTTAAGCTTATGAAACAGATCACCTTTTCAATTTTATTTTTATGTACTGTGTTGGCCGGATTTTCGCAGACTGGGTTAACTGTGGGGCCACCAAGGCTTTATTTTGTAGGTGATGCCGGACAGGCGCAGACGCAATTTCTGGATGTCACTAATCCAAGTAAGGATTATACACTTGAACTTGGTGTATCCTTCGAGGATTGGGCATACTCTGTCTATGGTGATAACGTTTTGAGTCCGAAGGGAACTCTGGCTACTAGCTGCGCGGACTGGCTATCGGTATCGGAATCTTATTTTTCTTTGAAGCCCGGAGAATCCAAACGTCTGCAGCTGCATATGCAGGTACCGCAGAATGCGAAGTTCAGCGCGGATGTACCGGTGCATACAACCATGCTTTTCGTGACACAGTTGAATCCAAGAGCCCGCGAAAAACAGGAGGGGGCAAATATCCGTCTCGCTGTGCGTTCAGGGGTGAAAGTTTATCACCGATTTAATGGCAGGGAAGCACCTGACCTGGAAATCACAAATTTGCTACACAAGGATCTGGATACATTGGGCCAGTTCTTAGAAATAAGTTACGAAGTCACCGGAAATATATGGCTGGAAGGACGCATGAGGGCTGAATTCCTAAATCAGGATACCGGAGAAAAAACGGTCGTGGATAATCTTAATTTTTATTGCCTGCCCGGAGATAAGCGCATGCAGTATATAGGCATTCCAAAGACATTGAAATCGGGCAGCTATCTAGCTTCTATATTGGCATTTTATGGCGATCAGGACGTAGTAAAGATCGCGGAACTGGAGTTTAAACATGTGGCAAAAAATTAGATCCTTTAGTCTGCTGAGCGGATTTATTTTCCTCACTGCGGCTGTCCATGCACAATTGAGATTTTCGGTTTGGTCAGACAACTATTTCGAAATCACTTCCTATCTGGGAAAAACAACAGGCGACCGTTTTAATGTTTTCCAGTTTGATCTCAATGGAACAGCTGTTAACGAACGTGACTGGAGTTTGGGAGTACGGTTACTAGCGCCGATACGTACTATTGCAGGCGGGAAAAATCGAAGTGGCAATACTTTTCCTCCAGATAAGATCAGTCTCCGCTGGACTGCGGACAATAATGATCCCGCTTTCCGCCTGGATGGCATTGGGGCCAGCCGCAACCCGATTGTTCTTCAGAATAGTAACGAAGTTCTGTTAATTGACCGGGCAAAACAGCCAATCAGTAGCAATGGGAGATACTATGTGCAATATCAATTGTATAGTGCATTGACGATAGCGCAAGGAAAGTATTTGGATGACTACCTTAGCCCTGACCAGTACACATACTTAAAATATCGTATTCCACTATTGTTTACGTTATATAATGGACAGGGGAAAATAATTGGAACGCAGGAGATTAATTATGAGATGCAGTTGCCTCCGCGTCTGACAGATGGGGCCATGGTCGATATGGAGCCTGATTATAGCTTGGAGATTGCTGCTGAAGCGGCAAATGCTACTTTGCAGTTTTCGACGCAAAAGGACTATTTGCAAGGGGTAGCCCTACAGATGCCAGATGCAATACGTGTACATTCGGTGACCGACTTTGAGCTGAGGGTAAAAGCACTGGAACCGGAAATAGTAAGAAACGGAGGCGGTACTCTTCCTTTGTCCATATTATCGCTTCAGCTGACTCCTGGAGGTGGTCTGAATAAAATAAAAACCAATCCTAAGATCTCGTTAAGCGCACAGGAGCAAATGTTGTTGTCTGCTGCTTCGGCTGATAAAAAGCAGGTGCAATCATTTAACGTTGGCTACTGGGCCAACCTGACACCCGGACAGGTGAGCGAATCCAAATCGGGAGCCTATAGTGTGTCGCTGTTATACCTGTTGATCCCTCAGTAACCGGATGTAAACGTGTCCAGCAAATATTACCATATCGTTAAAAGCTTTCTTTTGGGGTGGCTTCTGTTGACGGGGCTGTTTATATACGGGCAGTCTGCGGTGTCTGTTGAGTTAGGCGTTGCAGACCATGTCCAGTTAGAGGCCGGTTTAAATAGCATCGATCTGCAGCTGTATAATTCCTCTATGGAAACTTTTATCGGTAGGATCGATTTTGTGCTGCCGCAGGGACTCGGGACATTGGGGACAACGCAGATACCCGTAAATATACCCGCTGGGAAAAAGCGTTTTTTTAGCCAGCGCTTGCAGGGTAAGGCGCTTTCTCGATTGAAAGGACAGCAGCTGAAGATTGAACTGCGCAGTGCTACGGGTACCTTGCTCCAAACCAAATTGGTGACCATTGATGTCCCCTTAAAACGAGGAGTGATCCTGCAGGATCTTACTGCCCAACAGTACCTCAGACAGGTCGGTGATTCGATCTTTATAAAGGCTCGTGCGATCAACATCGGTACGACGGATGAACAGCTAAAACTCTTATACTCATCTCCCGATCGTATTGGAAATACCAAATTTCAGGAGCAGAGCCTTAATCTTTCAGCGGGTAAAGACACCGTATTGATGCTACGTTTTGTCGTTGAAAAATATATGTTAAAGCGTGCTCAATATACCGTTGCCATAACTGGGCTTTATGAAAACGGAGATGTGTTCGGAAATCTGTCCATCTTGCTGTCCAATATGGCTGCGGACAGAAATTATCAGCAGTTGTTTGATAATAGAGGCAATCTGGCAGCTTATTCCCGTAATTTTATCGATATCCAGATGGACAATCTGCTTGGTGAGCAGCAGTCGTACTATCTTCAGTCTGAAGGCGAGTATCGGCTGAGCGGTGGTCAGCTGCGTTACAGCGCTTATCTGACCAAGACCGGTGGTGTGGAACAGCCAACCTTGAGCAATACTTTTGCCTCTTTTCAAAAAGGAAGGAATATCTATACCCTCGGGCATATTCAGGAAAGTATGGAGGCGCCAGTTTACGGAAGGGGACTAAAATTCGATCATCTGGATACCTCGAGGGCTGCGAATTTTGCTGTTGGTATTTTGCAGCATCGTGTGGATCTCCTTGATTATAGCGATTTAAACGAAGCAGGAGTCACGGTCTTCGGAAAGCTGGTACTCGGGGAGAATAAGCCTGAGCGCTATCGCTATGAAGGACAGCTTTTTTACAGTCGAAATACCGTAGACAGCACCACGGGTTTACTTTGGAGTAACAGCTTTGATCTGCTCAAGCAAAAAGATGCGGGAAAAATGGTTATGCGTATGTTTGTAGGTGCTGGTCTAGAGTCCCGGAATATGATGGTCGCTTCGGGAGATTCGTCCATGCCATCCCTGGCCTTGGGGCTGCGCGTGGACCGAAGGCTCGCAAAATGGAATTTTAGTGCGGATAATTTTTATAGTTCACCATATTATACTGGCAACCGCCGCGGCGCCCTTCAGTTGGCAGAGCGGGTTAGCCGTCAGTGGGGAAAGCTCTCCACGAACTTGAGCTACACTTTTTACCGTTATAATCCAAGTTATCTAAATCAGCGGTTCCTGAATTATGCCAGTCAGTCATCGCGCTGGGATTTGAGTATGTACAGACCGCTAACTCCGTTCCTGACTTTGTCTGTGGTGCCCAATTACAACAAAGAAAAAGGTACGTATGCTTTAACGGATGGCATACGGGATCTTGCATTTGAATCCTGGCGGATATTGTCAAACTTAACTATTCGCTCCAGGGATATGCAGCACAGTGTTAATTTGATAACAGAGACGGGATTGGTGTCAGGACTATTGCAGGGCAATGGTAATTTGATTCTGAGATCGGATCTCAATTACAATTACAGAAGCCTGAACCTCTCTGCTTCTTATCAGGAGGGTGTCTTTCAGCTTGCTGATCTGGTAAGTGCCATGGTCCTAGGCCGGCCTTTAGGTAGCCGATTTTCCCTAGGTGCACGTGTGGGTGGGCAATTTCTACAAAATAGATTGCAGTGGTCTGCCAATGCACGTGTAAATAAGAGCCATAGTTATGGAGACAGTTACGGAGGCAATGCGAGCTTTAATTATCGGGTACTCAAAAATACAATGGTGACGGGGCTTTTTCAGTATAACTATAGCGCAGTAAAAGCCGGATACAATTATGATTTTAATAATCTCCGGATCGGGATCAGACAAAATTTGAACGGATCAAACATTAATCGTCCAACAGTGAAAACTGGTGATTTACGGGTTTTTTGCTTTTACGACCACAATTTTAATGGCGTGTTTGATGGAGATGACCAGCCGGCATCAGCGCATAGTTTTACCATAAAAGGAATTTTGTTTGTGTCTGATCAATCTGGCCATGCTTCATTTAAAAAACTACCTTATGGATCTTATCTGTTATTTTCTCCCAAGCAGGGACAATATATGGCGTTGTCAAAAGAGCTGATTGTCCAGCAGGGAAATATGCAGATTCAGGTCCCTTTGCAGCGTGGCGGCACAGTGAAAGGAAAAATTAATATTGAATACACCCCCGGGCTCAGTCTTGAAACAGACCTTAATCTGGATATACACAGTATAGTTGCGAAAGATGCGAATGGAACAACAGTTTCGATACGAGTAGACAAAGATGGACGATTTGAGGCAGGACTACCACTTGGACGCTATAGTTTCTATTTGGATGCGACCAAATTTCCAGAGCATGTATTTTCAGATGCTGAAGCACAGACAGCAACAATCGAAATAGCTGACGAATTGGTGCTTGAACCTTTTGTGTTAAAAGTGAAGTCAAAAAAGGTCAATGTCAAACGGTTTGGGCAGTAAGCTCTTCCATTTCAAAACCTATCCTGCTACGTTTTGCGATTTGCCTGTGTCGAAATAGTCAAGTAGACTCTCATTCAGAATAGGTGATGTTCTTAACATATCGCGGACAGGGTATTTTTCTGCAATATTTTTTAAAGCTTCTAAGTGTCGCTCATGATGAAGATCGGTGCCCGCAAAATCATACATTCCTGATTTGAGTAAGGTCATTGCAATGGCCTTACAGTCAACCCCGTAGTATCGGCTAAGCGATAAGAGGTTCAACTGCAACAGACATCCTGCATCTTTAATCTGCTTATAGATATTAAAATTGCTATGATAATAATTATAGCGTTCGGGGTGTGCGAGAACGGGTTTGTAACCGAGTTTCTGAATGGCCAAAATGGTGTGAAAAAGCGCTTTTGATTCCGATAGATAAGACATCTCAATCAGCACATATCCTCCCGGCATCACACATAGTTCACCTTGTTGCAATAACGTAGGCAATCCGTCATCAATCATATGCTCGGCTGCAGCGAAAATGTCCGCGTCACGTCCTTTATCCCTCAGGCCGTTCGTCAGATTTGCCTGGGCCGCATCAATACTCATTTTATCATTGGGATGTACTCCAGCCATAATGTGTGGCGTACAGATAAACTTTTTTAATCCCAAGCGCTGAAGTTCCTGAATGTATACAATCGAGTCTTTTACAGACTGGCTTCCATCATCTATCCCCGGCAGCAGATGGTTGTGCATATCAACACCTAGAAATTCCAGCTGGGCTAAGGGCCTCACAGACGATGACCTTGTAGTTTTGAACAGTTTGCTGAAGAAACTCATAATATATAATTCAAGTTTATGGTATTCCTTGTCTTTCAACAAGTTTATGGTATTCCTTGTCTTTCAATATGTTTGCAAACAATATGCCAAATGTAGTGTTTTTAAGAAGGGCAGTTTAGAGTAAGGTATGTTTTTATTGATTCGGAATAAATTTAAAGATGAATTTAGCTGTGTTTTTTAATTTTACCTCCGTTTGTAACAGTTTCGGTATAATACTTGCTTATTCCCCAATTAATATGTAGATGCTGTATTCAGGTAGTTGCGTTGTTAGTTTTTTAATGATTTTAAAGATTGGTTGTTAAAATTTGACTATCTTGGCGTTCTTATTCTGAAATTGGAAAGAGCCATATGCGCTGTGCGGAATATTTAATTCGCTGCAGTATCTACTGTTGATAAGAACATAAACTAAAAGGAAGAAAAAGCTATGATGGGATCTCTATGGGATTTGAGAAAACGTTTGCGCAAGGATAATCCGCGGTGGGTCATTTTGTTGATCGATATGTGGTTCGTCTTTGTCAGTTATGTGTTTTCAAATTACGTTGTTAATAATTTCAAGGGTGTATTTGACGCTGAGCTTATGCTTAAAAAGCTGGTGCTCGTATTACCGGTATATTTTGTGCTATTTTTGTGCTATAATACCTTCAGAGGAATTGTACGCCAAACGGGCATTCGGGATACGATCAAGATATTCAAGACAATAGCAGCTGCTTATCTGGTTTTGATGTTGCTTACTTTTGGCATTAAAGCAGTATTTCATAAAGGGACGCTGGCTGGAGACTATTTACGTCTTTCTTACGGTGTTTTGACAATGCAGGCTTGTATTTTGCTCGTCATGATGGTGGGCGCGCGCGTGGTATATCGAACGATCTATGAATATTTATTCCTACCTGCCAGAAAAGCGGAGAATGTCCTCATCTTTGGGGCCTCGCGGCCGGGACTGGTCTCTTTCTCTTTATTAAAAGAGGATCCTCGGATAAAATATCAGGTCGTAGCCTTTGTCGAGGATAAAATCTCACGCATCGGCAAAAGGCTCGCTGGTTTGAAGATCAAAGATATTACCGAAATAACGAAGGAATATATAGATAAGTACCATATTACCCAGGTGATTATCGCTGTAGAAAATAACGATCCCGAACGGTTGGAATATGTGTCCGACTGGTTTCAAAACCTTGGGCTGGAGCTCAAGATTATGCCACCGGCACGTATACTGCTCAACTCAGGCGCCAAACGCGAAATCCGGCCGTTGAAGATCGAGGATTTACTTGGGCGCAAACCCATCAAATTAGACCATCCGGAGATCGAGCAGGAGATGCAGGGCAAGGTAATTTTGGTGACCGGCGCAGCGGGTTCTATCGGTTCGGAACTGGCCCGGCAGATTGCAAGGCGACACTATAAAAAATTGATCCTCTTGGATCAGGCTGAGTCGGCCTTGTACGACATACAGCAATCTATCAAAGCCACACAGCCTGAACATCTGCATTGCATCGTTGCAGATGTCCGTAACTATGCTTTCATGCAAAGCATCTTTGCTAAATATAAGCCGGATCTGGTATTCCATGCAGCCGCGTATAAGCATGTGCCATTGATGGAAGCCAATCCTTACGAATCTATTCAGACCAATGTGCTCGGCAGTAAGATTGTTGCCGACCTCTGCATGAAATACGGCACCAAAAAGATGGTGATGGTTTCTACTGACAAGGCTGTCAATCCGACCAACGTCATGGGCGCCACCAAACGTATGGCCGAGATCTACGTTAGCAGCTGCAGTGGAAAGTCCAATACTAGCTTTATAATCACCCGGTTTGGAAATGTATTGGGCTCAAATGGTTCGGTCATCCCGCTCTTTGAAAAGCAAATGGAAAATGGAGGCCCCCTAACCTTGACGCATCCGGAGATCACACGTTTCTTTATGACCATACCCGAAGCCTGCCAGTTGGTACAGGAAGCGGGTGTTATGGGCAAAGGGGGAGAGATCTTTGTGTTCGATATGGGCAAGTCGGTCAAAATCATGGATCTGGCCAAACGTATGATTAAGCTTAAAGGGTATCGTTATCCAGAAGATATTGACATCAAAATAGTGGGCTTGCGGCCCGGCGAGAAAATATATGAGGAGCTCTTGGCAAATAATGAGAACACCGTGAAGACGCATCATCCTAAAATCATGATTGCCAAGGTAAATCATGATGAATTGCCGCTGAAAGCCGAACGTATTAATGCGCTCTGCAAGCAGATTGTCGATGCGGAGCAGCTGTTGCCGGATTTTATGGAACTAGTAGCAGGCATGAAACAGATTGTTCCGGAATTTAAGTCGCAGAACTCTGAGTACGAGGTGCTGGATGGCTTGTCTGAACAGGCTCTTGAGGAACAGACGCCAGTGTATACACTGGCGAAGAAAGCGTAGGCGGTCACCGAAACGAACCATAACAGAATTTCTTTCTAATGCGAATAACAAAAGTCTCATCTATGGGACTTTTTGTTTTTATGAAGGTGTTCACTACAGATAAACTTGTCAATTAATAAAAATCAAGCTAATTTTAGGGGATTATTTAATTAGGTAATCATTTCTTGTAAGCTAGCTATTATCTAAAGGTAGTCGGCCGTAATCGAATCATATGAGTAAAAAAATATTAATTACAGGTGGGGCAGGATTTATAGGTTCGCACGTGGTACGTGAATTTGTCCTCAAATACCCCCATTATCAGATTATTAATCTGGACGCGCTGACTTATGCGGGCAATCTGGAAAATCTGAAAGACATCGAAGGCTATGCTAACTATATTTTTGTGAAAGCTGATATTACCGATCAGCCGGCTGTTCGAGCTGTTTTTGATCAATATAAGCCGGATGGCGTAATCCACCTGGCTGCTGAGTCGCACGTAGACCGCTCAATAACTGACCCGAATGCTTTTGTGATGACCAATGTTATCGGTACTGTAAATTTGTTGAACGCCGCACGGGAGCTGTGGAAAGATAATTTTGAAGGGAAGCGTTTTCACCATGTCTCCACGGATGAGGTTTTCGGAGCGCTGGGCGACACAGGCTTTTTTACGGAGGATACCAAATATGATCCGCATTCACCTTATTCTGCTTCCAAAGCAAGTTCGGACCATTTTGTGCGCGCATACCACGACACGTATGGATTACCAATTGTCCTGACCAATTGCTCAAACAATTACGGGCCGAATCATTTTCCGGAAAAGCTAATCCCACTCTGTATCCATAATATATTAAATAATAAACCTCTACCCGTCTACGGTGATGGTAAATATACGCGCGACTGGCTTTTTGTGATTGACCATGCCAAAGCAATAGATCTGGTGTTTCATGACGGCAAAAATGGAGATTCGTACAATATCGGCGGGTTTAACGAATGGCAAAATATTGATCTGATCAAGGAGTTGTGCCGACAGATGGACGTCAAACTTGGTCATGCGGAAGGTACCTCAGCCGCACTGATTACCTTTGTGAAAGATCGTCCCGGACATGATCTGCGTTATGCGATAGACGCCACCAAAATTAATCAGGAATTGGGCTGGAAACCCTCGGTGACATTTGAAGAAGGACTGTCTCTGACCATCGACTGGTTTTTATCCAATCAGGAATGGTTGGACCATGTGACGTCGGGAGATTATCAGAACTATTATAACAGGCAGTACAACGGCGCATAGCTATGAAGTATACAGAAACTAAACTCATGGGCTGCTTTATCCTGGAGCCGACGGTATTTGAGGATGAGAGAGGCTATTTTTTTGAATCCTACAATGAAAATAAACTGACACCCATTTTGGGATATACACCGCGATTTGTGCAGGATAATCAGTCTAAATCGCAATATGGTGTCGTTCGCGGATTACATATGCAGACCGGTGAGCATGCACAGGCTAAACTGGTACGCGTATTAGAAGGGCGAGTGCTGGATGTGGTGGTAGACGTCCGCCCGGGGTCAGCAACTTTCGGAGCGCATGTCGCAGTAGAGCTCTCTGCCGAAAATAGAAAACAGCTTTTCGTTCCACGTGGATTCTTACATGGTTTTTCGGTCCTCTCCGAGCAAGCTGTATTTTTCTATAAATGTGACAACGCTTACAATAGGGAGTCGGAAGACGGTATAGATCCCTTGGACCCGCAATTGGCCATTGACTGGCAACTGATGCCCGAAGAGATGATCCTTTCGCAAAAGGACAGAGAAGCACAGCGCTTTGCTGAACTATGTGATAAATTGCAGGCTTAATGTCTTTAACGCTTTTGTCACCTTCGTGCCATGCTATATGACGGGTATAACTTATATCATTTGCGGCATGTCGTTTGTGCAAAAACAGCTTTGTATACTGAGAGAACAAAAAAATATAGATAGATGAAGATCGTCATTACAGGGGCCTCCGGACAGTTGGGGTCTGAATTGCGGGAGCTGTTGCCAGGCAGCGAAAAAGAGTGCTATTTTTTGGACCGTAAACAGTTGCCGCTGGATCAGACCGAATTGATTCAGGATATTTTAGGCATGTATCAGCCAGATCTCATTATTCATGCCGGCGCTTACACAGCGGTCGATCAGGCTGAGGACGAGCCCGGTCTGGCCAATCTGGTCAATCATCTCGCCTGTGAAGAAATTGCCCAGTATTGCCGGCTCCATGGGGCTAAACTGATCGCGGTCTCTACAGATTATGTTTTTGATGGCAACTCAGCGGTGCCTTTGAAGGAGGATGCGCCGACTGGTCCTGTAAATGTCTATGGGCAGACTAAGCTGGCGGGCGAAAAGGCCATCCAAAAGTGGTGTGCAGAGGCAATTATTATCCGCACTTCATGGGTCTATTCATCCTTTGGTAAAAACTTCGTCAAGACTATGTGCCGGCTGATGGCAGAACGGGATGAGGTGCGGGTGATCAATGACCAGATCGGAAGCCCTACGTATGCTGCTGATCTGGCAAAGGCAATTTTGAAAATTGCGGATTCGCCAAACTGGCAGGCTGGGATATACCATTACAGCAACGAAGGTGAAATTTCCTGGTATGACTTCGCTGTAGTTATAAGGGATATCCGTTCGTTTGACTGTAAGGTCACACCCATTCCGACCACCGCTTATCCGACTCCGGCAAAACGTCCACAGTATTCTCTTTTGGACAAAGCCAAGATAAAGGCAGCCTATGCTGTGGAGGTGCCGGATTGGAAGTCGAGCTTGATGCGTATGCTGGACGAATGAAGCTATATCAAGAAGTGTTAGGAACTCTCTAAATCCCATCATAAAAATGAAAGGAATTATATTAGCGGGCGGGTCAGGAACCCGCTTACATCCCTTAACATTGGCTGTGAGCAAGCAGCTGATGCCGGTCTATGATAAACCGATGATCTATTATCCATTATCTACCTTGATGCTTGCGGGTATCCGTGAGATTTTGATCATCTCCACACCGCAGGATTTGCCCAATTTTCAAAAACTGCTCGGGGACGGGTCTCAGCTGGGTTGCCGTTTTGAATATAAAGAACAGCCTAGTCCAGATGGACTGGCACAGGCCTTTATTTTGGGAGCAGACTTCATCGGCAACGATAAGGTGGCGCTGATCCTTGGGGACAATATCTTTTACGGATCAGGGCTGTCAAAGCTCCTGCAGTCGAGCGCAGATCCGGATGGTGGTATTGTGTTTGCGTATCCAGTACATGATCCCGAACGCTATGGGGTGGTCGAGTTTGATTCCAGCAAAAAAGTGATTTCCATCGAAGAAAAGCCGGCCCAGCCTAAATCAAACTATGCCGTTCCGGGAATCTATTTTTATGATAATGAAGTGGTATCCATTGCTAGAAACATCCGACCGTCGGCGCGCGGGGAGCTGGAGATCACTGACGTCAATAGCGAGTATCTGCGTCGGGGAAAACTACAAGTAGGTATATTCGATCGGGGTACAGCCTGGCTGGATACCGGAACAATACAGTCGTTGATGCAGGCCGGCCAGTTTGTGCAGGTCATTGAAGAACGGCAGGGGATGAAGATCGGTGCTATCGAAGAAGTAGCGTACCGCATGGGATATATTGACCGGCCCCAATTATTGAAAATCGCTGAGCCTTTGTGCAAATCAGGCTATGGCGAATACTTAAAAGGAATTACTAAATAAGGTGAAAAGGAGGGCTATTTAGTCCTCTTTTTTGTCGCCATAAATGAATATGTGCGTCAGAATCTCCTTCGCGAGTGCGAAGGCCTGTTATACTAACACCAAACCATTCGACCTGATATTATTTAGACCTTGAAATGCGCCAGATCTAGCGCGAGCTGATTGACCTTAATCTAAATTCATTGGTAAAATTAGAGATCGACATATTTTGCTAAATTATAAGTTTAAGGAAAAAAAATAAATCACAAAATAGCGTTTGTATTTTTTTTGAGCATTATATCGAATAATTTTTTTACATTAAAAAACATTTTTGAGGTTGCGTTTGTCTAATGTTTAGCCGGCCTTGTATGGGGGTTCTCTGGTTGGTCTAACATCATTAATCCAAAATTATGATTACAGTTGGTATAATCGATATCGATACGCACGCTCGACAGCTGACAAAAAAAATTGTAAGCGAATATCATCCGCAAACCAAAGAAGAACCTATACAGATTCTATTTGAGACGGATAAGCTCGCGGGAAGACTGGACGGCCGCTCGCCCGATGTACTGCTTGTGGATATCCATCGTCAGGATCCCTTGATTGTGGAGCGAGTTAAAAATAAGTTTCCGTCATCAGAAATCCTGATATTGACAAAGGATTCTGATCTTAAGACCGTACGTAATTGCTTCCGATATGGTGCCGTAGGATATTTGTTGAAACAAACCTGTCTGAGTTCGCTTGTGACCGCCATCTATATCACCTTAGCTGCGGGATCTTTTGTAAGCCCAAGTGTAAACAGGGCACTGATCCAGCAGAGCTTCAGCTCTAAAAGATTGGAGGGTATGCTTACAGCACGTGAACTACAGATTGCCAATGGAATTGTCGAAGGGCTTAGTTATAAGATGATTGCACAAAAATATGTTATTTCGCTCGATACTGTACGGATTTATATCAAACGGATTTACAGAAAGCTACACATAAACAGTAAGGGTGAATTGATTGCCCAACTACGTCCCTGACATTTCGTTACATGAACATGTGACGGCTAATATTTCGAAGTCAGCTAATTAACCCTGATTTTTATGAAAGTTTGAACCACATGCTATGTCAATAAGAAACCTTTGGATTTTCTTGTTTCTTGTCTCCTATATAGCGCTTTTCTTTTTACATGCGAAAAGTCAGCAGCAGTATGATGTAGCTTATCGGTTCGAATATGATACCATCGCGATCAGCCCTTCACGTACATTTGCCAATAGGCTCTTGATCACTAATCATAGTCGTCAGCCCATTACTTTAAAAGCGGAGGCGAACAGAACACCTGCTTTAAGCGGGATGATCAGACTACCTGAATTATTATATTTAAACGCCAATGAAACCAAAAGTTTTCCCTTAAAATATATGGCCGACCGCCATACAATAACTCAAGCTATACAGCCCTTTAGCATCGCCTTGAAATCTGAGGATTCCGCTCGGACAGTACAGCCAGCCCGGTCTTTTTATACACGTTTGGACGTGCGGCAATCCTTGTTGCTGCAGACACCGCAGACAGAATATTATATTGACGAATCAACAGGGCAGGTTCAGTTTGTAGTCAGGGTTGCTAATATCGGCTTGGTACCACTTGTCTTTCAGCTTCGTTTTCCCAATGTCCCACGAGGTATCGAAATAACGGGCGATACGCAGCTAGCCACCTTGGCTGCCGGGGCACAACTGGTGCTGACGTATAGCGTAAAGATGCGAGTCAAAAAAATAGCCGCTGATGCCGAACTGAGCATACAGGCTGTGCGACAGGATGGGGCAGTGCTGGCCGCTAACAACATCCGTATCCTGACGGTAGGAAGTGTTAAGCGCTTCGGTACAGATATGTTCGTTCAAGAACAGTCCTATGATAATATGGTCGCGTTGCGCTACCTCCACATGGGAGAGCATGCAAACATTTATCAGGTCCAGGGATTCGGCAAGATCGATCATGCTCAAGGGAACCGCCTGAATTATAAAGTGAATCTCGATTATTTTTCGGATCAACGCCAGTTGTATATATACGATAGTTATGTGGACTATCAGGCAGGAGACTGGGGACTAAGGCTGGGTAATATATACGAAAACCTTGATCAGTTCATCAATGGGAGAGGAATAAAAGCTAGTTACAGTTTTGATCAGTCGCGGTCGCTCACTCTTTATGCGGTCCAAAACCAATATATGTTATTGAACCAGATCAATAATTTTTATCAAGATGGGGAGGTCTTCGGTGCAAAATATGTTTTTCAATATGACAAAAATCAGGAAAATAGCCTTACTTACCTATATAGCAGAGACAGATATCGTGCTGTTCAAAGTCACCTGATTAGTGGTAAGGGTTATACGGGCTTGGCCGATAATCAGAACCTCTCCTGGGAGGGTGGGACTAGCCTTGAGCAAACAGCGGGGGGACAGAATAAAATGGCTCTCGCAGCAGGAATCAACTACAGTGGCACATTTGAAAACTACCAGATTTCCAGTGTCAATTATTACAGTTCTCCGTATTACGCAGGGTTGCGCAGGGGACTGCTTCAATCGGATTCGCGTCTGTTGATGTCCATAGGTGATAAGCGTAGGTTAGCCGCACGGGTCAGCTATATGGACAACGACCCAGGCTATGTAAATAATGACAGAAACTATTTTCTTAATAGCGGCAATCGCATACAGCAATACGAGCTCGGCTATTATGGCATGCTTGGACAGCTACACTTTAATCTGAGGCCTTATCTGATGATGCAGCATAGTCGTTATCGGAATTGGCTGAGCACAGCAAACGAGCTAATAAACTGGAAGTCTAATTCGCTTCGTACAGCAGTTGATATCAATTTCTTTAGCCCAAAACATCGTTTTTCTGTCCAGACGGATTATGGATATACCTACAAAAACACATCGGAGAGACCTATTGCTCCTTTCCATTCGGTACGTGTTATCGGTAATTATAATAATACGCTATTCGGCATAGATGCGTTTGTTCAGATTAATCCTTATTACCTAAGCGATCTGCTGGCAGTACGTGATAATTCGAGTTATAGCATATTTTCCTTTGGCCCAAATACACGTTTTGAAGTTTTTAACCAAAGCTTGCAGGTCCAGTTGTCTACCATGTACAGTTATTATGGTTTTTCAAAAAGTAAGAACTTCTCAATCAATGGCAGCGCCCGCTGGCGAATGGCTGCGGGCTGGACCTTGGCGGCTGACTTATTTTATACTTATATTCAGGGACAACCATTGTTTTTTGCAGACCTGTCAGCCGCTATGGATCATCCCGGTCCTAGTCGTTACGCAATCGACAACCGGCAGATCAGGCTTGGAATAGAGAAAAGTTTTGGACGCCCTGCTGGATCCAAAGGTTTTAAATTACAGGTGACCTGCTTTGAAGATCAAAACAATAATGGCCTGAAAGAAAAGGGAGAAGATCAGGCAGCATCAATTTTGGTCCGTATCGGTAAGGAAGTTGTGATTACTGACGAAAAAGGACGGGCAGAGTTTGTCGGTGTTCAGCCCGGATCGTATACTATCCAGGTTGAAAATAGTCAAGGCTGGGTTGCACAGGGCGCTGTGACGGTTGTGATAACAAAAAATAAAGCTATTGAAATACCGCTCGCCAAAACTAAAAAGCTGACAGGCAAGCTTCAATTGGCATCGAACAAATACATGACAGCCAGACCTGATCTCAGCGGAATTAGTATATATGCCGTAGATCGGAATGGGAGAAAATATAACACATTGACAAATGACGAGGGTGAATATATATTCTATTTGCCTGTTGGTGTTTACACAATTAACGTAGTCACGGACGGAATGCCATTTGGGATTGAAAATGCAGGTTGCCAAGTGGAAGTAGAAGCTCACCGGAAGACTGAACTTCCTGTGCTGAAATATTGGGATCAGCGCCGCAGAGTCAATATCAAACGGTTTTAAGGGGCTACGAAGCTATAGACTATAGTTGCCACATAACTGCCACTAGGTTTGTTAAGGAGTTTGTTCGTTTCTGAGGCAGGAATGCTGAACTGCATATCCAGATTTCTGTCTATCACAGGATTGGCATTTTGGATAAGTTGCTGCGCCGTTGTAGAAAGGGTGATGGTGCTGATTCCAGTCTGCCCGGCCATAGGACCGATACGTAACACATTTAAGGGAATGCTATTGGCTCCTGAAACAAAACTGTTTGATGTAGCGCGTACATATAGATTATAGGGCGTAGTCTTGCTTACTCGAAGGTGAGCCGGCGAATTAACGCTGATACCATTTTTATAATCGTTTGTCGTTACGAAATTCAGGTTGATGTTTTGCTGGTTGGCAATAATCTCACCCAGATCACTTACCACAATATTAAGGCTGCCGCTGGCCTGTGCCTGTACGGGGTTGGGTGGATCAGCTGAAGATGGTTTGCTCCAAGTATAAGTTAATGGTGTAGAGTATGTTCCGGCCTGTAGGAAGTTATTTTTCAACTGTGCAGCGCTGATGGAATAACTATGGGTTACCGTATGGCTGTTATTCGTCGGCACTGCGATACCACTGGCCGAAGTAAGGGGTTGGTCACTGGTAGATAAACTAACAGTATTTGCTGTTGCAACGCCGTTAAGAGTGGTGCCAACGGCAGAAACGGGTACGACTGGAAGATTAATGTAGGGGAAGCTGGTATTAAAACTGAATTGTGCACTTCCTGCTCTTAAGCTTGGAACATACGGAACAGTAGTAGAAACTGGGATGACTTTACTGCCGCTGACTGCATTGGCGGACCGGTAAAAGTTTAGGTCGTTTACGAGCACAGTGGTGCTACCTATCGTGCTGGGTGGACTGATAAATGCAGGTACGCTGATCGTTAAGGTAAAGCTCGTTGGTGAAATGGACCCAGCGAGTAGACCTTGCGTCGAAAAGAAAAGACTATTGCTATAGTCTCCGGCAGTCCACGTTTGGCTGGCCGTGGCGATGCGTGTATTGGCCATAACCTGGCCCGAGGCAATGCTTGCTAAAGCTGTATATAAATTTTGATTGCTGGTGGAAAGAGCTACTTCGGTATTACCAGATAAGGAGAGTAGCGGTAGAGCTCCAATGCTCGCAAGTTTTATATGTACCAAGCTGGCGGCGAAATTGGTGTTTACCGTACTATTGAAACTGGGGGCGCCGGCGCGGACCC
The DNA here is from genome assembly GCF_026191775.1 of Sphingobacterium sp. InxBP1. Taxonomy (NCBI): domain Bacteria; kingdom Pseudomonadati; phylum Bacteroidota; class Sphingobacteriia; order Sphingobacteriales; family Sphingobacteriaceae; genus Sphingobacterium; species Sphingobacterium sp. InxBP1. The sequence continues at coordinate 34,025 of NZ_JAINDX010000041.1, read as the reverse complement.
GAAACGTTGGTAGTACAGTAAGCACGCTATTATATTGCCCCGCATTAATGGTCGTGCTGTAATCAGCTCTTGTCTGGATGTTTGTCTGTGGTAATGTCACAATGATCTGAGCTCTTGCGCAATAGGCGCAAAGACCTGAGCCCATAAACAGCAAAGCAGACCTAATATGTAATTTCTTTCTCTGCAATTTTTAGATCGTATTGGCTGCCGGCATCAAGTATTGCTACCGCAAGATATTTGCCGGAATGAAGTTGTGCGGGAAGGTCGACTTGAACCCACTGTGTGGCTTTGGGCAACAGGGCAATAGCAACGGCCTTCACCGGAATCTCTTCACCTGTCTCTGTGTTAGTGAGCTCAAAGCGGAGATAGGCATCCTTATTGATCTGTCCTGTGTTGCTGACTTTGACTTCCATGCGGCGTACAGGATTGCCCGCTTGGTCGGCGATGATCTGTTTGTCCTTAAAGGCAAGGAATTCGAGGTCTCCGGATGTTAAGCCTACTGGTGTATGGTAAACTTGGATCCCAACTTCGACAAGGACATTCATACTTAGTCCATTGGCGGTTGCGGCTTTCTGTTGTTTGACCTGCGTGAAAAAAAGCATACTGTTGGTCAATTGCAAAGCTGCATCTTCGGGTATCCTCATGTACAGATTAATCTGTTTGGTTTCTCCGGGAGCAAGACTTACGGTGTTTTCTAGGAGTGAGAGCCAAGAACTATTGGAATGTGAAAGGTAGCCGCTTGCATAATACTTTTTCACCCCTAGCGAATCCCTGTCCCAATCTTTTAGATTGGCTACAAATGTAAGTTCACTATTGGACGTATTGCTGAAGGTGATCGTCTGACTAACTGTTTGACCCACTTCTCCGGTGAAGAATATTCGCGAAGGTGAAATGGAAATACCCTGTCCATGGGTCAGGGTACTACATATGAATAGCAATAATATTATTGAATATCGCACAGTGGAACGTCGGATCAAAGTTTTACTGTTGTGTTGCTGTATAAGTCACAGTGGTACTATAGGTGGACCCAGCAAGATTCAATAGGGATGCCGGATTTGCGATGGTATAGTCCACGGTATACGTGGCTCCTGTAGAAGCGGTAGAGCCATTGACTAATGGAACGGCGGTGGTGCCCAGTGGTACGTTTGCCACAGGTGTGCCGCCATTGGCAGTTGCTGTCGGCACCGTAACTGTAACTACATTTAATGCCGGACCACCAGCGGGTGTGAATGCTCCTGTCGCGGCGACAGTAAGATTGTAGGGTCTGTTGCTGACTACGGTAAAATGATTTGCTTTTTCGACGGTCTTGGATCCTGCATAATCAGCGGCAGTGGTATAATTGAAATTGACCGTAGGATCTGCACCTAAGGTAATCGAAATGGCATCAGTCAGGTTAATATTGACAGTAACTGGTGCAGAAGTAGCAGATGGATTCTGTGCGTATGCATGCTGTGCGATACATATGGCAACGATGGCAAGAAGGGTTATTAATACGTTCTTTTTCATAATTTCCTCGATTTTGTGGTATTAACTCTAGTAAAGTTAATGAGGAGAATTGCTAAATACAATCAGCGCCAGTCACATAATGATGTTATAAAGTTGATATGATATATGGTTTCAATTTTCTTTAAGTCCACAAACTTAGGAAAGAAGTTGAATCCTTCCCCGTATATTTGCTGCAAGACAGTCCCAATCCGCTATCTTTGCGCTCAATACTCTATATGACAGCATCGAAAAGAATCTATCAAATTGACCTGTTTCGCTTTATAGCGGCATCCGCTGTGCTGCTCTATCATTATCTTTATCGGGGCTATAAAGCCGGTAACATGTCTTTACTGCGCTTTGATGGGGTCGGCGAGTATTTTAAGTATGGTTACCTGGGGGTGGATCTGTTTTTTATGATCAGCGGTTTTGTGATCGCTTTTTCGATCAAACATCTTTCCCTATCCAAATTTTGCTATTCACGCTTCAGGCGCCTTTACCCCATGTATTGGCTCTGCCTGTTGCTGACATGTGGGGTGACTTACTTTTGGGGAGCTCCGCGATATCAGGTTACCTTCTCGCAATTGCTGACCAATTTGACAATGGCACAGAAGTTATTTGGCGTAGGGGATATTGATGGTGCCTATTGGTCACTCTATGTTGAGCTGAAATTTTATCTGATTATTGCCATATTCTTGATTATTAACCGGTTCAAGAAAATCAGCCTGGATTATCTGGTCTGCGGCTGGCTGCTGCTGTCAAGCCTGCATCTGTTTGTCGGTCCTTCGCTAGTTTATGATGCGCTACATGAATTTTTTATCCTAGACTGGAGCGCGTATTTTATAGCAGGGATCATCTTTTGCCAGATCCGATTGCAGGGTCTGAAGCTGAAACATGTATTCCTGCTGCTCTATTGCCTTTACCTTTCCATTGACGGTGCGGTAGGCCGGATCCACTGGCTGGAACGAACCTTCCACGGCGACTTTTCGCCCTATATCATTGGCAGTACCCTAGTGCTCTTTTATGCGTTGATGCTGCTCGTTTCCTGTAATCGGCTAGAGGGACTCAATTCAGCCAAATGGGTCAAAGTTGGTATGCTGACCTATCCTTTATATTTGATTCACCAGCATATCGGCTTTATTCTGTTTAATCACCTACATCCATACCTGAATAAATATATGCTTGTTACATCGGTGACCTTGCTGATGCTGGCTGTGGCATATCTACTGTCCGAATGCATTGAACCTCGATTGCTGAAACTTTTTAAGCTCCCTAATCGCGGGTCCTAGCTAACTTTTTGTAGCTCTACGCCAGAATTTGCCACTGCAACAGCCGTATTCACAGCGAAGCTCCCGCCGATCCTGATGTACACGTTGCAACGACGCTGTGATCTCCAAATGACGTGCTGCGGTTTGTGCTGGCAGCACTTAAAAGACTATATTGCCTTGATGGATAAGCGATTTGACGGGTGAAATGCGGGAGACCGCCTCGGCTGAACAGCTCGCGTCGATCAGCACCACGTTGGCCTCGTCACCGGCCTTTGGCCATTGTTGTCTGCCTTCATCATCCAGTGGGATGGGGCCGGCGGTAGCTAGTTTGAGCATGCGCGAAAGGCCATACTCAGTGACCTGTCCATATACTTGGGCCGCCAAATTAGCTTTTTGCAGCACGCTGCCGGTACCGAAGGTGTTCCAATGATCAACAATGCTGTCGTTGCCGGTCATCACGGTAACTTTGTTTTCCAGCAAGGTGGGAATAGGCATGATCAGGCCGGCAAATGGAATGGTGGAAACAATGCCGATCTGTGCCGCACCCAGCTTTTCGGCGATTTCCTGCTGCCTGGCCTTGTCGAGCTTAGCGAGGACAAAACAATGGCTCAAAAAGGTCTTGCCCTTGAGTGCTGGATTTTCATTCACTTTCTGGATCAGATATTCCACCGTCTTTAATCCAGACTCGCCCGATTCGTGCAGATGGATATCAATCCCTTTATCGTGATCAAGCGCCAGCTGCACCGTGAAATCCATGGTCTTCTCGATAGCGCCGTCAATGGTGAAGGGGTCTACACCGCCGATATAATCGATATTGGTCTTTGCGGCTTCTTTAAGATAGGGCACCGTATCGGTATAATAAACACCATGCTGCGGAAAGGCGACAAGTTCAGCTCCGAAACTATCTTTCTTGTGGTCCAGTGCAAGCTGCAGGTGATGCAGGGAGTCCAGTTTGGAGGTCGGCTCAATATTGACATGGCTGCGCGCAAAGCCGGTGCCGTTGGACTGTAGCAGCTCAATTAGTTTTTCGGCTTTAAAGGTTGAGTTTTTCAAGAGTTCGGGCAGCAACTGCTGTTCAAGAGCAATCATGCCCTTGACACCGCCGGCTCCGCGCCGTACCGCCTGCCACTTGTCACCATAAAATGTTTTATCCAAATGGATGTGCATATCCCTAAACGAGGGCAACATCAGCATGCCCCTGGCGTCAACGGCATTCGGATCGTTGCTGTTGGGACCGATGCTTTTGATTTTACCGGATTCGATGCGTAGGGAGAAGAGTGCGGTCTTGGTAGCAAGGACCTGTCCTCCTGCATCATAATCGAAGCCCGTTTCCAGCAGTACGTTTTTAAGGGTGTAAGCGGTCGTGCTTAATTGTCCGGTCTGATTCGATGAAAGGGAAGATTCTTGCTGTTCATCTGCGAATAACGTACTTGATATAAACGTGCTGCCCGCCAATGTCAAGGCAGTATTGCGTATAAATTCTTTGCGTGTCAAGGCTATTGGTTTCATCTGATTTCTGTTTGTGTCATCACCTGCTGCAGCTGATTCATCATGTGTGCCAGCTCAATACAAAGATAGATAACCGAATGCCGCTATTTGCTGGGCAATTTCTGCCATTTCTTGTGTGATTTATCTCTTCTCTCTAAAATCGCTGGGACTCATACCTGTCTGCTGCTTAAAAAAATTGGAGAAGTAGGCCTGATCTGCAAAACCCAGCGCATAGGTAATTTCCTTGATGGAGGACTCTGTGCTTTGCAGAAGGCGTTTGGCTTCCACACAGATACGCTGGTGAATCAGCTGTGTGGCTGATATCCTGAGGTGTTTTTTGCAGAGGATATTCAGGTAGTTGGGCGAGATATGCAGTTTTTCGGCATAAAAGGCGACCATCTTCTGTTCCCTAAAGAATTCATCAATCAGCATATTAAACCGGGCCAGCCGTGGCACGTTCTGATACACTTTGAATTCGGTAAAAACATGTTCGGCCTCCCGGCTGACGATGGCGGCGATCACTCCGGCGCGCGCCGTGATTAGCGGAATAAGTGAATGTTCGCGTTCTAGCTCTTTTTTTACGGACTCAAATTCGTAATGCAGCTGTTCGAAAGCTTCGGTCGTCAAGTCAATTACCGGATGATTTTGGTAGTTGGTAAAGGAAAAACGGAAAAAGGGCGCAAAGTGCTCGAAGAATGCCCGGTCAATCATCAGCTGATAGCCAATGGTGCCATCGTAAATATGCCATTTGTGCATCTGACCGGGGAACAGCACATGCACCTGATGGTTTTTGATCGGGTAGTCTATGGAGTCAATCGTATGTGTGCCAGAAGCTCTGTCGAATAAATTGAGGATAAAAAAATCATGTTTATGTGGCTTATCGATCACCCTTTCCCCATGCAGCTCATTGAAAAGAAGTTCCTCGCGGCCAGCCGTTTGTCCTTTACGGAAACCGTCCAGGCCAATGACTGGCGCCCAGATGTTAGTATTGCGTTTATCCATGATCATGATCTCTGACCTAAAATACAAAACTGGTCCGAGCTTTTGAGGCCCCGGCGTCAAAAATTAACCTTGGTCCTTTTCCCAATTGTTTCCTAAATTCAGTATACATTTGCATCTGACAGCAGTGCAATGCGCAGTCCTGAATCGTGCCGGCTTGAAGTTTCGCTGTCATACAGTATAATAAAGGTTGACTCAATGAAAATACTTGTAATTGAAGACGAAGTGGAATTGAGGGAAACGCTGAAAGCTTCCCTGACCAAAGAAGATTATGTGGTGGAGACTGCAAGTGATTTCTATACCGCGCTTGATAAGGTGCTGGTCTATGATTACGATTGTATTCTGCTGGATGTCATGCTTCCGGGCGGCAGTGGCCTTCAGGTGCTGGAGCAGCTAAAAAAAGAGGGCAAGTCGGACAATGTGATCATTATATCTGCGAAGGACTCCTTGGACGATAAATTGAACGGACTGGAGCTTGGGGCAGATGATTATCTGACCAAACCTTTTCATATTGCTGAGCTAAATGCACGTATTAAAGCTGTCCTGCGCCGCAAGCAGCGGGACGGCAAAGACACGCTTGAAATGGGCAACATCGTGTTGGATCTGCATGAGCGCAACCTGTTGATTGCAGGTGAGGCCGTCGCACTCAACAGGAAGGAGTTTGATATCCTTCATTATTTCTTGCTGAACAAAAATCGTCTCGTGAGCAAAAGTGCCCTGGCAGAGCATGTATGGGGCGACAATACGGACCAGGCCGATAATCTAGATTTTATCTATTCGCAGATAAAAAATCTGCGTAAAAAATTTTTGGCGAAGCAGGCAGATGTGGACTTTGAGGCAGTCTACGGGGTAGGTTATAAACTGGTGAAAAAATGAAGTTAGCGAATCAGACCCTTAAATATTTCTCCGTTTCGGTGCTTGTCGTCATCGCACTGTGGTCAACAGTGTTTTACTTATTTATGCTGGAAGCCATCCATGACAATATTGATGAAGAACTGGAAAACCAGAAGCGCCTGATTATTCAGGAGCTGACGGAAGATGAAACGGTATCTCCGGATCTGGAATTCGGGATAAACAACTATAAGGTACGTGAAATTACCGAGCAACAAGCGCTCAACATGAAAAATGTCTATAAGGACACCATGCTGTATATGCAGGATGACGATGATCCCGAACCGGAACTTGAGCCTGTGCGTATGCTAACTACCGCCTTTGTGCATAAAGGACACTATTATGAGCTATCCATTATCAACTCGATGATTGAAGAGAGTGACTTGATCAAAAATCTGTTTTATTCTGTCCTGATCCTGTTTGTGTTGCTGGTGATCAGCATCGTCTCGATCAATAGGGTGGTCATTCAGCGGCTATGGAGCCCATTATATCGCTTTCTGGAACAGTTGGCCAGGTTTAGGCTGGGTAAAACTGCAGATAAGCCTGCGATGGATACCAAGATACAGGAGTTTAAGGATCTGCAGCTGGCTGTGGCCACATTGATTCACCATAATGAAGAGATCTATGAACAGCAGAAGCAGTTTATTGGCAATGCTTCACATGAGCTGCAGACCCCACTGGCGATCATGATCAACAAACTGGAAATGCTGGCGGAGACGCAGGGTCTGCAACCCGAGCAGTCGGAAATCCTTGCGGATCTGCTGCATACGGCTGAGCGTCTGGTGCGCTTAAACAAATCATTGCTACTGCTCACCAAAATTGAAAATAAGCAGTTTTTCGATAATGAGCAGATTTCCATCAACGGGCTGGTCGGGCATGTGGTGGAAGAGCTGGAGGATATGGCTGCATTTAAACGTGTAGAGATCCGGGTGGAGCAGCAAAGCCAGCTAAGCGCACGGCTTGATGCCGCTCTGGCCAATATCATTGTGGCCAATTTACTGCGAAACGCGCTATTTCATAATATCGAGGGGGGGTATGTGCATATTACCTTGACGGATAAACTGCTGCAGGTAGCCAACACGGGCGGTCAGCCTCCTTTGGATGCAGACAAGGTGTTCTCCCGGTTTTACAAATCTGATGCCGCAGCCCGCGGTACTGGGCTAGGTCTGGCGATCGTACAGGCGATATGCAACCTGTATGGTTTTGGACTTTCATATCGACATGAACAGCAGCTACATATCTTTACAGTAGCTTTTTATCCGGCCTAAGGTATATTCCCAAATGTTTACAGAATCAGGACTTTACTTTGTTGTACATTGAAGGTTGTACATTAAAATAATAAAGTCATGAAACATAGAACGATATGGAGTGCAATGATCCTGACCCTGTCAGCGATGGGGGCTGTAGCACAGGATATTCCCCAAAGCCAGGTGCCTGCACTTGTGGTCAACAGTCTGCAGCAGCAATTTCCAAAAGCTAAAAATATAGACTGGGAGCTAAAGAATGGTTTGTATGAAGCGGAATTTGAAACGGGATTGTTTGGCAGCGATCACGAGCTGTGGATCCAGCATAATGGAAAAATTGTGCGTCACAAGGAAGATCTGTCTAAAAATGACCTGCCAAAAGCTGTTTTGGCAAAAGTCAGAAAAGACTTCAGGGGCTATCGTCTGGAAGATGTCAAAAGGATTACAGAAGGGCGGAAAGTGTGCTATGCTTTTGAGGTAAAAAGCAGCCGTGATGAATGGAAACTGATGATGGATCCCAATGGCAATGTTCTGGAAAAGCGGAGGGACTAAGGCGTGCAGCTATCGGACTAAAAACACGTTGCCAGCATATCTTAAATTGCTGGCAACGTGTTTTTTAGGAACTTAATGTTCCCCTTCTTCGGCATGCAATTCAAAAGTCAGGCGGACGATATCCTGCCCGGCGAATTTGCTTGCATAGTCGCTCAGGTTCCAGTCAACACGGGTCACACTTGCTTTGGTTGTCGCATCGTCAAACTTTCTAAGGACATAGGTTACCTCTTTTTCACCGGCATTGTCCTTCCCGGCTGTAAAATAGCTGATGATGCCTGTTGTTTCAACGGCTCCGCTGACAGCAGTGCCATCGCCGTAGGTGGCTTCCTTGGGCTGGAATACAGCTCCGGTAGACGTGCTGCTATTGGGGTTCAGAACAAAAGCCCCGCCTGTCAGGAAGGCCTTATAGAATGATGCCGTTGCTTTGTCCTTGATGTACTGGCCTTGGATTTCCTTGCCTGATGCATCAAACTGCTTGAACTCGACCTTATAAACAGCTTCTGGGCTGATATCAGCGTGTGCACCCGATAGTGCTTTGCCGTTGTTGCCAAAGCTGACGGTAAGTGGCTCTACACCTGTTTTTTCAGCGATATCATGGAAATGGTCTCCGTGGGCATGCGCATCTACTTCGGTAAAGATCAGTTTAAATGCTACCTTCGCCTCAGCTGCCTCAATGGTCAGTGGTGACTCTACCGTTGTCGACGCTCCAGCTTTATCAGTTACTGTCAGGTGAAAGTGATAGGTGCCTGCCGGAGCTTCAGATGGAATATCGACATGTTCGTGGAAGTTCGCATTTTTCACACCTATATACTTTCCTTCGGTATACGTTTTGCTGAATTTGAAACTGCCGCCACCTTCCTGGTGGATCTCAATGTCAATCTTATCGATCAGCGCTTCGGCTACAATTTCTGCCTCGAGATGCAGATCTGCCCCCGCCTTGGCCGTCTTGTTGTTGCCCGAACCGATTTCAAGTGCACTGATCTGTGGTTTTACCCCTGCCGGAATATCGTCGTCATCTTTTTTACAGGAAGATAAAAAGCCAATTAGTAATGCAGTAAATAGCATCAGTAAGTTAATGTTTCTGGTTTTCATGTGCATTGGATTTAAAAGTTTAGTCATTCGTTTTGTTATTTCATCTGAACTGTTCGCTTATTCTACGATGCGTATGCTGATTCCCTTTTGGAGGCTCCAGCCGGACTGATCGGTTACCTGGATCATAAAATGATAATTGCCCGGATCTACAGTTGCCGGAACTTCAATGTCAAGCTGCGCATCATACTGCCGGGGCTGGCCGGAGATATTGACGGTCTTGACATAGACAAAAGGAGCTACCGGTGTTTTGACAGGATCTAAGGGGCACTCTTCCACCTCCGTGCTATGTGAATGATGGTCAAAATTGTGATGCACATTCAGGCTATAGCTGCCCAGCGCTACATTGTCGGACAATCGGGCGCGAAAGGTAAACGAAGTACCACGCCTTACCTCACTGCATTGTTTTGGAAAAGCGCTGCCCCAACTGATATCGATCTGGGGTTTTTCCGTGTCGATGTTTTCCTTGTCTTTCTTACAGCCTGTGACTGTGCTTAACATCAGGGCTGCGATTGCATATTTTGTTAATGTTCTCATGAGTGGGTATGTATTTTTCTGTATCTCACATCCTGCCTAAGGGAATGCCCATCGAAAGGACCACATTGCGTCCTTGTTCGGGTAATGCGATAAGCCGATAAAAGCTTGTATGTTCCATATATTTACGGTCGAAAATATTCAGTACCTGCAGCCGCAGCTGAATGTTGGAGCGGCAGACCTGAAGCTGTGTGCCTGCCCGAAAGTTAAATAACTGATAACCCTGAGTCTGCTCTTCCGGAGGTACAACGCTGGATTGGCGGGCGGTCCACTTGCAGTCCAGTGAAAAGTAGGACTCTTTAAAATAAAGACTATTTTTGGGCATCCAGCTTAGGTCTAGAAGAGCCGAAGGCGCCGGCGAAAAGGGTAAGGTATACCCTTTTTTCGCTCCTGATAGCTGCTCAGAACGGATATAATCGGCCAGCAGTTCGATCTTCCAGCGGGCAAGTGGCCGGTACTCCAGCCTGAGCTCGGCCCCATATCGGCGTACTTTACTCTCGGCGTATTCGAATATTTGGTTGCCGGCTCCGTAGTACTGGTCGTAACCCGCAGTCGGATTGAGATAGATATAGTTGGAGAAGTAATTGAAAAATGGCGTGAACGCAATCGACAGCCGCTCAGGTCGCCAGGCAAGGGAGAAGTCCACTTGGTAAGACTGTTCGGGTGATAGGAATGCATTACCTTTCTCATAGCTGAAATAATGATAATTGACACCGTTGGCAGCGAGCTCCTGTGCGGAAGGCAAGCGGAAGCTTTTGCCCACCGTTAACTTCGTCTCCCAGGATCCGGCTTGTGTCGCCAAGCCTAGTGACCATACGAGGCTATTAAAGTTGCGTTTGAGCTGTTGTGCGCGAACCAAATATTGGTCGGGCTGGTTTTCCAGCTGGGATGCAAACCAGTCTCTGTACAAGTCACTGTTGATCTGGCTGTAATCATAGCGCAATGCGCCATACAATGTCGTATGTGCGTTTATGGGATAACGATCGTAAATAAACAGGCCCAGCGCCTTTTGGCGAAAAGCAGGAATGAGAAAGCTCCAGCCGCTGATCGTATTGTGCTGATATTCACTGTTGATTCCGATGGTAAGACGGTGAGAGCCCAGACCAAACTGGTCTCTGGCGGCAAGGGTATAGATATGCTTATCATACAGCCGCTCGAGCTGGATTGGAATGCGCATCGTGTCGGGGTACACGGGCGGCATATATCCATGCGCAGTATAATGGTTGTACTCCCGTCGATAATTGCGCTGATAGCCCAGATCTATATCTACCTGATGTGAACCCAAGGTAAACGTATTGCGGTTTAGCAGCTTAAAATGGTCAATCCGTTGGCTGGGGAAAAGAATATCCCGGTGCGATCTGTCGTACAATGCTGTATCTACACCCCGGGGTTCCAGCCCGTGTGCATTGGCGAAAAAGCCGGCATGGGTATGGTAATTGCTCAGGTAGAGCATGGAGGAAAATCGATCTCCCAGATATCCGCCGCGCAGCTGGAAATGTCGTTCCCGCCCTGCGGTATTGCGTACATATCCATTCTTAAGCCTCACGGGATAGTTATATACATGCACCGTATCGGTGGGAACACGGTAGTCACCATAATCCAGGTAAGTGAAGCCGCCTCCAAACACCCAGTTTTTGCGGCGTCCTTGCAGCTGCAGCGAACCGCCGAGTGTCGCATTATTCGATTTTGCCAGTAAATTCAGCGTGCCCTTGAAGCCGTCGTGCGGCAATTCGGTTGGCGGTGATAAGCGGATAACACCGCCAATCGCATCGGATCCATACATAAATGAGGCTGCGCCCTTGATGATTTCGGCTGTTCCGACGCCGAACTGATCTATTTCGAGGCCATGGTCTAGACCCCATTGCTGTCCTTCGTGTTTAATACCGTTTTCTACGGTGGCAACACGGTTGAAACCGAGACCGCGCACCTGGGGTTTGGACTGGTTGGCTCCGATGCCGATTGCATGCACACCCGGAAGGCGGCTCAAGGTTTGCATCAGACTGCCAGCCTGATATTTTTGTATAGAATCCGCTGTGAGTTTGTCAACAGTCATCGCTCCAACTTCTGTCTGCTTATACAAACTTCCATCTACGCGTACTTCCTGCAATCCGATACCCTTAGTTGGTTGTTCCTGCGCGGTTGCCTGCCGCAGGATAAAAGTTGCCATGAGGAGAATAAGAATGCTACGCCTGTTCATCAAGTTCTATATGCTGTAAAATTATATTTGCAATTAAGTTGCAACAAAGATAGATAAAAAGAATTTAAAAGCAACACTGTTGCGTGTTTAAATGCGAATACTTGTTGGAATATGGTCTGTAATGGCAAAGTTTTTGTTTATTTTGGCTTCTTCAGTGAGAGAAGTATATTTTATACGTAACAAAGCTTTAATATGCAATTAAGACAAGAATATCAGCGAAAAATCGCTCAGGTGCAATCAGGGGAACTATCTTTTGCTGCTGATTTGCCCAAAACGATACCTCCGGTATTATGGTTTGACAGCCTGGCTTATTTTGAAGTCCATATGGATGAGCCGGAATCTGACCGGTTGTATGATGCTTTATTTGAAAAGGGAGCCGATTTTCCGGCAAACTTATATTTGGATGATGAAGATTACCTGTTCTTCAGTGAGCAGGTGCGGTACCTGCTTGAGCGTTATGCGCAGCAGCATCCGCAGGCTTGGGTCGAGTTGGGCATGCAGTATGTTTTATGCCGGCGGCATGTGGTCGATAAACAGAAGGCTTCATTGTACTTAAGGAAGGCTATCGAGGCACAGGTGCCCGTGGCGCAGGCCTTATATTTGTATTATAACCAGCTGGGGGTGCTCTCCGATCTGGAACGTGATGAGGCCAAGATACAGCTGGATGCTCTCGCCACATCAGGCAACGTGTGGGGGATTGCCTATGCCGCGCATCTAAATGTCTGGACTGACCGATTTGAAGAAGTGCCTGAACAGATTGCCGTATTGCGTGACTCAGATGACGAAAAACTGTTGCGCCATTATTACGAAGCATTGCAGTTCTACTTCTCGCGTAAGGCAGACCGGGGCAGACAGCTGGAAGTACTCGAAGAAGGCATTGCCAAAGCGGATTCGCGCTACTGCCGATTTGTGGCTACCGAGCTCAAACGTGCAGCGGCCACTACAACAAACGAACTGCAATCACTGATTCCAGACTATCAGGAAGTGTTCGAATATGGGATAACGGATGCCGCAGTACAGATTGCATTGATCAAATTGCAGATGCTGGGTGCTGAAGCAAACAATAAGCAGCAGGATGAACAAGATATCGTTTTCTATCTGCAAAAGGCTTACGACTACAACAACAATTATGCGGGTTACAGACTTGCCTGTCTGTACCTTTATAATGACAGCATGCTGGATCCGGAAAAGGGCTTAGCCTTACTTACTCAGCTTGATGAACAGTCTGATTATGCCGAAGCACAAATAGAGCTTGCTGAGATTTATCTGGAAGGCCGCTTGCTGCCGGCCGATGAACAGCAGGCTTGGGAGCGTTATGAGAAATTGGCGGCTAAGGACATCCCTTATGCCAAGCTGAGGCTGGGAAATATGCTGGAATATGGCTGCAATGGAACGGAATCGGACTATCAGGCCGCTTTTGCATATTATAGAGATGCGGCACAGGCGAAGCTGCCACAGGCTTTGTACCAGGTGGGCCGATATATCAAATACGGTATCCATGGGACGGCGCCCGACGCTATAGCTGCACTACCTTATTTTGAAGAGGCCGCTGGCTATAACAATGCCGCCGCAGTCGTCGAACTCGGGTTAGCGAGTGAGCTACAGAGCGAACCGGACTATAAGCAGGCTTTTGACTATTTTGCCCGGGCAGCGGAACTGGGTTATCCTTACGCCTATTATCTCAAAGGACTTTATCTGGAACAGGATTACCACGGTGCCGGTGCGCCGCAGCCGGCTGAAGCGTTTGCTGCTTTTGAGGCTGGGGCAGGCATGCACGACCTCAATTGCCTGTATGAGCTAGGACGTTGTTACCGCGGGGGAATCGGCACTGAGGTCAATCTGGACAAAATGATCGACCTCTACCAGCAGGCGGCCGACCGTAATCACGTCCGGGCAATGACCGACCTAGCGCTGTGTTATGAGTATGGGTTTGCTGTTGCGCAAGACCCTTATAAAGCCTCTGAATACATCACGAAAGCAGCTGATCTGGGTTTCCCTTATGCACAATACGTGCTTGGCCGGTACTACCTGAATGGCCTGGTGCAGCAGGATACGGCCAGGGGCCTGCAGTTGCTGGAGCAGGCTGCAAACCAGCAGGTCGGAGAAGCGCTGCTGCTGCTTGGTGATTATTACTTCTTTGACTATGAGCAGCTGGAAGAGTATGATAAAGGTTTTGCCTACTATGAGCGTGCGCAGCAGCTTGGCTATCTCAGTGATGGACTGGGCATGTGTTATGAGTTTGGCGTTGGCGTGGAAGCGCATCCGCCGACAGCTTTTTCTTACTATAAGCAGGCCGCCGAGCGTGGTAACCAGGAGGCTATATATCGCCTGGGGAGATGTTATTATTTTGGGATCGGTACTGAAGAAGACAAAAAAGAAGCTTTCCGGAACTTTTTGGAAGTTGCCCATCAGGGGAATACTTACGCCAGGTATTTCGCCGGTGTGCAGTTGCTCGAAGGTGAAGGGGTCGAAGCCGATCTCAATGAAGGGGTGGAATGGATCAGGAAAGCTGCCGAGGCAGAGTATGCGGAAGCGCAATTTAAACTTGCCAATTGTTATCTGATGGGAGATGGTGTGGAGGAAGATGAGGATATGGCGCTGGAATGGTTCGAAAGGGCCGCCGCAAACGGGCACGAAGAAGCTATCCGGCTGACAAAAAAATCGAGAAGGTAACTCACTATGACAGCAAAAAAATCATATCAGTTTCAAGTAAATTTAAAAGGCATGATCGCATTGCTCTCCGAGCATCTCTATAGCGATCCCAATACGTTCATCCGTGAGCTACTGCAAAATGCAGTGGATGCCATCACGGCGCTCAAACACTTGGACCAGGACCATAAAGGAAAAGTCACCATTGTCTTACCGGACCTGGACCGGCCTAAATTCATATTCGAGGACAATGGCATAGGTCTTAAGGAGGTTGACATCCATCAGTTTTTGTCGGTTATCGGCGAGAGTTCCAAAAGCAAAGATATACAGGATGCCAAAGATTTTATCGGCAAGTTTGGTATTGGGCTACTGTCCTGCTTTGTCGTGAGCGACGAAATTGTTGTGGAGACCAAGTCAGCCCGTGAGCAGATCCCGCTTCGCTGGACGGCGCATGCCACAGGTGACTATAAAATCGAACGCATGCAAGAGGATATGCCGATCGGTACCCGCGTTATTTTGACACCCAAAAAGCAATATAAGTACATCTTCGATCCCGATTATTTTGAGAAGAAAATCCGGTATTATGGTGACGCTCTGCGCGAGCGTATCGCACTACAAATAGGAAATACAGACAAAGTTATCCATCACAACGAGCCCAAATGGCTATCGTCTTCCGTGGACAAAGGGGAACTTCTGGCAATAGGTAAGGATATTTTTCATGTGAACTTTCTAGACGCCATTCCTTTCGAAACGACGGCAGGAAAGGCAAGGGGTGTGCTGTATATTCTACCCTTCCGCACGCAGTTTAGCAGCAAGCAGCGTCACCGCGTCTATCTGAGACGTATGTTTCTGTCGGAGGAAGATCAATCTATGTTACCCAATTGGGCCTTTTTTGTGCGGATGCTGGTCAATACCGAGGAACTCAGTGCGACGGCTTCGCGGGAGTCGCTGATGAAGAATGATCTCCTGCGCCAAGCCCGCAAAGAGATTGCCGTACTATTAAAGACCTATTTGCAGCAGGTAAAGAAGATCGATTTTGAGGTGTATCAACGTATTATCCAGACACATTACCTGCATCTGAAAGCTTTTGCACTGGAAGATACTGATTTTCTGGACATCTTTCTGGCAGATATCCCGTTTGAGACCAATCGTGGACAACGAAGCTTTCAGAATATCATCGATCAGCAGCAACAGGTACATTATTGCGCCGACTTTGAAGACTTTAAGCAAATTGACCGTATGGCGGATACCCAGGGCATGCTCCTTGTCAATGCTTCCTATACGTTTGATACAGAGTTGTTGCGCAAAATAAAGCAGCGTTATCCCCAGTACAGGATCACGGAGATGTCGCCGGGACAGTTGTTGGGGACTTTTCAAGCTCTTGAGGAAGAGGAAGCGGGTCAGTACGAAGCTTTCACTGCCCGCGTGCAGAAAATACTCGACGATTATACCTGTACCTTGGAAATCCGAAGATTTAAGCCGGTGGATACTCCTGCAATATTCACTAAGATGGATCAGAACAATGCGCAGCAGACGATCAGCCAGTTGAAAGATAATGCCAATCCTTTTGCCCGTGTGCTGCAATCGGCCCCAAAAAACAAAGTCAAGAACACACTGTGTCTCAATGTGGACAATGGGCTGATCAACAGTATTCTGGAAATCAAAGATCCTTATCTGTTGCGCTCAGTAATAGAGGTCCTTTATGTACAGGCACTGATCTTAGGAAAATATCCTGTTCAGGAAAGGGAGATGAAAGTCATGAACGATGCGCTGAAAAATTTGATCGTCATGGGGTTGGATAATTTTGTGAATCTTTAAGAAGGAACGAAACGATATGTATACACTTAAAATACAAAAATTACGGAATCAGATAGAGCGTATTGATAATACGCTGGAGAAAGTTAATTTATTAACGCAGGCAATCCGTATTGCTGATGAAAACGAGGATATTGAATGGGGTTATGAACTGCGGCTCGAGCTGATCAATCAGGAAATCGACTTGGCATTTTCGACCGAGTCCTTACCTGCTTTTGCTTGGATATTGCAGGCCTACGATGAAAATCCGGATCTCTTTAGCGAGGAAGATTTTTTATGGCAGTATAAGTGGATGATGTCTGAGTTATACGATAATCCGGAAGTCAGCCGTGAGCAGATTGATGCTGCATTATCGGATTTTGAGATGCGGCTGCTCCGCAATGGTTATGGCAGACGGGCCATACACAATGAGGAACTGAGCGATGCGCTGGTACAGCGTGACCTTGATGCCGTGGAGCTGGCCCTGCAAAAAGTAAAAGCGTCGCAGCGTGACGATATGAGCGACTGTGAAGCCTGTGAGATGGATGCTGAGGTCTCCGCAGCCTTATTGAAAAGCGGTTATGCGGCGGCTACCGAAAAGGCGCTGCCTTTATTGGAAAAACAATTTACCTGTGCACACGTACCGCTACGCACAACTGTCAACCTAGCTTATGAAGGGCGTAGAAACGGTGACATGGAAAAAGCCCTACAAATGGCCCAGCAGGCTGAACAGGAAATTTATAAGAAGGAAAAAGATTCTTCGATATTGCTCTCGGCGATCAAACTGGCGACTTATTTTTCCTATACTGATCTGCCGAAGGCCAAAGAGTGGATCGAAAGGTATCTGCCCTGGGCCGATGGCCCCGATAACCGGCAGATGTTCCAGCTTGCCTGCTATATGGAGGAAGCCTTGGGTCAATTTGATCCAGAAGAGTTGTTTAATCTCGAACTAAGTGAATCACACAATCTTTTTCAGGGGAGACCGCAGTACCAGGCGAATGAAATCTCGGCACATTATCGCAGACTGGCCAAAGACCTAGCCTTGCGTTTCGATCAGCGAAATGGAAATAGTAACTTTCAGAAACAGTTGGACATGGCCTGACCTACCGGTAATTAAATCCCTGATTTCAGTGATAGTGTGTTGATTCTTAGGAAAGTATCTTTGCATAGGAAGCTGGGGGGGAAAAAAGTGGTAAAATTGAACTTGCGAAGAATAATACTTATTAAATTAAACTATATCAACGATGATCAAAAAAGTGATTACAGGCATCATGACCGTAGCGGTGCTGTCGATGTCAAGTTGTGGCGGAACAAAGGATCCGGCGGCGTACAACAATTCAATTATTACCGTCATTAATGGAAGTGAAAAACATATTACGGATATGAACGCAGCCATGAATGCTTCGGATTATACAAAAGCAGAGGAGGTACGTACAACATGGGAAAAAGCGCTGAACGAGGATATCAAGAAAGTAGAAGACTTGGGTGATTTTAAAGGGGATGCAACTTTCCAGAAAGCGGTGCTTGACGGGTTGAATGGTTATAAAAAGATCGTTACGGAAGACTATCCGAAACTGATCGAATTGCGGAAGAAAAATACAGCGGATCCGGCAGCGGAATCGGCATTGCTCGACAATATCAACAAAGCATTTGAAAACATGAGTAATGGGGTAAATAAAGCGTCAACTGAATTTGAAAGTAAATATAAAGGATAGATGAGTCTTTCATCCGTTGTAAAGAAGCCGTGTCAGCAGATACGGCTTCTTTTTTGTGTTTATTGACCGAATGAAATTTTACTGGATGATGATAGCGATGTAAACGAAATGTTAAAGCGGCGCTTCTTGTCCTGCATTCTTATATTTTTATGTAGCTTTATATGCATAAAGCCAGCAAGAACCTGTAATCGAAGGACTAAATAGCCTTAGTGATATGGGTTTATCGTTGTTTAATATAGTTATCCGAATGAAAGTTTTATCCGTTTTATCTACAATTGTCATCCTGTTTTTCCTCTTGTCCGCGATGAAGGTTTACGCTCAGAAAGATCAAAAGAAATTAGACTATTTGGTACTGATGAGTGGGGATACCCTTTATGGGAAGATTTCCTCGGTAAAAGACCGTAAGCTCAAATTTGAAAACGAACAAAAGGAGAAGGTAACCTTTTCTCCCGACCAAGTGTTCCGTGCATATTGGGAATCGAAACAGAAAGTATATGCACCATCGTACGTAGAAAATGGGCTGGAACCCGTGCCGGGCACCTCACCACAGATGTACCAGCTGAGCCGTGCCGCTGACCTCGAACCTACTTTTGCTGAGGTATTGGTCGATGGCGAAATTATGGCTTATTATGTCTCAGAACTTCATTTCGGTGGGGGCGGGGGCATCATGCTTGGAAGCGGGGGTTCAGGTACCGTGATGGGCGTAGGGTTCAGTAAAACCAAGTATGCCTATGCCTTAAAAAAAGCAACCGGAGAGGTCATTGAAATTAACAGTAATACCAACGGTCTGTTTAGCAATAGTAAAAAGAAACGTACCGTCACATTGGGACGATTAATCAATGACGAACCGGAATTGTTTGCTGAGTTCGAAAAAGAAAAAAAATACAATTATGACCTGTTTATAAAATATATCATGCGGTACAATGAGCTGCAGCGAGCCAAGCAATCGGCGCAAGAAGCCGACAAACGCTTTATCTACTAACAGGCTCTTGGGCTTTGCAATTAAATCAACATCACATGCTTATTATTTCTATTGTTCTAATCATGCTGTCGGCCTATGGGCTTTGGCTGCTGTTTGAAAAAGCTGGCCGTCGCGGCTGGGAGGCTATTGTGCCGGTCTATAGCCAATGGGTTCAGGCGCAGATCACGGGCCGGCCGCTTTGGTATGTCGCCCTGCTGTTAATCCCAATAGTAAATGTGTTTGTCTTCTACAACCTTTACCTGGATTTTATCCATTGCTTCGGCAAGCGAAGATTTTGGGAAAATTGTGCTGCGGTGTTGCTGCCCTTTATTGTACTGCCGCTATGGGGAAGGGACAAAAATGTCCGTTTTCTGAACGGATTATATGCTAAAAATCTCGAAGCGGCACGTTCGGAAGGAAAAGTGTTGTCTCAAAAAGAGCAGCTCGTCCTACTTCAGCAATCGTATCAGGAGTTTAAGATGAAGTATCCTTATAAGAAATCCATGGTACGTGAGTGGGCGGACGCCATTGTGTTTGCGACGGTGGCAGCAACCCTGATTCGTGGATTTTTGCTGGAAGCATTTATGATCCCTTCGGGCTCCATGCAGCAGACCCTGCTGATCGGAGATTATCTGTTTGTCAGCAAGCTGAATTATGGGCCCCGCATCCCCAATACACCCATTGCTTTCCCTTTTGCACACCACACCATGCCGCTCATAGGGGGGAAAGCTTTTTCGGAACTCATCAAAATTCCCTATAAACGTCTTCCGGGCTTTCAGCAGATCAAACGCAATGATGTGATTGTATTTAATGCGCCGGCAGGAGATACCGTGGCGGTGGAAAATCCAGATGAGACCTACTACGATCTGGTCCGTCGGATGGGCGTCGATGCCGTGCATCGGCAATATACGATCCAGACACGGCCTGTGGATAAACGCGAACATTTGATCAAGCGCTGCGTGGGAATGCCCGGTGACAAAATAAGCATGAAAAATGCTGTTCTCTATGTCAACGACCAGCCCGGTTTTGTTGCTCCCGAAAGCCAGATGGATTATACTGTTGTAACAGACGGTACAGGTCTGGACGAACAGCGTCTCAGGGATATGGGAATAGAGACTCATCAGATCCAGCCCGGTGTATATATTATTTTTCTGACAGCTGAACAGGCGCAGATGGTTAAATCCTGGTCTAATGTCAAATCGATGCAGGTGAACCTGCGTGCACCGGGAGAGACTGAAATCAATACCTTCCCCAACGATCCACAATATAAATGGAACTACGATAACTTTGGCCCCTTTGTCATTCCGCGTAAAGGTATGAAAGTACCGCTTAATGCCCAGACATTGCCTCTTTATGAACGCGCTATACGTGTGTACGAACACAACGTTTTGGAAAACCGAACGGATGGCCTATACCTCAACGGAAAAAAAGCAGACTCCTATACGTTTAAGATGGACTATTATTGGATGATGGGGGATAATAGACACAATTCGCTGGATGCAAGAGACTGGGGATTTGTACCTGAAGACCATATCGTCGGCAAGGCCCTGTTTACCTGGATGAGCTGGAATGCGGATGGAAGAGGACTTTCTAAAATACGCTGGAACCGGATTTTTAAAGGGATCAATTAAGGACCGATTTCTGCTTATAAGAAAAAAAGGCTGTTTATGGAAATAAATAGCCTTTTTGTTTAAGTTAGGCTCCCATATGGAACACATTGACTCCCGTTTTTTGAAGAATTGGTCCGGTCAACGAAAAAAAATATTTGTTCATATACCGTATTATTTTTTCCATGCGGTCGGATTTATAGCGCTTATAATTCAGCCAGTTATCGCGATGCACACTTGGTATTTAGGTGTATTATGCTTTGTGTTAACTATCTGTATTACAGATTTTTATGAATATATTTTTGTTGTTTTTCTGAGTTAACCTCGTTAATTTAGCCTCCATAAATAAACCAATTAACAAATCTCAACGCTAAATTTCCAGAAATTATGGCCAAAAAATTAACTCTCTTGATTTCAAGTGTACTTGCATGTACCTATATGGCAAGCGCGCAGAATCGGACGGTCAGCGGTACAGTGGTGGATGGGGAGGGAAAACCAATTCCTCATGTCTCCATTAAATTGAAGAATCGTTCAGGCGGGACCACAACAGACGATCAGGGCAGGTTCTCTATCGCTGTCCATCCCAAGTCAACAATCGTTTTATCCAGTGTAGGCTTCTTGAACAAAGAGCTGGAAGTCGACGGACAGACAACCTTACATATTGCAATGGATGCGGGCAATACCGAACTGACGGAGGTCGTCGTTATCGGTTATGGGACCGCCTCCCGTAAGGATGTTACCGGATCTATTGCAAGTGTGAAAGCCGAGCAGCTGGAAAATGAAAATCCACAGAGTGTGGCTGATCTACTGAAAGGTAATATAGCCGGTTTAAGTGTTTCACAGAACACCTCGGCGAAGGGTGGAGGAGACCTATTGGTACGGGGGAAAACAACGCTAAGTGCTTCGACATCACCACTGATTGTGTTAGATGGTATTATATATAACGGTCAGCTTTCCGATATCAACCCCAATGATATACAGACCATCGACGTGTTAAAAGATGCCAGCTCATTGGCTGTCTATGGAGCGAAAGCTGCAACGGGGGTGGTAGCCATTACGACCAAGAAAGGGACTAGCGATAAACCGGTGTTAACCGCCAATACCAATTGGGGGCTAGCTACTCTGGCACGTAACCAGCGTGCCTACAGTGGCACAGACTTTTTAAGATGGCGGGCAGATGTGGGGCGTGCCGGAGGTACCAGACCTTCCTTTTTTTACGATGACCCACGCAACCTTCCCGCAGATGTAACCTTAGAACAATGGCTCTCCGGTGCCAATAAAGATCTGGATCCTGTGGACATCTGGCTGGACAGACTTGGCCTTGTGGCCAATGAAAAAGCCAATTATATGGCTGGGAAAACTGTCGATTGGTATGACGACATCTTCCGTACCGGAATAAGGCAGGATCATACTATTAGCATGAGCGGACGGAAGGAAGACGTCAATTATTATATGTCGGTGGGATACAATAAAAATCAAAATTTGATCGAGGGCGGTGAATTCAGTACTTTCCGGGCACGTTTAAATCTGGAGGGTAAAGTAACTAATTTTTTGCGCATGGGCGCCAATATCCAATATGCCGATCGTGATGAAGGTGCTATTGAAGCCGATTGGGGGCAGTTGACAAATCTTTCCCCCTACGGGGACAAATACAATGCAGACGGTACATTGAGGAGAATTCCAACCGACGATAGTGGATTAAATGCCCGGAATCCTTTCCTAAATATGACCTACAATGACCGGATGAATAAACAGAACACGCTATTCGCAAGTCTCTTTACAAAAGTCAATTTACCTTTAGGTATCACCTACCAATTTAATTTTAGTCCTGGGGTTGATATGTACCGTACCTTCAATCATAACTCGTCGGCCAATCCCAACGTCACTATTGTAGGCGGTTCGGCAAGCCGTGATCAGGAAACACGTTATAACTGGCAAATAGATAACCTTCTAAAGTGGAATCGAAAATTCGCTGAGATCCATCAGGTTGATGTGACCTTGCTGGCGAACGCCGAAAAATACCAGACTTGGTGGACGCAGGCCGCCAATCAGGGGTTCGTGCCTAACGATTATCTGGGGTATCATAATCTCGGCAGTGGTTCATTGCCCTCAGTAAACAGCGAGGACAAGGTATACACCGGCGACGCTTTAATGGCTCGTGTGAATTATAGCCTGCTGGATCGTTACAATTTGACATTTTCTGTCCGAAGGGATGGTTATTCCGTGTTTGGTGTGAATAGCAAGAGAGCGACTTTTCCCGCAGTAGCTGGCGCATGGACTTTTTCCGAAGAGTCTTTCCTGAAAAATCTTTCCTGGTTAAATTTTGGGAAACTAAGGCTTTCATACGGGATCAATGGAAATCGGGATCTCCGGAACCCCGACAATGGAACAGTGGATCCCTATGCCGCTTTATCTCAATTGACTATCAGTAAGTATCAGACTGTAGATGCCAATGGGGCCCCTGCAGAGGTCAATACCGTTGTGATCGGTTCGCGGATGGGGAATGAAAATCTCAAATGGGAACAAACAACGTCACTGAATGCCGGATTGAACTTTTCGATCTTTAAGGACCGGATCAGCGGATCAGTGGATGTCTATAGTAAAAAGACCAACGATCTTTTGGTCAAACAATCTCTATCCAGTGTGTCTGGCTATCAGTTTGTTTACTCCAACCTGGCGGAAGTGAAGAATAAAGGACTCGAATTGAGTCTGACTAGCCGGAATATGGTGAATGGCAACGTCAAATGGAACTCAAATTTTATCCTTTCGTTAAACAGAAATAAGATCGTACGGTTGGCAACACCAAATGATGACCCTGGTAATGGCTGGTTTATCGGTCAGGATATCGATGTCATTTGGGACTACAAGGTGATGGGTGTATGGCAGGAAAATGAAATCGAGGAGGCCAAGAAGTTTACAAAGGCAAGCATTCGGCCCGGCGATTTCAAACTAGAGGATGTGAACGGCGACTTTGTGTACAATGACGAGGATAAACAATTTATTGGCTATCGTTCGCCACGATTTACCTGGTCACTCCGTAACGAATTCAATCTATTCAAAAATATAGACTTCTCTTTTCAGCTGATTTCCAACTGGGGGCAGAAGAAACAGTTTAACCAAGCTAAGAACAATCCCGGAAGCGTTGGGTTCATGCGGTCTAATTCTTATATCCAGCCCTACTGGACACCTGACAATCCGACAAACGACTACGCTCGTCTTGGAAGTGGCACTAATGGAACGAGTTTCAATGTCTATTGGAAAAATAGCTTTATCCGCCTAAATAATGTATCATTAGCTTATTCCCTTCCCGCTCGAATTTCCGAACGCATGAAAGTAAGGAATCTCAAGGTATATATGAATGTCAACAACGCGGCGGTTTATGCTCCTGTGTGGAACTATTGGGACCCGCAGAATGATGGACCTACACCTCGCTATTATACACTGGGCTTGAATGTATCTCTATAATTAAATTAAACATGAAGAAAATGAATATAAGAATGACCGCCTTGATTGCTTCGGTAGCGTTGTTGGCGGTGGCCGGATGTAAAAAGACCTTTCTGGATTCTGACCAGCTGTCGCAATATTCACCGGACAACCTGAATAATGTGGATGCCCTCAAAGGCGTATTGAATGCACTGGGTAAAGCTGCCCGGGGTGAATTCTTTGGCGACTCCGCACCATTGTTGACGGAGTCGATATTTTCTGATGTTGCTGTAGAAGGCACGACCGACAAAGCAACACCGGCACAAAACTTAGTGTCTCTGATCACACCTGACGCGAATCTGAACAGTGATGATTTCAATAAAATTGGCTGGTACTGGACCAGTTTTTTTGCTGCAGTGCGCTCGGCCAATACAGTCATCAGCAATATTGATCGTCCGACATATAGTTCAGAAGCCCAGAAAAATGAAATCCTGGGGGCGGCTTATTTCTTTCGTGCCTATTTTTATTATAGACTGGTTCATGAATTTGGTGATGTGCCGCTGCAGCTAAAAGATCTCACAGCACCCAAATACGATTTTTATTCAACCAAAAGGGAAGTTATCTTAAAAAAAATGAAAGAAGATCTGGAGTTTGCCCAGCAATGGGTGAAAGATGACGTCAATAAAGGTGAGGTAACCAATGGCGCCGTTAATCATCTCTTGGCAAAGATAGATCTTGCATTAGGTGATTTTGATGGGGCTATTGCGGCTGCAAGTAGAGTCATCGACGGAGGGAAGTATACATTGATGAAAAACCGCTTCGGCAGCACTGCCGCAGATGCATCTAAAAACGTGGTATGGGATCTTCACCGTATGGATAACAAAGCAATCCCAGCCAATAAAGAGGCTTTATTTTTAGTGATTGACCGTCAGACCCTGCAAGGGCGTACGGATCAGGGCTCCCAGCTCATGCGGAATACAGTTCCGGCCTGGCATTTTGCCAATCTAAAGATCCCACAGGGGGGGCTTCAGGCTATTGTCGATGCCGTGAACGCTGAGATCCCTTTAACCCGAATGTATGGACGAGGAATCGGCCGTTATAGGGGCACCTATTATAGTACGAAGGAGATATGGACTGACCAAACAGATTATCGCCATGCCAAAGGGATGTGGATGGATATGACTGATCTTGTTTATAATAACCCTGCCATTAAATCCTCAAATGACCCAGACGTGAAAAAGCTCTATGGGCAGCCAGTACAACAATTTACCGCCGACAACATCAACAAGGTATTTACAAACGGTGCATTGGATACGATACGCCACTGGTTTGGATGGCCACATTATAAGGTGTTTATCAACTCCACGAATCAGTATGCGGAAGATCCAAATTGGAACCCGCCTCGAGGTACCAATACAGATTGGTATGTATTCCGCCTGGCTGAAACGTACTTACTGCGGGCCGAAGCCTATGTATGGAAAGGGTTGCAGGCACAGGCCATGGCGGACATTAATGCCGTCAGGGGGCGTGCAAATGCGCAATTGTTGCAGCAGGCGGCAAGCGTTCATATTGGTACCGTATTAGATGAAAGAGCCCGGGAGCTTTTCTGGGAGGAACCTCGTAAAACAGAACTGACCAGGATAGCTTATATCTTTGCACAGACAGGTATCCCCGCATATAATGGAAAAACATATAGTATGGCTAACTTTTCGCAAAGCAATTTCTTCTATGACCGCATTATGGAAAAAAATGCATTTTACCGCAATAAAGTCCCAACTGTTCAGGGCGTACATTATGAGATTGCTCCGTACCATGTGCTCTGGCCTGTGCCGGCATCTGCGCAGCGTTTTAACACAAATGGGATGATCAATCAAAATCAGGGCTACGCCGGAGCGGAGAATAATGTACCACCGCTGGACAAGATCACGGACTAAAATTGAAGCGTAGGGGCACTCTGCTAGTGAAGCATGCTGATAATTTGTTATTTTGATCTTCGAAAATGATACCGGATAGGATGAGCGGATTCCGTAATACCTATCCGGTCATAATAACCAATGAACAAAAACATACGACCAGCTATGTGGATTGAAAAAAGGGGAAAAATGAGACAGTTTTTAATCACATTATCACTATTACTCTCTCAAATAAACTTTCTGTTGGGACAGCAGGCAATTGCTATACATCCAAACACGGCCGAGCATATCTTCAAAACAGCTGAAATATACTATTTTGAAGATAGTAGTAATCGTATCTCATTTAACGAAATAAGATCGGCGAAATGGATGGCACAATTTAGGCCAAATGAGAGGTATTATCCCAAAAACTTTAATCGGTCTTCAACCTATTGGTTCAGGGTGAAGTTGCATTTTGGACAGCCGATGACCGGCGAACGGATTATTGAATTATTTGATCAGACAGCGGATTGGGTTGAAGCATTCATCCCTCTCGGCACTGGCGGCTATACGCATTATCATACCGGGGCATCTTTGGATTTTGAAAACAGGCTTTTCATGCATAAGAATTTTGAATTTGTGATTCCGGCATTGGATAAGGGAACCTATGAAGTGTATTTTAAGGTGCGTTCGAGGCAGATGGTCAACGTCATCCTCGTGTACCGCACCATCGAGCGATTCGTACAATATACGTTAACAGAGTATTTTACCTTTGGGTTGTTCTATGGCATGATTGTCCTGTTCAGTTTTAATAATCTGCTGATGTACTTCGCAGTGAGAGGACGGCAATACCTCTATTATGTGCTATATATATTGTGTGTTGGCCTATATGAGATGTCTTCAGATGGGGTAGCATTTCAGTACCTATGGCCCCAAGCGCCATGGTTCAATCAATATGCAACGGGCTTATTTGTTTGTTGCGTAAGCGTTTTTGCCCTGCTATTTACCAAATCCTTGCTCCATGTCAAGCAAAAAGAACCTAAGCTCAACAAGTTAATAGACATGGTGATCGCCTTGCGGATAGTATTTTTTGTGTATTGTCTCTGTTTTAACCAGAACTGGTTTATTTACAAGTTCGTGGAGATCGTCCCCTTGTCGGTAGCGTTTTTTTCCGGAATATGGCTCTGGAGGAAAAAGTACCGCCCAGCCCGTTATTTCGTGCTCGCTTATGCCTTTCTCTTCCTTGGATTTGTACTAAAGGTATTTTATGTGCTTGGATATGCACGTTTTATACCCAGTTCGATCGGTCATTACAGCATAACTTTTGGTTTTGTCATGGAAATGACATTCCTGTCTTTCGCTATACGCGATAAAGTACGGTTGTTAAAAAACAAAAAAGAGCGCGCACAAAAACGGGTTATTGAACAAATGCAAATCAATGAGAGAATGCAGGAAATGCACAACAGGGATCTGGAAAGAAAAGTGAAGGAACGGACTTTGGAAGTCATGCAAAAATCAGAAGAATTGCTCGAAAAATCCGAAATCATCGCCCATCAAAACGTGGAACTCAGGGAGATGAATGAACTTTTAATGGCTCAATCGGAAGAAATAAACCGTATGAACCAATTATTAACGAAGGATAATAAAAAATTACAGACTAATATCGAACGGATTACTGATGATCGGCTGTTGTCCAAAGAGATGGACTTTGAAGAATTTGGAGCAAAGTATCCCGACAAGGAAACCTGTTACAGAATATTGTCTGAATTAAAGTGGAAAAAGGACTACCGCTGTATAAAATGCGGCTATGATAAATACTGCACCGGCAAGATGCCTTATAGTCGACGATGCACCAAATGCACGTATGAAGAATCTGTGTTGAACAATACAATTTTTGAAAATGTACGGATCCCGATCAATAAGGCCTTTTATCTTGTGTATCTCGTTCATTTCCATCGAGGCGATATATCCTCGTATAAACTTTCTCAAAAATTGGGAATTAGACAGAGTACTTGCTGGAGTTATGCAAGTAAGGTAAAGAGTGTCCTGACAAACGATAGCAAGAAAAGTAAAAGGAACGAAAAGTCTGCCTGGACCAAATTGGTATTGAACAGGATAGATCAGTAAGCGGGACCAAGGTAGGGGCTCCTGCGAGCCACGAATGAGTGCTGTTACTGGTAAGTACAAAAAAACAATAAATATGAACATTTCGTATGTCCACCGTAAATCTGATTATTTACGAATGAATCTTATATATAAACAACTCTACAGCTTATTGTGTCTCGGTCTAGTGCTTTGCTCTTGGGTGGGACGTGCGCAAACCGTACAAGAGGGTCGAGTTCTGATCGATTTCTCCTCGGGCTGGCAATTTAGGAAGGATTTTACTTCCGGCAAGGACTCAAATGGCCGGGAACAAAAATGGGAAAAGGTCAATCTTCCACATTCATGGAATATAGCGGATGTGATGGACGATAAAAGCGGTTATTATCGCGGCGGGGCGCATTATCAAAACGACTTGGACTGGAAGGCCGAATGGCAAAATAAGAGGATCCTGCTACATGTCGGAGCGGCCAATCAGGAAGCAGCTATATTCGTTAATGGACAGAAAGTTGCTGATCATAAAGGTGGTTATACGGCTTTCCGAGTCGATATTACGGATAAGTTGTACCGAAAGGAAAACGCAAAGAACAAGATCGTTATTCGTGTTAACAATCGTTTCAATAAGGATATTGCCCCCTTAAGTGGAGATTTTACTTTTTTTGGTGGTATCTATAGACCAATCTCATTACTCTTGTTGGATCAAGTCCATTTTACGGATACACAATATGGGAGCAATGGGCTACGCGTGAATGCACAAATAGACTCCAAAAGAAATGCGGTTATTCATCTCCGCGGTGATATTCAGAATTGTTCAGCATATTCGCGTGAAGTATACATTGAATCCGAACTCCTTGATGCTACAGGGATATTGATAAAAAAGATGCGCCAAAAGGAGGTGCTGAAACCTGGCATAGCGCATAATTTCCATTCGGATCTGATTCCCTCGAGGTATCTGCGCTTTTGGTCGCCCGAATCTCCTTATCTCTATCGGTTGATCACGAGCATTTACGGTTCCGATGGACGTCTGCTTGACCGGGTCGAAAATACGGTCGGTCTTCGCTATTTTTCATTCGACTCCAAAAAAGGATTTTTTTTAAACGGACAGCCCCTGAAATTGATTGGCGCAAGCCGGCACCAGGATTTTGAAGGCATAGGGAACGCGGTACCTGACACCTTACAGATAAAAGACCTTGTTAAGCTAAAGGCGATGGGAGGCAACTTTTTGCGCGTAGCGCATTACCCCCAAGACCCGGCGATTTTGAGCGCCTGTGATAGTTTAGGCCTATTGGCATCGGTGGAAATTCCTCTAGTTAATGAAATCACCGAAAGTACTGCTTTCACTGAACATAGTTTCCAGATGCTAAAGGAGATGATTCGACAATATGGCAATCACCCCAGTGTTATTATTTGGGGATATATGAACGAGATTTTTCTTCGGCCGCATTATCAAAAAGACAAGCAACGTCAGGAAAAATATTTTACATCTGTCGTAGCCTTGGCTAAGGCTTTGGAAAGGCTCACACGAACCGAAGATTCTACCCGATACACGATGATTGCCAATCATGGCAATGTGGATCTCTATCATCGGACCGGCCTGACCAAAGTGCCGATGCTGGTCGGTTGGAACCTGTATCCCGGATGGTATGGTGGTACTATTGCAGATTTCGGTAAACAGTTAGACTATATTCATCAGCAACTGCCCGATAAACCGTTATTGGTTACTGAATATGGCGCGGATGCCGATTATAGAATACAAGCAGATACGCCAGTCCGGTTTGATAAAAGTGTGAACTATGCTCTGATGTATCACCAAGGCTATCTGAATGATATACTTCTAAAAAACTATGTTGCTGGTGGCGTCGCCTGGAATTTATCCGATTTTAATTCGGAGACGCGGGAGGAAAGTATGCCGCATATCAATACGAAAGGCTTATTGACCTGGGGCCGAAAAGCGAAAAATACCTATTTTCTATATCAAGCTTACTTGAGGAAACAACCTTTTGTAAAGATCGGCACAACCTATGCAAACAAATGGGGCGCCAGGTCAAATTCGAACCCGGAAACCGTGGGTTCCGGATGGTTGAGGTTACCGATATTTACCAACTCGGATTCGGTGAAGTTACTCTTGGATGGCAGATCAATGGGGACGAAGATTCCGAAAGATAAGATGATTGTATGGGCTTTACCTGTAACCCGGGGCAGGCATCTCGTTCAAGCTCTGGCCTCGCATAGAGGAAAGTTGAGCTCTTTCGATAGTCTAACTTTGGATTGTGAGGTTATGCCTTATGACCTCAGGAAGGACGAAGGCTGGGAAGAGCTACATATCAATGTCGGTGACAACCGCCAATATACCGATTCTTTGGGAAACCAGTGGTTTCCGGACCAGCCTTATACGCCTAACAGCTGGGGATATATCCGGGGAGAAAAATATCGCTTAAAAAATACAGGGCGGCAGAATCTAGGTAGTGATGTCAATATTCGCGGAACTTGGGACGACCCTCTTTTCCAGACACAGCTTCAAGGTCTGGAGGCATATCGATTTGATCTGTTGCCGGGCGATTATGAAATCGAACTGTTCTTCACTGAGCTCGAAGCACCTAATTCTAAGGAAAACTTGCTCTACGACCTTGAACAGCAGGGACAGCAGCGAGAACAACAGGCTACGCAACGGGTTTTCGATATTGAAATAGGCAGTCGTAACCTTGCGGCCGGGCTAAACGTATTGAGCGAAGTTGGGCCTTTCAGCGTTCTTCGCCGGCAATATCAGGTAAAGGTCAAAGATGAAAATCATCTGACGGTTTCCTTTAATCCGCGAAGAGGCAAAACCATGTTAAGTGCCATTCGCCTCAAAAAAATAAACGTTATCAAACCCTAAAAAAAATCTGTTATGCGGATATTCGAGAATAATATAATCCCGATTCTTATTTTTTCGGTGATACAGTACGCTAGTGGAATGTCGGGATCCTCCGTGTACGCCGATACCGGTCGTCAGATAAAAGCTAGCATGATAGAACGGCAGAAAGAAGAAGAATACAATCGCCCGAATTTGGGTGAACCTGAGCGGTGTTCCGCCCATGCTGAAGATCTCGAAGTCGTTGCTCATGCCGGTCACATTTACCTTAACTTTAGCAAGAAGGTACTGGATAAAAAGCTGAAAGGGCCATTTCTCATCCTCCGGTCCAAAGGTCGTTTGGGAGGCTATCAAACCATTGCAAAGGTCGACGAACCTGTTTATGTCGATAGCGCAGTAGTAGGTAATGTTTATGATTATTATTACGAAATACAGACCGTGAAACGCGAACCCGTCGCACGTATGGGGATGGAGCTTCAGCTCTTTGGAGAAAGTACTTTTATTTATGGCCCGATGGACAATAAGCGTCATGTCGGCAGAGAAGTCAACCAGCTCCATGAGCAGATGTTTGGAAAGGAATTTAGCCCCAACCGTTATGCATTGCTCTTTAAGCCCGGCGATTATCGGGAGGCAGGTTTGTTGAACATTCCTTTTTATGTGCAGGTAGCCGGTTTGGGAAAGGTTCCTTATGATGTCGCCGTCTCCAATATACACACACCGCCGCATTTACCGGAGGGTAACGGTACCTGTACCTTCTGGCGATCGGCAGAGAATCTGTCAGTCCTTGGGCCGGAGAGCTATGACGAACAAGAAACGTTCAAATGGGCGGTGTCGCAGGCGGCACCTCTGCGTCGGGTTTATTCTGCCCGAGTTGTGCGAAACCAATGGGCAAATGGTTGGGTTAGTGGTGGATATACGGCAGATTGTTATTTTGAAGCCGCTGTAGGCTCTAAAAATCAGCAACAGTGGTATACACGCAATTCCTTTTTGAATAAAGGCAGGGGCAGGTTTGAGGAAATTAAATACAATTATTGTTTTCAAGGAGTCGATTTTGGCCCTACTGTTGACAGAAGTACCTACCAAAACAACTGGGCGAAGGGTGGAAACGTGACTGTTATCCCAACAACGCCCCTTATTCGCGAAAAGCCTTTTCTATTTTTCGATGATGACGGACGATATAAGGTTTTCCGACCTGCATTGAAACATAATCGCATAGGTGTGTCTTTTACGCGAGATTACATGGGCGAGGGGGAGATTATTGACGTCGAGAAAGACTTTTATGTGGTCAAGCCAGGGACTTCGGCATCTGAGATGAACCGACAACTAAAGACTGGAAAGCATCTGTTGATTACACCGGGAATGTATACTCTGTCCGAACCCCTGCATATTACGCAAGCAAATACAATTGTGCTCGGCCTTGGGCTAGCTACATTGATTCCGGGTGTCGAAAATTCAAATACGGCAATTCTGATGGAGGATGTGGACGGTGTTACTGTGGCTTCACTGATGTTTGATGCACATTATAGTTCGCATAGCCTGATTCAGGCTGGAAGGGAAAAAAGTACGAAGAGACATGATCGTAATCCGACTCTTTTGGCGGATCTTTTTTTGCGTATCGGAGGATTTAGAGCAGATAAAGTCCATGTAGATCAGTCGATTATTGTCAATAGTAATGATGTGATCGGTGATCATTTTTGGATATGGCGTGCTGATCATGGTGTAAAAGGCAGCGTAGGCTGGGCTGTTAATACAGCCCGTAATGGTCTAGTTGTCAATGGCGACTATATGACGATGTATGCCTTATTCAATGAGCATTTCCAGGATTATCAAACTTATTGGACAGGTAATTATGGACGAACCTACTTTTTTCAGTGCGAAAGTCCTTATGATGCACCTGATCAGGCAGCATACCGGAGCGAAAATGGAAGGCGTGATGGATTTGCTGCATACAAGGTTGCTGATCAAGTTGAGCATCATGAGGCCTATGCTTTTGGGATATATGATGTTTTGGTGAATGCGATCAGGATCGAAAGTTCGGTGGAAGTGCCCGTGAAACCGGAAATAAAGCTCAAACATATATGCAATAATAGCCTTTCTAACGGACCCAACCGCGGCTATGGCTATGTGGTTAACCAGATACAAAAGAGCACTTACAATACTTGGCGGGACAATCGGGTATATGTGGTGGACTATCCTTGATTGAATGGGAAAAAGAAAACTGTGTTATAAAAAAATAGTCGTTTTCTGCTCGGTTTGGCTAGCTATTCATGAACAGTAGTTTGAAAGCCTGTGTATGGTATGACCAAGTCCCATATTTACTTAGATACTGCATATTTCTTAGTTAGGTTTCCGTTAGGTTTAGTTTAGCCTGAGCCTAATGAAAACCTAAACTAAACCTAAATAAACCCTAAGTAAACCCTATATAAAAGTATGTATTGGCCTCTGCCGAATTGCCCTTTGGACGTTGGACCGGATATCCGTAGCTGGTCGTGCGCCTCCGGCCTGTATCGGCCCGGCAGTCAGCAGATCGTGTGTCCGGAGTGCGTGTGTCGGTGCTGCCCCATGTTTTCTCGGGCTGCGGTGCACCGGGGATCCACTGCTGCTCTGCGCCTTATCCGCATCCGGGGCAGGATGACCGTGGAGTGAGAACAGGGCCGGGAGGCGCTGAGAGCGTGCAGGACACGGACTCAACACGGACTCATCACGGAAACAGGGCTGAGCCACCGTGCTGAGTCCATGCTGCTGTCAAGGATTATCGGAGTATTGCCGGCTCTGGTAATCCGTCTTCAGGATCTGTTCCCCGCCCTTTCGGACCCTGTTTGCGGTCCCGGCGCAGCAAGTTTGAAAAACAATCGTGCACCTGTCCAGCGTGTTAGGGCAAAAACAAAAAAATAAGGACAAAAGGCTTGGAACTTTGTTCATAAAGTTTCTATCTTTGCACCACTCCGCAAGGGAGGGCGGGCTGCTGCGGAAGAAGCAGCCATGAAAAAAGAAGGGTTTAACGGGTGTTAGACGCGGAAACCCGGAGGGAAAAAGAAAAAAAACTTTAAAAGTTTTTTGGAAGTTCCGGAAAGATTCCTACCTTTGCAGTCCCGTCTGAAACGGCCGGGGAGACAAAACAAGATAAAAGCGGGCGCAATGCCCGTCTGAATACAGCGGATACGGAAGTTGAAGCGGAAAAAGTTCTTTAATAACACACAATCATGTAGCGTGACGAGTAGACAGACGAAAGTCATGGAACAAATTCAAGAATTCGTTCAATTCGGTCCAAGATCAGAGATATAAAAAA
>NZ_JAINDX010000004.1:0-534 GCF_026191775.1 Sphingobacterium sp. InxBP1 | reverse complement strand
CCGAAAAAGCCTTTCATTGCTGAAAGGCCTCTTGTGCGGAGAGTGAGGGATTCGAACCCCCGAACCTGTGACAGTTAACGGTTTTCAAGACCGCCGCATTCGACCACTCTGCCAACTCTCCGCGACAAAAGTAGAAATTCTAAATAGATTTACAAAACTTATTTTACATTTTTCCTGATCAATTCGGAAAACTACGGGTTCATTTAAATTGGCCTTGAAGGAAACGCCCACTTACATGGGCAACCTCTCGAGTTCGAATCAATTTGTCTGTAAAATAAAAAATCCCACATCTTTCGATGAAGGATCCTTCTGCGGAGAGTGAGGGATTTATCGCGTCCCACATCCCCATGCTAATGTCTGCGATGATAAAGTTCGAACCCTCGGCCAACCCTTCTGGTTCGAATCCATATAGAACCGAAAAAGCCTTTCATTGCTGAAAGGCCTCTTGTGCGGAGAGTGAGGGATTCGAACCCCCGAACCTGTGACAGTTAACGGTTTTCAAGACCGCCGCATTCGACCACTCTGCCAACTCTC
>NZ_JAINDX010000034.1:0-44448 GCF_026191775.1 Sphingobacterium sp. InxBP1 | reverse complement strand
CCGAAAAAGCCTTTCATTGCTGAAAGGCCTCTTGTGCGGAGAGTGAGGGATTCGAACCCCCGAACCTGTGACAGTTAACGGTTTTCAAGACCGCCGCATTCGACCACTCTGCCAACTCTCCGCGACAAAAGTAGAAATTCTGACTAGATTTGCAAAACTTATTTTTGCTGCCCCTTCTTATGATTTGAAAATGAGCTAGATTGTTTTTATCAACGCTAGGCAGAGATAATCTCGTGGCAATGTTTTTTTATATTGGTAGCGATTTTATCAATCGGCAGATCGTCTTGATCTACTCCAAAAGGTTCTTCTATGGATTCTCCGATCAATTCCAGCGAAGCTAATACGTACAAAATAAACGGGACAGCCACGACAACGAAATATCCGATAGAAAATACATAGCCAATAGGAAGTGTCATCGTATAAAAGATGATAAACTTTTTGATGAAGGCACTATAGGACAATGGGATCGGCGTATTTTTGATTCTTTCACATGCTCCACATACATTTGTCATGGACACGATTTCCTCATTGAGTATAAAGAGCTGGTCGCCACTGATAATTCCAGTTTTATATAGTTCGTTTATTTTCTGAAAAATCATATTGGATACCTGATTAGGACCATGTTTTTTACTGTCCAGCGACTTTAATTCGGGATGCTCATTTTCGTCAAGCATAAATTTGGTGTAGTCAGACCGCAAAAAGTCATATAATGTCTCTGCGAATAGGGGAATAGCTTTACGGAAAAAGCTGCGGTTCACTTTGTCTTCTTCGGATAGAATAGCATTGAGTTTATACGAAAATGCTCGACTGATATTGGTCAGCGTGCCCCACTGTTTACGGGCTTCCCACCAGCGGTCGTAAGCTGAATTCGTGCGGAACACCAGCAATAGGGAAATGACAAAGCCTAACAGATTATGGACAATGGTAATGTTCTTAACCCAGCTTTTTTCATTTAATTTAAGGTACTCGAGCTCGAGATAGGCGATCCCCCAAGAATAAATGGCAATTAAAATGAGAAAGGGCAATAGCTTTTTAAAGGTATCTGATTTGTGTAGCTTGAAAGTTGCTGACAGCCAGTCTTTAGGGTTGTATACAATCATATACAAAAATATAAATTGTTGGGAAAACTTTGTGAGTTTATTATGATTGCCGTAACTTCATCTCGTATGACGCAACAGCGAACAAAACAAACGAAGGCGACGGTGAAGCACAAACCGGCCCGTGAGACCAAATGGATATGGACAGCGGGGGCGATGCTTGTTTTTTTTCTGGCGCTAATGGCCTGGCATTACAAAGCTGGTATAATCTATTACTTTCGGACGATAACCTCTAAAAGCCGAACCTTGGCAAAGGATGTCAAGTACGATATCCGGAATATCGAAATCATGAGTAAGCACAATGATAAGGTATTTGGGATAGATGTATCAACCTATCAGGACAATATTGACTGGCAAAAGGTAAATACAATAAACGACCAGTTTCCCATTGACTTTGTCTTTATACGGGCAACAATGGGCGAGAAAGGGGTAGACGATAAGTTCAGCAGAAACTGGTCCAAAATAGAAAATAGAGCAATCCTAAGGGGAGCTTACCATTACTTTCGGCCGAATGAAAATTCAGTCAAACAGGCCAAAAATTTTATCCGTAAGGTCAAGCTCCGGCCAGGAGATCTACCGCCAGTACTGGATATCGAAGAGCATCCAAAGCAACAATCGATGGACAGCCTCAAGGTAGGTTTAAAACGATGGCTTAACGAAGTGGAATCGCATTATAAGGTCAAGCCTATTCTCTATTCTGGGGACAAATTTTATAGCGATTTTTTGGAAAGGGAATTTTCAACATACACCCTCTGGATTGCCAACTATAATTTTTGGATTGAAAATCCGAAAGACCACTGGGCGTTTTGGCAGTTTTCCGAAAAGGGCACCGTAACAGGCATCCGTGGTGATGTAGATTTAAATATCTATAATGGTAAAATTGAAGAATTGGAAAAATTGCTTATTCCGTTTAAATAAAAAAAATGCGAAGATTTTTAATGTTTATGTTTACCACAGGTATGCTTATTTGGGCCGGAGGTTCACCTGCTTCGGCCGGACAGGAAAATACCTGTTGTTTTTTGTTTGGTGTTGCCCAAGATGTCCCGACGCTCAGCGTCGAACAATTTAAAAGGTACCGTAAGCAGACTGACGTCATCGTATTGGATACACGCTCCGGTGATGAGTTTTTAAAAGGCTTTGTTCCCCAGTCTGTCAATATCGGTTTCAAGGGGCCTTTCGATACTTTTTTGATGCGGGTGTTTCCGGATAAGAGCCAGAAGCTGCTCGTTATTGTTAAAGACGTGGAGAGGGATGCAGTATTACAGCGGCTGCTCGGATTGGGATATACCCGAGTTATTGGTACTCTGATCGGTGGGATAATCGAGTGGAAGTGCAGTGAAGCCGTGGACTCCATATCAGACCTAACAGTAAGCGAATTTTATAAAAAATCAGACCAAGGTCATATTGTTGATGTTCGTACTCCCGAAGAGTTTGATCGCGGACATATTGACAATGCAATGAACATTCCGTTGTTGGATTTCGCTAATTTTGGGAATACGCTTAAGAACGACAGCCCATGGGTGTTTGTACACTGTCAGTCAGGATATAGAAGTGTGATCGCTGTCTCC
Organism: Sphingobacterium sp. InxBP1; assembly: GCF_026191775.1. Lineage (NCBI taxonomy): Bacteria > Pseudomonadati > Bacteroidota > Sphingobacteriia > Sphingobacteriales > Sphingobacteriaceae > Sphingobacterium > Sphingobacterium sp. InxBP1. The sequence continues at coordinate 41,783 of NZ_JAINDX010000034.1, read as the reverse complement.
ATTTTACGCGCAAAGGGATTTAAACATATTTGCAATATCCAGGGAGGATATAAGGCATTAAAAGAAGAAATAAAGGAGAATAATAATGGCAACTTTTGACCAGATTATACAATCAAATTCACTGGTTTTGGTGGATTTTTTTGCAACGTGGTGCGGTCCATGCCAGACTATGGCGCCAATATTACAGGATGTAAAGGAGTTTTATCAGGAGGATCTTTCTATCATCAAGATAGATGTGGACAAAAATCCTAAAATTGCTGCTATTTATAGGGTAAGCGGCGTCCCGACGTTTATACTGTTTAAAAATGGACAGCAGGTATGGCGGCAGAGTGGGATGATTCCGAAGATGGAATTACACAAACTGATCGATCAGGTGAAGTAATCGAAAGTGAAAAAATAAGGCGTTCAATGTACATTGAACGCCTTATTTTTGTAATGATTCTCTGGTTTTAATAGGTAGTGTTGTATGCACTATATATTAAAATTCATCGTCATCATCGAAGTCATCCAATCCTCCAATCGAGTCGATTTCAGATATATCGAAATCATCATCGAAATCATCATCGTCGTCATCAGGTCCGTTGAAAGATGCGAACTTTACTTCTTCAAGATCTTCGTTAGCTAACATTGCCGTGTTCATAAAATAATACTTTATTGTTTCTTATTCAATGTTGTAAAATTAGAGAAGAAAACGATTTTTTAAAACTTTTTTTAAAAAAAATATATGGCTTTATTTTTCTGTTAATCAGTATGTTGAACTCTGTTTTAAAAATAAAAATTTATTTTATTTTATTTACTCATTGGTTTCGCCAATTGCATTGTCTTCTGTCACGATATCTTTAAGCTGCGGTAAATCGCGGACACCATTAATCCCGAAATGATCCATGAATTGTTGGCTGGTGGCGTAAAGTAGCGGTTTGCCGATACTGTCAGCTTTACCTGCGATCTTGATCAATTTCTTTTCCAATAGCCTTTGAATAGAGTAATCACAGCTCACTCCCCTAATTTGTTCAACCTCTAGTTTTGTAATTGGCTGTCGGTAAGCGATGATGGCCAAGGTTTCAAGGGCGGACTGGCTTAGTTTCCTTTTGTTGCTGTGGTTCTGTAACTGTTGGATCGATTCGTGGTAAACGGCTTTTGTCAGAAACTGATAGGAATTGTTAATATACCTTAGCTCCAAAACGTAATCTTCGTCTTGATATTTGATTTCGATCTTTTTGATCAGGTCACGCAACTCTTCCCTAGAGATCTCAATTGCGAGCGCTTCCTGCAAAATCTGCTTGATGTCGCCCAGATCGATGCCTTCTGCAGAAGCAAATATAATTGCTTCGATATTTCTAATGACGTCTTTCAATGTAAATATTAATAATTAATCACTTGTTCGACCATATGCGTCGGAAGCTCTCTGAACTCATATTTTTGTGTTCTCAATTGGGGTTTAAAACCTGCTTCTATGATAGCTTCCTGTATCGACCTCGACGTGAAACGATGTGGTGCACCGGCTGCTGAAACAACATTTTCTTCAATCATAATGGACCCAAAATCATTTGCTCCTGCATGAAGGCACAGTTGCGCTGTTCTTTTGCCAACAGTAAGCCAGGACGCTTGGATGTTTTTAATGTTGGGTAGCATAATCCTGCTTAAGGCAATCATGCGGATATACTCTTCGCTGGTTACGTTGTTGGTAATGCCGCGGAGCCGTTTCAATAAGGTGCCATCATCTTGGAAAGGCCAAGGAATAAAAGCGATAAAGCCGTAGGCGTCTTTTGGTTTTTCTTCCTGTACTTCCCGAATCCAGACGAGATGTTCAAACCGTTCTTCTATGGTTTCTATGTGTCCAAACATCATTGTCGCAGAAGTAGGCAAATTTATTTTATGTGCGGCACGCATCACATCAAGCCATTCCTTTCCGCCACATTTTCCTTTCGAAATAAGTCGTCTGACACGGTCGTTAAGGATCTCCGCGCCGGCACCCGGAAGAGAATCCAGACCAGCAGATTGTAGCTGGGTGAGCACATCGATATGACTCATATTTTCCAGTTTGGCGATATGAGCGATCTCGGGCGGGCCAAGTGAATGCAATTTTAGTGTAGGATAAAGATCCTTTAGCTGCTTAAATAGATCTTTGTAGAAATTAATACCTAAATCGGGATGGTGGCCTCCTTGCAATAATAACTGGTCACCACCATATTTAAAGGTTTCTTCGATCTTCTGTTTGTAACTTTCGATATCAGTGATATAGCTATCCTCGTGTCCGGGTCGACGAAAGAAGTTGCAAAACTTGCAGTTCGCAACGCAAACATTGGTGGTATTGACATTTCGGTCAATCTGCCAGGTTACTTTACCATGCGGCACTTGTATCTTTCGCAATTCATTGGCTACAAAAGTCAAATCAGCTGTAGGGGCGTTTTGATATAAAAATACACCCTCTTCCTTGGAGAGGAACTCAAATCGGAGCGCCCGTTCTAATAAATTACTTGCATTCATTTATCACAAATATAAGTACCTTTTGGCGTATTTATATGTATTTGCAGAATATTTGACAATTCTGTTTTGACAACATAGCGAAAAACATGAACACAACAGAGTATTGGTCTTTTGTAACAAAAATACCGATAAATAGCTTAGTGTATAAAATACAATATCTTGATTTATAATGTGTTGTAACTTAAATTCATTTTTTTCTTTCTTTTTACATTTATTATTCTTTACATTTATTTAACAGATTTTAACATTTTCTGAAAAATAACCAAACAAATAAAAAATGATAACCAAAATGCGCCATGGCCAATGGCATTTAATATTGTCGGAGATTGAAGCGCAATAACCAAACTAAAAGACCAATAGAACCAAGAAACAATAGACATAAATTTTTTTAAACCACCTATTTATAAAATTATGATGAAAAAAACGGACAAAAATTGCTGTTTTGATCTCATATTGGGCCAAAAGTTCAATAAGAGGTTCCTGTTGATGAGTTCTCTTCTCGTTGCAGGAGGAATGACTGCTCATGCAGCTGCCAATGGGTTGGAGGCTCATAAGCGAGTTGAAGTCGTTTCACTATTTAAAGTCAAAGGATTTCAGGAGACACCGATTAAGGGTGTGGTTAAAGATGCCGTTACCGGTGAACCCATCAGCGGTGTCTCGGTAAAAGTTAAGGGGACTGCGAAAGGTACTTCCACCGACGCGAATGGTGCATTCACCATCGACTCAAAAATAGGTGACGTACTGATCGTAAGCTATATCGGTTATAGCAGCTCAGAAATAACAGTTGTCGGAAAAGCAGATTTAACAATTTCGCTCAACTCTTCAGAAGACGCCCTGGAAGAAGTTGTTGTGACGGGCTATTCGACACAACGCAAGAAAGATTTGACAGGATCTGTCGCCGTTGTCAATACCGATCAGTTGAAGACAACTCCCTCTGCAAGTGCCGTAGAGTCTTTGCAAGGACGTGCGACGGGCGTGCAGGTAGTTACAGATGGTGCTCCTGGAGCTACTCCGGCGATCAAGATTCGGGGATATAGTACTATCAATAATAATGAACCTCTTTACGTTATTGATGGAGTACCTTATGAAGGTAAATTAAGCTGGCTGAACCAAAATGATATCGAATCTATGCAGGTGCTAAAAGACGCGTCTGCTGCTTCCATTTACGGTTCTCGAGCAAATAACGGAGTCATTATTGTAACCACGAAGAATGGGCGATCGGGAAGCAAACCCCAAATTAATTTTGATGCTTACTATGGTGTGCAAGTTCCTAACAGCTCGCGATTCCCCAAAATGTTAAGCCCACAGCAAATATTGGACCTAAACAATAAATTAAATGGAGAAAACAATGTGCTTCCTGATTATTTGATCGCAGGAAGTAAAATAGGAGCCGATGTGACTGCTAGTGATGCAGATATGTCAAAATATAAATACGCAGATAATAAGGAAGAGTTTTATCAAATTACTAAGGCGAATAAGGCGGGCACGGACTGGTTTAAGGAGTTAAGTCAGAATGCGCCAACCCAATCTTATCAATTGAGTACGGTAGGGGGAGGTGAAAATGCAAGTTACGCTGTTTCGGGAGGATATCTGGGGCAGAAAGGTACCGTGATTCACACAGGCTTCGAACGTTTTAATATTCGCTCTAATACAAACTTTTCTGCTTTTAACAAAAAACTCCGTTTCGGGGAAAATATGCAATACAGCTTCACAAAAGGACATGGTATTGGCGTAAACACAAATACGGCAGGAGATTATATCGGTGAGGGCAGTGTAATTGGTTTTGCCTATCGTATTAAAAATATTATACCGGTATACGATGAAGGTGGGCACTTTGCAGGTTCTAGAGGTGGCTGGGGGAATGGTGAAAACCCCGTAGCAATTGCATATCGGGCTAAAGATGACGTCAGCAAGAGCAATTTATTTTTTGGAAATGCATTTGGTGAATATGATATTTTTAAAGGTTTGACTTTCAGGACAAGTTTCGGTATCAAATATGAGAATTATTACTCCATGGACTATACTTATCCGAACTTAGAGTTTACCGAAGGTAGCGCAAATAATGGGGTAACCGAAACCTCTGGTTATAACACAGAATGGACTTGGACAAACACATTAAACTATAAAGCCAATTTTAATGATGTTCACAACTTAAATATCTTGTTGGGATCTGAAGCTATTGACAACTCCTATCGGCAGGTTCAAGGTAAAGGAAATGATTATTTTATCACAGATAATCTGGATTACTTTTATGTAAGTTCGGGCAGTAAGAAATCAGGTGAAAGCGAAGGAAACTTTGGATCTCTATACTCTATCTTCGGTAAGGTAGATTATTCTTATAAAGATCGATATTTATTGAGTGCAACTGTAAGGCGGGACGGGTCTTCTAATTTTGGTCCGAAGAACAAATATGGAACGTTCCCCGGGGCGAGTGTAGCCTGGCGCCTGTCCCAAGAGGAATTTATGCAAAATGTGTCTTGGCTGAGCGACCTCAAAGCCAGGGTAGGATACGGTATTACAGGTAACCAACGTATACCGTCATTTCAATATTTAAAAAGATATCAATTGTCGCAAAATTCATCTTCTTATCCAATAGGCGGTAGCTTGACTAGCGGTATGTGGATAAGCGATTATAATAACGATAATGTGAAATGGGAGCAAGTTAAATCACTAAATGTGGGGCTGGATTTTTCTTTATTCCAAGGTAAAGTCGACGGAACATTTGACTGGTACAACAAAAAGACTTCAGATATGCTTTTCGCGTTGCCATTAACAGCGACAGCGGTAGGAAGAGGGAACTCGCCTTATATCAACATCGGTGATATGGAAAACAAAGGTGTTGAAGTCTCGCTTAATTATCATCATCAACAAAAAGATCCGGATAAATTTAATTTTGATATTGGGGTTAATTTTTCTAAGAACAAGAATGAAATCATTTCATTGGCTCCCGGTGTTGATGAAGTCGTCTATGGAGCATTCCGGAGTATGGAAACTTCTATCATGAGAAAAGGACAGCCATTTGGTGCTTTTTACGGTTTTAAAGTCGCAGGTATTTACCAGAATGAAGGTGAGCTGAAAAGTTACCCTGGTTATACTGATGCTCGAGTCGGCGGTTTTCGGTTCGAGGACATCAATAGTGATGGCGTGATCGATGCTAACGACAGAACGATTATCGGCTCGCCACACCCTGACTTTACTTACTCATTAAATTTTAACGCAAATTATAAGAGCTTTGATTTAATGATGTATTTCTATGGTTCGCAAGGTAATCAAAACTATGAAGCGACACGGTATTTTACTGATTTTGGTGTATTTGATGGGCAGAAAAGCGTTCGTATCCTTGACGCTTGGAGTACATCAAATACCGGTAGTATGATTCCATCTCAGACTAAAGAAAAGGTCTCTGCGAATGAGTATGCGTCGTCGACCTATTATATACAAGATGCTAGTTTCTTAAAAATGAAGAATCTACAGATAGGTTATAATTTTAAAACAGATAAATTGTTTGGAGCGGAAAGTAGTGTTAAAAAATTACGAGCGTATTTTGGTGTAACAAACCTATTTACAATTACCAAATATGAAGGATTAGATCCTGAAGTGACCGCAACACCATCAAAATACCCCGCATTAGGTGTAGATTTTGGGGTGTATCCACAGTCTAGGCAATATATGTTAGGTGTAAGTTTAGGGTTTTAACTTAAAGAAATGTAAAAATGAAAAATATAAGAGTTTTTATAGGTTTAGTGAGTGTTGGAATCGCGGGATTGGTTGGATGTAGTAAGGGGTTTTTAGAGAAAACGCCGCAAGGTCAACTCATTGAAGAGCAAGTAGGAAATAAAAAAGGTGTGGAAGCTGCTTTAATCGGGGCTTATTCAATACTAAATGGAAATGTTAATGGCACATGGGGAAATTATGCGTCTGCTCCCAGCCAATGGGTCTTCGGAGAAATCACTTCAGATAATGCTCATAAGGGATCTACTCCAACTGACCAACCTAATATGAATATGTTGGTGAATTTTTCGCCCTTATCTTCCAATGATAATTTAAGCACCATGTGGCAGGTTTATTATGAAGGCATCATTAGGACGAATAGTACATTGGCTTTGTTAAAGCAAGACCAAGCGGGGACCAAAAGTATTTCTGCGGATCGTGCAAAACAAATTGAAGGTGAAGCTAAAATGCTACGTGCTCATTATTATTTTCTTCTTTGGCGGGTCTTTAAAAACATTCCACTTATCGATGAGAATACGACTACGGAAGAAGCTAAGCTTGTCAAAAACACTCAGGAGAACGTGATCTTGCCTTTTATCGAAAACGATCTGAAAGTTGCTGTCGCCAATTTGCCGACTTCTAAAATCAATAACGAAGCTGGTCGGATGGATCAGTATGCGGCAAAAGCGTATTTAGGAAAGTTATACCTTTATCAGAAAAAATATAAGGAGGCGCTAGATCTTTTTAAAGCAGTGATTGCCGGTCGGGATATTACAACAATGCCTTATCAGAACAATTACGATGTATTGAAAGAAGATGGGCCGGAAGCTATCATGGTGTCTAAGCATGTAATCAATCCTGACGGTTCTGGAGATAACGCGAATGTGGGGGATATGTTAAGTGGGCTAAATGGAGACAACCCTGTCGGTTGTTGTGGTTTCTATCAACCGACCATTGATTTGGTCAATGCGTACAAGGTGGACGCAAATGGTCTCCCTTATTTGGACGGATCGTATCGAAATAACCCATATACCTCCGATATTAAATTGACAGGCGAAGCGTTAAAAAATTATAAGCTTGATACCAAACTGAGTTTTGATCCTCGTCTGGATTATAATGTTGGACGTAGGGGAGTCATGTTTCTGGATTATGGCATCTTCCCGGGCGATCCTTGGTTGAGGTCTGAAGGAAATGATAGACCACATGGTGGCCCTTTTTCCGGCATTAAGACAATGATTCCTAAAGCGCTATTTTCTGGTCATACATCTAACGATGGAAAATATGTAACAGATTTGGATGTGAACATTATTCGTTTAGCTGATGTCATCTTAATGGCCGCAGAATGCGATGTTGAGTTAAATAATCTAGGAGAAGCGTTGATGTATGTGAACTGGATTAGAAGTCGCGCAGCGAAACTCCCACCTAAGTTGACAGCAGATGGAACACCTGCTGCTAATTATGTTGTTAAACCGTATCCATCATTTCCGAACCAAGACTATGCCCGGAATGCCGTTCGATTTGAACGCAGATTGGAGTTAGCTATGGAGGGCCATCGTTTTTACGATTTAGTTCGTTGGGGAATCGCAAAGCAAGTCATTGAGTCTTATTCCGCTTTTGAAGGAAATATTCTTCCTACATTCAAAGACATCACGTTTACGACCAACAGAAACGAGATATTTCCAATACCACAAGATGAAATTAATAGAAGTATGGGGAATTTAGTTCAAAACCCAGGCTATTAACAATCTGTATGTAACTAAAAAAGGAGGAATTGATTTCCTCCTTTTCTATTTTAACGGTTTGTATCCGAATTTTGGCAATAGGTGAAAAGGACTTGTCGCGCTTTTTTGTATGTTTGAGCCGATGAAAAATTATCTGCGCTCCATCCTGCTATTTTTGATGGTTCCATGTCTTATACATTCGGTACATTCCCAGGAATTTGAAGACCTCTACCGGATGTTTCAGGAATCAAAGATACTGAATGATCATTTTTACGGATTTTCGCTGTATGATCTCCATTCCGATAGGTTCGTTATGGATATCAATGGCAATAAGCATTTTACGCCGGCTTCCAACACCAAAATGTATACCACGTATGCAACGCTTGAACTCCTGGGAGATTCGATACCTGGATTGGAGTATGTGGAGAGAGGTGACTCGTTACTAGTCTGGGGGACCGGAGATCCTACTTTTTTACATAATAGACTGGATACACGGGTGGTCTATAATTTTTTGAAGAAAACCGACAAAACAATCTATATTGTGCCCGGAACAATGAAAAATAAGTTCTACGCACATGGCTGGGCAATGGAAGATTACGAGGCGTATTATCAGCCTGAAATAAGTACATTTCCAATTTATGGAAATGTCGTGACCTTCCGCCAGAAAGGTTATAATCGCCTTGTTACATCCCCCGCAAGTTTTCAAAAGCTCCTGGATGTCCTGGCGGAACCTAAGCAGGGAGGCTTCGAACTCTCCCGCTCTTTTAGAGATAATCGCTTCTGGATGTCCAAACGAGCTGTGCCAGAAGATTACGTCAATGAGGTACCTTTTATTTATTCTGATACTTTGTTTATTCGGCTATTGTCGGACACCCTTGGCAAGAATGTGCAGTTATTGGATTACGCGAAACCAAATGATACCAAAATTCTGTATTCAGGACTGACCAAAGACCTCCTCCGGGAAATGATGCTACCCAGTGATAATTTTATTGCCGAACAGTTTCTGATGATGTGTTCATGGCGACAGTTTGGGCAGTTTGATACTTATCTGGTACGTGACTGGATGAAAAACAATGTGTACAAGTTCTTTTCAAGCGAAGTGGCCATTTTTGACGGATCTGGCTTATCGTCCTATAATAAAGTGACTCCCAACAATAATATCGATCTGCTGGTGTTACTAAAAAGTAAGATTCCGGATGAAAAAGAACGGTTCCGGCTATTCCCGGCCGGTGGGGTGGACGGTACATTAAAGAGGACCTACAGCAAGGATCTGGGTGTACCCTTCGTCTTCGCCAAAACGGGCACCATCACCTCTGTTTACAATCAGAGCGGGTACTTAATAACACGATCCGGCAGACGCTTTGCCTTTTCGTTTATGAACAATAATTACATCGATGATCAGGCACCTGCAATTCGTAAAGAAATGGCTAAAATAATTACTTATATTCGTCAAACTTATTAAGCCAATTTACATGCAAGCAATTGAAAAAAACAATAAAAAATTGATCCGGTCCTGGGCCATGTTTGACTGGGCTAATTCTGCTTATAACCTTGTCATTACCTCTACCATCTTTCCGGTTTACTATACCACGATTACGACTACAAAAGAGCATGGTGATGTGGTTAATTTTTTCGGCTTTGAAATTGTCAATACCGCATTATCCAATTTCGCACTCGCGGTAGCTTATTTGTTGATGTCCTTTTCATTGCCTTTTATATCCTCCTATGCTGATGCACGGGGGCTGAAGAAACAAATCATGAAATTTTTTACCTACATGGGGGCAATCTCCTGTATGTGTCTATTTTTCTTCAAACTTGAAACGCTGGAAATCGGAATAATTTGTTTCGCTTTAGCTGCAATGGGCTATATCGGAGGTGTGCTATTCAATAATTCATATTTGCCGCTACTGGCGACTGTGGATCAACAGGACCGCGTGAGTGCCCAAGGGTTTGCTTTTGGTTATATAGGCTGTGTTACCCTACAGATACTTTGTTTTATCGTAGTGCTGAAGCCAGCATGGTTCGGTATCACTGATCCTTCTTTGCCAGCACGGATATCTTTTCTAATGGTCGGATTGTGGTGGTTGGGATTCTCCATGATACCTTTTAAATACCTGCCCAAAATTGAAGCGTCGGCAAACAATACGGACAAAACCTTTGTGCAGAACGTAAGGGATGAATTTACTTATGTAACTCAGAAAATAAAGGGCATTCCGGAGATTAAGCAGTTTCTACCTGCTTTTTTCTTTTATGCTATCGGCGTACAGACCCTCATGATTGTCGCCTCATCCTTCGGTGAAAAAATTCTTCATCTTGGTGCTGAACGGTTGATCGCTACGATTCTTTTGATTCAGCTGGTCGCTATATTGGGAGCGTTTCTGATGTCTTATTTATCGAGGATCTATGGGAATATCAAAGTGTTGATTGTGGTTGTCATGTTGTGGATCGCGATATGTATAGCCGCATTTTACTTGTCTACGGCCTTGCAATTTTATATTATTGCAGCACTGGTTGGTTTAGTGATGGGCGGTATACAATCTTTATCCCGGTCAACCTACTCTAAATTGATTCCTGCCGATATCAAGGATACAACAGCCTTCTTCTCTTTTTATGATGTGACAGAAAAAGTAGCGATCGTACTTGGGCTGTTTTCCTTTGGACTGATCGAGCAGATCACACACAATATCCGTTACTCTGCTTTGGTCTTGTCTGTGTTTTTTGTAATTGGATTGTTACTTTTGATACGGATATTAGTATCCAATAAATCTTAATTTTATTGATTGAATTAAATATGAAAGTAGAACTTTTTGTTCCTTGTTTTATAGACCAGCTTTATCCGGACACTGCTTTTAATACGATCCGTTTGTTGGAAAAAGCGGGTTGTGAAGTGGTCTACAATCCTGATCAGACTTGCTGTGGCCAACCGGCCTACAATGCTGGATTTTGGGACGATGCGAAACAGGTCGGCAAGAAGTTCCTCGATGATTTCTCAGGACAGCACCTGATCATATCACCCTCAGCCTCCTGCACTGGTATGGTCAGACATGGTTACAGCGATCTATTTGCCAATTCGGCCGATTCTCACCAGTGTCATAAAATACAACAGCAGGTAATGGAAGTTTCCGATTTTCTAGTCAATGTACTGAAAAAAGAGTATTTTGGGGCTGAATTGGAGGGTGTAGCGGTGTATCATGATTCTTGTTCGGCACTGCGTGAATGCAAAATTAAAAATGAACCTAGAAAGTTGCTGAGCAGGGTGTTGGGGCTGGAAATGGTAGAGGTCAAGGACAGCGAAACTTGCTGTGGTTTTGGGGGGAGCTTTGCTGTTAAATTTGAAGGTATATCAGCGGCCATGGCCGAGCAAAAGGTTCGTAACGCCATGGCACTCAATGCCGATTATATTATATCAACAGATTCTTCCTGCTTATTGCAATTGCAGGGATATATTGATAAACATAAATTACCCATTCAGACTCTGCATCTTGTGGATGTACTGACGACTGGCTGGGGAAATATATAAATAACACACTTTAAATCTAAACACATGAATTCGAGAAGAGATTTTCTAAAAAACCTTGCATTAGCTTCTGCTGGTATCGCATTGGCGCCATCGTTGGAAAGTTTTGCCACCGCAAAGAAAGATTGGTTTGACATTTCCTTAGCTGAATGGTCCTTACATAAAACGTTATTTAAAGGTGATCTGAATAATTTGGATTTCCCAGTTGTGGCAGCCAAAAAATATGGTATATATGGTGTTGAATATGTAAATCAGTTCTTCAAGGACAAGGCCAATGATAATAACTATCTAACAGAGCTTAACATGCGCGCCAAAGATAATGGTGTCCGCAATGTCCTCATCATGGTGGATGGCGAAGGGAACCTAGGTGATGAGGATGAAACTAAAAGGAAACAAGCTGTACAGAATCATTATAAGTGGATTTCAGCCGCAAATTTTTTGGGTTGTCACGCTATCCGTGTGAATGCCGCCGGTAAAGGCACTCCCGAAGAGGTTAGCAAACGTGTGGTTGAGAGTTTGACGGCATTATCGGATATCGGAAAAAAAGCAGGTATCAGCATCATTGTAGAGAATCACGGTGGTATATCGTCCCACGGTGACTGGTTGGCTAAGACATTAAAAGCTGTGGGAAGCAAATACTGTGGCAGCTTGCCGGATCTCGGTAATTTTTATGAATATGACCGTTATCAAGGGGTAGCAGACCTGATGCCTTATGCGCATGGTGTCAGTGCAAAGACACATGACTTTGATGCCAATGGAAATGAAACGCAGATCGATTATGAACGCATGCTGAAAATCGTGAAAAAGGCGAAGTTTAAAGGTTATATCGGCATTGAATATGAAGGAAGTAAATTAAGCGAGGAAGAAGGTATCTTCGCTACTAAAAAATTATTGGAGCGCCTGCGCCCGCTGATTTAATTGAAAGCCGCGTTTCTCTAAAAAGGGAAATGCGGCTTTTCACAGGAGCTAGGCTGATGCCGGACCGCTGGTCCGCGCCTGTCTCTATCATCATCCCATATATTAACTATAGTTGTTACAGAACCTTTCGTTGAGTGTTTATCGTATCATAGCAGATATTCAGCTGGGGATAAAAAGGAATAATCGACATCACACTACCTGATATTGAAAAATAAGAATTGAAAACATGAATTTGGAAAAAGATGCTGTTCTGGAGTCCCATCTAACTCAAGTGGGGGCTGAACATGTATTGGTGAAAGGACATCCCGCAGGCTTATTTGTATTGTTTTTTACTGAAATGTGGGAACGCTTCAGTTATTATGGGATGCGAGCCCTATTGGTCAACTTTCTGGTTTCTACGATTGCCCAGCATGGCTGGGGCTGGACCAATTCAGAAGCCATGAAACTATATGGTCTATATACCGGCATGGTCTTTTTAACACCATTATTCGGTGGGATTATTGCTGATCGCGTCACCGGATATAAAAAGTCTATTATGGTGGGGGCGATAATCATGACCTTAGGGCATCTGTCGATGGCCATGGAAGGTTTTAGCAAGAACTTTTTTCTAGCTGGGCTGATGCTCATCGTTCTTGGGAATGGTCTTTTCAAACCGAATATCTCTTCGATGGTTGGTAAACTGTATCCTGACAAAGGAGGGAAAAAAGACGCTGGATATACGATTTTTTACATGGGCATCAACGGAGGAGCCTTCCTCGGCATGATGTTATGTGGTTATATTGGCGAGAAAATTGGCTGGCACTTCGGCTTTGGACTCGCAGGGATCTTTATGTTCTTGGGGATGCTGCAATTTTATTTCGCACAGCGTATTTTTGGGACAATAGGTAACAGTCCGGAGAAAGCGGATATAATGCTGGAGCAGTCCGTAAAAGAAGACGAGCATCCGAAGCACATCGTGCGTGACCGCCTATTGGTAATTGCTATTTTTATGTTTTCCAGCATCGTGTTCCATCTAGCTTTTGAACAGGCAGGTGGATCGATGACTATATTTGCAAAGAATTATACACAGCGCCTGTTGAGCGGAGGAGCTGCAACGATTTTTAAATGGGCTGACTTTGCATTGACGATAGTACCTATTGTCGTGATCACGGGCGTACTCTATGTATTGGCAAAAAAGATAATCCGTAAATATCCGCTCATTATACTTTTTTCAGGGATTTCATTTGTTATCATCTGGTCTCTATGTCTCTGGAAGGTGTACCGTGAATACCATGGTATGAACTCTGAAGTTACCGTTTCTTGGTTTCCTATGCTCAATTCCTTCTTTATCATTACTTTAGCTACATCTTTTAGCAAGATATGGGAAAAGGTATGGAACCCCTCCGGCCCGATTAAATTTGCCATGGGCCTCACATTGGTAGGAGTTGGCTTTGCCGCATTGTCTGTGGGGAGCGCCGAAATACCGACAGGGGCGAAAACTGCTTCGGTAAGTATGATCTGGCTGGTGGCCGCTTATTTTTTTCATACCGTAGGCGAACTGTGCATTGGTCCCGTGGGATTGTCGTATGTCAGCAAGCTGTCACCAAAGAAATTTTTGGGACTGCTGTTTGGTTTTTGGTTTTGTGCCAACGCCATTGCCAATTTTATTGGTGGCTTTATCGGATCTTACATCGATAACATCACCAGTTCTCATTCCATGTCGTATTTCTTTGCGGTATTTACCATAATACCGATGATTGCAGCTGTATTGCTGATTCTAGGAAATAAAAAAATAAAAAAGATGATGCATGGAATTGATTAATTCATAGAAAAATAGTGTATATTCAAGCGATTTTTAACAAAATAAAAACAAAACCTGAGTTATAAAACAATTATCGAAATTATATGAATCAAGAAAAAGATCAAGTTCTTGTAGCACATCTGGCCAAACAGGGGATTGACGACAAGATGGTGAAAGGGCATCCTGCCGGATTATTCGTGCTATTCTTTACAGAAATGTGGGAGCGTTTTAGCTACTATGGTATGCGTGCGCTTCTGGTTAACTTTCTAGTCTCCACGATTGCACAACAAGGCTGGCAATGGACAAATGAAGAGGCAATGAAATTATATGGAGTATATACCTTCGCCGTTTACCTCACACCGCTCTTTGGGGGCATGATTGCTGACCGCTTGACGGGTTATAAAAAAGCGATACTTATAGGCGCTTTGATCATGACTCTCGGGCATGCCTCAATGGCCTTGGAAGGTATTTCTAAAAGTTTCTTTTTTCTTGGTTTAATCTTGATGATTTTGGGGAATGGGATGTTCAAACCCAATATATCTTCCATGGTCGGTAAATTATATCCCGATACGAGCCCTAAAAAGGATGCGGGCTATACTATTTTCTATATGGGTATCAACGGAGGTGCATTTTTAGGTATGTTGCTCTGCGGTTATATTGGTGAGAAAATCGGCTGGCATTATGGGTTTGGATTGGCTGGTGTGTTTATGTTTTTTGGGATGATCCAATTTTACTTTGGGCAGCGTATTTTTGGAATTGTAGGTGAAACTCCAAAGGCCATTCAGGCGGACCATGACAAAAAGATGAGTGTCAACAAGGAGGAGGAAGAAACGATTCCGGCAAATATTGTGCGTGACCGTCTGGTAGTCGTTGCGGTTCTGATGATAGCCAGTATCGTGTTCTTCTTGGCGTTTGAACAAGCAGGCGGTTCGATGACAATTTTTGCAAAAGATTATACACAGCGCCTGCTCAGTGGAAATATGGCCATTGGTTTTAGGTGGCTGGATGCTGCCCTAACCATATTCCCTATCATGGTCATCACCGGTGTACTTTTTTCGCTGGCTAGAAAGGTGTATACCAAGTATCCACTGACCATTATTTTTACCGCTATCTCCTTTGCCATCATCTGGGTTTTGTGTATCTGGAAAGTGCACCGCGAATTTACAGCAGTGAATACGGAGGTAACCGTGTCTTGGTTCCAGATATTAAACTCGTTCTTTATTATTACACTTGCATCGAGTTTTAGTAAGTTCTGGGAGAAGGTATGGAATCCCTCGGGCCCGATTAAGTTTGCGCTGGGTTTAATATTGGTGGGCGTAGGTTTTGCAGCCCTGTCATATGGAAGCCTTTCTATTCCACAAGGAGCTAAAACAGCCTCTGTAAGTATGATCTGGCTGATATTAGCCTATTTTTTCCACACTTCCGGCGAGTTATGTCTTTCTCCTGTAGGCCTTTCCTATGTGAGTAAATTGTCACCAAAGAAATTCCTGGGCCTCTTATTCGGTTTTTGGTTTTGTGCGTCTGCAATAGCAAACCTGATCGGTGGATTTTTGGGTGCATATATTGATAAGATAACCACAACACATTCGATGTCCTACTTTTTTGGCATCTTTACAATCGTACCCTGTATCGCAGCTTTAATTCTGATTTTATTAAATCCAGTACTGAAAAGAATGATGCACGGGATCAATTAATAACGTACGTATCATAGTTAGAATACATAGTAACCGAGGGGCGGTCCAACTTATTACCGGCCCTCGGTTTTGAGCACTAAGATTCCATGGGTGCGTACCGCAGGCGCAGATGCCAGTGGTTTGTTACTCTTCTATTTTCAGTAACAGCTTGTCTATGCGGTTGCCGTCCATGTCCAGTACCTCCAACACCAAATTTTTAAAACGTACACGCTCTCCTTCTTCCGGAACATGATCCAGTAATAAAAATACTAGGCCGCCCACGGTCGTGACGTTGTTGATGTCATCTTCATCTTCCTCGGAAAGACCTACCTCAAATTCGTCAAAAAGATCTTCGATCTGATACTGTCCATCCACGACATAGTCTCCACTTTCAAGCTGCCGTATGGAGGGACGTATACTGATGTCACTTTCCGTAATATTTCCCACCAAATCGCCGACGATATCACGTAGTGTAATGATGCCTTGGGGCGAACCATATTCATCTATGACCACAGCTTGATGCACCTTGGATGTGCGCAATATGTTCATGATGCTATAAGAAGAACTGAATTCGTTGACAAATTTTATCGGAAGCAGCACCTCCTGAAGATTAAACGGTTTGTTCTCTAGGCACTGCCGTAGCAAAGACTTGACATGAACTACCCCCTTAATATTGTCCAGACCACCTTCACAGACGGGATAGATCGAGTGATCGTTATTCAGGATTACCTGTCTGTTTTCTTCAAAGGAGTCCTCTAGGTCCAAGAATACGATATTTTTGCGGTGAGTCATCAGGTTAATGGCTTTCTTGTCTCCCAGGCTTAGAAGACGGTCAACAATGTCATGCTCAATACCTTCGATCACGCCACTGTCTACACCTTCGTCGACCAGCGCTTTTATCTCCTCTTCTGTTACGCTGTTACCTGTGCTTTTAATGTTCAGGATCTTGACAATAAACTCCGTGGATGCGCTTAAAAGCCAGACAAAGGGTCTGACGATCTTGCTAAGCAGGTTCATTGGGTAGGCGATAAACATGGCGTATTTTTCGGGGATAGCCATACCGATACGTTTCGGGACCAGTTCACCAAGCACCAGGGAAAAGTAAGTGATAACGAGCACGACCAAAATGACGGCTAATTGCTGGCTGTAGGGGGCAATGATGCTCGATTTGTTGAAGATTTCAATGAGATAGGCTGAAATACTGCCGCCCGAAAAGAATCCTGTTAGAATGCCAATCAGGGTGATCCCTATTTGTACTGTCGAAAGAAAACTGTTGGGCGACTCTTTCAGATGGAGAGCGATTTTCGCGGCTGGATTATTTTTATCGCTTTCGGCCTGCAGCCGCGCTTTTCTGCTGGACACGATAGAAATTTCGGATGCGGACAGTACCCCGTTTAGGATAATCAGTATGAGGATTATAATTGCTTCAGTGAGCATAATGTGTTGAAAGTTGTTTACTAATGCTAATTTAAGAAAAAGACAGTCTAAATCGTAGAATAATCGCTTTATAAAGCAAAGAAGCTGCATCTTTGTGAGATACAGCTTCTTTTATTGGGGATAAATTTTTGAAATTACATACCGCTGTCATCCAGCATAAACGTGTTCTTTTTAGTTTTCCATTTCCCTCTGGTAAAGTCCGGAAACTCGAGCGTTTTGTTACCCTTCTTGATGGATTCAGTAGAAAGCGGAAATACAGCACTCATGGTGACAGAGTCGTATACGTCAATAGGCGTTTGTACCTTTTGCTTAACAGCTTGAATGAACGCATTGAACACAAACCAGTCCATACCGCCGTGACCGGATCCTGTCGCTAGTTCTTCATATTTTTTCCAGATTGGGTGATCGTATTTTTTTACCCATTCATCTGCTGGATCCCATGTATGCGGCTTAGATTTGCCTTCGATATGGATGCCTTTGGCAACGTCCATCCAGATGCCCTCCGTTCCTTGCACACGGAAGCCGATAGAATAGGGTCTTGGCAGGTGGGTATCGTGTGTCAGCAACATCGTCTCTCCGTTGGCACACTGAAGCATCGTCTGCGTGATATCTCCGTTTTTGTAATCGATTTTGCTGTTTGGATGGCCCGGCGAAACTTTATTTACATAGGCCGCCAAACCACGTGCTTTGCTGGAGTAAGAGGTTAAGTGTGTGAATCTATTGCCTTTGTTGATATCTACAAATTGCATGATCGGGCCTAAGCCGTGCGTAGGGTATAGGTCGCCGTCTTGGTCGATGTTAAATTGTGTGCGCCATTGAGCTTCAGAAATCGCCTTTGGCCCGTATTCCACACCGTGACCGTAGTAGTTCTTTCCATCATTGAATAGCACTTCTCGCAGGTCGTGCTGGTAGCCCCCTTCGAGGTGCAATAATTCACCGAAAAGTCCTTGTCTGTGCATATTTAATACGGCAAGTACGTCACGGCGAAAAGCAACATTTTCTAGCGTCATGTAAGGCTTTCCGGTTTCTTCTGATGCTTTGACGACATCCCAGTGATCTTGCACTGTTAGACCCGCGATTACTTCGCAGCCAACATACAGGCCTGCTTTCATCGAATCAATAGCTTGGTCTTTATGAAACTGCCAAGGCGTAGCGATGATGACAGCATCTAGCTTTTCATTGCTCAGCATTTTTTTGTAGGCATCTACGCCGCCGGTATATTCTTTAGGTAGTTTGGTGCCCTTCGCATTGAATTGTTTGCGACACTGCGCAAGAGATTCTTCTTGCGTATCACATATGGCTACAATTTCTAAATCGTCTCTATTTAAGGCTATCTGAACATGGTTACGTCCGCGAAGGCCGACTCCAATGAAACCGATTTTAATCTTTCCAGTTGTCTGGGCAAAAAGATCTGTGCTTGACAGGACACCGATTCCAGCCGTAGTGATGGCCGTTGATTTAATGAAATTTCTTCTATCCATTGTTTTGAGATATGAGGAGTTGTATATTAGTTATTTAACGCCGTAAAACCGTCTAAGCGACTGGCTCTTATCAACAAATATATTATTTCATTTCCTATAAATGAAAGTGCAAACGATTGTCTAAAATTATTTAATTTCATGCAATCGTTTGATTGAAATAAAAATTATCATTTATTAATTCAATTTGTGATATTGCAGGCACATTGATGATTTAAAAAACATAGTTTAATGTCTGATTTTAACCAATTAGTAGTAGAGAGCGCAGCAAAACAATTTACGTTAGAAGGAGATATCATTTCAGTACAGCCTTTTGGTTCCGGTCATATCAATGATACGTATCGTGTAGTAAGTTCTGTCAATAACGGCATATCCTATTTATTGCAGCGAATTAACCATCATGTTTTTCCAAATGTGGATGGCTTGATGCATAATATAGCGATTGTGACCAAGCATCTGAGTAAGAAGGTAAAAGTTGCCCAAGGAAAGAGGGTGACGGATCATGTGCTGACGATCATTCCGACAGTAGAAGGAAAATTATATACAAAAGATAGCCAGGGCAACTACTGGCGCATGTTTATTCTGATTGAAGATACAAAGAGCTACGATATTGTGGAGACAGAGGTGCAGGCAGCAGAGGGCGGGCGTGCTTTTGGACTGTTTCAGAAACAGCTTTCTGACTTGGATGCATCTCAGATCGTTGAAGTACTTCCCAATTTTCACAATATAGAATTCAGGCTCGACAACCTCAGGAAGGCCATCGAAACGGATGTCTGTCAGCGCGTCGACGCGGTGAAGGACAAATTAGATTTTATCTTTAGCCGCGAAGGACGGATGAAAACAATTCTGGATCTGGGAAACAAAGGCGCATTGCCTGTGCGGATTACACATAACGATACCAAGTTTAATAATGTGCTTCTGGATATCCATGACAAAATGCAATGTGTAATCGACCTGGATACGGTAATGCCCGGATATGTAGCCTATGATTTTGGAGATGCGATCCGAACCATTATTAACCCTGTTGCGGAAGATGAAAAAGATGTTTCCAAGGTTGTGCTCAATCTGGGTTTATATAAAGCGTATGCCGAAGGGTACCTGGAAGAAGCAAACGCATTTTTGACCACCCTGGAGAAGGAAACATTGGTTGACGGTGCATTTTTATTGCCTTATATGCAGGGTGTACGTTTCTTGACCGACTATCTGGAAGGGGACCATTATTATAAAACCAGATATGATGAGCATAATTTGGTGCGTACCAACACACAATTGAAGTTAGTTGAGGAAATGGAGAAGAATGAAGAGTTTATGCGCAAAGTAATCTTTGATTCTATTTAGCGATTTTATACCTTTAAATTTATGAATAAACTGACTATCCTTCCGATCCTCTCAAACCTGCCCGGTAAGGAGGATTTCTACCAGTTGTCAGCGCTTGTTGAAAATCTGGAGTGGAATACCTTATCCTATTGCAACTGGAGCGAATCCTATCCCTATCAGCCATGCGTACGGTTCAGGATCGGATACACGGAGGACGCATTTCTATTGCAGTTTGATGTAGAAGAAGAGCAGATGCGTGGAAATTATTCCGAAATGAACCAAAATGTCTGGGAAGATAGCTGTGTAGAGTTTTTTATTTCATTTGATGAGGGGAAAACCTATTACAACATTGAATTTAATCTGATTGGTACAGGTCTCATCGGTTATGGATCCGCAGACAAGTCGACCCGGAATAGACTGAGTGCCGACGAAATCGGGTCTGTGCGAACATTTTCCATGATTGAGCGTCATGGTGAAAAGAAGCATTGGAGCATGATCCAACTTGTTCCATTTGCCGTTCTAAAGCTTAGCAATTCAGGTGATCTGAAAGGTAGGAAAGTGCATGGTAATTTCTATAAATGTGGTGATAAGTTAAAAAATCCGCATTTTTTATCCTGGAGCAAAATAGACAATCCAACTCCTAATTTCCATTTGCCTCAGTTCTTTGGGGAATTGGTCTTTGGATAGAAGTTGGATTGTAGAAGTGTCTATGCTTATTGGTAAACAGATTCTTTTTTGAATTTTTTTGCCAATAATGCGTATACCAATACACGGTACTTATTTTTATTGGATTTACCAATGGCTGCGATCACCTCTTCCAACGCTTTGTCTAAATCCGGCCCATCTTTTAGCCCCAATTTTTTAATTAAGAAATTTTGTTTGACACGATTAAGTTCATCGGGATCTGAAGCGGCGATAGTCTCCGAATCTGGGTTATAAATGGAAGGTCCGAACGCCCTTGTTACTTTGGCAATAAAGGCTTCATCCAATGATAAACCTAATTTTTTGGACTCTGCAGTGTATGCTGCGATTTTTTCATCTAATTTGCTCATAATTATGTAAACGATTTAATTGTAGTAAGTTAAATTAATGAAAAAAAGTTGGAGAACAAAATAATTCTTGGGAGATTAATAAAGATTGTTACATTTGTACGCAGTTGATGCCGGTAACTCAAAGTGTGGAAAAATTCCCTGAATTATTCTGAATAACTGTTGCAAGTTACATTTTTATAAGTTATCTTTGCACCTCAATAATTGAATATACGTAATCATAATAATAATGAAAAAAGATTTGCACCCTTCAAATTACAGATTAGTTGTATTTAAAGATATGTCAAATGACTATGCTTTTCTTACCAAATCTTGTGTTGAAACCAAAGAAACTATTCAATGGGAAGATGGTAATGAGTACCCAGTTGTAAAATTAGAGATTTCTCATACATCACACCCTTTCTATACAGGTAAGATGAAATTGGTTGATACAGCTGGTCGTATCGATAAATTCCGCAACCGTTACAACAAGAAATAATTGTAGCAGATCTGTATATTACAATATCAAGAACTCGATAAATATGATTTGTCGGGTTTTTTTTATTACTTTTATTTTGTGAAAATCTTTTTTGTAGACAGCTCAGAGACTGTTCAGCCATTGGGCAAACTTAGCCACCCAGTAGCTTTTTTTGATAAAAAGAGTTTATATCCGTTTACCTTTATCAAATCCTGTTTAGACTTGCGTGTAGGAATTCTTACGCTCAAAGAGAAGTGGATTAAGCTGGCGTCTAAACTAGCACTTGAGCTGATATGCGTTGGAGATAGCAGAGGCGAAGAGGGTTTAATCTGGGTTTCAGCGAATGTTGTTCCCTCCGTACCATTACTCAAGGTTATCCAAGGAATGGCTGCCGGTGATGTCCTGCAACAGGAAGGGCAGGCTGTGGCTGTTCGCTATAGCGTCAAAGGCGATTACTCCCTCCGCGATTTGCCGGTAAGGGTCAGTCTTCTACAAGGGGTCGAAGACCTATTCTTGACAGTGGGAGCTGAAATTAGAAGCGACTTCGGCCTGCTGGTCGAAGAACAGGTGCAACCTCTAGTGTCATCGACCAATCAATTGCTCGGTACAGCCTTTTCTATTGGCGCAGATGTATCTATGGAGTGTGCTACTCTCAATGCGATGGATGGGCCAATCTATATTGACGAAGGAGTCACTATTATGGAAGGAGCCCGTTTACGTGGACCTCTATATCTTGGACAAGGAGCCGTTGTAAAGATGGGGGCTACAATTTATGGTAATGTTTCCGTTGGCAAACAGAGTGTAGTGGGCGGTGAGGTCGGTAATTCGGTCATCGGCGACTTCTCTGCCAAAGGGCATCATGGCTATCTGGGCTGTTCGGTTGTCGGCGACTGGTGCAACCTTGGCGCTGGCACCTCCAATTCGAATCTGAAAAACAATCTCAAAACGGTGTCGATTTATGACTATAAGCAAGAAGCCTTTCGCGACACCGGTCTCCTCAAATGTGGCGCTTTTATCGGTGACTATTCAAGGCTGGGGATAAATTCAGCTCTAAATACGGGGACAGTAATTGGTATGGCAAGTATGCTGGCAGATACAAGTTTTTATGCTAAATTTGTACCGTCATTTGCATGGGCGTTCGATGGCGATGTGCAGCCCTATCGCTTGGACAAATGCATGGAGTATCTGGAAGAGTTATACAAATCAAAAGGGCAGAAGCTTCCAGAACAGATCAAAAGGGAATTGAATCAACTTAACAGAAATATCATTAAATCGTAAAAATCATGCGTAAAAAAATCGTAGCTGGTAATTGGAAAATGAATCTGGACTATCAGTCTGGACTAAGTCTGTTTTCCGAGATTATCAATATGGCCAAAGATGAGGTGATTGGCAATCAACAATTGGTCGTGTGTAGCCCATTTATTCATTTGTCAAGCCTTGGACAATTATCGAAAAATATTGCTAATGTGAATATCGGCGCGCAAAATATTCATCAAGCGGAGTCTGGAGCCTATACAGGCGAGGTGTCTGCAGCACAGGTTAAATCAGTTGGGGCTTCACATGTAATTTTGGGGCATTCGGAGAGACGCGCATATTTCGGAGAGACAGATGCATTGTTAGCGACTAAAGTTGATGCTGCACTTAAGCATGACCTGACACCAATTTTCTGTGTTGGCGAAACAAAAGAAGAACGCGAGTCCGGCGATTTCTTTACCGTAATTAAAACACAATTGGCAGATGGATTGTTTCACTTATCCAAAGAGGCTTTTGAAGCGATCGTTTTAGCATATGAACCGGTCTGGGCGATTGGTACCGGACTTACAGCGAGCCCTGAACAGGCACAGGAAGTCCATGCATTTATTCGTAAAGTTATCGCTGAAAAATACGGGCAGGAGACCGCAGATAATACAAGTGTACTATATGGTGGATCATGCAATCCGGGAAATGCAAAAGATTTATTTGCACAGGCGGATATCGACGGTGGTCTCATTGGTGGTGCTTCTTTGAAATCGCGAGATTTTATAGATATTGCCAAAGTGTTTAACGGCTAATTTAAAAAAATGAAATACCTGGAGGTTATCTTTCAAATGCTATCTGGTGAAGAATGGCAAAAAGATCTGTTGATAGCAGATTTGGCGGACATTGGTTTTGATACTTTTGAAGATACCGAATCTGGATTTGCAGCCTATATCCCGGCTGCAAATCTAGATTTGCAAGCTTTAGAAACGTTGATGCTCAATCTTGACGAAGGAATTGAGGTGAACTATAAAGTCAGCGAAATTGAAAATCAGAATTGGAACAAGCTTTGGGAAAGTAATTTTAATCCCATTGAAGTTGGTGAACAGTGTTATGTACGGGCAACTTTTCATGACACGAAGCCTGATTTTCCCTATGAAATAATTATTGATCCAAAGATGTCTTTCGGGACAGGTCACCATCAGACTACTTCGATGATGTTGCAGTACATTCTTGAGGATGAGTTTGAGGGTAAGGCAGTTCTGGATATGGGCTGTGGAACAGGTATCTTAGCGATACTGGCATCAAAAAAAGGTGCTAACCCCATATTAGCGGTAGACTATGACGAGATCTGTGTCGATAGTGTGCGTGAAAATAGTGTGCTGAACCAGGTGGATAATATCGAGCCCCTTTGTGGCTCGTATGAAGTTTTGGAGGGCAGGTCGTTCGATAGTATTCTGGCAAATATTAATCGGAATATTCTGTTGGAACAATTGCCTCAGTATGCGCACAGTATACAGCACAATGGAGCATTGTATCTGAGCGGTTTTTATGAGCAGGAAGATTTGCCTATGTTGCTGGAGGCAGCACAATCTTTGGGCTTTGAGTTTGTCTCCAAAAAAGTTTTAAATAATTGGTGTGCAGCCAAGTTTGTGAAACGGTAATAGAGCTATGCGTATTCATTTTATAGCGATAGGCGGAAGTGTGATGCACAACCTTGCAATTTCATTGGCCAAGCAAGGGCATCAGGTTACGGGATCCGACGACCAGATCGTAGAACCTTCACGGTCTCATTTGATTGAAGCGGGCTTATTGCCGGATCAGCTCGGATGGTTTGAAGAAAGAGTAACTGATGATATCGATGCCGTGATTTTGGGCGCCCACGCCCAGGCAGATAATCCCGAGTTAAAGAAAGCGCAGGATCTGGCGCTTAAAATCTATTCTTTCCCAGAATTTGTTCAAGAACTTTCACAGGATAAAATCCGTGTAGTCATTGCCGGTAGTTATGGTAAAACGACGATTGCAAGTATGGTCATGCATGTCATGCGTTATTTAGGCAAGGAGTTTGACTATCTGGTCGGTGCACAGTTACGCGGCTTCGACAGGCTGGTCGATATTACCAAACACAACAAGGTAATCATTATCGAAGGAGATGAGTATGTGTCCTCCAAAATCGACCCTAAGTCCAAGTTTTTATACTATAAACCAAATATTGCATTGATTTCTGGCATCGTTTGGAATGAGTATAATTCGAAATTATCAAAAGAAGACTATATTCAGCAATTTGAAGATTTTATCGACACCATCCCCTCTAAAGGTACATTAATCTACAACAAGGAAGATGCTGTGCTACAAAAGGTCCTGCAGGACACCAAAGACTGTAAGATCAACAGACATGGATATAAAATTCCGGAGTATACAATCAATAAGGGAATTACCTATATCAATACACCTGAAGGAGACGTGCCGCTACAGGTATTTGGAAAGCACAATTTATCCAATATTGCAGGTGCTTATACTGTTTGCGAATGGCTGGGCATCAAGAAGAAAGATTTTTTTGAGGCCATCAAAAGCTTCAATACATCTATCCGCTATTTGGAGTTTGTAGCAAGCTCAGAGGGGTCTGTGGTCTACCAGGATTATGCATGTAATGCGGATAAGGTCAAGTCTAGTATTCATGCGGTTAAAGAGCAATTTCCTAATCAGAAACTGGTCACAATTATCGAATTAAACTCTTATGATAGTTTAGACTCGTCATTTTTGTTACAATACGCAGACTCTATGAAAGAGTCGGATGTATCTGTGGTCTATGTCAATATCAACTCCTGTAAGGAGCTGAATAAAGATGTGGAAAGTGTACCTGAAAATATTAAGAAAAGTTTTAACAATCCTGATTTAGAGGTTGTTGTAAGTTTGGATGGACTTTACTCCTTTCTGGATGGCGTTAAATCTAGGGGTTACAATTTACTGCTTATGAGTTTAAATAATTATAATGGGGTTAACCTCTCAGTGCTCGCAGATCGTTTTTTTCGGGATTTTTAAGGAAAAAAATATAATTTAATGTAAATTAATTTTTAAATGCTATTTTTGTTTGCTATTTTTGTTTAAAATATCTACCAGATGAACGCATTAGGAAAAAAAATTAGATTACTTAGACACCAAAAAGGGTGGAGCCAAGAAGATGTTGCAAAGCGATTGGATATCTCAATCCCAGCATTTTCTAAAATTGAAACAGGAATTACAGATGTCAATCTGTCTCGCCTAAATCAAATTTCAAAATTATTCAATTTGACAGTTGTTCAACTATTATCGACCTCCGATTCGGAAGAAGATAAAGAGTATGTCAACGAGGTAAATGCACTAACGCAGAAGTTGCAGCAGCGCGATACTGAAGTGATTGAACTTCAAAAAAAGGTCATCGACCTTTACGAGCAATTGCACAAAAGATAGGGCATATTAAAATTGTTACTTAAAAGGCGATCCAACGGATTGCCTTTTTTTGTTTATGCAACTTTATTTTGGTCAAAAGTGATTTTGTTTTTGTTTCTTTGTAAGTATTTTAAAAAAAAATAAAGGTTGACTACTTATGGGGAGATTAAACGGGGAAGCAACAACAATCCCGTCGAACGATTTTTTTAAATCGAATGTACTCGGACAGCGCTCAGGCCTGTTCGTGCTATTCTTTACAGAGATGTGGGAACGGTTTTCGTTCTATGGCATGCGCGTTTTACTAATACAATTTTTAACCGCAGCAGTGATTCACGGAAGCCCTTTCTCAGGCTGGGCTTGGACCGCACAACAGGCTGGTGCACTATACGGAACCTATGCCATGATGCTCTATCTGACACCGATTCTCGGGGGGATCATTGCCGATAAATATATCGGATCCCGAAAGGCAGTAATTATCGGAGCGCTTATCATGACCTTGGGACATGCAGCTATGGCTTTCGATACAGCCATCATGTTTTTTTTAGGACTCGTCTGCCTCGTCGTTGGTACAGGTTTTTTCAAGCCCAATATGCCTTCAATATTAGGTGAAATGTATAAAGATCTACCGGAAAAGAAAGATGGTGCATATACTATATTTTATATGGGGGTGAATGCCGGAGCTTTCTTTGGCATGATGCTGTGTGGTTATATCGCCGAAACTTATGGCTGGCACTGGGGCTTTGGACTAGCTGGTATATTTATGTTTTTAGGCACTCTGCAATTTGCATTTGCTAAACCACTTATGGGGAACCTGGGCGTGTTGGACAAAGTGGCAGCAGGCAATTTGGTAGCAAAAGAGAGTAAAGAGCTGATCGAGGATACCGATACTAAAAATCCTTTTACGCTGCGGGACTACATTCTTATAGGTATAGTATCCATCATTGGTTTTGTATATGCATTTAATGATCCTTTGTCAAAAAATGGGATAATCGATGTCTTTTCCCGATTAGATACCTCCTTTTTAAGAGGACAATATCTGATGGTAATCATCGCTTTAGTGCTATTCATTTATCTGTTCGTATCCCGAATTTTGCGGTATGAAAAAGTAGTCCGTGATCGGATGTTTGCGGTGGTGCTGTTGGCTTTTTTTCTGATTTTTTTCTTTATGAGTTTTGAACAGGGAGCCACATCTTTGGTTTTGGTTGCGCGTGACAATATTGACCGGGCCCTTACCGGAACAGCATTGACAACATTCAACGTAGTCAATGGCTTATTGACCATTGTGCCCCTATCTATTATTACATGGGTATTGGTAAAACTGGCGCGCGTGACCTGGAATAAAATTGCATTATCGAATATCGTTTTATTTGTCTGCTTTGCACTGATCTGGGGCGCAGCGATCTGGATGCTTTACAAAGAGTTTAATAAAGAGGCGTCTGAGATCAAGGTATCTTGGTTCTCCATCCTCAACTCCTTTTTTATTATTGCGCTAGCCTCTACCATATCTAAAATCTGGGAATCTAAATATAATCCCTCTGCAGCGTTCAAATATGGCTTTGGATTAATTCTGGTTGCTATCGGATTTCTGATCATTGGTTTAGGCTCCTGGGGTATCGCGCCGGGTACAAAAATCTCTATGGTATTTCTGGTAATGACCTACCTCTTCCATACGTTGGGCGAATTATTTATTTCTCCTGTGGGCTTATCGTATGTATCCAAGTTGGTTCCAGCACGGATGCTAGCTTTTATGTTTGGAATATGGTACCTCGCTATTGCCATTGCTCAGAAGGTGGCGGCAGTTTTGGGAGGCCAGGTGGAAGCTATTCAGCAAGAGTATTCTTTAAGCCACTTTTTCTTCTTGTTTACAGCAATTCCCGCCCTGGCCGGATTGCTCGTTATGCTGTTCAATCCTTTGATCAAAAGATTGATGCACGGAATTAAATAGTAAACTATACAAGCTTCTTTTGCGAAAGAAGCTTTTTTGATTAATATAAAATTAACTATGGAGGCGAGTAAACGCGAGTCGTTAGAAGAGATTCAAAATTTTGAAGGAAAATATCCAAAACAAATCTGGAACCTGTTTTTCTCGGAAATGTGGGAAAGATTTTGCTTTTATGGCATGCGAGGGATGTTGGTATTCTTTATGATTTCACAGCTGAATTTTGCTGAAAAAGAGGCTAATCTTCAGTATGGTGCGACACAGGCATTCGTATATGCATTTACATTTATCGGCGGCCTGTTTGCCGATAAGATTTTAGGTTTTCGAAAATCGCTATTTTGGGGGGGATTATTAATGATCGTAGGTAGCCTTTTTCTAGCTACAGATCCACATCAGTATTTTTTCTTTGGCCTTTCGTTTATCATCATTGGTACGGGTTTTTTTAAACCAAATATTTCAACGATGGTGGGTGAACTGTACCGGGAAGGTGATAATCGGCGGGACGGTGGTTTCTCCTTGTTCTATGCCGGAATAAACCTGGGTGCCTTCTTAGGAGGCTACGTTTGCGTGGCTATTGGAAAAGGTTATATGCTGACTTCGATCATTTCAGAAGCGCATCGCTGGAATGTAGCGTTCGGCTTAGCTGCAGTGGGTATGCTGATCAGTTTGGTTAATTTTCACTTTACCAAAAAACATCTTGGCCCTATTGGTCTGCAACCGGGAGATCCAGAAGCTATCGTGAAAACTAAGGCGTTACCTCGATGGGTGGAATACGCTGTATATGGGCTTACATTGCTCTTTATACCTGTTATACAGATTATGGTGTCAAAGACGCAATATACCGATTATTTCATGTACACCATTGGGCCGTTGACGCTGCTGTACCTCTTCTATGAAATGTCAAAAGTGAATCGCGAAGAGCGTAACAAATTGGTTGCGGCGCTCGTATTTATTCTGTTTTCAATTATTTTCTGGGGAATATATGAGCAGAGCGGCGGTTCCTTGAGTATTTTTGCTGCCAAGCACCTGAACGATTCCCTGTTGGGGGTAGTGACCCTCGATCCCAATGGCGTGAACAACTCGGGCGGCGCGTTATTTATTATTGCCTTAGCCCCTTTGTTTGGACTATTTTGGATCTGGTTGGCGAAGCGGAAACTTGAACCGAATACAATTATCAAGTTTGGTCTCGGATTTGTTTTCTTAGGTTTGGGCTATTATGTGCTTTTTGCGACACGGTTGTTTGCCCACGATGGAATGACGTCATTGGATATCTTTACACTCGCGCTATTGGTAATTACGGTAGGTGAGCTTTGCCTTTCTCCAATCGGACTTTCTATCATGACTAAACTGTCTCCAGCAAAATTGCAAGGAATTATGATGGGGATGTGGTTTTTGGCCAGTGCCTACGGTCAGTACGTTGCTGGCTTGATCGGCGCGAGTATGGCCGAGACAAAAGAAGGCAGCTCCCTGGCTGATAACTTGACAACCTATACAGAAAGTTACAAGCAACTGGGTTTATATTCGTTGATAGCAGGTGTCGTCCTTATCGCTTTATCGCCGGTCGTACGTAAACTAATGGGTAACGTCAAATAGGGAAGTATTACGCAAAATTCCATTAAGGTTAAAAAAGGATACTTGCGAAAAGGAAGAATATTCACAATGGCTAAATAAAAAAAGCTTGACTAAAATCAAGCTTTTTTTATTTAGCCATAAATCCATTTGAATTTATATTCTTTTTCCGGGATCTTCATCCGATCAGCCAACCTTGTAAGGCGGTCCGGCAGTTTGAGAAGGTAGTCTCTCGCTTTCTCTCCTTTATCATTTAGGCCTGACACTTGATCAATTTTCCATTCATTGTTTAGTTCTTTTAGGATATCCACGTAATCGAGGGCTGTATAGACTCCGAGTCTCTGTGCAGCATCTGAAAAATGGGCAAATGCCTCACCCTGAGGCTCGCCGGATTCTCTCAAAAACTGTGCTGGCATCACGATTTTCTTGCGCATCATATCTTCAAATGCAATCATGACTTCACTCGGGTCAACTGTTATCGCTTTCGATATGAAGGACATATAGGCTTTGGCATGACGGGCTTCATCAGAAGCAATGACACCGCACATCTTTGCTAGCAACTTGTCTCCACTTTTTTTAGAAAGCCCAGCAACTCGACGGTGTGACACATTAGTCGCCAATTCCTGAAAAGAGGTATAAATAAAATTGCGGTAAGGATCTGCTCCTGTACCAATATCAAATCCATCCTGAATAAGATATTGCGTAGAAATTTCGAACTGACGCATATCTATTCTTCCGGATAAATAAAGGTATTTATTTAATAGGTCGCCATGCCGATTTTCTTCTGCAGTCCACGCACGCACCCACTTCATCCAACCGCCCTGTTCATTTTTGTCAACATCTTCAACCATCGTCAGCCAGGACTCGTAAGTTGGCAGAGCCTCCTCTGTTATCGTGTCACCTATTAATACTGCAACTAAATCATATGGAAGTTCCTTAGCACTTTCCTGTAAATCTCTTATTTCCTCAAAAAACGTATCCCTCGAAGCATCTGGAAGAAAATCAGCAGGTTGCCACATTTCTTCAACAGGCTTCAGGTATTCGCTCATCTCATTCAACATGAACGGTTCCAAGTAGGCCATCACTTCTTTACGTGACCCTTCGGGTATATTTAGAGGTAATTCTTGCATATTAATACAAAGGTAACTAAATAGCGTCAATAAATTATATAAGGACAATAGAATTGTGAAAAATCGCAAGAGATGGCGTATTTTATGGATAATTGCACGCGTTCAGTGTTTATGACAAAGCTGTTACAGCATGCATTCGAGTATATTTTATCGGCAAAAGATGGATAGTAAGTGATGCTGAAAAAAACTTGTCTGATGTTATTTGGCCATATTTACGGACAATGCCAAAGGAATACTTGATAATGACATAAAAAACAGATTGCCGGTCCTGTATTCGATAAAATACTATTAACTTTGTATAAATTATTTAGACTGCTTTGGAAACATATAATATAGATAAAATACGTGCAGATTTCCCGATTTTAAAAAAAGAGGTAAATGGTAAGCCCCTGGTCTACTTGGACAATGGTGCCACGACGCAGAAACCTGTATCCGTTATCAATTCGATAGCGCATTATTATAGCGATATGAATAGTAATGTGCATCGCGGTGTTCATTATTTAAGTCAGATTTCAACAGATGCTTTTGAGGTAACCCGTAGGAAGATTCAGTTTTTCATCAATGCGCCGGAGGACAGACAGGTGATCATTACCAAAGGCACCACAGATAGTATCAATCTGGTGGCAACTTGTTATGGCGGAGCTTTTATCCAAGAAGGCGAAGAAATTATCCTTTCCGCCATGGAACACCATTCCAATATCGTACCTTGGCAGATGCTATGTGATGAAAAAGGTTGCAAGATCCGTGTTATCCCGATGAATGATAAGGGCGAATTGGATATGGATGCCTATCGTGGACTGTTTAACGAACGGACCAAGCTTGTGGCGGTAACCTATGTTTCTAACGCATTAGGTACCATTAATCCTGTCAAAGAGATGATTTCGATTGCCCACGCACATGGAGCGGTCGTACTGGTGGATGCAGCTCAGGCTATACAGCATATCCAGGTGGATGTGCAGGATCTGGACGTGGACTTTTTGGCATTTTCGGGACATAAAATGTACGGACCTACTGGAGTCGGAGTATTGTATGGCAAAGAGGAATTGCTGAATGCCATGCCTCCCTATCAGGGTGGCGGTGATATGATTAAAGATGTCACTTTTGAAAAAACGACTTACAACGAACTTCCTTTTAAATTTGAAGCCGGTACCCCCAATATCGAAGCGGGCATATGTCTGAATGAAGCCATCGATTATATCAGCTCGATTGGTTTAGCACATATCGAGGCCTATGAACACGAACTGCTGGCCTACACACAAGAAAAATTAAGCCAGATTCCGGGAATACGTTTTATAGGTACCGCAGATCAAAAATGTTCGGTGATCTCCTTTATCATAGAGGGCACCCATCCCTATGACGTGGGGGTAATTTTGGATAAACTGGGTATTGCTGTACGCACTGGTCACCACTGCGCACAGCCGGTAATGGACCGCTTTGGCATTCCGGGAACAATCCGGGTTTCTTTGGCCCTTTATAATACGAAAGAAGATATAGATATCTTGGTAGCAGGCATTCAGCGTGCCGTAAATATGTTAGTTTAATAAAAGTAGTTATGACTATTAATGAGATACAAGATGAGTTAATTGAAGATTTTGCTTTCTATACCGACTGGATGGAAAAATATGAATACATCATCCAGCTGGGTAAAGAAGTCCCTTTGATTGATGAACAATATAAGACAGATGAATATATTATCAAAGGATGCCAATCCAAGGTGTGGTTATATCCTGAAATGAAAGATGGCAAAGTATATTTCACTGCGGATAGCGATGCCATTATTACAAAAGGGCTTGTGAGTCTTATGGTAAAAGTGTTGTCAGGACATACGCCCAAAGAAATTGTGGAGGCTGAGCTATACTTTGTTGATCAGATCGGTCTAAAAGAACATTTATCACCAACCCGTGCAAACGGACTGCTGTCGATGATCAAGCAGATGAAATTATACGCACTGGCCCTGCAGGTCAACGCTTAGAAAGATCACAATCGCGCACATGTGCAAAGAGGTGAACGGTTTCTTTGCGCATGTGCGACAAGGATCTCGTTGTTAGACGGGCCGACCTCACCTCACACCTAAATTGGATCATTTCAAAAGGTCTTTGATCAGAATCTTGTTCATTTTCATTAATGCTTCAACGGCTCCGGGTTGCTGAAGATAATCTGCGATCTGTTCTGGTACAATTTGCCAGCTTATACCAAACTGGTCTTTGCACCATCCACAGCGACTTTCGTTTCCCTGCTGTGTGATTTTGTCCCAATAATAATCTATTTCCTCCTGATCCTTACAGAGGATGGTCATCGAAACGCCTTCCGTAAAGGTAAAGTCCTGCTTGACCCCACTATCCATCGCCATAAGCGTGAAGCCATTGACAACGAATTGAGTATGCTGGACCGAGCCTTTAAATTCTCCTTCAGGGTAGCGTAAGATACCGTTGCTCTGAAAATCCTTAAATAGATCTTCAAAAAAATGGAGCGCGGCTTCGCATTTACCTTGGTGAGCACCGCAGTACATCAGTGTAGGGACAATCGCCTGTTGGTTCGTATCGCTCAGTTTACCTTGATTGAGTTGCCAGTTAACACCATACTTGTCTGCTAACCAGCCATAGTATGAACTCCAAGGGTAACTGTCGAGTGGCATCAGAATATGGCCACCTCGGGAAAAAGCATCCCAGACACGGTCTATTTCTTCTTTTGATTCGCAGATCACCATAAAGGAGATCGAGGGATTAGGTTTAAACATCGGGCCGCCGTTGATACCGATAAACCGGATACCGTTTAATTCGGCTTCAACCACGATAGAAGAGGTGCTTTGGCAGTGGCTGTTCGGGAAAACCTGGCAGTATAAGTTAAAAGCCTCTTGGGCATTTTGGTCAAACCAGATAGAGGGAATAATTGAATTTTTCATGAACGCTATTTTTAGAAAATCTCATTATCTATATTTATCATTCAGCCCTTTATTGGCAAGAATCAGTGGTTTTATTTTTTCTAGCCGGGATAATTTGGTTTTTTGCTGTTTAGCATCATCGATATACTCGATATACTCTTTTTGCCTCCCAGCGCTAAGTGATTTAAACTGTTGATACAGTTCATAATCAGCTTCTAGCATGTCTAGCAATATCCCCGAAGGTGGTTTTACAGGGGTCTTGACTGGTTTAAGCTCTTTACCTTGTTCAATCGTCTGAATGGATTCCAGGATATAGTTTTCGATTTTGGCACTGTCCATTTGGCTTACGTCTTTAAAGCGCCATTGCCGGAGTGCTTTGGTTTTCCCTTCCGACGCATTGATCAGAACCCTTTCTTTGTCCATCAGAAAAACGCCGTTATAAAACCACAGAGAAAAGAAATGTTTGAAGCCGCCCCAGCCAATAACGTTCTTTCCCTTGTACGTATAGACGTAGCTGCCCCATTTAAACTCTTTTTTCAAGGGCATCTTTTGTATGATCTGCTGCATCAGTTCTTCTGCATTCTGCCATTCCCCACGGCTTTTGTGCCAATTTGGTCCCTGCTTATTGTTTAACTTTTCAACATTGAACGCTACAATAGCCCGGATAATAGTTTCGGGAACAGGCTGATCTATTGGAATCTGTATGGCGCCTTTAGACGTTTTGAATGCTCTTAACTGCTCCGCAAAATGTGCAATAGCCTCCGGACCCGGATACAGGCCGAGATGCTGTTTATTCATTGCAAAATGGATCAGATTACCATGAAATCGAAATGTGGGCATCTGATAAGAGATGGTCTCTGTTGCCGAATCAGGTACCACCTCGGCAAGAAGCCGTCGGATCTTTATAAGGTAATTTTTCTTCTCACCTTCGAATTGATTGATATATTCGTCAATTGTCGAAATGCTATTTGCCATAATCTGCTTCTAGTTTTTGATGCGTGTATATTTTCATTCGAGAAACTCGGTGGTATGGCGCATAACCGCTGACAGCTCTACTCATCAATTTCACTCATCAAGTTGTCCAGCTGTATGCAATCCATTTTTTTTGCCCCGATCTGTTAAAGTGCCGATACAATCATCGACACCATTATTTGTATAAGCAGTTTGTTTATTTTCAATCTAGAATTTTTTGCAAGAATATGAGTGCATCGTCTTACGATTGTTGAAACATAAAATCGAAGGCACCGGTCCTTAGATTAATACCGTATTCTAGATAAGCTTTGAGACAGGCCAGAAAATTTGCCCAGCCTTCCGTCTGCCTCATCATGATCAAAATACCATCCTGGTCATTGTTCATTTCATGCTCCGTAATTTTGACAACCGTAGCGCTATCGCCATAAGTAGACAAGTGGATTTCGACCAGCTGGCCAGCAGTGCCCCCGCTCCAGTCAAACGAAATATAAGAATCAGCCTCGATGGTCTTCCCCGTTACTGGGAAACTGTCGGGGAATTCGGGAAACGTCCATTGGACGGTTCTCCCGGTTTCCAGTCGTCCAGTGGAACCTTTAATAAAATAGTGACTCATTTTATTGGGGTCTACAATTGCTTCAAAAACTTCGTGAATAGGTTTTCGAATCTGAATACTGGCTTTAGCAGTGATTTTTTCCATCGCATTGAATTTTATTTAGACAAATACTGTACGAATATATATAGGTTGTTACGACCCATAAGAAATATTTTCTGAAAACAGAAGCATTTGGTACTCGTCCTAGATAACATTCAAATAGAGTTTAGGTTTTCTTCTCCTGTTAATTTTCGTCGTGATTCCACTTTAATAAACAAATTATATGTCTGGAGGAGTCTGTTCTCGTATTTATGGGCGGTAACATAAGGTCGGTAGGTGCCTTAGGAAGGCTTCTAACAAGAAACTTAACGGTGGTTTGGCACAGCTGTAGGGAAGAGCGGGTTTATCCGCAAGCAGACATCCGGTCGAACTTCGGCCGATTAACATTCAAGGAAGGGAGACAGCAAAGTTGATGGGAGTTGTATTGCCGTGGGTCAAATGAATTTCCGCGGTCACAAGTACTGATAATGCTTTCTCATCAATATGAAAAACAGAAATAAAAAAGGCTAATCAAATGATTAGCCTTTTTAGTGATCCCGCTGGGACTCGAACCCAGGACCCATACATTAAAAGTGTATTGCTCTACCAGCTGAGCTACGGAATCCTTTCCTTTTTTGAAAGTGATGCAAAGGTATGAAAAGTTATTATGCCCTCCAAATGTTTTTAGCTTTTTTTGTATGTATAAATTATAACAGATTAAAAATTACTTCGTTAATTTTTTGTTTCGTCACATCGGTATTGAAGAATGAAGTGAATACTTCTTCTCTGCAGTTCAAGCTACAATGTTTTGGAGGATTATGTATATTACGCACAAAAAAGCCGGCGATGTAATGCCGGCTTTCTCAATATCTTTGGCGTTGAGAAAAATCTTATTCTGTCACAACACCCATATTGCTGAACTTGTCGATCCGCTCTTTGATAAGGGTATCGCTATCTTTAGCGGTCAGCTCTGCCAAGTCTCTTAACAATTGTTCTTTTAAATTGCTTGCAGCTTTTGCAGGATCCTGATGTGCGCCACCTAAGGGTTCAGGAATAATCCCATCGATCAATCCATTCCCCAACATGTCATGAGCAGTCAACTTCAGTGCCTCTGCAGCTTTTTCTTTATGATCCCAACTGCGCCAAAGGATGGAAGAGCATGATTCAGGTGAAATAACCGAATACCACGTGTGCTCCATCATATAGACACGGTTACCCACGCCAATGCCCAGAGCACCACCAGAAGCGCCCTCGCCTATTACAACACAGATAATAGGAACTTTCAGTACAGACATCTCCATTAAGTTGCGGGCGATAGCTTCACCTTGTCCACGTTCTTCAGCTTCCAATCCGGGATAAGCTCCCATGGTGTCAATAAGAGTGATGACCGGTTTATTGAATTTCTCGGCCATCTTCATCAGACGTAGGGCTTTTCGATAACCTTCCGGATTTGCCATTCCAAAATTATGGTACTGGCGCTCTTTGGTGTTTTTTCCTTTTTGGTGTCCAATAATCATGACGGCATTACCATCGATGGAAGCCATTCCCCCGACAATAGCTTTATCGTCTTTGACCGTCCTGTCGCCATGCAGTTCGACAAATTCATCACAGATGGCTTCGATATAGTCGTATGTCTGGGGGCGGTCCGGATGGCGTGACATTTGCACATTCTGCCATCCAGTTAAATTGCTATATATTTCTTTTTCCGTAGAAGCAAGTTTTTCCTCAAGCTCACGAATAGTCGCACTCATGTCTACCTGAGTTTTCTCGGCAACTTGTGTCACCTTTTCAATTTGCAATTGCAAATCTGCAATCGGCTTTTCAAAATCAAACGTAGTTTTCATATATCTATTTTATGAAAATATTTAGGGGGCTAATTTAGCGCATTTTTTCCGAAATTAAAATTTGAGCGTACAATATCATTGGAAATCCTTTGTTACATTTGTATTATAATCATAGTGGTGGCTTAGTTTTTGATGGTAGGCCTGTGAAAAATGTTGACTTATGCTGAATAAATACTTTTACTTTCTTTTCCTATTGATTTCACCTTTATTGGCGCGGTCAGAAAGCTATCCAGAAGTGCTCTTTGACAACAGTATTATTAATGGTAGCTATGCCAAAAGCATAGCACATTATACCGGTGAATCCTGGATACAGAATGTGGGGCACAGTTTACCCATTTCCGATAGTCTGTTTTTTACTCCGGGTAATTCACTTTCGCTGCGTTATGTCTCCTCGCCCAACGGCAAATGGGAAGCCAGTATACTGAATGATAAACAGAAATTTCAGTATATGATTGCGAAAGATGATCATTTGACCTTTAAATTGTTTATTCAGAGCAATACCGAAAAAGGACAGCTGCCTAAGGTGTCTCTGCAACAAGGCGACGTACGTACCGCGGCTTTGGACCTAGCGCCTTATATCGATGATTTTTCCTATGACACATGGCTCAACGTCTCGATTCCCGTCACCAAGTTTGAAGGTATAGGAGTGGGCAGGGCGGTGTCGGCCCTACTGTTGGAACAAAATGGCAACGCTACAATTACGCATCAGCTTTTTATTGACCAAATTGAATTTCTGCCCAAAAACTATCCGAAAGTAAAGCTGTCATCGGCAGCTATTTTATCGAAGGTAGCTGCTGTCGATAAGCAGGTTGAACTCGTCTGGCAGTTGCCGCTGACGCCGAGTATCCGCTATGTGAAAATCTACCGTTCGGAAGACAGGGAGAATTTTCAGCCGATCGCCATCCTGCCGATTTATGTCCAGAAATGCCTGGATAGAGTCAACGAGTATAATAAAAGCTATTATTATAAAATTGCGTGGGTGGATTATAATTACGTCGAATCACCGTTCTCGGATGTAAAGGAAATACAGACCAGAAAGGGTACCGACGCCGAGATGCTTACGTTTATCCGGGATGCTCATGTTAACTATTTTATCGATAATTATGATGTAAACAGCGGTATGTATCTTCCCGATAGGGGGAACAGGCAGGCTATCGTTTCAACAAATGAAACTGCCTATGCAGTATTGGGACTGTTGGTAGCCTGCGAGAATAAATTGATGTCTAGACAAGCTTTACTGTCACGCCTCTCCCGCATGGTTAAATTCCTGAATGCTGCCCAGAATCATCAGGGAATCTTTACTGCATACTATGACGGAAGGCACGGTATACCTTATTATCGTGATTCAATTCCAACTTACGATGTGCGTGCAACTTCACATTTGATGGAATCTTTATTGATAGCCAGGGAGTATTTCTCCAAGGAGG
Organism: Sphingobacterium sp. InxBP1; assembly: GCF_026191775.1. Taxonomy (NCBI): domain Bacteria; kingdom Pseudomonadati; phylum Bacteroidota; class Sphingobacteriia; order Sphingobacteriales; family Sphingobacteriaceae; genus Sphingobacterium; species Sphingobacterium sp. InxBP1. Next base: position 3,180 of record NZ_JAINDX010000034.1, on the reverse strand, counting down.
ATCGCCAGGAGAGGGAGCTGAGAAATACCATTACTGAGCTTTGGAAACGAATAAATTGGAATTATTTTACCGGTACGGCTAATCCGGACGTGCTGTGGAACAAATGGTCGCCTATTGATAGTACTTCGCGAGCCCAGCCTTTGGGCGGTTTCAATGAGAGCTTGAGTACCTACATTCTGGCGATGTCTTCTCCTACACATCCCTTAGCACCGTCGGCTTATATGAATGGATTCGCCACCAGACACGTCGATTCGCTGGATTTTGTGGATTCTCTCGGGCTATTGGCACCCGAGCTAAAAGTGAACCCAAATGATTCACTAACTCAACCATCGAGCACTAATCCCTTAATGGGAAATGCAGGTACGACTGGTACTTCGATTTATGCGGACGACAAGGTGATTTTTGCGAAAAGTATTGCTGGAGGTAACCTGACCGAATCCCTTATGTCGGTATACAGACCTTTTCTAGTTATGAATCCTACCGGAAAAGCGGATAACTTTGTGGACTACAAGAAATATCTGTCCGATTATATACTAGCCTATAAAAGACGGGATAATGAGCTGAACATCGGCACAAGGTTTACTGATATCTGGGGGGTGGAACAAGCCAATAATAGCTATCAGGGATATCTGGTCAACCCGGCTATAGCAATAGCTTCTTATCCTTTCGAAAAGGAAATAGGTTTAAAAGCCTTACGCAAGTTTTATGAAGAGTATGCAGATGTGCTGTTTACGCAATACGGTTTTAGGGCATGGATAGATCTTAAAAATAATGATGTTTCTGAAAGCTACCGTGCGCGTAACCAGGCTACAATTGCGGTGATGCTTGAGAATGCGCATTCAGGTATGATTTGGAAGCTGTATGAGCAGATTCCGGAGATCAGGAAAACACTGGAAACTGTTTATGTGAAGAAATAGATTTGTTACGATATAACTGAGGATAGGGACATGTTTTTGGACTTTTTTCCTTATATTTACAGTACTTAAATCGATAATATATACGTTAAGAACGATGCTTAGAAAAAATAATTGGGGAGTATTAGCCATATGTGCAAGCTTATCGTTATTTTCCTGTAAACAGCAGGCGATCGTGGTTAATCCCGGTGCTGTTGTGACCAAAGATGGAACGGATGATGGCTTGAAAAACGTAAAAAAAGACTTTAATGATGCTAAAAGAACAGATGAAGGAATCAAGTTCAGTATTTCATCTGATTTGTTGTTCCCGACAAATTCTTCTTATCTTTCTGAAAAAGCGAAAAGTGAAGTAAGCAAGCTGGCCTTGATATTGAAAGAGAACAATAACAAAATTAAGGTGGACGGCTATACGGATGCGACTGGTACAGTTGAATATAACCAGTGGCTGTCTGAAAAAAGAGCCGCGTCAGTGAAGAAATTTTTAGTTGATTCAGGGGTGCAGGAATCCCGAATTACAGCAAAAGGATTCGGACAGTCAAATCCTGTGGGGGATAATAAAACTCCTGAAGGCCGTCAGAAAAACAGACGCGTAGAAGTCACCATTTTAGACCAGAAGTAAAACTGTCAGGATTTTTTTCTGATTTAAAAAGCGAGATATTTTCAATATATCGCTTTTTTTATGTTATCACGAAACTGCAGCAGAGAGCTGCAGTTTGGCCATACCAAACTTATGTGAACGATAAAACGGAGAATTTGTTGGAAAATAATAAACCGTGTCAAGACGATAAACCGCTTATACCAAACTTTAAAGAAGCCGTCCGGTTTTGGTTTGTCTTGGGCTGGATAAGCTTTGGCGGTACGACCGGGCATATTACCATCATGCACGATTTTTTGGTCGACAAGAAGAGGTGGGTTAGCAGCAAAAAATTTTTTCAGGCCCTCAATACGTGCATGTTACTGCCCGGACCCGAGGCTCATCAGCTCAGTATTTATCTGGGCTGGAAACTGCATGGCCTCAGGGGCGGCATCTTGGCTGGCTTATTTTTTATTATGCCTTCTTTACTGATCATATTCGGGCTTTCGTTAATCTATGTGTATTTTGGCCATTCCACTTTTCTAAGTGCTTTATTTTCGGGATTGAAACCGGCTGTCCTTGCCATTATATTATTTGCCACTTATCAGGTGGGACGCAAGTCTTTATCCAGCTTATGGCATTACAGCGTTGCCTTAGCGGCATTTTTACTTAGTTATCTGGCAGAAGTTCCAATGCCGTGGATTATCTTGGGGGTGATCATCTTAGGTCTGGTAGCCTATTTCTTCAAGATAACAGGCGCACAGCCCCAGCCTGTAGACTCCGGGAAGGATGTTATGGAAAGCCAATATCCTGTCAACTCTTTGCAAAGTGTGCCGCCCGCCAGTATTCGAAAGATCGCCTTTCAGTTGTTTATATTTTTCATGCTATGGCTGGGGCCTTTTGCATTTTTACTTTTGTTAATGCCGGATGCGCGGTTCTGGCAGTCCTTGTCTTTTTTGTTTACCAAATCAGCCTATCTGACAATTGGAGGGTCATATACGGTCATCCCTTTTGTGGCACATGTAGTGACGGAGAAACTTTTGTGGCTTTCAAAAGCACAGATGATCGATGGTTTTGCGCTGGCCGAAACCACTCCCGGACCTCTGGTGATCGTATTGGCATATGTAGGATTTATGGCGGGGTTCAACTACTTTGGCCATTCCTATGCAATGGCATCCATCGGACTCTTGGCGACCGCTTATTTTACTTTCCTGCCCAATTTTGCATTGATCTTTGTAGGTGCACCCTTAATGGAACGGTCACAAAAAAGTTTGGCTATCCAGTACGTGCTCTCGTTGGTCACCGCATCGGTTGTCGGTGTAATCGTCAATTTAGCCTGTTATCTGGGAACAAGTATTTTATTTCCTAAAGGAGAGATTTTGTTGTCGGATGTGGATTGGGCAGCCTTATGTTGGGTAATGCTATCGCTTCTGCTGTTATTCAGATACCGGATAGGAATGCTGCCACTCATTCTGCTGAGCTTGGTTTTCGGAGTAGTATTGTATGCAATAATATAAAACAAGAAAAGCCCACCTGATGATGAGCTTTCTTGTACCTAGGGCGGGAATCGAACCCGCACTCGCTTTAGGGCGAACAGGATTTTAAGTCCTGCGTGTCTACCAGTTCCACCACCTAGGCAGGTGAGCGAAAAACGAGATTCGAACTCGCGACCCCAACCTTGGCAAGGTTGTG
>NZ_JAINDX010000029.1:0-13732 GCF_026191775.1 Sphingobacterium sp. InxBP1 | reverse complement strand
GAGAGTTGGCAGAGTGGTCGAATGCGGCGGTCTTGAAAACCGTTAACTGTCACAGGTTCGGGGGTTCGAATCCCTCACTCTCCGCACAAGAGGCCTTTCAGCAATGAAAGGCTTTTTCGGTTCTATATGGATTCGAACCAGTAGGGTTGGCCGGGTTCGAACTTTATCATCGCAGACATTAGCATGGGGATGTGGGACGCGATAAATCCCTCACTCTCCGCTGAAAATCCCTAATCGAAAGATGAAGGGATTTTTTATTTTAAAGACAAGTTGATTCAAATCAAAAGGGCTGACCGGCGTTCGAAGGCTATCATAACAGGTCATATACCCACCTCAAAGCATTTCAACCAGCTGAATCCGATTGCCGCGGGTATCATCAAAGGCCGCAAGTTTTACCGTTTCCATTTCAGTTGGCGCCACACTAATAATGTGCATGGCATCGGAATACGCCTGACGTCGGATTCTTAGGATCGATTAGTATAAAGCTCTCTTTTTTCCTAAGTTAAAAAAACACATTACAAAGTCTTTACTACGCTGATCGGTCATGACATACGGGTTTCTGATTTTCGGACCAATCGCAGCGCTCAAAACAATAATTTAGCAGTTTTAGTTAAAGGTATATGGAAAAAGCGGCCATTTCGCATCATATTCATGAGTAACAATAAATTTATAACCTAAAAGCGACGAGCATGGCAGAATTAAATCAAAAAGTACCTGAAAACGGCAAGAAAAAAATCAGAAGTACAAAGTTAGCACCTAAGGTGGATCTGACTGCGATGGTTGATCTCGCATTCCTTTTAATCACCTTTTTTATGCTAACCACTACATTAAACAAACCGGCGGCGATGGATATCGCGATGCCTGACAAGAGCAAGGATAATACACCACCTCTTCTGATTGATGAAAACCGTACCGCAACCATCATTTTGGGCGAAGGGAAATTTATGTGGTATCATGGCGATTTCCAAAAACCGATCGCCTTTTCGGAAAAACCAGCTAACTTGGAAAAAGGGCTTACCTCCGTGATTGCACAATTAAAAGCGACAATCAGCAGTATGCCCGGTGCCAAAGATATGATCGTTCTTATTAAGCCAAGCAAAGAGGCCCGGACCAAAGATGTGGTTCTTACTATAGATCTGCTCAAGCAGCAACAGATCTCCCGTTATGTAATTGGCAAACCCCATACCGACGAAGAAAAGCATTTATTGGCATCTATTCATTGAGGTATAAGACGACGGACAGATGCCCATTTAGGTGCATCTGTCTGAGCTGATACTCGTTCTGATTAGCGTTTGTCCAAATTCTCCCAATAACGTTCTACACTTTCTTTTACTTCTGTCGGCAAGGAGACATAATTGTCCGAGTAAGATGTTTTTTGATAACCATCATCCACATCCGCCCGCAAACGATAAAACTGTCCTTTATATAAGATCAATGCAATACAGCTCAACTGCTGTTGCACATTATCCTTTGGATGTCTAGAATAAATAAATAGAGCATCTAACCGTCCGTCTTTATCAGCGTCAAAAAAAGCTTTTCGCGACTCCCAGACAGACGTAATAATACCATCTTCCTGGATGCTTTCTTCGACGACCGGCACCCACATCCCGTGTTTTCGTTGAAATTGCTGTACATATAGGCGATCCGGATCAGCCCCTCGTTCTTCCTTTGAAAACACAATATAGTTATCTTCCCTCGCAGTCTCAATGTGTTCCACCTGCAGAACACGCTTTCCCTTAAATGGAAAACCTGAGGACTCAAAATTTTCTTTGTTAACACCGATATTTGTAATCTGTGCTTGTGTAGTATATCCTCCCATTAAAAATAGGATAAACCAGAAGTACTTTCCCATATATTTTCCCCTAAATGTTTAATTAAATTACTGACAATAAAACACAATTGCAACATATTCTCCGGCAACTTTACATCCATATGATCCAACTCTGGTCTAATCTTAGTAATTTTATTCTGTCAAATCAAGGTTATAATGGAAAAATCACCACATCAGAAGAAGCTGGACATCCAAGATATCGACGACATCAAAATGCTCGTCGATCAATTTTATGACGCTGTTCGTCGTGATCATCTGATTGGTCCTGTTTTCCATGAGCGCATACAAGACAACTGGCCTATGCACCTACAAAAAATGTACAGCTTCTGGCAGACCGTTCTCTTAGATGAGCACACCTATTTTGGCAGTCCCTTTCCACCACATATCAACCTACCGATTGATGCACAACACTTCGAACGATGGCTTCAGCTATTTGAAGCTACGGTAGATCGTTTATATTCCGGCGAAAAAGCAAATGAAGCTAAATGGCGAGCAAAAAAAATGGCCCAAATGTTCCAATTCAAAAAAGAATATTTCAATGCCAATCCCAAGAGAAAGCCACTTATATAGCCGCTTGTAAACCACAATCGCTATACGATTCCACAAACCATAACTATTTTTAAGCAAGTCCTAAAGCTGTTGCGCACACCGCTGTACTTTACCGTACTTATGTTACTAATTCGTCATACGGAACAGACAGATCCTCCCTATATCGACAAACAGATACTGAAATCCGACTTAACATAAATAAGGGTAGCGGAGAAAAAAAATGTCTTTTACCTATCCAGAACCCCCGATTTCACGATACAATGCCGCATTCGTTGGTAAGTCCGCTCAATATCATGATCCAGCCCGATAGAAAAACGAATCAGTCCGTCCGAAATACCCATAGCTAATCGTTCGTCTTCAGGTATTTCAGAGGACGTTGAACTGCCCGAACAGGAAAATAATGTTTTGTAAAAACCTAGACTTACGGCGAGGTAGCCTAGATTCTCCTTCTGCATTAGCTCCATTAGCGTATTCGCCCCGTCCGTCGTGCCTGCATCCAGTGTCATAATCCCACCGAATCCATATGCGGCATGCATCATGGTTTTCATCAGCTCATGATTTCTATGGGATACCAGTCCAGGATAAGAAATTCGAAGCCCATCCCGCTCTAAACGTTCGGCAAGATATTGAGCATTATAACTATGCTGTTTCATACGAATATGAAGTGTGCGTAAGTTTTTCAGAATACTGGCCGAGCGTATGCTATCCATCGTAGGTCCGAGCAACATGGAGGCTCCATAGTTTACGTTTTTTGTATCGTCGACAAATTCTTGGGAACCACAATAAACACCCCCCACAGTGTCACTACTACCATTGATAAATTTAGTCAAGCTGTGGATCACGATATCAGCCCCGAATAGTATTGGCGATATGGACAAAGGCGAAAATGTGTTGTCTACAACCAGCTTGAGACCATGCTTTTTACAGATTTCACTCAGCTTCCTCAAATCCGCAACTTCCAATAGGGGATTACTGATGCTTTCACAATAGATTACTTTCGTATTTGGACGTATTGCAAGCTCTATTGCCTCAAAATTACTGATATCAACAAAATTTGTTTCGATATGGAAAGGAGGTAAAAAGTTTTTCAGAAAGGCGTAAGTACCGCCATAAATAGTTCGACTAGATAGAATGTGATCGCCGCTCTTACAGAGCTGCAATAGCACAGTTGTTATCGCAGCCATTCCTGATGCGGTCACATTGGCTGCCGCCGTATTTTCAAGCTTGGCAAGTGCCTGTGCCAGATACAGATTCATCGGTGACGAATGCCGCGAATACAGATAGCAGCCATCGGCGTTGCCCTCAAAGGTATCAAACATGGTCTTTGCCGAAAGAAAGGTATAAGTAGAACTATCTGAAATCGATGGATTGACGCCGCCGAATTCTCCGAAATTCTGCAGGTCCTGTATTTCATTTGCCGCATTAAAATCGTTCATATCTTTTTTATTTATAAAATTGACAGATTTAAATTTTTATTACAATGATTTGTAAGTAAATTAGATTATAAATCTAAAATTTAACATAATATCAAAAAATACATCTAAAAACATCTGCAAGCACAGCAGAAACCCGAAAATCTATGTACCTCGACCATACAGATAAAAAACTACTGGCATTACTGCAGCAGGATGCCAAGCAGACAAATAAGGAGCTCTCGTATAAATTGGGGCTGTCTGCGACCGCTGTATATGAGCGCGTCCGCAAGCTCGAAAATACCGGCGTGATTGCTAAATATGTAGCGTTACTCAATAAAAAAAAGATTGCAAAAGATTTTATGGTATTATGTCACATCAAGCTCACGCAACACAAACAGGATTATATTCGTCAATTTGAACGCGAGGTTATGGAACTTCAGGAGGTTTCAGAATGTTTCCATGTAAGTGGCGACTATGATTACATTTTAAAGGTCTGTGTGCGGGACATGGAAGATTATCGTAGCTTTATGCTAACAAAGCTCACATCACTGCAACACATTGCCAGCACCCACAGCTCTTTTATGATCGCAGAAATAAAAAACACATTGGTTATTTCTGTTTAAATCACCTACACGAGAACACCGTTCTTAGAGGCAATAGGCTCCGGTAGGTTTTCCTCCCCGGCCATTTGCAACAGATCAATTTCGATTGTCCTGCAAATGGAGAGCATGGGGATGTCAAACATCAACCCCCCAAAGGGATTTTCCGTATAATCTCCCACCAGTTCCATGACGATATAAATCCATCCTATCACCACACAAAAGGGAATGCTTGTCCAGATGCCCCAATCCCCCAGTTTAGCAAATTCGTTAACCAAGCCAAGAGGTAACAAAAGAATCAAAATCACATTAAACACAAATGCAGTGCTGGCAAACTGTCTTGGCGACGGAAACTTTTTGATGCGTTCGGCCTGACCCTGATAATCGTAAAATTGATTGAGGCAAGTCTGCAATTGTGTTTGATTAAAATCAGAGATAATCTGATCATTTTTTAGTGAATTGACATCCTTGGCCTGCTGGGCAATCAGGTGGGTAGCAAAGTTCTTATAGGTCGACTGTAATTCAAATTCTTCTGCAGCGAGATATTTATGCAAAAAAATTGGCGTACGGCTATAGTCGGGAAATCCAGCTTTGATTAGCCTATGCCGCTTTACGTTCATTGCGCCAATATGCTTTTTCATGCTGATATGCTCCCATTCGGTCGGAATGAGCAACTGCTCACGAAACTGGTAGAGCCATGCAATATGTCGGTAGGTCATTTTTCTGCGTCTTTCCTCCAACTGATCCTGGTCACCCTGTTGGGTATTAAAAGCATACAGCATCGCTCCAAACGACCGGCTTGCATTGACAATCCCACCCCATATTTTTCGAGCCTCCCAAAGACGGTCATAGGCCTGATTATTTTTGAATCCCACATAAAAAGCTTCTGCCGTTCCGATCAGGGCAACTGGTACCCACGGAATGATCATCCATTGCCAGTTGAAAAAATAATAAATCACAGCAACTAAAGAACACCATCCCGTAAGCCAAATCAAATGCACTCCAGCAAGATTGAATATCTGTTTGTAATTAAAATACTTGGTTGTAATCATATAATATTCTCATTTTAATCCATAAAGCGCTGTTTGTTTATTGTAAATTACGTACGCTTCAATCAAATTAAGAAGCCTTGTGTTCCAAATTGCTTAATCAACTCCTTCGCATCGCGTTCCGCAATATGCTCTTCTACTTCATAATTGTCCAATAAAAAGGCCGTGATACTCTCTACATTAAATTCTTTCCCTTGCAATTCCAGCCAAACCTGTACTGCTGTTTCATTGAAGGTGAAGATCCTATCCGTATCTTCACGATTTTTATTAGGGTCGACTAATATGTTCTTGTCCCCTAATTTGCGTAACTGTAAATCTGACCTTAATTTCATTTTCCTATGGCTTGGTATACTCTATGACAGTCAAACCCGTTATTTGGTTTTCATCCGTATATCAAATCTACGATTTTATAAGACATGTATTTTCGGCGGAACAGCATTTTTTTATACATTGTGGATTCACCTCCACACCGACATAAAACAAAACGCGGACTAGCAAAAGCACTCCCATGGAATTAAAGCTTAATGCTTCAAGAAGGCCATATTTCTGTGCATTGACTCACCTGCAGTGAGTCAATGGTTTCGACCTAAAATTAGTATCGGTATCAGGCGGAGCAAACAATGAATAGATATACCTTCTGAAAAATTTTCCAAGATTTGTACAACGGCAGGGGGGTACTTTCAAAGCATGCCCCCGGCAATCTTGTAGGTGGCTGTGATCAGCTTATCTTTTGAAGCCTGCCGGATGGATTAGGATATTTTCATCGTTCCTTTCTCTCTCAAACTGATATGCCAGCTGAATGCTTCTTCCAGTAAATGCGGTGTATGTCCGCCACGTTCACAGGCGCGATGGTAGTAATCTCTGAGCTGTGCTTTATAGTCAGGGTGTACACAATTTTCAATGATGACCTTTGCCCGTTCGCGAGGGGCAAGACCACGCAGGTCCGCTAGTCCGTAGTCAGTCACCAAAATATCCACGTCGTGTTCGGTATGGTCTACATGGGATACCATCGGAACAATATGGGAAATTGTATCCCCTTTGGATGCTGCTTGTGTCACAAAAATGCTGAGATAGGCATTGCGTGCAAAATCGCCGGAGCCCCCGATACCGTTCATGATATTTGTACCCGAAGTATGCGTTGAATTCACATTACCATAGATGTCAAATTCAATCGCTGTATTAATGGCAATAATCCCCAGACGTTTGATCAATCCCGGCGTATTCGAAATATTCTGAGGCCGGAGCACAATCTTGTCACGGTATTTGTCCAAATGATCAAATACCCGGGAATAGCATTCTGCCGATACCGTAATGGAAGATGCCGATGCAAAATCCAGTTTTCCAGCATCGATCAAGTCGAATGTACTATCCTGTAGTACTTCGGAAAACATAGTCAAATTATGAAACTTGCTGTGGATAAATCCGGTTAACACCGCATTCGCGACCTTGCCTATTCCAGCTTGCAGCGGCATCAAGCTCTCAGATAGGTGTCCCAGCTTGACTTCATTTTCGAAAAAATGTAAAATATGCTGCGCAATGGCCGTTGTTTTTACATCAGGTTCGGCAATATCCGCCGGACTGTCCAATTCATTCGTAAAAACGATCCCGACAATCTTACCCGGATCCAAAGGAATCGTCTTACGGCCGATTTTATTTTCAGGAGCAACTATTGGAATCACATTTCGGCGCGGATAGTCCTCTGCCTGATAAATATCATGTATTCCTTTAATAGCTGTTGGAATTGCGGTGTTGACTTCCAAAATTACTTGTTTGGCCAAAGCTGCGAAGGTAGCGGAATTTCCGACAGAAGTGGTAGGGACAATGCTTCCATCCGACTCGATAGCCGCCACTTCCAATACGGCAATATCGACCTGTGGTAGATTTTTGTTGTGAAGCAATTCTGCCGTTTCGCTTAAATGCTGATCGATAAACAAGACCTCTCCCACATTGATCTTGTTGCGAAGCGTACGATCTACCTGAAACGGCATACGCTTAGACAAGGCGCCAGCTTCTGCCAATTTGCCGTCGGTACCATGTCCCAATGACGCTCCTGTAATCAAAGTTACTTTTAAAGGTTCTGTTTTGGCCCGCTCGGCCAAAGCGGGTAATACCACCTTACTATCACCAGCCTTGGTAAAACCGCTTGATCCGACGACCATGCCGTTTTTAAATAGATTTGCTGCTTCAGTAGCTGTAATAACTTTATCGTGTAAACTCTGAATTTTTATTCTTTCATAAGCCATAACAGTATAATTTAATTTGATACGGTATCTATGTAAACTTAATAAATTGGGCGCTATTTATATGTCTCATTTTAAAACATATTACGCTCATAGTCTATTTCTGAACAAACAATTTTAACATTTTTTTCCTCGACAGAATTATTCCCATTCGACACAAAATTATTCATTCAGGTCTTACTAATAACAAAAAACTGTAAATCAGTAAGTTATATATTAAAATTAAAATAACCTTATTTTAATTTTAATATACGTATTCATTATCTAACTGACTATCAATTCAATAAGAATATCACATCTATAATCAAGTGAGTAAATACTGACTACTTAAACTTTTAACTGTAATTTTACTGTAAGCATACACTCACTTTAGCTAAGCAGACAGTCGTCTAGTAAAAAAGTCTTACCTTTGCAATGTAGTTTTTATAGAGAAAATGAACATAAAAGACACAACGGAAGAGGCAAAATATGTCAACCGCTATTACATGACAGAGGTCGATTCTTTTGAGGATAGCATTTACTGTCATCACGCGATCATTGCTGAAAGCCATATTACAGAGCACTCCCATGATAAGGACCAATTTTTATATACGGAAGGTGGCGTTGTCTTTATAAAAACCGATGAAAAGTCTTATTTTCTACCGGCTAGGCATTACCTATGGATTCCTGCAGGTGTAAAACACAGTATACATCCAAGTACACCTGAAGTTGTTATGCGCAATCTTTATTTTCCGAAAACAGCCAGTGATACGGCATTTTACAGCAAGATGGGCATTTATCCAGTGAATGATCTGCTTATTGAATTAATTATGTTTACCAACCGCTGGAATGGCAATATATTTCCTGTTGAAGAACCGAAATACAGCATAGCAACAGCGTTTAAACTCATTCTCCCGGAGTTATCCCTACACGAGCTTCCATTGGCTTTACCCTACCCGAATCATCAAAAACTAAAAGATATAGTCCGGTACCTGGAAGAAAATATCGAAGAGAATGTAAGTTTTAAAAAACTCGCTGGCCTTTTCAACATCAGCGAACGTACCTTAGCGCGATTGTTTCAAAAGGAGTTGAATATGTCCTTTATTCAATACTATACAATATTGCGTATGCTGACAGCCCTGAAACTGCTACTGGACGAAAAGCTGAGCGTCAATGAAGTCGCTTTGAAAGTTGGATACAACAGCTTACCTACCTTTAGTAATACCTTCAATAAGGTTGTCGGTATCCGTCCGAGCGAATATGTCAAACAAAAAGAATTGTTAATTTAAAAATGTTTCCCTAATTTAGGTCAATAAACCTAATTCAGGATGAAATTTAAACATATAATCTATAGTGCTGGAATTTTATTACTTAGCACCTCCTTATTTGCCCATTCTCAAGATAAAAAACCAAAACCCATTCAGTTATTCAATGGGAAAGATTTAAAGAACTGGACCCCAAAAATACGGAACCATCAAGTCGGGGATAATTATAAAAATACATTTCGAGTAGAAGATGGTCTGTTAAAAGTAAGATATGACGGATACGACAATTTTAATTTTCAGTATGGTCATTTGTTTTATAACAAGGAATTCTCTGCCTATTTGTTACGCGTCACCTATCGATTCGTAGGTGAACAGGCACCCGGTGGAGAAGGCTGGGCTTGGCGCAATAGCGGAGCGATGCTGCACGGCCAGGATCCCAAAACAATGGGCGTGGACCAAGATTTCCCGATATCTATCGAAGGACAGCTCTTGGGCGGGAATGGAAAAGATGAACGCACTACAAGTAATCTCTGTACACCCGGGACGAACGTTGTTATCGACAATCGACTATTTACGCCACACTGCCTGAGTTCAAAATCAAAAACATATGCTGGGGACCAATGGGTTACAGCAGACTTTCTCGTCTTAGGAGACTCTTTAGTACAGCATATTATCGAAGACAAGGTTGTGTTACAGTATACAAAGCCTCAGATCGGTGGCGGCAACGTCACGGACTTTAACCCGGCAGTTAAAAGGGATGGCCAATTATTGAAAAAAGGTACCATTTCACTTCAAAGTGAAAGCCATCCTATTGACTTCAAAAAAGTTGAGCTTTATGATCTCGAACCGTATATGAAGGATTCTAATAAACTTAAAAAAGTCATCGCTGAGTTGCTGCCCAACCTACAGCAATAAGAGATAAAACTACTCTGAAAAAGTAATAGTAATAAAAAAAGCATCGTTCATGATGCTTTTTTTATTACTATTCGCTTGGAAAGAGAAATCCAAAGTATATAACATAAAGAAAAGGGATACAGCATGCTGTACCCCTCAATATCTATACAGAAAGCTTATGCTAAACCGTTAACGAATTTAGTTAACTTCGATTTGTTGTTAGAAGCTTTCTTTTTGTGGATCACATTTTTCTTTGCCAAACGATCAAGCATAGAAATTACGCGAGGCAATAATGCTTTTGCATCTTCTGCTGAAGTAGTATTACGTAATTTTTTGATTGCGTTACGTGTAGTTTTTGCTTGGTAACGGTTTCTTAAACGTTTAGTAGCGTTTGCTCTAATTCTTTTGATCGCTGATTTATGATTTGCCATTTTTTTTAGCTAATTTTTTATTCTATTTTTCTTGTAATTCGGACTGCAAAAATAACACCTTATTTCCAATATTCAAAATCTATTTTATTTTTTAGGTTTAGTATATTTGCCCTATGCAGAAATTATCGATGGATGAACTTCAACGCGCAGACGTTGAATCGTTTAAAAAACAAGAGAAAACTCCTATTGCGATCGTTTTGGATAACGTACGCAGCATGCATAATGTAGGCTCGGCCTTCCGTACAGCTGACGGATTTGCTATTGAAAAAATATACTTATGCGGGATCACCGGTACACCACCACATAGGGAGATTGAAAAAACAGCATTGGGAGCGACTCAATCTGTCACTTGGGAATATCATAAAGAAACTGCTACTGTCGTAGACCAGCTGCGTGCTGATAATTATATCATAGTTGCTATCGAACAAGCGGATGATAGCGTCATGTTACACCAATTTGAACCCGATACCGAAAAAAAATACGCACTCATCTTTGGTAATGAAGTCAATGGTGTCGACGAGGAAGTAATGAAAAGAATTGACATTTGCCTTGAAATTCCCCAATATGGAACGAAACATTCCTTTAATGTATCTGTCGCAATAGGCATTATCCTTTGGGATTTTATCCAAAAACGCAATCTTAAGTAAAATTTTATCAATAATGGCCACATTCCTACCTACATTTACTTCCATTTTAGAAAGCAAAATAGTAGATTTGTGTGCAAAATTTAAAGAAGAAATGAGTGTATTAGTTAATAAAGATTCAAAAGTAATCGTTCAGGGATTTACTGGAAACGAAGGGACTTACCATGCTACTCAGATGATTGAGTACGGAACAAATGTAGTTGGTGGTGTGACTCCGGGTAAAGGAGGTCAACAGCACTTAGACCGTCCTGTATTCAATACTGTTCAAGATGCAGTAGATGCTACAGGAGCTAATGTTTCTATTATCTTTGTACCTCCAGCATTTGCTGCAGATGCGATCATGGAAGCTGCAGCTGCTGGTATCGAAGTGATCGTATGTATCACTGAAGGTATTCCTACAAAAGACATGATCCAGGTAAAATCATACTTGAGCGATAAAAAATCCCGCTTAATCGGTCCAAACTGCCCTGGTATCATTACAGCAGGTGAGGCTAAAATTGGTATCATGCCAGGATTTATCTTCAAAAAAGGTAACGTCGGTGTTGTTTCTAAATCAGGAACATTAACTTACGAAGCAGTAGATCAGACTGTAAAAGCTGGATTAGGAATCACAACAGCAATCGGAATCGGGGGTGACCCAATTATCGGTACGACAACAAAAGAAGCTGTTGAATTATTAATGAATGACCCTGAAACTGAAGCTATCATTATGATCGGCGAAATCGGTGGTGGAATGGAAGCTGAAGCCGCCCGTTGGATTAAAGAAAATGGCACTAAGCCTGTTGTTGGATTTATTGCCGGCCAAACAGCGCCTCCGGGACGTCGCATGGGCCACGCTGGTGCAATCGTGGGGGGGGCAGATGACACAGCTGCTGCTAAGATGAAAATTATGCGTGAGTGTGGAATCCGTGTTGTCGAATCTCCGGCTGAAATCGGAAAAGCAATTGCTGAAGAATTAGCTAAATAATGTTACATACAATTCACAGTATAAAAAAGCGGGACCCCAATCGGTTCCCGCTTTTTTATTCATAGATCCCCTTTCCGAATATTACATAGGCATAGCTTCATCGGCCGAAGGTCCATATAATCCCGGCACCGCAATATTTAATAGCCGCAAATAAACTGACAGCTGTCCTCGATGGTGAACAATATGATTATTAACGATAAAACGCATCGCTCCGGCACGAGGCAGCCGGGCTACTTCGTAATCACCAGCTTTTAGCACCCAATCTTTAAACCATTCTTCATCGGCCATTGTCTCAATCACGGCTTTATTTGCTTCAAGACCTTCCGATAGAATGCTTTTTAGGTCTCCTATCGAAGCTACTCTAAGCGGCGTGTAATCCGATTTCAAATCAAACACATCCTTGGGTATAGCTTTAGATACCCAGTTATGTAGTTCAACGATATGGGCTGCCAATTCGCCAAGACTCATTGATTTCTGATGTGGGCGCCAGTCCAGGTTGTCATCCGGTATCTGATCTAAAATACGACGTGTATTTTTTGTCTCCTGTTCTAGTTCTATTAAATAACTCTTCTTAATGCTCATAATCTTATTAATTCATATATTGAAAATTGGTTAGCGGTGTCACGCTATAAGGAGCATAAACAGCGTTATGCGCCGCTTCCCGTGCTATCTGTCCTTCTATATACGTTACTTTAAGCGGCAAAAAGGTATTGCTTTTGACAGGTTCATGAAATAATGCTTCGTACCAAGTGCAAGCCGCTACAAAACGGCCATAGTCCAAATTTAGATGATATCCATCCCGAGTAAAATTGTCGCCGATGAAACTTGTACGTGCATTTTGTACCGCTGTGCCCGAAGGCACCAGTAGTTCAAAATTTCCCCAGTTAAACACCTCCGCTGATGTTTTCACAATATCTGCATACATCTGCTCTTGGCTACGGTTATATCTAACAAACCCTTCATGGGTCGAACCATTTTGATAGGCCCAGGTTTGGTGCAATATATACTTGGTTTCTGGGAACTTTACCTGTTTGGTAACATAATCATATAAAATGGGCAAATCTTTTGCATAGGACTCATAATTGCCGGATAACGGGCTCGCTTGCTGAAAGCTGATGTAATCCCAGGCTTCATCCTTAAGGGCGTCCGAAAGCTTTTCCTTGGCCTTCTCCGACATTTGTCCATCGAGATTGATTTTCCGATATCGATAAGCTGGCTTATCCTCCTTTGCGTTGTTGACATGCAGACTTAGGGGCGCTCCACCGATATACAGATTACCAATGACAATCTTCTTTTTTCCAGCCTTAGCTAATTCATAGAGATTCTGCTCTATAGCATCCTCCGAAAAACTATTTCCTATAGCCAATACCCGCAAGACTCCATCGTCTAAGGACTGCGGCTGTGCCTGTGACCGAGTACTCGTAAATAGAAAGATTATTAAAATACTGAGGAAAAATATGTGTTTCGTTTTCATTTTATATTTATTGCACTATTGCTAAAATTAGAGAATATCTTCAACAATTACTAATCAGAATAGGAAAAAGGCCATTCAAATTTGTTCCTTAGAAAGGCGATGAACATCCTTAGCCGTGTTACTATAATCAAAAAGTGCTCTCATATTTTATATAAGCAAGAGGCTCAGCTTCTTAAGGTTAAACCGGAGGTATAGCAAGATCATCTACACGCACATGCGCCGTTTCCGGTATCCGCAGGAGAGCGGTTCACTCGGGTCATCCATCTGAGGAATATAAGGGGCTCAAAACGAAAGAAGCCCTTGACTGTTTCCAGCAAGGGCTTCCGTGTAAAAAAAGGCACCGACCTACTCTCCCACCTGTTACGGCAATACCATCGGCTCTGGCGGGCTTGACT
>NZ_JAINDX010000007.1:0-709 GCF_026191775.1 Sphingobacterium sp. InxBP1 | reverse complement strand
CTAATCCCCAGACGTGAATTTGTGATTCCGTTGCCATTGGCATCATAGCTGAACGTGTTGGTCCTCGCCGCCGTACCCGCATCAGTGACTTTGGTCAGCTGGTTGCCCGAATACGTGTATTTAAAATTATTGTACCAGCCGTTGCCCGTACCGTTACGCCTGCGCAGTGAATCGATATTACCCATCACATCATACGCCAGTTCCTCATCATAATGGCCTGCTTTATTCGCAGGTGAGCTCGACGCGGCATTGATATATACTCCCCGTTTCAGCCGGTTGAGCTTGTCATAATAATACGTATAGGTCTGAACAGGCTGCATGGTCATTGTGGAGGGGACCAGGGTATTCCATTTCATACTGCCGATATTGCCATTGTAGCTGTCCGCCTTGTCCCCATAGCTCAGCTCCATCCCGAAAACACGCCTGACACTTACAGCGGCCGGATTGTTGACCGACTTCAACCAGCCCCGCTCATTATAACTGTAAAGAATTTCCTGCACAGCAGTGCTGCCGGTATTGTGCAGGTTCTTCTGCTTGAGCTGCCCGATCTCATTGTACGACAGCCTGCTCTGAGACACTTCCGCAAGATTATTAAGCTGTTTTTTGGTCTCCACCAGCCTGCCCACATGATCATATAAATGATTGGTCACAATGGTCGTCGCTGTCCCGGTCTTCGGCGTATGTACACGTGTACTGGTCAGCAGATCTC